>ONJF01000022.1 GCA_900318085.1 uncultured Bacteroidales bacterium
GGCCTCGTCGAGGATCTTATGGTAGGTCTCGAATCCGATGTCGTTGATGAAGCCGCTCTGTTCGGCACCGAGGATGTTGCCTGCGCCACGGATGTCCAAGTCGCGCATGGCGATGTTGATGCCTTCGCCAAGGTCGGAGAACTCTTCCAAGGCGCGGAGTCGCTTTTGGGCGTCTTGGGTCAAGGTGTTGAGCGGAGGTGTCAGCAGGTAGCAGAAGGCCTTCTTGTTGGAACGGCCCACGCGCCCACGCAGCTGATGCAGGTCGCTGAGTCCATAACGGTGCGCGTCATTGATGATGATGGTGTTGGCGTTGGGGATGTCCAAGCCCGATTCAACGATGGTGGTGCAGAGCAGCACGTCGTAGTCGCCGTTGATGAAGCCGAGCATGATGTCCTCAAGCTTCGAGCCTTCCATCTGGCCGTGGGCGACGGCGATGCGCACGCCTGGCACGTACTTCAGGATGAAGTCGTGCACGTCCATGATGTTCTGGATGCGGTTGTGGATGAAGAAGACCTGACCGTTGCGGGCGAGTTCAAACTGGATGGCGTCGCGGATGAGTTCGCCGTCGAAACCACGCAATTCGGTCTGCACGGGATAGCGGTTGGGTGGTGGCGTGGTGATGACGCTGAGGTCGCGGGCTCCCATCATGGAGAACTGCAGGGTGCGGGGGATAGGCGTAGCGGTCAAGGTCAGCGTGTCGACGTTGGCCTTCATCTCTTTCAACTTCTCCTTCGCGGCTACACCGAATTTCTGCTCTTCGTCGATGACAAGCAAGCCCAAATCCTTGAATTTCACATCTTTCCCCGTGAGGCGGTGCGTCCCAATGATGATGTCGATTTCGCCTTTTTCGAGGCGTTTCAGGATTTCGGTCTGTTGCTTGGTGGTCTTGAAACGGTTGAGGTATTCTATGGTGACGGGGAATCCGTCGAAGCGTTCAGTGAAGGTGTGGTAGTGTTGCAGGGCCAATACAGTTGTTGGCACGAGCACAGCCACCTGTTTCGAGTCGCAGCAGGCCTTGAAGGCGGCGCGCATGGCCACCTCGGTCTTGCCGAAGCCGACGTCGCCACATACGAGGCGATCCATGGGGTTCTCGCTCTCCATGTCGCGTTTCACGTCATTGGTGGCTTTCAGCTGGTCGGGGGTGTCCTCGTAGATGAACGAGGCCTCCAGCTCGTTTTGCAGATAGTTGTCGGGCGAGAACTTGAAGCCAGGTGTGCGTTTACGCTCGGCATAGAGCTTAATCAGTTCGCGGGCGATGTCCTTGACCTTGCTCTTGGTCTTGTTCTTCAGTCGGTTCCAAGCGCCACTGCCAAGGGTGCTGAGTTTGGGTTCGGTACCGTCCTTGCTGCTGTATTTGGCGATGCGGTGCAGCGAGTGGATGCTCACATAGAGCAGGTCGCCGTTGTTGTAAATCAATCGAATGGCCTCTTGAGGCTTACCGTTGTTGTCAATGGTCTCCAATCCGTCGAAGCGACCGATGCCGTGGTCGATGTGGGTGACGTAGTCGCCAGGCTTCAGCTCATAGAGGTCTTTCAGCGTGATGGCTTGCTTGGTCGAGAAGTTGTCGCGCAAGTGGAAGCGGTGGTAACGCTCAAAGATCTGGTGGTCGGTGTAGCAACAGATTTTCAAGTCTTCGTCGATGAAGCCGCCATGGATAGCGATGGTCTCGGTCTCAAAGTCGCGATGGCTCTCCTCGTTGTGGTTGATGTCGTTCAGAATCGCTTGGATACGAGAGAGTTGTTTGCTGCTCTCGGAGAACACGATGACGCGGTAGCCTTCTTCCTTATGCTCGGAGATGTCGTCGATGAGCAGGTTGAAGTTCTTGCTGAAGATAGGCTGAGGCTTGGTGTGGAAGTTGACAATTGATAATTGAGAATTGATAATTGACAATTTGCTGGAGGCTCCAAATTCCACGGTACGGCGATTTGTCAAGCAGTCCAAAAGTTCTTCCGATTTGCTGAACAGTTGTCCAGGTTTCAAAGCCTTCACTTCCTCGTCCTGCTCTTGCATCTTCTCGAAGGCTTCCACGGCGCGGCCGTATTCCTTGTCGACCTGAGTGGCGAAGAAGGCCATGTCGGTGAGCCAAACGGTGGTGGTGTCGGGTAGGTATTGCAGGATGGCCTCGCGGTCTTCGATGAAGGCGCGTTCCTGCATGTTAGGCAACAACACAATTTGTTTCAGCTGCTCGATGGAGAGTTGGTCGGCGATGTTGAAACTGCGGATGCTGTCGACCTCGTCGCCGAAGAACTCGATACGGTAGGGGTAGTCGTTGGCAAAAGAAAACACGTCCACCAGACCGCCACGGATGGCAAATTGTCCTGGCTCCACCACGAAATCGACATTCTCAAACTCGTAGTCGTAGAGCAAGTCGGTGAGGAAATCCAAGTTGACCTTTTCGCCGACCTTGAGTTTAAAGGTGTTCTTGGCCAAGAGTTTACGGGTGAAGACCTTTTCACTCAAGGCTTCTGGGTAGCTGACAATCAAGGTCTTGCGTTCGGAGGTGGAGACGCGTTGCAGCACCTCGGTGCGCGAGAGGATATAGGTGTTGTCGGGCTTCTCCGGCTCGTAAGGACGCTTGTAGGAGGTAGGGTAGAAAAGCACCTGCTTCTTGCTGTAGTCCATGCCACGCTCGCCGAGCAGGCTCTCAAGGTCGTTGTAGAAATAGGCTGCGTCTTCCTTGTCGGCGCAGACGATGAGGTGCTGGCCGCCCATCTGTCGGAAGGTTTCCTCCACGACGAAGGCCTTCGACGAAGCCGCTAGGTTGGAACAAAGCAAATGCCCTCCATCGCGCAAAGTCTTGACTATCGCGTCGATGTGGGCATCAGCTTTATAAGGTTGGTACTTTATGCTTGCCACAGTATTCAGAAATTGTGGCGCAAAGATACGAAATTATTCTTCTTCTACCTTCGCTCGCTTCGAGTCCCAAATCATGTAGACGATGATGGCGATGTACATCACCAAGGCGATGAGGCCGGCCACGGGCAGCTCGGCAAATGGCGTGCCTTCGGCGGTCTTGGCCACGGCATCCACATTGCAGAACTTGAGGATGGCGCTCACCACACCCATCAAGGCACCACCGGCAATGAAGCCCGAGGCGATGAGGGTGCCACGGTTGTAGCGGGCATCATTGAGTTTCTGGTCTTTGCTGCGACTGCTCACGAACCACGAGATGGCACCACCGATGAGCAACGGGATGTTGAGGTCGATGGGGATGAACATACCCAAGGCAAAGGGCAATGCCGGTACCTTGCAGAAGTTGAGGATCAAGGCGATGGCGGCACCGATGCCGTAGAGCAGCCACGGGGCACTACCGCCCGACATCATCGGCTCGATGACGGCACTCATGGCGTTGGCTTGCGGCGCGACCAAGGCGCCATCACCTACGAAGCCATAGGCTTTGTTCAGGATCATGATGACACCAGCGACGGTGGCAGCAGCCACGGCCACACCGACGAACTTCCAAATCTCTTGCTTCTTGGGCGTTGTGCCAATCCAGTAACCCACTTTCAAGTCGGTGATGAAGGCACCTGCCACGGCCAAGGCCGTGCAGACCACACCGCCGATAATCAAAGTGGCGGTCATGCCACTGGGACCGCTCAATCCAGCGGCGACCATCACCAAGGAGGCCAAAATCAAGGTCATCAGCGTCATGCCGCTCACGGGGTTGCTGCCCACGATGGCGATGGCATTGGCGGCCACCGTCGTAAACAGGAAGGCGATGACGGCCACGACCAGTATGCCGATTAAGGCATGCCAAACGTTGTGTACTACGCCGAACCAGAAGAACAGGAAGGTGACGATGAGCACGGCCACGATGCCAATCACGACAACTTTCATGGAGATGTCGCTTTGGGTGCGGTCGACAGGTTCAGCCGAGGCTTTCTTCCCTTTGAATTCGTTGGCGGCGAGGCTTACCGATGACTTGATGACCTTCCACGACTTGATGATGCTGATGACACCTGCCATGGCGATGCCGCCGATGCCGATGTGGCGTGCATAGTCTTTGAAAATCTGTTCAGGTGACATTTCACCTATGGTTTGCAGCACGCCTGTGTTCATCAGGTCAACGATTTGGTCGCCCCAGATGAGGTTCATGCCCGGGATGATAATGAACCATACCAGTATGGAGCCGCAGCAGATGATGAAGGCGTATTTCAGTCCGATGATGTAGCCCAAGCCGAGCACGGCAGCGCCCGTGTTCACCTTGAACATCAGCTTGGCTTTGTCGGCCACGGCCGCGCCCCAACCCATCATGCGGGTGGTGAGGGTCTCCGACCACCAACCGAAGGTGGAGACGATGAAGTCATACAAACCACCAATCAAGCCGCTGACAACCAGCAATAAAGAGTCCTTGCCTTTCTTCTGTCCGCTGACCAACACCTGTGTGGTGGCTGTGGCTTCAGGGAAGGGGAACTTGCCGTGTTGCTCCTTGACGAAGTACTTGCGGAAAGGGATGAGGAACAGGATGCCCAAGATGCCGCCGAGCAAAGAGGCGATGAACACCTGCCAGAAGTTGATTTCGATTTGGTAGCCCTTGCCTTGCAGGATGTATAGGGCGGGCAAGGTGAAGATGGCACCTGCTACCACGCCGCCCGAGCAGCCACCGATGCTTTGGATGATGACGTTTTGCGACAAGGCGTCGTTCTTTCGGGCCAGTCCCGTCAGTCCAATGGCGATGATGGCGATGGGGATGGCAGCTTCAAACACCTGTCCGACCTTCAGGCCGAGGTAGGCAGCAGCGGCAGAAAACAGGATGGTCATCAGCAGGCCGATGCACACCGACCAGACCGTAACCTCTTGGTACTTCTTGTTTTTCGAGAGTATAGGTTCATACTCTTCGCCCGGTTTCAGCTCGCGTTGCGCGTTCTCGGGCAGTTTGAATTGATCGTTTTCCATATAGTGAATGTTTGAAATATCAACGGAAATGAATTGCAATAATAGGAAAATAAATGATTGTTTGAGAAGCGCAAAGCGACGAAAAGCTTGCGTCCGGTAGGTTCTGCGAGTTCTGCGAATTCTGCGTGAAACTACTTTCTACATTTTTTTTGCGAGAAAATGACAAATTAATTTGTCTAATTGGAAAGTTTACTTTACTTTTGCAGCGTCAAACTTTCAAAAATCTATACGTTATGAAGAAAAACTATTTGTTTCCCCACTACTTTCAATGGATTGGATTGGCGATTGCTGTCATTTCCTTTGTGGCTCTATGCGTTGGTCCAAATATGGATTTTTCCATTCGGATGCCAGCCCTTTATAATGGCGATATTTCCTTTGACGAAGAATCCAATAGCGGTTTCTTCCGCATGGCTGATACTGGCATGTTCTCCATTGCCATGCCTTTGTTGATCATCGGCTTGATTTTCTTAGGTTTCTCCAAAGAAAAAGTCGAAGATGAATTCGTTCAGTATCTTCGTTCCCAAAGTCTGATCTGGTCCACGTACGTCACAGCAGGCTTGTTCATTCTGGGCACCTTGTTGATTTACGGCATCACTTACCTCTTGATACCGTATATGGTGTTTTTTGTGTTCCTCTTGCTGTTCATCCTCAAATTCAAGATTGCTTTGCATCATTACAACAAAGGAGGCGCGAAATGAAGAACCGTTTGAAAGTGGCGCGGGCCGAAAAAGACCTCACGCAAGAAGATTTGGCCAAACTTATAGGTGTGAGCCGACAGTCGATTAATGCCATTGAATCAGGGCGGTATGTGCCTTCCACGGTCTTGGCCTTGAAGATGGCGCAGGTGTTCGGGAAACCGGTGGAGGAGATATTCTTCCTCGAAGAGGAGGATTGATAGTGAGAGATTCCCCTCGGGAATGGAGTTGTAATATGTATGTAAACTGCGGCGGCATGAGGTGCTACTTTTGGGTAACTTGCTCTTGCCGCCGCTGTATACACAATAACAAACATGCCATTGACTTCGTCGAATCTTCGATTTCCCCGCAGGGGAATCTCAATAGTGTGTTTACTTTACAATACAGAATTTCTTGATAATAGTCTTGCTTTTGTTTTGAATCCTAACGAAATACATTCCCTCGGCCAAACCCGTCACATCAATCTGCAGGGTTTCATCGGTGATGTGGCCTGAAAGCAGTGTTTGGCCTGTCACGTTGGTGATGATGTATTCGGTTTTCTCTGGTAGAGACGGTGTGCACACCGTCTCTACAAACAGAATCCCGTTCGTGGGATTAGGATAAACCTTGATTTCCAACGCGTTATTCTCATCAACGACCATCACGTCCTTGTCCAAACATTCTGACCAGGCAATGGTATTCCCGCCATCGGTGCTGATGCCGTATTTGTATTGTCCAATCGGCAAGGCATCCCAACCGTAATCGACATAATGGGCGTCGGCGATGTTTGAAGCAATCAGCTCGGCATTGCTTCCGTCGCAGTTGGCGCGGTAGATGCTGTAGGTGTTGCCCACGGTGATGTCGTCGATATAGAAGGCGTTTTCGTATTCGCCCTCAGCGAGTTGGTTGGCATATTTCCATTCCAAGATGTGGTTGCCGGGACCGATGGCCACGGTGTAGCGCGTCCACGGCACTTCATCCTTCAAGGTCTCGCCATATTGTACATTGTCGATGAAGAAGCCGCAGCCGTTGAGCGGGAAGCAACTGACACGGGCATAGTAACTTACGACACATGAAGTGGGCAGGTTGACCGCCAGCGAGATCTTGCTGTTGGAGAACATGCCCGTGTTGGTCGACTTGGCGCAATAGGTGCCTGTGTTGGGTTGCGTAGTGGTGATGATCCAAGGGCTGGTGGCGTCATTGATCCACATGTTTTGGTAGAAGTCGCCCGACTCGAAGCCATCGTAAATGCCCGCAGGCAGGTTCCAAGTCAGTGAAACGCGCATGTTGTTGATGACTTCGGCCTCAATTTCAACCACCTTTGTCAAGGTGACGTAATTGGAGGGAAGTGAGGTCATGTCGTTTTCTAGATGGGCGATAATATAATAGGTATAGGAGCCCGCGTAGCTGATGTGGTCGGTGTAGGTGGTCGCCGTCAGATTGTTGGCGATGCGCATGCCGTCGCGATAGACATCGTAGGAGATGCCTTCGGGTGCGGCTGTCCAGTTGAGGACGACTTGTTCGCCGTCGAAGTCGGCAGTGAGGTTGGTCGGACCGTGATGGAACAAGGCGTTCATGGCAGCCAAGGCGTCGATACGACCCGAGCCAACGCGGTTGTTTTTCATGGTGTTGCCGACGCGCACCGAGGTGAGTTCTATGATGGAATCCAATTCGGCGGGAGACAATTCAGGATTAGCCTCAAGCAGCATAGCCAACACACCTGCCACGCAGGGCGTAGCCATTGAGGTGCCGTCCATCTCAATGTAGTTGTTGGTGGTCTGATAGTTCAACGAGGTGATGTTGGCGCCAGGAGCCGAGATGTCGGGGCGGATTAAACCAGGTTGGTTGACATCACCGTTTTCGTAGGGATAGTCATTGTAGTTACCGACATTGGCACCTGCAGCCCAAGTTGTGGGGCCGACGGAGGAGAAACCGCAGTGCTCGTCGTTGGAGTCGGTGGCACCCACGCTGATGACGGAGGTCAAGCCACCTTCGATGAGGTTCTTTTGGTCGGGGTGGAGCCATGCAGGAGGACAGTTGCCCGGTGCGCTGATGTTGAAGGGGACAGGGTAGGTGTATTGTGTCTGGCCTTCGTTGCCGCATGCCACGGCAGCCGCCACGCCCGCGTCTAAGCAGGTGGCGAAGACGTCGCGGTAGTAGTAGCAGGGACCAGCACCTACGTCACTGAGAGAGAGGCTGAGGATGTTGGCACCATGGTCCAAGGCGAACTCAACGCCTTCGATGAGGTGGGTGGCCTCGCCTTGTCCTTCCTCACTCAAAATCTTGATGGCCATAATCTTGGCTCCAGGGGCGATGCCCGTCTGTGTGCCTGCCGTACCTTGTCCTGCCAAGATGCCAGCGGTATGGGTGCCGTGACCTTGGTCGTCCATGGGGTCAAGGTCTTGATAGAAAACGTCATAGCCGTGGTGCGGAAACTCGCTGCCGCCGTCCCACATGCTGTTGGTGATGTCGATATGGTTGTAGTTGACGCCCGTGTCGATGAGGCCGATGATGACGCCGTTGCCCGTATAGCCCGAGCCGTTGTAGTTCCAAACCGCTGGCGCGTTGATCTTGTCGATGTGCCAGGCATTGTCCCTTGAGCTGCCAGGATGAGCCTTTTCGTTGCTAGGAATCATCTGGCGCATCTCGTCGGGGATAATCATGGCAACATCCTTGCGCTGGGCGAGTTGTGCGATGACCTCGTCGCTGGCCGAGCAGCTGAAGCCGTTGAACGACCAGAAGATTTTCAGGTCACAGACCAAGCTTTCGCTCTTGTAACCTTCAAGAAAGTCAAGTACTTTGGCTTGTGAAGCTTGACAAAAGGCCTTTCGTTCAGCGATGACGAAGTCGCGGCGTTGCTCCTTGGTCATCAAAGCGTTCTTTTGCGACAGCTGGCTGTCGTCGTAGCGTTCGGTCATCATCACGATGACATGCTGAAGATGGTTGGATTGGCCAAACAATGCACTAATGCAAAGAGCCAAGAGAAGGGTAAAAATGGGTTTCTTCATGATATTTGGTTGATTTTGTGTAACAAAACATTTCCGATACGGCAATCAAGACACCGTTTGCGCTTGCAAAAATAGGAATAAAGGTGCAACAAAGCCTGTGTTTGCATGGCATTTTCCGCCGTGATGCCACATGAGGCGAAATGTCTGATAATGGCATTGTCTTCGGCTTCGGTGTCTTCCAGGAATTGTAAAGCGGTTTCACACACTGATTCGTCTTTATGGAGCTTGCCGTAGCAAAACAGTAAAGGAGCCACGGCATTGATAATCAATACATCAGCCGTTGTTTCACCTAGGTGTTTGGGTTTCGATTCGGTTGAAGCGCCAAACCGCCAATGTGTCTCCCAATATTCCGATGCAGCCACGTCAAACAAAGCCTTGGCTTCTGCGGTGTCTTTCGCTGCCTTGATTTTTGAGAATAGAGGCCCGTTTTTATGGATGAGCTGCGCCATTTGAGCCAAGCGGATGGTCGGGAAATTAGAGGGCCGCATGCGCATGAACTTCCACCTCTCGGCAGGCATGGTCAGCAGGTTGAACTTGGCTTTCATCACAGCAAATTCACGTTTGAGCAGCAGGGGATATTCCTCCGTGAAGTCGTCTTCGAGGAATCCCGCGCAACCCATGAGCATGGCTTCGACTTGAAGCAGGTTGTCGGCATGTTTCAGCAAGGTCTTGAAAGGCAAGATGTTGGCTAAATACTCAAAAGCCTCGTTGTTGACTTTCAGGCCGAAATAGCGCATGAGCAGTTTGTAAAGCGCATCCTCCCAATCGAATTGGTTGGCTTCCAGTATCTTGGTGACGGCGCCCGACTTGCTCTCCAAGCGTTCCACAGCCATGCGGTCGAGCCACGAAAGCCTGGTGAAGACGGGCACTTGTGCAATGCTTTTCTCGCAGGGGATCCAAGTCTTGGAGGCGATAAGTCTCTGATATTGTGCAAAGAGGCTTTCGTCGAAATGCCCTTTCAGTTCCAAGGTAGGGATCTCGTTGACTTGTAGGTCGTTTTCGTATACCACATGCAGGATGACGTTTTTGTAGGCTTTGTCGTTTTGGTGGCCATGGCGGTTCCAGTCGGAGGACTTCACATGGATCTCCACATGCCCGGCCCAGAGTTTGTCGCCTATCTGGATTTTGGCTTCAAGGAAGTCGGGACCCGAATCGGTGTTGCGGTAGCCCGTGGTCACCACCTCGACCGACTCGCCTTCTGTGGTCTTCAAGTCCTTGTCAGTCAGGCGGTTCTCCCAAATGTAGTATAGGAATTCTTCTCTCATTGATTCTTTTTTGTCACAAAACCTGCAAAACGTTCAAAACTTGTTTTTCGGGTAGGGAAAGCGGCCCGCTTTCCGGCGGCATCCCAGTTGGGTGCCGCCCCACTTTTTTCATTGGGTTTTGTGAGTTTTGTCGGTTTTGTGATTATTTGATTTTCCAGCAGTTCAATGGCTCCGTGTCCAAAACACCTTTCTTTGTGGCCCAGTCGATGAAGAGGGAACGCAGGTCGCGGTCGCTCTGCCAGACCACATGGTCCTTGATCTCTTCCTGTGCCCAGCCGATGCCGTTGATGAGGTGGTTGCCGCCACCCATCGAGCGGTAGGAGTTCATCACCACATTGTAGGTCTTCTCCATGTCGAAGGGCGTGCCGTCGGCCATGCTGAGGATGTTGATGCGTTCGCCTATGGGGTTCTTGTCGGTCACCTCGTAGCGGATGCCCGCAGCGCAGTCGAAGTTATAGATGGGGTTCTTCATCTCGTAGGCATATTCAAGGAAGTCTTTCACTTCTTTGCCAGTCAAGGCCATGACGGCCAGCGAGTTTTCGAAGGGGTACCATGTGAAGAAGTCCTTGACTTTCAGCATCCCCGCTTCGATGGTCTTGCCGCCACCGAGAGGAGCCGCCATCGAGATGTCGGCATGGACGCCTTCGGCTTCGACGGTCTCCAGCTGGCAGCGGTGGATTTCGTCGACCCAAAGGCAAGGCCCCTTGAAAATGTCGTCGCTGCTGATGCTGACGGGCAATTCGGCCACTTCCTTGTTTTGGTAGGCTTCTGCGCGGTCGATATAGGGCTGGAGCATGGCGAGGAAGGCCTCGTCTTTCTCTTCGCCGTCGGTGGGCATGAGCTCGATGCTGATTTGGGGCTTCTTTCCTTTCTTCAGCGTCACTTCTGCCTTGGCTAGGCCTTGTCCACGATGGCCCGAGTTGAGCACATATACGGGTTCTCCGTTGGGGTTCGTCAGCTTCTCGGCACGGGCGCGGTGGTCGTGGCCGTAGTAGATGAGGTCGAAGCCAGGGATGTTCTCGGCCACCCATTTCACGGCGTTCTCACGTCCGAGGGGGTGGTCTTCAGGCAGGTTTTGTGCCATGGGCTCCCATCCCGAGTGGAACAAACCTATCATCAGGTCGGGATGCTCTTTCTCTCGGATGAGCTTCACCCATTTGTCGGCGGCGGCTTCGAGCTGATCGAAACGCAGTCCAGGACGCAATCTGTCGGGTACCCAGGTGACTACATAGGGTGTCAGCAGACCGAGCACGGCAATCTTATAGCCATCGCGCTCGAGCATTTTATAAGGTGTGAAATAAGGCTCGCCTGTGGTTTCGTCGATGACATTGGCGGCCAGCACGGGCACCTTGGTCTCAGAATACACGCGGTCGAACACCTTGCGACCTGCCTCGATGTCGTGGTTGCCCACGCATGCGACGTCGTAGGGGAAATAGTTCAACACTTCGGAGACCAGGTTAGGATGCTCGGCATCTTGGTTGGAGCAATACTGGAACGGCGTGCCTTGCATGTCGTCGCCGTTGTCCAGGAGGATAAGCCGGTCGCCTAGCTCGGCTTTCATCTTCTTGATGGTGTAGGCGTCGTTGGCGAACTCATCGTAACGGCCGTGAGTATCAGTGGTTTCGATAATGGTCAGGGTGGTTTCTTTTGTGGAGCAAGAAGCCAATGCTGTGATTAGGGCAATCATAAATGCGATTTTTCTCATGCTGATGTCGGATTTGGAGCGATAAAATTAGGGCTTTTCCTGCTAATATGGGCATATCGTGGAATTTTTTTTCGAAAAACGGGCGAAGTATCGTTTAATTCCGTATTTTTGTGGCACAATTCCAAGACCGTTTGCAACATGGCCGACTTGAGCATCATAGTATCCGAAATTGAGACCAAATTGCGGAAATTGATTGATGAGAAGAATCAGCTGGCCAAGGAAAACAAGCGGCTCGCCGAGGAAAACGCCGCGTTGGATCAGGAGAATCTGGCGCTGCGGAGGTCGGTGACGGAGTTGCAGGACAAAATAAATAAATCTACAATTGTTAACGCACTCGACAACGAGGGAGAAGTAGAAGAAGGAAGACGGCTCATCAAGGAGTTGGTCAGGGAAATCGACCGGTGCGTTTCGATTTTGAATAGTAAGGAATAACTCAGATAATTGAACGTCAGCAAGATGGATGAGATTACAATCAATATCACCCTGTTGGATAGGCCCTACCGACTGTCGGTGGCCCGTGCTGACGAAGAGAAGGTCCGCAAGGCCGGCAACCTCATCAACGAGAGAATCAAGTATTATTCGAAGCATTATGCCTACAAGGATGTGCAGGACTTGCTTTCGATGACTGCCTTGCAATTTGCCACCTCAGTGGTGAAGATGGACGCTGAATTGACCTACAACAACCAGAATCTGGAACGCAAGTTGAACGAACTGAACGACTTGTTGGGCGAACAATCATAACCACGGATACCGTGGCATCGTTCTTTGAAGATTTGGAACTGCCTGTTCAGCGCATTTGGTAAACTCAACATTATCAACACATCAATCGGTCTACTCGCGCACTGTAAAAACAGGCCTCATTCCTTTCGGGGAAGTGCCTTTGGCACCGGTGGACGTTTGCGCAACGCGGTGGCCACAAGCGTATTATTTGGAGTTTACGCATCTCCAAGAGCAGGCAGTTTCTTTTTGTTTCCTCCTCATTTTTCGAGTAAAAACAGAGTTTAAAATGTTATTACTCACCATCACAAACACTACTTGGATTATTATTGCCGCAGCGGCTGCTTTGGTCGTGGGCCTTGCGGTGGGTTATTTCATCACGGCCACCTTATTGAAGAAAGCTGTCACCAAAGAAGAACAGGCCTTGCTCGAAGAAGCCAAGGAAAAAGCTGAAGTCATCAAGAAAGAACGCATCCTGCAAGCCAAGGAGAAGTTCCTGCAAATGAAGGATGAACATGAAAAGGCTTGCGATGAGCGCAACCGCGCTGCTCAAAAGGTGGAACAGAAGGCCAACCAACTGAAACAAGAAGCCAGCCAAAAGATGGATGAGGCACAGCGCAAGAGCAAAGAAGTGCAAGCGGCCCAACAGAAGCTGGAAAGCCAAATCGAAGCCTTTAACAAGAAGAAGGCTGACCTCGACCGCATGCATGCCGAAGCCGCCAAGAAACTGGAGACGATCTCTGGCCTCTCGGCCAAGGAAGCCAAGGATCAACTTGTCGAACTCATCAAGGAAGAAGCCCAAGCCGACGCCATGGTCTATGTGAAGGAAGTCACGGAAGAAGCCAAGATGAGTGCTGCTCAAACGGCCAAGAAGATTGTGCTGGAGACCATCCAACGCACGGCTTCGGAGACGGCCATCGAGAACACCGTCAGCGTGTTCAACATTGAAAACGATGAGATTAAGGGCCGTATCATCGGTCGTGAAGGACGCAACATCCGCACCCTCGAATCACTTACCGGTGTCGAAATCATCATTGACGACAGCCCGGATGCCATCCTTATCTCTGGCTTTGATCCCATCCGCCGTGAGATTGCACGCCTTTCCTTGCAGAAACTCGTCGTCGACGGCCGTATCCACCCCGCACGCATCGAAGAGGTGGTGCACAAAGTGGAAAAACAAGTGGACCAAGAGATTATGGAGACTGGTAAACGCACCTGCATCGACCTCGGTATCCACAACCTCAATCCCGAACTCATCAAGATGGTGGGCCGCATGAAGTACCGCACCAGCTATGGCCAGAACCTGCTGCAGCACTCCATTGAGACTGCCAAACTCTGCGCCACCATGGCCGCCGAACTTGGCCTCAATGTGAAGGCCGCCAAGCGTGCTGGCCTCTTGCACGACATCGGTAAGGTGGCCGAGAACGAGGAAGAGCTGCCGCACGCCATCTTGGGTATGAAGGTCGCTGAACGCATGAAGGAGAAACCCGACATCTGCAACGCCATTGGTGCCCACCACGAGGAGATCGAGATGGACAACCTCATTTCGCCCATCGTGCAAGTGTGCGACGCCATCTCGGGTGCCCGTCCTGGTGCTCGCCGCGAGGTGGTGGAGGCCTACATCCAGCGCCTGAACAAGTTGGAAGACATGGCCATGAGCTATCCAGGTGTGGTGAAGACCTACGCTATCCAAGCAGGCCGTGAGCTGCGCGTCATCGTGGGTGCCGACAAGGTGTCCGACCAAGACGCCGACCGCATCGCCTACGACCTCTCGAAGCAGATCCAGACCGAGATGACCTATCCGGGCCAAATCAAGATCACGGTCATCCGCGAGACGAGAGCCGTGCAGTACGCAAAGTAAGTTCAATTTTGCTGGCTGTTAGCTATTAGCCATTAGCCGTTAGCTATCGGGCAACCGAGCTAATAGCTAATGGCTAACTGCTAAAAGCCAAACGGCCAGCAAAAGCATACAATAAAGCCAACCATGATCAGAGAAGAAGTCGTTTTCGGTCCCATCCATAGCCGTCGTTTGGGCAGTTCTTTGGGAATCAATCTGTTGCCAGAAAAAGGGAAAATATGCACCTTCGACTGCATCTATTGCGAATGCGGATGGAACAAGGACGGGCGCAACGACACCCAATTGCCCTCAGCGGAAAAGGTTCGCAAAGCCTTGGAATCCAAGTTGCAGCAATGCAAAAACGATGGCGTGAACATCGACTCCATCACCTTCAGCGGCGATGGCGAGCCCACCATCAACCCTGAATTTCCTCAAATCATCGACGACACCATCGCCTTGCGCAACCAGTATTATCCCGACTCTAAGATCACGGTGCTGTCGAACGCCACAATGGTACATAAACTTGAGGTTTTCAACGCTTTGCGGAAGGTCGACAATCCGACGATGAAAATCGACGCCCCTACTAATGAACTCGTTGAGAAAATCAACCATCCTTCCCCAGGTTATGATGTGAATAGGGTGGTGGAGGCGCTGAAGCAGTTCAACGGCGACTTCATCTTGCAGACGATGTTCTTGAGAAGCAAGGACTTCGATTCGTCAAGCCCCGAGGTCTTGAAGGGCTGGATGGACATCGTGCGGATTCTGAAGCCTCGCGAAATCATGGTGTACACTATCGACCGTCCTACGCCAGAGGAAGGTTTACAGAAATTTACCGTCGAGGAGATGCGTGGTTTGGTTCAGCCCCTCATCAACGAAGGATTTGTGATTCAAATTAAGGGGTAACCTTATTCCACGCCCACATTCATTCGTCCCATCAGTCTCTGCCAAGGCGAGAGGAATGCGAACAGGAAATCGTAGAGAATCAATCCTGGGAGCAGCCCCTTTTCGCCCAAACGCTTCGAGGCTTTGTGGTAGATAAACAACTGTGTGCCATAGCGCAAGAGGAAGAAAAACACCAAAATCGGGATGTAGAACGCTGCACCATTGGTGATGGTGAAAGCGGGCTTGGCGCATAGGGCGAGCAAGGCGATGAATGAGGCGTAGAACAGTAGTTGTGAAGCGTAGAAGAGACTCAACATCAGTCGCGCGCCGTTGTCGTATTGCGGCACGGTGGAATAACGGCTGCTCTTCTGTCGCATCCACAGGTGGAAGTTGCTGGGCGGTGTGGTGAGAATGGCATCCTCGGCGTCAATCAACACCTCCGTGTTTTTCTTCGTGGCTACTTGGCTGATGAACAGGTCATCGTCGCCAACGGAGGTTTTGTAATGCGAGATGAACCCTTGGTTCCTGTAAAACAGTTCTTTGCGGTAGGAAAGGTTCTTGCCCACGCCCATGTAAGGATGGCGGTTCAAGGCAGCAGAGAGATAGAGCAACCCGTTTTGCAAAGCATCGAAGCGCATGATGCGGTTGAGGCTGCTTTTCTTTTGGACGTATGGGCTGTAGCCGATGACGATCTCGGTGCGGTTGTTGTAACGGTTCACCACGCTGCGCAGCCACTGGTCGTTGACAGGCATGCAGTTGCAGTCGGTGAGGACGATGAGGTCGTTTTGCGCCGACTTGATGCCCATCGAAAGCGGGAATTTCTTGCCGTTGAAGAAGTTGAGGTGCTGTTTGAGCTGCACTGGCTTCACCCGCGACTCCTTGCGTTCCAAGTCTTTCAGGTATTCCTCGGTGTCGTCGTCAGAGCAGTCGTTTACCACGACGATTTCAAAATTGGGGTAGTCCTGTTTGAGTAATGCAGGAATGAGTTCGACGAGATACTCGTAGGCATCGCGAGCGCAAAGCACGATAGAGACAGGCTCAAGCTCTTCGTCGAGTTTAGGACGCGCATTCCTTTTGTAGAAGGCCACCTTCGAGAAAAAGCCCCAATGGTAAATCAATTGGATGACGAGACAAACAAGAAAAACGATTAAAAGAATGAAAGTTAGACTGTTATAGTTGAAACTGAATTGCATGACGCGCTTGATTTTGATGTTTGCAAAGATAGGAAAATTGTTGCAAAAAAAGTCGTACTTTTGCGCAAAATTACGACGATGAATTTCACAATTGCCTCCAACGACCCGAAAAGCAATGCCCGAGCAGGCGTTCTTCACACCGACCATGGTCCCATCGAGACCCCGATCTTCATGCCTGTGGGCACGGCGGGCACGGTGAAAGCCTGCCATCTTCGCGATGTGCGTGACGAGGTGAAGGCGCAGATTATCTTGGGTAACACCTATCATCTGTATTTGCGTCCGGGCCTTGAGGTGCTCGAAGCCGCAGGAGGCCTCCATAAATTCAACGGGTGGGACCGTCCCATCCTGACCGACAGCGGTGGCTTCCAGGTGTTTTCTCTGACGGGCATCCGCAAGATGAAAGAGGAGGGTGTCACCTTCCAGTCGCACATTGACGGCTCTCGCCATCTGTTCACGCCTGAGAATGTGATGGATATCCAGCGCAGCATCGGTGCCGACATCATGATGGCCTTCGATGAATGCACGCCTGGCACCGCGGACTACCAATACGCCAAGCCCTCGATGGAACGCACCCACCGCTGGCTCGACCGTTGCTTCGAACGATTCAACGCTACTGAGCCGAAATACGGCTACGAGCAGGCCTTGTTCCCCATCGTGCAAGGTTGTGTCTACCGCGACCTCCGCGAGCAGTCGGCAGAATACATCGCCTCGAAAAACGCCGTTGGCAATGCCATCGGTGGACTGGCTGTAGGTGAGCCTACCGAGGTGATGTACGAGATGATTGAACTGGTCAACACCATACTGCCCAAGGACAGACCGCGTTATCTGATGGGCGTAGGCACGCCTGCCAACATTCTTGAAGGCATCTCGCGCGGGGTCGACATGTTCGACTGCGTGATGCCTACCCGCAACGGTCGTAACGGCATGATTTTCACTTCCGAAGGCATCATCAACCTGAAGAACGAGAAGTGGAAGACGGACTTCTCGCCCGTCGACCCCAACGGCGAAACTTTCGTCGATATACAATATACGAAGGCTTATCTGCGTCATCTCTTCGTCGCGGGCGAGATCCTCGGCCCGATGATTGCCAGCCTGCACAACCTGGGTTTCTACCTCTGGCTTGTGCGCGAGTCACGCAAGCACATCATTGCCGGCGACTTCGCCGAGTGGCGCGACATGATGTTACCCAAAGTAACCAGAAGGTTGTGAGTCCCGCGTCCCGCGTCCCGCAGTCAAAAAAGGAAAAAATGAGAAAAATCGACGCATATATCTTCAAGAAATACATCGGGACATTCTTCTTTGCCATCTCGATGCTGCTCTTGGTGGTCATCATCTTCGACCTGTCCGAGAACATCGATAGTTTCTTGAAGCACCACGCCCCCTGGCAGCGGGTGGTGGTTGACTATTATGTCATGTCGGTTCCCTATTACATTAACCTTTTTGTCCATCTGTTTGCTTTCATCGCCGTGGTGTTCTTCACCTCCAAAATGGCTGCCCGCACCGAGGTGGTGGCCATTTTGAGCAGTGGCATCAGTTTTTGGCGTATGCTCGTGCCTTATCTGCTGGCGGCCTCCATCATCGCGTTGATGTCGCTTTATTTTGGCAACTTCTTGATTCCCAAGACCAATGAGATACGCCGCCAGTTCAAGGACGAATACATGGAGAAACTCACGCAAAGTGCGGGACGCAATGTCCATGTGGTGCTTGACAAAGACGAGTTCGTCTATGTGGAGAGTTTCAATATTGCCAAGCAATATGGTTACAAGTTTGCATGGGAAAAATATGAAGGCAGTGACTTGAAATACAAGGCTATGGCCGATGTGCTCTATCACGACACCCTGGGCCCCAACAGTTGGTATTTCGACCCCTATGCCATCCGATACCTCAATGGTGAAGAGGAAAGTCTTGAGAAAGGTCGTAACTTTGACACCATCATCAAATTGGTGCCCACCGACCTTTACAAAATCAAGGAAGACTTTGATGAGATGAATTTCTTTGAGCTTCGCGACCACATCCGAACCATGAAGGAGAAAGGCTCGGAGGGCGTGAAGGCCTATGAGGTGGAGATGCACCAGCGCATGTCAGCCCCGGCAGCAGTCCTTATCCTCACCTTGATTGGCGCCGCACTTTCGAGCCGTAAGGTGAGGGGAGGCATTGGCATGCACTTGGGCATTGGCATTACCATCGCCTTTGCCTACATCCTCTTCATGCAAGTGTCAAAATCCTTTGCCATCTCGGGCGGACTGTCGCCCATGCTCGCAGCCTGGATTCCCAACCTCATCTTCTGTGTGCTTGGCATCTATCTATTGATTAAAGCGCCGAAATAAGCCTTTGATTTATAGGTTGTTATTGTTTGACCGTGGCGTTTTTTTCCTTTTTTGCAAAAAAAATGTCCGTGCTTTGCCGACTTTTCCTTATTTTAGCAACTTCTTACACCCAACAAAATACATCACACCATGCATATCGCAGTAGCAGGTAATATAGGTTCAGGCAAAACGACCCTCACGGGGCTCCTGGCCAAGCATTTCAACTGGAAACCTCACTATGAGGAAGTTGAGCACAACCCTTATCTCGACAGCTTTTATGAGGACATGCAACGCTGGTCGTTCAACATCCAGATCTTCTTCCTCAACAGCCGTTTCCGTCAGGTGATGGACATCCGCAAGAGTGGCGAAGATGTCATCCAGGACCGCACCATCTATGAGGATGCCCACATCTTTGCGGCCAACCTCTATTCGATGGGCCTGATGGAGACACGCGACTTCGAGAACTACCAGTCGCTCTTTGAACTGATGACCAAGTTCCTGCAACCGCCCGATCTGCTCATCTATCTTCGTGCCTCCGTGCCTACCCTCATCCGCCACATCGCCAAGCGTAACCGTGAGTTTGAGCAGAGCATCAGCATCAGCTATCTGACCAACCTCAACGAGCGCTACGAGAAGTGGATTAGTGGATACAACGAAGGCAAACTGCTCATTATCGATACCGATAATATCGAGTTGGAGAACCCCGAAGACTTGAGTACCGTCGTCGACCGTATCGAAGCCTCACTGAATGGTCTGTTTTAATGAAAACCGAAGGTTTTTCTCTAATTCAAATAAAGGACTTCAGTGGTCTTCTCAAATTCTCAAATTCTTGACAAAAGAAAAACTAGATCAATGAAAGTAGTAGGAATCATACCCTCCCGTTACGCCTCGACGCGTTTCCCTGGCAAGCCTTTGGCCATGATTAAAGGCAAGACGATGATCAGGCGCGTGTGCGAACAGGCGTGGAAGTCAAAGTTGGATGCTGTGGTAGTGGCCACCGACGATATGCGCATCGCCGATGAAGTGTTGAGTTTCGGTGGACAGTATGTGCTTACCGATCCCAACCATCAAAGCGGCACGGACCGCTGCTGCGAGGCCTTGTATAGGATTGAAGGTCAGTATGATGCAGTGATAAACATACAGGGTGATGAACCTTTTATCGACCCGAAACAAATCAACTTACTCATTGACTTGATCTCGCAAGAGGACGCACAAATAGCATCGTTGGCCCGTCATATTGGCGACGATGACGAATTGTTTAGCCCTAATGTGGTGAAAGTGGTGATGGATAAGCAAGGCAAAGCCTTGTATTTCAGCAGAAACCCCATCCCGTTTATGCGTAATGTGGCTCGAGAGCAATGGCTTAAGAAAGGCAACTATTATCAACATGTGGGTATTTATGCCTACAAGACGGATATCTTGCGCCGAATAGCTGAAATGAAACCTTCGGCATTGGAACTCGCCGAGTCGCTTGAACAGCTGCGTTGGCTTGAAAACGGGTTATCTATCCGCATGGCCTTGACCGACACTCCAACGGTCTCCATTGATAGTCCTGATGACCTTGCCAAAGCTGAACAACTTGCATTGAATCAAACGCATAAGTAAGGATGATTTCCATTGCAGAAGCCATATCAGACCTGCTCTATGTGCGCGACACCGTGGTGGTGCCTGGGCTTGGCGCTTTCGTCAAGAAGGCGGTCTCGGCCAAGGTGAATCCCGTGGCAAATTACTTTGCCATGCCTTCCAGCGTGTTGGAGTTCGATCCCAACTTGCGCGAGGATAACGACTTGGTGGTCAAATATATATCGGAGAAAAACGATGTGCCCGAAGACGAGGCGCGTCGCCTTTTGGCCATGTTCGTCTCCGACTGCTTCAACAGCCTCAAGGAAGGGAAAAAAGTGGTGCTGAACCAAATCGGCACCTTGTCTTACGATTGGGCTGGCGACCTGGCTTTTGCCCCCGACAACGCGGTGAACTATAACGCCGATGCCTTTGGCCTTTGTGACTTCACTCCTGAACCCGTGCTGCGCTCCAAGACCAAAGACGAGATCAAGGAGGAGATTGAACGGCAGCAGAAGGACAAGAACACGCCTGTCACCGTTGACGAGAAAGAAGTGCACAAAAAGGAAGAGGACGATTCCGAGGATGATGATGAACCGAGGCGTTTGGGATGGCTGTGGATTGTCTTGGGAATTCTGCTTGTTGCTGGCATTGTGTTTGGCTTGCATTACTTCAAGGTCATCGACCTTGGGAAGTTGATTCCTGGGAAAACGAAACGCGTCATCGACATCAAGCCTGGCACATACAAGCTTCCTACCTATACTGTGGATTGGGACGATGTGCTGAAACAATACAAGGAGACTTGGAAACCTGCCGAGCCGGAGGCAACGGAAAATGTTGCATCTAATGCCATCGAGACTGAAACACCGAATGTGGAAACGCCCAATGCCAACATCCGCATCATTGCGGGTTGTTTCGACCAGGAAGAGAACGCTATCCGTTTGGTCAACTCATTGAAAGGAAAAGGCTACGGTAGCGCATTTTATGAGCCGCATGGCAAGCAATGGTATGTCTCGTTCGGACGCTATGCCACTGACGAGGAGGCCAAGACGGCTTTGCGCGAGATTAGGGCCAATACAGAATACAAAGCTTGGATACTGAAATAATGTCAAAGAAGAATAAACTAGAGCGATTCGCCGAAAACAAGACCTTCCCGAACTTGTTCGAATACAGCTATGAGCGCATCATGGGGGAGGGGTTTCCACTGCAAGGCAAGTGGCACGAGGAGTTTTTCCATAATGATAATCCTATCGTTTTGGAACTAGGCTGTGGCAAAGGAGAATACACCGTGGGCTTGGCTCGGGCGCATCGCGACATCAATTATATCGGTGTCGACATCAAAGGCGCGCGTATATGGCGCGGCTTGAAGCAGAGCAATGAGGAAGGCATGAAGAATGTGGCGTTCTTGCGTGCCCGCATCGACCAGATTGAGCATTTCTTTGCCAAGGACGAGGTCTCCGAGATTTGGGTCACTTTCCCTGACCCGCATCCTGGAGAAGGCGCACGCAATGCGCGTCATCGCCTTACCTCGCCCGAGTTCCTTGACCGTTACCGCAAGATCGTTCGCCCCGACGGCATCCTCAACCTCAAGACCGACAGCCCCATCATGTATGAGTTCACCCTCCACGAAGTGGTGGAGCCCCAGGGTCTGCCGTTGCTCTATGCCACCGATGACCTCTATGGCAATGACGACCCGTTGGAGGTGAAGACCATCCGCACCTTCTACGAGCAGATGTGGCTTGACCAAGGACTGACCATCAAATATATACGATTCAAAATCAATGCTGAATGAGGAAATGCGGAATGCGGAATGAGTCCCGCGTCTCGCGTCCCGCAGCCCCGAGTCAAAAAAACAACAATTCAACGATTAAACAATCAACAGTTCAACAATATGTATACCGACGACAAACAACTCTACATCGCGCATTGCGACAACGGTCCCATCTACATGATCGGTAAGATGGCCAACCGTCACGGCATGATTGCTGGCGCTACGGGTACGGGTAAGACCGTCACCCTTCAGGTGCTTGCCGAATCCTTCTGCGAGGCAGGCGTACCTTGCTTCATGGCCGACATGAAAGGCGACCTCTCTGGCATCAGCCAGCCTGGAATGATGAGCAGCTTCATCGAAAAACGCTGCCCCGAGTTCGGCATCGAGAACCCCGACTTCCATGGCTGCCCCACACGTTTCTTCGATGTGTATGGCGAACAAGGACACCCCTTGAGAGCCACCATCTCGGATATGGGCCCCCAATTGCTGGCTCGTCTGCTCGACCTCAACGAAACCCAAACGGGCATCCTCAACATCGTCTTCAAGATTGCTGACGACCAAGGCCTCCTGCTCATCGATATGAAGGACCTTCGCATGATGCTCGACTATGTGGCGAAAAACGCCAGGGAGTACACCACAACCTACGGCACGGTTTCGTCGGTGAGCGTGGGTGCCATCCAACGTGCCCTGTTGGCCCTCGAGGCCGAAGGCGGTGAGATCTTCTTCGGCGAACCTTCGTTCAATGTCTTGGACTTCCTCCAAACTGAAGGAGGTCGCGGCGTGATGAACGTGTTGGCTGCCGACAAGTTGATGCTTAACCCAAAGCTCTATTCCACCTTCCTGCTCTGGTTGCTGAGCGAACTCTACGAACAGTTGCCCGAAGTCGGAGACCTCGAATTGCCCAAGTTGGTCTTCTTCTTCGACGAGGCCCACATGTTGTTCAAGGACACCTCCAAGGCCTTGATTGACAAGATTGAGCAGGTCATCCGCTTGGTGCGTTCCAAGGGCGTTGGCGTCTATTTCATCACCCAAAGCCCGAGCGACATTCCGGAAATCATCGCCGGACAGTTGGGCAACTGCGTGCTTCATGGTTTGAGAGCGTATACACCCAAAGACCAGAAGACCGTCAAGGCGGCGGCCCAGACCTTCCGCACCAACCCCAACTTCAACACCGAAGCGGCCATCCTGGAACTGGGCACGGGCGAGGCTTTGGTCTCTTTCCTCGACGCGAAAGGCGCGCCTTGCATCGTCGAACGCGCCAAGATACTCTTCCCGCTCAGCCAGATTGGACCCATCACCGAGGGACAGCGTGCTGCCTTGATCCGCAACTCACGCCTCTATGGCATCTACGACAAGAGCTTCGACCGCGAGAGCGCCTACGAACTCCTCCTCGAACAGCAGAAACAGGAAGAAAAACGTCGCCAACGCGAAGAAGAAGAGGAGGAGAAACGCCTAGAACGAGAAGCACGGGAAAAGGAGAAAGCCCGCTCTTCACGGTCGACGTCGACCACGCGCAAAAAGAAATCCACCACAAGGAAAGCTGTCGAAAAGACCATCAACACGACGGCGACGACCTTCGGACGTCAGCTCGGAAAGTCGATTTTCAGAGGAATTCTTGGAGGCATCTTCAAGAAGTGATTGAAAAGGGAAGCCAAACGGCTTCCCTTTTCAATCATTACCTATCTCTTTCAGCATCGGCACAAACTTGAAGTCGCCGAATGACTCTTTTTTCAGTGTGCCGTCTTCCAGTTTCGTGACCTTTAACATGGTCTGCCCGTCGCCTTCGGCGTTGTCCATCGGGATGACCATGATGCCGCCCGGTTTCAATTGTTCGATGAGTGTTTCAGGGATGCTGGGTGCGCCTGCCGTGATGATGATGCGGTCGAAAGGCTGGTAGGTGGGAAGGCCTTCATAGCCGTCGCCTAAGAAAGTCTTCACGCGAAACGGCAATTGTTCAAGGATTTCCTTGGTCTTGAAGAATAGGTTGCGTTGCCGCTCGATGCTGAACACCTTGGCACCCATGGCAGCCAAGACACAAGCCTGATAGCCTGATCCCGTCCCGATTTCAAGCACCTTCATGCCTTTTGCAATACCCAACAGTTGGGTCTGGAAGGCCACCGTGGAAGGCTGCGAGATGGTCTGCCCCGAGCCGATAGGGAAGGCCTGGTCCTGATAGGCGAGTTCGACGAAAGAGGAGTCGAGAAACACATGGCGTGGCACCTCGTTGATGGCGGCCAACACGACTTCGTCAGTGATGCCTTTTGTGCGCAAAGCGTCAACGAGTTGTTTACGTAGCCCTTTGTGGCGGTAATTATCTTCTAAACGGGTGTTCATTGTAGGTGGGGTCGGCCCATCGACCTTTCGACGGGCTCAGGGTCCTCTATTTTTAATTTGCGGCGCGAAATTACACCAAACCGAACGATAAAAAAACTATTTTTGCGGAAATTTTTTGTCCGGTCGCTGAGCCTGTCGAAGCGCCGGTTGAATGAGAATTGTAATAATATGCTGAAAATCGGAGTCTTAGGTGCAGGACATCTGGGCAAGATCCATATCAACTGCATCAAACAGATCGAACAATATGAGTTGGTGGGTTTCTTTGATCCCGCTGCTGACACGGCAAAGCAAGTGGAGACCGAGATGGGCGTGAAGTGCTTTGAGTCCATCGACGCGCTGATGGATGCCGTTGACGTGGTGGATATCGTCACTCCCACCATCCGCCATTTCGAGTGCGCCTCCAAGGCCCTCAAGAAGCGCCGTCATGTCTTCATCGAGAAGCCTATCGTAGCCACTCCCGACGAGGCCAACGCACTCAAGGGACTGGCCGAAGAAGCAGGAGTGAAGGTGCAGGTGGGCCATGTCGAGCGTTTCAACCCGGCCTTCATCGCCGCCGAGCCTTTCATCGGCGAACCCCTCTTCATCGAGGCACATCGTCTGGCACAGTTCAATCCGCGCGGCACCGATGTCCCTGTCGTCCTCGACCTGATGGTCCACGACTTGGACATCTTGCTTACCATCGTCAAGTCGCCCATCGTCCATATCAGCGCCAGCGGTGTCAGCATTGTCAGCCCCACGCCCGACATCGCCAATGTTCGCATCGAGTTTGAGAACGGCACGGTGGCCAACCTCACCGCTTCGCGTCTGTCGATGAAATACATGCGCAAGACCCGTATCTTCCAAAAAGACGCCTACATCACCGTCGATTTCCTTGACAAGAAGACCGAGATCTTCCGCATCAACGATGAGGTGGACGAGCAAAATCCCTTATCGACCACGCTAACACTCGCTGATGGCACGGAAAAACAAATCACTTTCCAAATGCCTGAAATACAGCCTATCAACGCGATCAAAACCGAGTTGGAGAGCTTCTATGGCGCCATTGTCCACAACACTACGCCTGTCGTCAGCCTCGATGATGGCATCAACGTGTTGAAACTGGCCTATCAGATTCTGGAGGCTGTCGATGCGTCCATCGCCAAGGTGAAGAAATAAAACAGATAGGTCGCAATAATCCAATGTTTATTCCGTTTCCTTATAAAAATAATGTATTCATGAATCGAAGTTTTACCCTTTTCTTGCTGGGTTTCGCGTTGTTGGCTTCGACTATTGCTTCGTGCAAGAAGTTCGAAGGCTCGCAGACGGTTCCCGCCTATATCCATATCGACTCCATTGCGTTGGAATGCGACTACTCCGTTTATGGTGCTAGCACCCATAAAATCACGGATGCCTGGGTGTATGTCGATGACCAAATCATTGGCTGCTATGAGTTGCCCACTACATTTCCCGTCCTGAAGAAAGGCCCTCATAAGGTGTCCATCTTTGCCGGCATCTGTAGCAATGGCATCGCTGCCTCGCGTTCCACCTATCCTTTCTACAAGCGTGTGGAGTATGCCGGACTCAATCTTGTGGAAGACAGTATCGTCAACCTGAATCCTGTCGTCAACTACTATCCCATCGGTGACGGATGCGAGGTGGCTTGGATGGAGGATTTCGAGACGGCCAACACGGTGCTCCCCGAACCCGAAAGCGACACTTCGATGGTGCGCGTCAGTGGGAGCGAGGCATGGCACTCCGTCAACTCGTTTTATTCTGGTAAGGTGGAACTGCCGCCCGATTCGCTCGACTTCACACTGGCTACCGCCAACGAGTTCTCCTTCTATAAGGACATGGGTGGTGTGTATTGCTTGTTGGAGATGGACTACAATTGCAACGACACCTTCTTCGTTGGCGTGCAATACTTCAAAGACTATAAGTTGGAGACTTTGCCTCTCATTAAGGTGACGCCCACTGACAAGACTCACGACAAACCGCAACGCTGGAATAAGATATACATCAATATCGGACACATCATGAACAACTACTCCGATGCCTCCTATTTCAAGGTGTATCTCACTTCCGACCTGACGACTGGCGAAGACCTTGACTATGGTTACCAATACCATCCTATCGACGAACGTCGCTACTATTATTTCGACAACCTGAAATTGCTCTATCGTAAGCTATGAACAAGAAACGACTGGCCTGCCTCTATTTCTTCGTTGATTGGGTCGCCTCGATCCTGGCGTGGACGCTGTTCTATTTCTTTCGCAAGGCGCACGAAGACCTTTATATCAACTATTGGGACCGCATCACGAATTCGTTCAACACGCCGAGTTTTTGGTTGGGTGTGATCATCATCCCCATCTGCTGGCTCATCCTTCATGCGGTGACGGGTGCCTACGAGAAGGTGTACTTCAAGTCACGACTGAAGGAACTCGGACAGACGTTCTTCGTCACGCTATTAGGTGCGGTTGTGCTGTTTTTTGTGGTAATTCTTGATGACGAGGTGGCTTCCTATAAGTCATATTACCAGTCATTTATTGCGTTGTTTACCCTTCAGTTTGTCATCACTTACATCCCTCGTCTCATCATCACGACCTCTGTCATTTATCGCATTCGAAGCAAGAAGATTGGCTTCAATACGTTGATTGTGGGCAGCAACGACAATGCTTGTGCCATTTTCAAGGAGATCGAGGAGGAAGTGAAGCCTTCGGGACGCCGGGTCATCGGTTTCCTCAATGTTTACGACAAGACGGAATACAAGCTGGCCGAGTTTCTGCCGCGTCTGGGCTCCTATCGCGAGATTGAGCAGATTGTGAAAGACCACAACGTGGAAGAGGTCATCATCGCCATCGAGCGCTCCGAGGTGGAGACGATGAAGGTGTTGCTCTCGGTGGTCGATACGACAGACGCCAACGTGAAGATTATCCCCGCCATGCAGGACTTGGTGTTCGGCACGGTGAAGCAGTCGGCCATCTGGCAGGCGCCTTTGGTGCAGGTTACTCCCGAACTGATGCCCATTTGGCAAAGGGTGGTCAAACGCGTCTTCGACATTGTTGCCTCGGCCTTGGCCCTCATTATCTTGTCGCCGGTGTTCTTGGCCTGCGCCATCATCGTGAAGGCGACCTCGAAAGGTCCTGTGTTCTATGCACAAGAGCGTATTGGAAAGGGTGGCAAGCCCTTCAAGATGGCCAAGTTCCGCAGCATGAGAGTCGACGCCGAGGCGAGTGGCACGCCACAGCTGTCGAGCGACGACGATCCGCGCATCACCAAGTTCGGTAAGTTCATGCGTAAGGTGCGCCTCGACGAGATCCCCCAATTCTGGACGGTACTGAAAGGCGACATGTCGCTGGTGGGTTATCGCCCTGAACGTCAGTATTTCATCGATAAGATCATGGAGAAGGCTCCTTATTACCGCCTATTGCTCAAGGTGAAGCCTGGCATCACCAGTTGGGGTGAGGTGAAATACGGCTATGCCGAGAATGTCGATGAGATGGTCGAGCGCCTGAAATACGATGTGCTTTATATCGAGAACGTGAGCCTTGCTCTCGATATAAAAATCTTGATTTACACGGTTCTGATTGTTATCCAGGGACGTGGGAAGTAGATACGCAAGGCCTTGCGTATCTATGAAGACAGCCCATTATCCCTTTCTTGTCTTGCCTTCAAATAACACGAGCGGCACAAGGGTTCGTAGCTCTCTGTCTCTCCCAATACCACCAATTTGTCGCCTGCGATGGTACGGTGTGAGAATTGTGCCGGACTGCCGCAACGCACGCAGATGGCGTGTACCTTGGTGACGTCTTCGGCTATAGCCATCAGTTTGGGCATGGGACCGAAGGGATTGCCCATGAAGTCCATGTCCAAGCCTGCGATGATGACGCGCACGCCTTGGTTGGCCAGCTGTTCGCACACATTAGGCAGCTCATCGTCAAGGAATTGTGCCTCATCGATGCCGATGACATCGACATCGTTGGCATAGAAAAGGATCTCACTGGCGCTCTCCACAGGAATGGAGTGCAAGGCCGTGGCATTGTGCGACACCACGTCTTCTTCGCTATAGCGCGTATCAACACCCGGCTTGAAGATCTCCACCTTCAACTTGGCAATCTTGGCGCGTTTCAAACGACGGATCAACTCTTCGGTCTTACCTGAGAACATGGAGCCACAAATCACTTCAATCCAGCCTTGTGACCTGTTGTGAGAATCTTTTTCCAGAAACATGACAATGGTTTTAAGATAATTTGTATTTTAGCACCTTCTTTGAGAGCAAAAATAAAGATTATTCCAATATGAATGACAAATTCGAGAACCAAAAAGAGAGACTGCTTGCTATAAAGCAGGAAATCAGTTTGTTATACCAACAAGTCAACTACCTTTTAAGAAACGAAAAGCCGCTCGAGCTCCTCGATTTGGATGTGCTGATGAACCGCACCCACACCCTTTACGATCAGCTTTGTGCCATCAATTTGGGTGAAGAGGTTGATGACGAGGATCTTCCTTTCGATGCCGATGACCTTGTCGGGCTGTTTGGCGGCACGACGCAGGAAGAACCTGCCCAACCAGACGAAGAAGAAAGCACCGTCGTTGAGGAACAAGCTGTCGTTGAAGAGCCTATTGTGGAAGTGCCACAACCCGAGCCCGAACCCGTGATGGAAACCCCAACCGTGGTTGAGTTCCAACCTGAGCCGGTCAAGGAGGAGGAACATGAACCCGAGCCGGCGCCAGTGGTAGAAGAGGTACAACCCGAACCCGAGCCTGAGCCTGAGAGCAAGCCGCTGGGCGATGAGTTTGGTTTCTTCTTCCGTTTTGAAGATATCCCTGAAGAAGAGAAAACCCCGGAGCCCAAGGTGGAAGATACCGGTAAAGTGGTCCATGTGATGGAGCCTGTTCCCGAGGAGGAGATTCCAGAGCGCGACCGTGTGCACGGCGATGACTTGGTGCACGACAATCCTTTGGAGATGCCCAAGATGGAAAACGAAAGTCCCGTCCCTGAAGAGGAAATCTCCAAGCAAAGCTCGGGCTCTGTCTCCGGATTCTTCGAACACGACGATGCCGAGTTTGAATTGGCCACGCCCGAAGTGCTGGGCGAGAAGATGATGGGTGAGGACAATTCGCTGGCCGCCAAGTTGCAGCAGAATCCGATCCGTGACCTAAAATCTGTCATCGGTATCAATGACAAGTTCTTGTTTGTCAATGAGCTGTTTGGCGGTAGCATGGAGAAATACAACAAATCCATCGACAACCTCAATGACTTAAAGACTTTGAATGGTGCCTTGATTTATCTGAACGAGTTGAAGATCGAGTTGCAATGGAACAGCAGCAACGAGGCCTATCAGAAGCTCAAGGAATTGGTTTCCCGTAAGTTTGAATAAACAAGCCATGTCGAAGCTTTATCTCGTACCCACGCCCATCGGCAATTTGGAGGACATCACCCTGCGTGCCATCCGCATCCTGAAGGAGGTGGACGGCATCTTGGCTGAGGATACCCGTACCTCGGGCAACCTGTTGCGTCATCTCGATATCAGCAAGCCCATGACGGCTTTCCACATCCGCAACGAGCATCAGGTGGTGCAACATGTCGCCGACAGGATACAGGCAGGGGAGACGCTGGCTTTGGTCACCGATGCAGGTACGCCTGCCATCTCCGACCCGGGCTTTCTGTTGGTGCGCGAGTGCGTGAATCGTGGCATCGAGGTGGAGTGCCTGCCTGGCCCTACGGCATTTGTACCTGCCTTGGTCAACTCGGGACTTCCAGCGGAGAAGTTCATCTTCGAAGGCTTCCTGCCGCACAAGAAAGGCCGTCAGACCAAGCTGCAGGCCGTTGCCAACTATGCCTATACCACCATCTTGTATGAGTCACCGTTCCGCCTGCTGAAGACCTTGCAGCAACTGGCGGAGGTATGTGGCCCCGAACGAAAAGTCAGCGTCTCGCGCGAGTTGACCAAGATCCACGAGGAGAATGCCCGTGGCACCTTGGCCGAGGTAATCGAGCATTTCTCGAAGAAAGAAATCAAGGGCGAAATCGTCATTGTGCTGGAAGGTAGAGATGTTGCGTGCAACATCTCCTCAGACGACGATTCCGATGAATAAAAACAGTAGAGACGGTGTGCACACCGTCTCTACTGCCTTTTTTCCTGTTGTATTTCAGAATTAAAATGCGTACGACAACCTCAGGTAGTAGTCGGTGATGACATCTTGTCGTCCGCCGTTGAAGCCGAGGTCGGAATCGACCACGTCGACGGCCGACACGCCAAAGCTGAGATAGACACGGTAGATCTTGAGGCCTACGGCACCGCCCGTGTACAAGCCTGTTGACTTATAATGACGTACACCGTCGGGGTCGTTGCAGGTCACTTCACCCAAAGGCACTGAATAACCGATGCGTCCTTCGATGAAGGGGCTGATGGGCGTGTTGGGTAAGGTGAGTTTCAGGTTGGCATAGATGGGCAGCGTATGGATGTAGGTTTGCTGCATGTTCTCAAACAGGCGGCAGTACTCGCCGTAGGTGGAATAGTATTCGGCACCGACGCCGAGGCTGGTGACATGCCCGACTTGGTATTCAGCCATACCGCCCACACTGAAGTGGTACGGAATCTCATGCATGAAAATGGCACCGAAGTCATTCGATCCCAATTCGCCATAGACATGGAAACGGAACTCTCCCATGGGGCTATAGACGCGTTCTGGGGCATATCTCTGACGGGGCTGCACCACGACCCTTCTGGGGTGATGACGATGGCGCGGGCGGGGAGGACGGATTTGTGCCTCGGCCGTAATCGACAGCACAAAAAGGAGGCACAGCGCTAACATGGTCTTTTTCATAGTCAATATCATTTTGATGTTGACCAATGAATTACAAATACCATACCAAAATTGTAGAGACGCGCCATGGCACGTCTCTACAATTTCATTATTTCACCTGTTTCTGGTAGGCTTGCAGTCTTGCGACAAGGCTGTTTTTCACTCCAGTGGAGGTGTAGGTGGCGCCACTGACGGCATCCACTTCCTTGTTGAGGGCTTCGTCGACGGTGAGACCGTTCCAGGCTTCATAGAGGCCGCCTTCGACGACACGTTCAGCGAAACGAGGCGTCTCTTCGTTGTCCAACAGCACCACATTCTTGATGCGACCGTCGGCATCCAAGGCGATTAATAAAGGAGTGGGGCCGTTGAAGCCTTTCACGTTGTCGGAATAGGGCGAGGAATACAACACCGTGCCTAGTTTGGCACCCTTGGCGTCTTTCACTTCATAGAATGCCGTGTCGATGGCCTTGGTCTTGGCGGCATCGGCAAAATAAGGCTTGACGTTTTCGACGGGGAGTTCGGGCAGTTTTGGGCCACAGCTGCACAGCCCTAAGGCAGCGGCCAGCAAGAGAAAGCCTGCAAATATGTGTCTTGTTCTCATCTTAATGGTTTTGAATTATGGTGCAAAATTACAGAAAAGATTCAACAATAAAACAGTTCAACGGTCAACAATTCAACAAAACCCTTATCTTTGTGCCATCTAAAACTCAAGATTATGTTAGTTATTGGAATCGCAGGCGGCTCGGGCTCAGGGAAGACCACCGTCGTCAAGGAGCTGGTCAGCCAGCTGCCAGAAAACTCTGTATCAGTCATTTCGCAGGACGCTTATTACTATGACAACGGTGATAAGACGCCGGAGCAGAAGAAGCAGATCAACTTCGACCATCCCGATGCCATCGAGTGGGACCTGCTCATCGACCATCTTGACCGCCTCAAAAACGGCGAGACCATCCCCATGCCCATCTATACCTATGTCACCTGCGCCCGTTCGCAGGAGGTCATCTATGTGCATCCCACCGAGGTTATCATCGTTGAGGGCATCATGGTGCTGGTCAACGAGGAGCTGCGCAAGCGCATGGACATCAAGGTGTTTGTCGACACCGACGGTGACGAGCGCCTGATGCGTATCATCCGCCGCGACATCGCCGAGCGTGGCCGTACCTGGGAGGATGTGTTGCGCCACTACCAGACCTTTGTGAAACCTATGCACCAGCAGTTCATCGAACCCACCAAGCGCACCGCTGACATCATCCTGCCGCGTGGCTCCAGCCCCGTGGTGGTCGATATCCTCGCCTCGAGGATTCGTATGCATTTGGAGAAATAATCACATTCGGGATAATCATCGAAACTCATAACAAGATGAAAAGGCACTTCTATTTTCTGCTTGTCATGCTGGCGACGGGTCTCGTCGGCTGCAACATTACCATCAAACCTGACCCGAACAGCGTAACGACCAATGTCGATAGCGTGGAAGTCTCCGTCAATGTGAATGTGTACGGGGATTCTGTTGCCGCACAACCTGTCGACCTCTCGCAGTGCGACATGGTCATGCTCGACAACGGCAAGTTACATTTCTACGACACAAAGACGGCCACTTCGATTCCCTATGTTGCCGAAACCGACAGTGTGGTGAATTGCGTCTTCACCCCAGACGATTGCCTGTATTACTGCGTGCCTGCCGGAAAGGGCATTGTGCTGAAACGCGTCAACCTGACGGAAACTAACCCCCAACCCGAGCTCTTGGCCGACTGGGGCGTGGAATACGAGAAATGCGTCACCGAGACCTATGGCACCGTATCACCGTTGGAGTATTATGCCGGTCGTCGCATGCTGGGACTGCATCACGATTTCAGTTGGGATGGCTATGATTTTAGGGAACAAAAGCTGTATAACATGGACAACGGACAAATCACCGACTGGGACTATGATACTTGGCAAGAGACAGAACCCGTCTATATCTCTGATGACCAGGAAGAGATGGGGGAAAACTACCAATATGTGAGCACCGCCGATGAGTTTGCGGAATTCCTTCATGACGAGAATGGACAATATTGGTTTAAGGATGGCGATCCTGTATGCTTGACCAATAAGATTGATTTCAGCCAATATGTGTCTGACCCCGAATATGCTTCGGATCGTGAATTCAACTACATCTCGTCGGCCCCCGACAACTCGAAGGTGCTTTATATGGCCATCTTGGAGTGGGGCGACTACCCACACGGCATCTTGGCGGTCTCCAGCTACGACGGCACTTTCCAGATGCCGCTTGAGGATACCGACTGCACGGGATTCAACGCGAAATGGCTTGATGACGGCTCGCTGGTCTATGTCGGTGAAGAGCCACTTTCGCCTGATGACCCCGATTATGATGCCAACTGGCATTACCGCACCCATTGCATCAAACGGATCTATCCCGACGGCCATGTCGAGATTATCGCCCATTGCGGCGACTTCCAAGTCAAACAATCAGTTCTACATTAAATAATCGACCACTATGAAAAAAACATTTTACTTTCTCATTGCAGCATTGGCACTGGGCGTCATGAGCTGTGAGCGTACCGCACCTCGTGTCGACCTCGTGATTATCAATCACGGACAGATGCAATTCTACAACCATGCAAAACAGAAACTGACGCCGTATGAAGCCGAAACCGACAGCGTGGTCAACGTCTTATTCGACAAAAGCGACCATCTGTTCTATACGGCAGCCCATCAGCAAGCCTTGACGCTGAAGTCCCTCGATCTTACGGAATCCCATCCGCAACCCAAGGTGTGCGCCAACTGGAAGCTGACGTTGAATCAGATTACGGATGAGGTGTACGGAACGGGTGCCGAGGGTATGTTCTTGGATGAAGCCCTGGAAAACCTCTATTTGATGCGGGGTAGCTTCGAGGATGACGATCCTATCTATGCAGAGGCCTTCAATATCGCTTCTGGCACCAAAAAAGTCTTGACGTTTGAGGAATATGAACCTGTCTATCAATTAAACATCGCTCAAGACCATTTCTATAGCGAACAGGAGAAGTTCTATTATGTGGCTCCTGAAGGCAAAGTGTGCCTTAACGATCAAATCGATATCCGTAGCGATAACCATGACCAGTTTGCTTGGGGAGACGTGGAGTACCTTCCGGTAAAGATGAGTCAGGATGGAAAGAAGATTGTGTATGAATATACCTATGAGGTAGAAGGAGGTTATGGACGATACTGTGTTGCCGACAGCGACGGCCAGCATCAAACGTTGCTGCAAGATTCGGATATGCGGACCCTATCTCCCGAATGGCTCGCCGATGGCTCCTTGGTCTATGTCGGAGGAGAACCCAGACCGGAAAGCGACCCAGAATACGATGCTGAATGGAACGCGACCCGTTATTGTATCAAGATCATCAATCCTCAAGGCGCGATTTCTTCGTTGGCTTCTGATGCCGAAGTTTATTATGTCAATCCGGTCGAGCCATTGAAGCCAAGAGAGAAACAATACTCCATGCGTGGCAGTGATATGGCCATCGTCGATAACGGAAAGTTGACTTTCTACAACTCCACAGACAACACCTTCGTCCCCATGGTGATCGAAAAGGATCGCGTGGTCAACGCCACCTTCGTCGAGGAAGACGCCTTGTATTACACCGTTGCGATTGGCGATAAACTCTATCTGAAAAAGTTCTATACGGCATCTGAAACAGGACCTGTCTTGGTCACCGACTGGGACCTGAAACTGGGCGATTGCTACTCGGAAAACTGCGGAATGGTTTCGTCGATGTATCCTGCTATCGCAAAATCTGCCGACGAACCCTATGGCGACTTGTTGATTGGAATAGATTGCGGCATGGATGAGGATCTGTGTGTGTTAAGTGGCGTCAAATACTACAACAGCGAAAGCGGTGTGATAACCGACTACTGGCCCGCAGAATACAACACCGACGGTGAGTTTGCGGAACGGGAAAAACTCATGAATGAATTGAAGCTGGCGAACCTGTCAAGGTTCGACCTCGACATCCCTTCAGAGGTTGAGGAGAACAAACTGGAAGTGTATACCATCTCTCCGTCCCACGATTGCATCGCCTACGCCTATTATACGGCATTGGGCCCCAAAGGAGGAAGTGGCCCGCTGTGCTTCGCCACGGTCGACGGCAAGGTGAAGATGGCCTTGGAAGGCACCGAGGTCCAGAACATGTATTATGGATGGCTGAATGACGGTCGTTTGGCCTATTCCGACAAGGAAGGCATCAAGGCTGTTGCCGCTGATGGCACCATCACGAAGATTGCGGATGGCAAATTGTTCGTAACCGTACATTGAAAATCAAACTTTTAAATATTTGCAAAAATGAAAAAAACATTCATTCTATTCATGGTAGCCGCGGCGTTCGTAATGATGGGCTGCGACAACACTCAAAAACCCAACAACGTGACGGCAGTTGAAGTTGAAGAGGTCGTCACCTTCCAGGGCTGCGACATGGCCATCTTCGACAACGGAAAGTTGACGTTCTACAATTCATTCCTTGACAAGTTTGTCCCGTTCGCCGAAGAAAAGGATAACGTGATCAGCGGTGTTTTCATCGATGAAAACGAGTTTTATTACACGGTTTCGGTCAATGACGAGCTCTATCTGAAAAAGATTGATCTCTCTGCTGACCAACCTGCTCCGGTCCAGCTTGCCGATTGGGGACTGAAGCTGAACGACTGCGTCGTCGACAGTTGCGAAAAGTGCGCTTCAATGGCCTATTATTTATTTGATATTCAATTTGTAGGTATTGAATATAATATGGGCGAGATGTGCAAGGGTTTCCAAGATGAGAAATACTATTTGATTGAGGAACAAACCGTGAGTGACGGCTGGCCGGAAGGCGTGGATGAGGGTCTTATTGCATATCAGAATTTCATTGATAATGTGCATTTCATTTCTATGCCCATCGAAGAAGGTGGAGGGGAGGAGCGTTACTATTACTGCGAGGATGATTTTGACATTTATCCTGAGGAAGAGTTGCCTAAACATCTGGTCTGCATCAGCGACAAGATCAATTTCCATGAAGGTAAATACGAGGGATGGGATGGTCAACCCGAGTTCACGTATCTTTCCCTCAGCCCCGAATCCGATTGCGTGGCATACGCTGCCATTATGGAATGGGGTCGCGGTGGCCGTGGTCCGCTGTGCTTCGCCACGCTCGACGGCAAGGTGCAGAAGCTGTTGGCCTACGATGCTTGCTACGGATGGCTGAACAATAACAAGCTGGCTTTCTCCGACGACGAAGGCATCAAGACGATTGCTCCCGATGGTACCATCACGAAGCTTACGTCTGGCGAAAGGTTTGTGACCGCCTATTGACAATGAACTCGCATCAGCCAGCCGTCACCAGTCAGCTATGTTCTAACAAGCTGATTGCTGACGGCTGATAGCTGACTGCCAAGAATACTGTACTTTATTTTGAACGATTACTAAATTAATTACTTATCATGCAAAAAGGCCTTTTCTTTTCTTGTCTCCTGTCACTTGCCCTTTGGGGCTGTGGTGGAGCCAACCAGAACGCTAATGAAAACCCATCTCAAGCCAATGGGGAGGCCAACCAGGCTGTCGAGCAGGAGATGGCGGCCAAGACGTTGGAACCAGTCTATGTGCTCTCCGATCAGTTTGGAGAGAAGTTCTTGTTGCAGACCGATTTCGAAGGGAATGTGGCACCTGCGACTCCCGATGACTTGAACCGCTACAAATACATCGTCTACAACGATCGCTATTATCCTGTCCAGTTGAACGGCGCCCAACTGGAAAATGAAGCCGAGAACAACTATCGCGACACCTACTACAATTTCGACAACCTCCCTGGATGGCTTTATCAAATGCAGGGTGGAAGACTCTTGGAGCATCCCCTGAATGAATATGACGCTATTTGGGGTGCCGCCTTGTTGGTGGATGAAAACTACAAGAACACATCCAAGATCCTTGAGTTGAAAAACCGCAAGGATGGCAGTATCAATATAGTGTCTGTTTCGGATGACGTCCAAAACAAGCTGAAAGAAAAATATGGTAGGAATATCCTGACGGCGTGTGCTTCGGCTGTTTTCGGTGACAACAGTGAATATCAGCTTGTCAACGTCCAGTTTGAGAACAAGGGCACTGAGGCCTTGGGCGTTACCGCCCTGGTCGAAAACGGTGAGATCAAAGCCGTAAAAGAGTTCCCGGCCACCTATGACGAGATGTCCACTTGGCGCGTGGATGACGAGGGTGAGTTTGGCGGTCTTTGGGCCGACTTGGTCGTGTTGGAAAACGGCGTCTTGACGCTCTACACGGTCGACAATGGGGCAGAAGGCAGTAACTATCAGAGCTATGTGGTCAAAGGTGATGCTCTTTGCGAGGGCAATGTCTCGACCAGCCTTTATCAGGCTCCGATGTAATAACGGACTTGGGTCATACAAAACGAAAACCGCTGCAACAGAGTTGCAGCGGTTTCTTTTTTTGTTGTCCAACCAGGATTCGAACCTAGACTAACTGATCCAGAGTCAGTTGTGCTGCCATTACACCATTGGACATCCAAATCGGCTGCAAAAATACGCTTTTTTTAAATGCTGCGAATAAAAAAGAGGAAAATTTTTTCGGATTTTTTTCAAGCCTCAAGGCGAGGTCGTCGTAACTGATTATTTATCAGTAGTTATTGAACCGTGAGCCCCAGTTATAGGAGAGCATAAAGGTAACGAACACCTTTTTGTTGCGTTCCGAATCCATGATGGAGACACCCAAGGGGAAGTATTCTGCCTTCACGTCGACGTTGATGGCCTGGACTCTGGTGCGCGACTTGCCGATGTCGAAGCTGAGACCCAAGGAGGCATGCACCCCCGGCGATGGCTTGGTTTCGCCGATGCCTTTTATGAATGCGGCCTTGCCGAGGATGTCGACACCCTGCTCAAAGGTTTGTTCCTCGATGATCTCGATATAGCCGTCACCCGTGCTGCTGGGCTGATAACTGACCACGTAATAGTAATAGGGTTTGGCCAAAGCCAACGAAGCGCCAGCTTCGTAGGTCCACCGCGTCTCGATGCCGCCCCAATAGGGCTTGCCGAAGATGCGTCGCTCCTCGCCATAGCCGAAACGGATGACATAGACGCTGTTGAGTTTGCCGTAGACAAAGGGGCGGCTGTTGTATTGGGAGAGGTTCAACGTCTTGATTTCTTTGAGCGAATGCAGCGAGACCACCCCAACTTCCCAGTTGCGCGTGACGTTGATGCTCTTGATCTTTCCGATTTTGAATCCTGCGCCAAAGCCTTGGGAGTGAATGGCCGCGTTGAAGGTGTTCTGACGGGTATAGACCAGCCGCTCTTCCAAAGGCTTGTCGTCATTGCTCTGGATGTCGATGTTTTGTGCAGGCAACAAAAAAGCACACGCTCCAAAAAGCGTGAGCATGAGGATGCGCAATAGGCGTTGTTTGAGGGCAGTCATGGCATTGGGTTATATGTATCACAGGTCCCTGAGCCCGTCGAAGGGCCGTGCACCCAACACCTAAATTAATAGCGCGTCTCCTTGATGTACTTTTGCGATTCGCCGTAAGCAGGGCAGCTCTTGTTTGATCCGCATGAGGCCAAGATAATGCCTGATACAAAGGCGATTAGCAGGGCGATGACAAGTTTTCTCTTCATAGAAATCAAATTTGATTTGCAAAATAACGGATTTTTTCCCGAATTATTACCATCTTTGCAGAGATTTTTGTGAACAAACGAGCTAAGGTCCCTGAGCCCGTCGAAGGGCCGACCGAAAGAATGACGGTGCTTCGATACTTCGACAGGCTCAGTACTCAGCAACCTGCATTAACTGAAAAAGATGGAAGTAAAGAAACCCAATATTGACGAAAGCTGGTACCAAGTGCTGCGGCCGCAGTTCGAGGCACCTTATTTCGCCGACCTCAAGTCGTTCCTCGTGAGCGAGAAGCGGCAGTATGCCGTCTATCCTCCAGGTCCCTTGATCTTCAACGCCTTCAACCTCACGCCTTTCGACAAGGTGAAGGTGGTCATCTTGGGCCAGGACCCCTACCACGGCCCGGGACAGGCCCACGGCCTCTCGTTCTCGGTGCCCGACGGTGTGCCCTTCCCACCCAGCCTGCAGAATATCTTCAAGGAGCTGCACGACGACCTCGGCGTGCCCATGGCGCGCTCGGGCAACCTCGAGAAATGGGCGAGGGAAGGGGTGCTGCTCCTCAACGCCTCGCTGACGGTGCGCGCCGGACAGGCCGCCTCGCACTCGCGCCACGGCTGGGAACAGTTCACCGACGCCGCCATCCGCGCCCTGTCGGAGCAACGCGAAGCAGGCCTTGATCGACCCCTTTAAGCACCTGATCCTGAAGTCGGTGCACCCGTCACCGCTCTCGGCCAGCCGCGGCTTCTTCGGCTGCCATCACTTCTCACAAACGAACCGTTATCTGGAGGAACAGGGTATTGAACCGATTGATTGGTCTTTGCCATGATGATGGTCTCACTGAGGGATACTACACTCCGCTTAAACCCTCATTGCGGTTCCACATTCGCGGAATGAGGTGACCCGCAATCTCCTGAGCAAAAGGGTGTCGTCTTCGTGCTCAGGAGATGGCGGATGTTCCTCCGCCATGAGGGTGTAGCGTAAGTGTAGTGTTTCTTGGTCTAAAGAAAAATAGCAAAAGCATAAACAATACAATAATGAAACAAATCGTATTCGCCAGTCTTGAGCCTCGACGACATCGGTTGCCATGAGGACATCGTTGAGGATGCCGACACCATCGAAGGCAACGCCAAGATCAAGGCGGACTTCGTCACGAACAAGTACCACGTGGACTGCTTCGCAGATGACACGGGCCTCGAGGTGGAGGCCTTGGACGGTGCCCCAGGTGTCTATTCGGCACGTTATGCCGGTGAGCATTGCACCTACCAGGAAAATGTCGACAAGATGCTCGCCGCCATGAAGGGCCAGACCAACCGCAAGGCGGCCTTCCGCACCTGCATCGCGCTGAATCTGGATGGTAAATCCTATTATTTCGAGGGCCGCTGCGACGGACGCATCACCGAGGAGCAACGCGGCACCGAGGGCTTCGGCTACGACCCCATCTTCCAGCCCGACGGCTACGACCAGACCTTCGCCGAACTGGGTCACGAAGTGAAAAACGCCATCAGCCACCGTGGGCGCGCCACGCAGAAGCTGATCGCGTTTTTGAAGGACTTGGGCTGAGTCCAAGATGAGAAGCCATGCTATTCTGGCGCTTTTCGCATACCTTTCGCATATCCTAGGCATACTGTTGGTATACTCTAGGCATAGTGTTGGCATACTCAACCATACTCTTTGAGTATGCCAACACTATGGGAAGAGCGAGAGTAGAGCGAAGGAAGAACGAGAGAAGGGCGAAGGAAGGGCGAAAGAATGCGATTAGTATGTCAAGAGGTGCCTCCCCATGAGTCGTATAGCTTATGGGGAGGATTTTTTCCTCTTGCCCCAATTCAACCGCTTGCGCAATGCCGAAAAATGCCTAACTTTGTAAATTTTTTGTTAAGCAAAACATCGAACCATGTCGAAGCAGTTCTCAGAAGCCACGAGGGTACAGATTCCGGCCATATTGCACCTTATGCGATTGGGCTATGTGTATCTTCCTGCGATTGACCACTATGACCGTAAGACCAATATCCTTACGGATGTGTTCAAAAGGAAGGTGAATGAACTGAATCCTGACGCTTCGCAGAAAGATATTGATTTGCTGTTTGACACATTGGTACGTATCGCTGACAACGACGATTTGGGACGCGAGTTCTACAAGGTCATCAATGCGACCAGTGGACTGCGGGTCATTGACTTCGACAATCCGAACAACAATGATTGGCATTGCACCGCCGAATTCACTTGCAAGAATGAGGACAGCGGCGACAATTTCCGCCCCGACATCACTTGCTTTGTGAACGGTCTGCCATTGGCATTTATCGAGGTGAAGATTCCCAACAACAAGGACGGCATTTTGGCCGAGCGCAACAGGATGAACCAGCGCATGGCCAACAAGAAGTTCCGCCGTTTTCTGAATGTCACCCAATTGATGGTGTTCTCCAACAACCAGGAGTACGACACCGAGAATCGTGTGCCGCTGCAAGGTGCTTTCTATGCCTCCATTTCGAAGGGTAGCATCTTCTTCAATGTGTTCAGGGAACAACGACAGTTGTTTTATGAAACCCTGAAGCTGAAGCCCATAAGCAAGGAAGATGAATTGGCTGTTTTGAAGTCGTTCAACAAGGTGGTTCTCTCGAATCTGCCCGAATATCAAACCAACAAAAGGCCCGACACCCCGACCAACAGGGTCTTGTCCTCATTGCTGAGCAGGGAACGCTTTCTCTTCATGCTGCATTACGGCTTTGCCTACGTTGAGAAGAAAACGGAACTGGATAGCGGCGAGACGGTGGTGAAACTCGAAAAGCACGTGATGCGCTATCAGCAGCTTTTCGCTTCGTTGGCCATATGCAGGAAATTGGACCAAGGCGTGAAGTCGGGTATTATTTGGCATACGCAGGGCAGCGGTAAGACGGCTTTGGCCTATTATTCGGTGAAAAGCCTGACCGATTTCTTTGCAAAGAAAAACACAGTCGCCAAGTTCTATTTCATCGTCGACCGCCTGAGCCTGATGCAGCAAGCTAGGGATGAGTTTGTGGCGCGCGGACTGCATGTGCGCACCGCCGATAGCCGCAAGGAACTGATGGATGATTTCAAGAACACCCATATCATAGAAAATGACTCAGGTGCTGCCGAAATTATGGTGGTCAACATCCAGAAGTTTGAGGAAGACCACGAAAAGGTAGACCTGCCTTCCACCTATAACATCAACCTGCAACGTGTGTTCTTTATCGACGAAGCCCATCGTGGCTACAATCCTAAAGGTTCTTTCCTTGCCAATCTGCTCGATGCCGACCGCGATGCTGTCAAGATTGCCTTGACGGGCACTCCGTTGTTGGGTGAGGAACGTGCCTCGTGGCGAGTGTTTGGCGACTATATAGACAAGTACTATTACGACAAGTCCATCGCCGATGGCTATACCCTGAAGCTGATGCGCGAGGATATAGAAACTTCATACAAGGAAAAACTGATTAGCCTGCTTGATGAGGCGCAGAAGAACAATCCCCAAGTGAAGAAAGGCGATGTGAGCAAAGCGGTCATTATCGAATCGGACAACTACCTGAAGAGCTTGCTCGATTATATTCTTAAGGACTTGCAAAGGTTCCGCATCGAGAAAAACGACCAGACTGTTGCGGGCATGATTGTTTGCGAAACCAATCCGCAGGCGAAAAAGCTCTATCAGCTTTACTACAAGGAATATATCAAAAGCCCGTTCCTCGTCAATGAAGTCGATATGGAAAATTATCCCTTGGCTGCCGATCCTTTGTCATACAGCATTTCAGTACCAAGGGCGGCTTTGATTCTGCACGATGAGGGAGACAAAGAGGAACGGGAAAGGATTATCGACGAGTTCAAGAAGAAAAACACCATCGACCTGTTGATTGTCAATCGAATGCTGTTGACGGGTTTTGATGCCGCGCGATTGAAACGTCTCTATCTCACCCGAAAGATGTATGGCCACGACCTGCTCCAAGCCTTGACCCGTGTCAACCGACCCTACAAGGACTTCAAATATGGCTATGTGGTGGACTTCGCCAACATTAAGCAGAACTTCGAGGAAACCAACAATGATTATCTGCGCGAGTTGAACCGCTGCGACGAGGGCTTGCTTGAAGATGGGGAAGAAGCCTTGACACCCATAGGCGTTTCGGTGCTCGAGGATGTGGACGTAATCAAGGCGCAACTGCGTGAGGTGAAGAATGTGATGTTTGCCTATGCCTGCGAAAACGTCGAGCTGTTCCGCCAGCAGCTTGACGAAACGGAAGACCGTAACCAACTATACGAAGTGCGCCGTGTGCTTGATAACGCCAAGGCCTTGTCCAACCAAATCCGCAGTTTCGGTGATGATGAGCTGAAGGCCTACGCCGAGAAGATGGAAGTGGGCGATTTGTCCGACTTGCTGAGTGTGGTCAACCATCGCATTGATGCGCTCAACCAGCAGGAGAAGTTCATGCACGACGAGGAGGTGAGCGACAACGTCAACTTGATTCTCTCACAAATCGAATACGAGTTTAACTACAAAGGTAGCGAGGAGTTGCGCATCTACAACAACGACATCAAGGAACGGGCCGAAAAGGTGATGATGGAGTTTGACCGCAATTTCGACCAGCAGGAAATCAAGTATGTGAACCTCATCGAGGAGTTCAAGCGCTTCTTCCGCGAAAAGGGATTCATGCCTCAGGATGTGGCGGATGCCAAACTCAAGATTGAGTATATGGACGATGTGATGAAGAAAATCCGCGAAATCAACCGCGCCAACGAGGTGCTGAAGGGCAAATACAAACAAGATGAACGCTTCGTGCGCATCCACAAACGAATCGTGGAGGAAAACGAGAAGCGGGCGAAAAAAGCGGAAAAACCTGTGATTTCGGACAAGGAGTATGAAATTGCCGACGGCCTCAACCGCTTGAAGGACTGGATCGATCAGATGATTTTCTTCAACCAAGGCATCCTCAATAACGAAGCCGCCTTCGACCGTGATGTGTTGGCATTAGTGAGTGCGAAGATGCTCGAAATGAAAATCGCTGCCAGCCTTGCCGACCGCAAGTTCATCCAGCGCGAGATTGCCGATGAGTATTACGCCCAATATACTCAAACGAGCGGTATGTCATCATTAAGAAACTAAAGCAAAATATGGATATTAAGCAAAGAACCATCAACCTGATAGATTCGCTTAAGGCCGTGTGTGGCAACGCTGGCTTGGGCAACGACGGAAACGAGTACAAGATCATCACCGAGATTTTCCTCTACAAGTTCCTGAACGACAAGTTTGCGCATGAGGCCAAGCTGAACCGTGCCTACGGCCAGCGCCTGTCGCAAGCCGAGAAATGGGATGCCGAATACGACACCTTCACCGAAGATGAGGTGGAAGACCTTTGGTCGTACATGGGCCACAACATCCCGCGCCTGAAACCTGAGCACACCTTGGGCCATCTTTACAACGCCTCCACGCAGAGCGGATTTGGCGACCTCTTGGACGGCACCTTGCTTGACATCGCCAATGCCAACGCCGAGATTTTCTCGATGGCCAGCGTGGGCGAGACTAAAATCACCATCTTCGAGCGTATCACCACCCTCATCCAGGAGGTGGAGCAGCGCGACAGCTTCGCCCGTGCCTTGGTCTCGAAATTGGCCGACTTCAACTTCGAGGATGTCTTCAATGAGAAATACGACTTCTTCTCCGACATCTTCGAATACCTCATCAAGGACTACAACACGGCGGGCGGCGGCAAGTATGCCGAATACTTCACGCCCAAGGCCATCGCCACCATCATCGCCCGTCTTTTGGTGGGCGACGATGCCCAGCTCACCAGCAAGACCTGCTACGACCCCACGGCAGGATCGGGCACGCTGCTCATGGCTTTGGCGCACCAAATCGGGACCGACCGTTGCAGCATCTATAGCCAGGATATCTCGCAGAAATCGTCGCAGATGCTCCGACTCAACCTGATTCTCAACGATTTGGTCGACAGCATCCAAAACATCGTGAAGGGCAACACCCTGACCAATCCCGCCCACAAAAACGACGACGGCACGCTGCGCAAGTTTGATTTTGTGGTCTCTAATCCGCCTTTCAAACTCGATTTCTCCGACTATCGCGAGACCATCGCCGCCGACAAGTTCCGCTTTTGGGCAGGTGTGCCTTCAGTCCCCGCCAAGAAGAAGGAGTCGATGGCCATCTACACCTGCTTCATCCAGCATGTCATCAACTCCATAGCGGCCAACGGCAAGGGCGCCATCGTGATTCCCACGGGCTTCATCACGGCAAAGAGTGGGGTGGAGAACAAGATTCTGACCCGCATCGTCGACGACCATGTGGTGCGCGGCGTGGTGAGCATGCCTTCCAATGTGTTTGCCAACACGGGCACCAATGTGTCGGTGCTGTTTTTCGACAAGAGTGCCGACAAGACCGACGACGACACCGTGATTTTGGTGGATGCCTCGAAGCTCGGCGAGGAATACAAGGACGCCAACGGCTTGAAGAAGGTGCGCCTCAATGCGGAAGAGATTGACAAGATTGTGACCACCTTCCGCGACAAGAAGGCGGTCGACGACTTCAGCGTGTGCGTCAGCTATGCCGACATCAAGGCCAAGGGCTACAGCCTCTCGGCAGGGCAGTATTTCGACATCAAGATTGAGTATGTCGACATCACCGAGGAGGAATTCAACGCCCGCATGGCGCATTACAAGGAGGAGCTGAGCCGACAGTTTGCCGAAAGCTGCGAGTTGGAGGCAGAGATTATAAAGCAGCTGGATTTGTTGAAGTTTAACGGATTGGATTAAAATGAATACGGTTTTGTTTTGGGCTACGGTATTAAGTCCTATTGTGGGAGTAATTGCCATAATTGTGGCATTGATAGTTGCTCGTAGTTCGACAAAAGAAATCAAGAGGCAGGTTGATGCCACATATAATCTATTGGATGTGTTTGTGGCTGCACAAAACCCAACAATGTTGGAAGCGAAAAAACAATATGAGCAACAATTGATGCAATTGGACCAGCAAATTGAAGCCGCGAAAGTAGATGTTGAAACAACACATCTGCCTTCTTATGTTGTCAACCGTTTGGAAGCTGCTGATGCAGCAGAGAGACAGTTGAAAAGAATCCAATACCTTGAAGATTTGATCAACCAGCGTAAAGAAGTTGAAGAAAAGTTGTCTCTAATACAATCTTATCTTGACAAGACAAAAAAGGGTAAGTAATATGGAACTGAAGAAATATAAGCTGTCCGAAATAATAGAAACCTTCATACCAGGAGATTGGGGCGAAGAATCTTTCTCATCGGAATCCCCTCATGCTGTTAGATGTGTTCGAGGGGCTGATATCGTTCCTATTTGGAACAGCGATTATAATCATATTCCAATACGCTATATTTCGAACCGTTCTTTTGCTAACAAGCAATTGAAGGTTGGCGATATTATTATTGAAAAATCAGGAGGGAGTCCGACCCAATCCACAGGAAGAACTGCTTTTGTTTCTGAAGAACTTATTAGCAATGCCACAAATTTAGTTTGTACAAACTTTTGTACAGCCTTTAGGATAAAACCAGGATGGAATCCCAAATATGTGTATTACTACTTGCAACATCTTTACAATAATGATGTGTTTTTCAACTTTGAAGGGAAAACTTCGGGATTGAAAAATTTGCAAATTGAAAATGCATTTGATAAAGCAACCATTACACAGATTCCAATAGAAAAACAGAATCAAATTGTTGAGGTATTAGATACCCTCGACCGTAAAATTGCCCTCAATCGAGCGATAAATCGGAATTTAGAAGCCCTCGCCAAGCAGCTTTATGACTATTGGTTTGTGCAGTTTGATTTTCCGGATGAAAATGGCAGGCCATACAAGTCGAGTGGTGGAAAGATGGTGTGGAATGAGGATATTCAGATGAGTATACCGTTTGGTTGGAATGTATGTAGATTGAGTGATTTTATTGGAAAAAACAACACTGGCGATTGGGGAACTGATGAGCCGTCAGGCAATTTAATAGAAATAGGATGCATTAGAGGTGCCGACATATTATCACTCAATGACCTTCCGAAGAGATATATCAAATCGAATAAAGTTGAAAAACTACTAACGGAATGGGATGTTGTGATAGAGGTATCCGGGGGAAGCCCTGTTCAGGCAACAGGCCGAAGTGCTTATATCACGCCTGGCGTTATCGAAAGAAATGGAGGAAACATAAGCTGTTCTAATTTTTGTCATGCTTTCTCTTTTAAGGATTATCGTGATTCTGCATATTTCTTCTATGTTTGGAATATGTTCTATGATAATGGCATAATGTTCAATTATGAGGGAAAGACAAGTGGCATTAAGAATTTCATGACAGATGTGTTTTTGGCAAACAAATGGATAAATGCGCCTAAAACTCTTATTGTCAAATTTTATAATGTGATAAAAGAGATTTATGCAAAGATGGATGCCAATATATCAGAGAACAATAGCCTTGTCAAACAGCGCGATAATCTTCTTCCGTTGTTGATGAATGGGCAGGTGGAAGTTAAGCAGCTAAATTCCGATTTATCGAACAGTTAAGTTCTATTTTTGAATCTATTGCGGTCAGGAGAGCCCCGATTCGCTCTTGCTCTTGTAGTTCGGGAACCCATACGGTGCAGTTCATTATCTTTTCAGGGGAGGTGTGCCTTATTTTTGTTTGTTGTGCGGCTGCACTCAATTGCTGCTTTACGGAATGGGAAGAAACAAGATAATAGCAGAAGTTAGGGTCTATCTTGCCTGGCTTGCATTTTACAAGTGCAACATCTTGGCTTTGAATGTATTTCCCGTTTTCGGGGATGCGGGCTGTCGTGCCAAGCAATCCCAACGATTGCTCTGTCAATGGAGTAATGATGTCTCCCTTTTTTAAGATGAACTCTTCGCGAACAGGACCGGTAAAATACAAGTCCGATTTGGATGTGTTTTTCTTGAAGCCACCACCGTTCATGTTGAAGTTGCCAAGAGTAAGTCGGATAAGTTCTCCTTTTTCAGAATAATACTGGCCAGAGAGACTCATGCCTCGGGTAACATTCACCAATTCGCCTAATTTACACTTCGTTAGCTTCATGATACTCGGTTATTTTTCATTCTGTAACCTGAAAAACTCTTTCTGTTGTTCGATCTCGCGGCGGAGTTCCTCTTGCGTGGGCATATAGGTGAGGTATTTTGCGGCAAAGAGTTGGTCGCTGCCGTTCAGCACGCTGTAGTGGGCCACGTCCTCGTCGGTGTCGGCGCAGAGCAAAAGGCCTATGGTGGGATTGTGACCTTGCGGGATCATCATTTCATCGTACATCCTCACGTACATGTCCATTTGCCCCACATCCTGATGGCGCAGTTTTGTGGTTTTCAGGTCGATCAACACGAAGCAGCGCAGGTTGTAATTGTAGAACACCAAGTCGATATAGTAATCCTCTTTCTCGGTGTGGATGCGCTTTTGACGGTCGGCCAGCGTGAAGCCCTTGCCCAATTCCATGAGGAAAGGAATCAGGTGGTCGATGATGCGCTGCTCCAGGTCGCTCTCGGTGTAGGCCGTATTGTTCTTGAACCCCAAAAACTCGGCCACCACAGGATTCTTCAGGTATTCAAGCCTGTCTTGTAAGGGCGTTGTCAGTTTCACCATCTCGTCGTGGACAACAGCCTTGTCCTGCGACTTCAGCATGCGATGGTAATATTGCGACGACACGTTGCGTTGCAAGGTGCGGGTGCTCCACATTTCGGTGGCAGCTTCGTTCTCATACCATGTGCGGGCCTCGGCGTTTTGCTCTTGCAAGATGATGCGATAGTGGGTCCAAGATAGCCGAATGGGGAATTTTGTGGTTATCGCTTGCCAAATGTTGGTTATGGAGAATTGTGAACTCGCCGCGTTCACAATGTTGTTTTCGGCAGTTGCAGATTGTGAACTCACTGCGTTCACAATCTCATTCGCGCCGGATAAGGTCTGGAAAAAGTCGGGATGTTTGGCATAAAAATCAATGAAATGCCATAGGTTCCTTTTGATGAACCCGTTGCCATATCGCTCTGTAAGCCTTTGGGCCAGTTCCGCAATAATCCTTTCTCCATACGTCGCCCGAGTATCCTTTAGTACCTCGTGCTGAATACGCATACCAAGCAGCCAGTTGCGCTTGATGAGCGTTTCGTTTACGGCACGATAGGCTACAACTTGCGCTTGTTCGATAATGTTGCACGCATCATTGAACAATTCCGCTTGTGATGGAGTCGCTTCAAAGTTGTCGTCTTGCTTGATGATTTCGTCGTCTGCCATACTTGCACCAATTTGGCGCAAAGTTACTCAAAAAATCATTCAATAAGTACAGAGGCGGTTATCCCAAATACTTTTTGTGTGCAAGTTTAACGTTGTTTTGGTTGACGATGGCATAATGGAGCGTGGTGTCGATGCGTACATGGCCGAGCAAACGCTGAACTTGTTCGATGGGCATTCCCTTGTCGATGGCCATGGTTGCCAGCGTGCGACGGAATTTATGGGGATGCACTTTCGGGATGTCGAGTTGTTGCCCCAATTTCCTTATACAGACTTCGACTCCACTGATGGTCAACCGATTGTGTGGTGAAAACAGAGAGACAAACAGTGCGGGATTCTTGTCTGTCCGCTCATTGAGGTATTGTTGCAAATGCAGTTTCGTCCTCGCGTTGAAATAGACTAGGCGTTCCTTGTTGCCTTTGCCAAATACGATGCATTGTCTTTCGTGGAAGTCGATGTCGTTGCGGTTGAGTTTCACCAATTCGCCCACGCGGATGCCTGTCGATGCCAACACATCGATGATGGCGAGGTTGCGCATGTTGGTGCAGTTGTCGCGCAGTTGCTCCAATTGCTCGTCGCTCAGCACTTCTTTTACAAGCGAATCTGTCTTTACTTTGTGAATCCTACGGACTGGGCTCTTTGCAATATAGTCTTCGTCTTCGAGCCAAGAAAAGAAGCTGGAAAAAATGCGACGCATGTTGTCGATGGTCACTTTGCTCGAATGGTGTTGCTCTTGATAATGGGATAGATATTGCCGTATGTCGCTTGTGGTGATGTGGTTGACTGCAACTTCAACGACATGCAATAGCCTTTCGATGGTCTTACGATAATAGCAAAGTGTTTTTTCGGAACAGCCTTCTATCTTTTTTGCTGAGATGAAGGCGGTGAGAAGGTCAAAGTTTTCTTTTGTTCGTTTCTTCTCGTCGAAACCACATTCTTTCATTTCGATTCCTTGCAGTTCTTGAAGGAGCACAGCTTTCAGCCGAGCCGTTTGTCGGCAGTCCAAGTCGCGCTGCATCGCCGCGAGCACTGCCTGAATGATGTTTTCTTTCATGATTTTGAGATTTATCGTTTCCTTAATACAATATAAGGATGTTTGATAAATCGGAATTTAGAAGCCCTTGCCAAGCAGCTTTACGACTATTGGTTTGTGCAGTTTGATTTTCCAGATGAGAATGGCTGGCCATATAAGTCGAGTGGCGGGAAGATGGTTTGGAATGAGAAGCTGAAACGGGAAATACCAGTAGGATGGGAAGTAAAGACTATTTATGATGTTGCAGAAGTTTATAATGGTGCTACGCCATCAACAACAGATGAGCAAAACTATGGTGGTGATGTCGTTTGGATAACCCCAAAAGATTTGTCAAATCAACAGCAAAAGTTTGTCTATCAAGGTGAACGCAATATTTCAAAAGATGGTTATGATTCTTGTAGCACACATCTGCTTCCCCCAAATACTATATTGATGTCAAGCAGAGCACCGATAGGTTTGCTTGCAATCGCAAAAGCTGAATTATGCACAAATCAAGGATTCAAGAATTTTGTGCCAAAAAATGCAAATGTTTCAACTTATCTGTATTATTATATTCAGACTCATATTAAGCAGATTGAACAATTAGGAACAGGAACAACTTTCAAAGAAGTTTCGCGCGATGATATTTTGAAATTCTTGATTCTAAAACCCAGTGATGAGATTCTAAATTTATGGGAAGCTATGATAATTGCAGTCAATGAGAAGCAATTGGAGATTCAAAAAGAGAACGAAAACTTGACTATGCAACGCGACGAATTGCTACCACTTCTAATGAACGGCCAAATAACGGTAAATTCCGATTTTCATGACAAACCGTTTGTGAGGATGGGATTATGCCCGCAATGGGCATTATTACATCACCATCGCCACTGCCGACCGCAAAAGGTCGTTCGACGATGTCCGTCACTGCGCTATTTTGTGTCGGCATGACATGGCTGCTTCGCTCTAAGAGATTGAGAACGCCAAAGGCTGACCGGGTTAGGTGCGCAGGCCCGGCCGACATGGAGGAGGCGCTTTTAAATGCAAAGCCGCCTCGAGGATCCTCGAGGCGGCTCTTGTCGTCAATTATATTGCTCTGTCGGCAAATCTTTATTCCACTGTCTGCTCGATGTAGTGGTAGGACGTGGAGTCGTTCGCCGACGCGGTGGAAATCAACAGGCCGTTGTCTTGGCTGTAGTAGTAGTTGTAACCTCCTTTAATGAGGTTGTGCTTCGATTGGCGTGTGGCAACGCGAATGCCATCGCCGTCGAAGACGGAATAGGCCATGGGGAAGCCAGTATAAATACAAGGTCTGTCGTCGTACTCATAGATGAAAATTTGGGTGCCGGCCATGTTTTCAGGCTCCAGAATTTCTTGCACCACCTGAGTGGCGTCGCCATCCACCCAAGTCAGGTTCCACTTGGTCGTTTTTGTTCCGTCATGATACATGATCTCTTCCGCAAGGTTATCGGCGTTGTAGGAAACCGTACCCCAAATCGCCGAGTCGCCCTCGTTAATGGTGAGGTATTTCACTAACAGACCGTTTTCGTAAGTGAAGCGATGCTCCCATTTACCGCTTTCCTCTTCGACTTTCACGATGTTGCCACCTTCGTAAACCATCCTCTCATGGGTTGTGGTGATTGCAATGGGCAGGGATATCGTGTCGCAAACACGCATCAGCTTGCCGTTTTCCCAGATGTAGTCCGCCGAGGCTTCCATGGTGAGCGTCGAGCTCGAAGATATGCCTTCCTCCCTAGCTAACCGCGTCACGGTTTGCGGTTCTGGGTCTGGAGTCGGAACGGGATCTTTGTGGCATGAGGTGAGTGCCATCGCAGCGACGAAGGCTGCCAAAATGAGTCTCTTTGTCATGATATTAAGGTTGAATGGTTATTAGTTTTAAATCCTTTCTCTCAACATCTGCATAGCCTTCGGCAATCCATCAGCATTACGGCCACCGGCCACGCAGAGGGTCTTCTGTCCGCCGCCACCGCCTTGGATCTCCTTGGCCACCTCACGGATGAGTTTTGTGGCATCCAGGCCCTTGGCGTCGGCAAAGGCTTCGGGTAGCAACAGGCAGAGCGAAGGCTTGCCTTCCGCTACGGAGCCGAGGATGGCGATGGTGCTCTCGTTCATCTGTTTCAGCATCAAGGCGATGTTACGCAGCTGGTCGCCACCGCAAGGCAGGGTCTCCATGATGAGTTTGTAGCCTTCGTGGTCAAAGGCCTTTTCGTGCAGCCTCTCGGCCATGGCCTGGGCCTTCTCCTGCATCAGGTGCTCCACCTCTTTCTTCAAGGCGGAGTTTTGCTCGTTGAGCGAGGTGACGGCCTTCACCAGGTCGGGCGACTTGACGCACTCGCGCAGGCGACCGATGAGGTCGAGCTGTTCGTCGAGGTATTGCTCCACGGCCTCGCCGGTGATGGCTTCAATACGGCGGATGCCCGCAGCGATGGCACCTTCACTGACGATCTTGAACATGCCGATGTTGCCCGTGGCGCTGGTGTGACAGCCACCGCAGAGTTCCATGGAGTAGTCCTTGTCGAAGACCACCACGCGCACCTTGTCGCCATATTTCTCGCCAAACAATGCCGTGGCACCCATGGCTTTAGCTTCGTCAATCGGGATTTCGGCGTAGGTCACATTCGGGATGTTCTCGCGGATCTTCTGGTTGACGATCTTCTCCACCTTTTGGATCTCCTCTGGTGTCATCTTGGCGAAATGACTGAAGTCGAAGCGCAGGCGCTGGTCGTCGACCAACGAGCCCTTTTGCTCCACGTGGCTACCCAGCACCTGCCTCAAGGCAGCGTGCATCAGGTGGGTGGCGCTGTGGTTGTTGGCGATGCGCTGACGGCGTTCCACGTCGATGGCAGCAGTGAAGGCCACCTCGGGGCTCTGCGGCAGCTGCTCGGTGATATGGATGACAAGGTTGTTCTCCTTGACGGTGTTGACGATCTTGATGGTCTCGTTCTCGGAGGTCAAGGTGCCGGTGTCGCCCACCTCACCGCCCATCTCGGCATAGAACGGGGTCTTGTCGAGGACGATCTCGAAGTGGGTCTTCTTCTTGGCCACCACCTCGCGGAAACGCAGGATGTGGCTCTCGCAGCTCATGTCGGTGTAGCCGACAAACTCGGTGGGCTGCTCGCTCTCGTTCACCACCACCCAGTCGCCATTGGCTTTCTCGGCGGCTTTGCGTGAGCGGTTCTTCTGCTCTTCGAGGTTGGCCTTGAAGCCTTCCATGTCGACGTTGATGCCCTTCTCGGAGGCCATCAGCTGGGTGAGGTCGATGGGGAAGCCGAAGGTGTCGAACAGCTCGAAGGCGAAGTTGCCGTCGATGTCCTGACCCTTATGTTGTTCCACATAACCCTCAAAACGCTTGATGCCTTGTGCCAAGGTACGCAGGAACGAGGCCTCCTCTTCGCGGATGACCTTGCTGACGAGCTCTTGCTGCGACTTGATCTCGGGATAGTTGTGTTCCATCTGCTGCACCAGGATGGGCAGGAGCTGGCACACAAACGGCTCTTCGAAGCCGAGGAAGGTGAAGCCGTAGCGCACGGCACGACGCAACACGCGGCGGATGACGTAGCCGGCGCCGTTGTTCGACGGCAGCTGTCCGTCGGCGATGGCGAAGCTCACGGCACGCAGGTGGTCGGCGATGACGCGCATGGCAATGTCGGTCTTCTCGGCCTTGCCGTATTCGATGCCCGACATCTTGGCGATGGCCTGGATGATGGGTTGGAACACGTCGGTGTCGTAGTTCGAGGTCTTGCCTTGCAGCACGCGGACGAGGCGCTCAAAGCCCATGCCCGTGTCGACGTGCTTGGCGGGGAGTTCCACCAGCTGGCCGTTGGCCATGCGGTTGTATTGCATGAACACGAGGTTCCAAATCTCGATCACTTGCGGGTCGTCCATGTTGACGAGGTCGCGACCAGGGACTTGTTTTCTGGCTTCATTATCGCGCAGGTCGATGTGGATCTCAGAGCAGGGACCGCAGGGACCCGTCTCGCCCATCTCCCAGAAGTTGTCCTTCTTGTTGCCGTAGATGATGCGGTCTTCGTTGACGTGCTCTTTCCAGTAGCCGTAGGCCTCCATGTCGGCAGGCTGGCCGTCCTTCTCGTCGCCGCCGAAGACGGTGACATAGAGACGGTCCTTGTCAATCTTCACCACTTCTGTTAGGTACTCCCAGGCGTAGGCGATGGCTTCTTTCTTGAAGTAGTCGCCAAACGACCAGTTGCCGAGCATCTCGAACATGGTGTGGTGGTAGGTGTCGTGGCCCACTTCCTCGAGGTCGTTGTGCTTGCCCGACACGCGCAGGCATTTCTGTCATGCCAGCGTTGGTGAACATCAGTGTGGGGTCGTTCTTGACGACGATGGGTGCCGACGGCACGATGGTGTGCTCCTTGGAACGGAAGAAGTCCAAGAAACTATTTCTTATCTCGTAAGCATTCATTTATAGTGAGTTATGATGTTTTACTTTAAAAAACGATTCAAAAAAACGTGCAAATTTACGGTAAAATTTCTATTTTTGCACCATGTTTTCGTTTTTGGGCGTTATTTGTCGCTCAACCAGAAAGATTTATGGCCAAACAAAAGCGTTATATATTCAACCATTTGACCCAAAACTTTGAAGTGCTTGAGACTTCGAAGTCAAGGGCGTTCTTTCGTGTTCTCTTAATCACGCTTGCAGTGTTGGGCGTCGCTTTTCTGTTCGCCGTGTTGCTGTTCACTTTCCTCAAGTCGCCGAAAGAGAAGGCACAAGCTCGCGAGTTGGAGTACATGAAGCTGCAATACGAGATCTTGAACGACCGTCTCGACAACATGGAGGCGTTGATGACCGATATGGAGCAACGCGACAATAACATCTATCGCTTGGTGTTTGAGGCCGACCCCATTCCGAGTTCGGTGCGTCGCTCGGGCTTCACCGATGCTGACCGTTATGCCGACATGTATGGCTATATGAATTCAGGCTTGGTGGTGAATGCGGCACACAAACTCGACGTTATCTCAAGCCAGCTGTATCATCAGTCGGTGTCGTACGACTCGCTGTTTGTCATGGTACGCAACAAGTCGGACATGTTGGCGCACATCCCCGCCATTTTCCCCTTGAAGGAGTCGGAGATCAAATACATCTCGTCGTATTTCGGCTATCGTCCAGACCCGATCTATAAGATTGAGAAATTCCATAGCGGCATCGACTTCTCGTCGACGCTGAATACCGAGGCCTACGCTACGGGCGACGGCGTGGTGTTTGACGTGGAGAGCAACGAATGGGGCTATGGCAATATGGTGATCATCGACCACGGATATGGCTACAAGACGCGTTACGCCCACTTGCAGAAAGCGGCTGTGCGTAAAGGCCAGAAGGTGAAACGAGGTCAGGTGATTGGCTTTATCGGCGCCACGGGCAAGGCTACGGGCGTCCATCTTCACTACGAGGTGCTGAAGAATGACGTTCAGATAGACCCCATCAACTTCTTGTACCAAGACCTCACCCCTGAACAATACGACCAGATCTTGCAACAGTCAACCTTACCTACCCAAACAATGGATTAATCATGGAAGAGAATACCACCGGCAAATATTACTACAGCATCGGCGAAGTGGCCGCGATGTTCAATGTCAACACCTCGATGATCCGCTATTGGGAGAAGGAGTTCGACGTGCTGCGTCCACGCAAGAACAAGAAAGGCAACCGTCTCTTCACCGAACGCGACGTGCGCTATGTGCATGTCATCTATCAGCTGCTCAAGGTGAAAGGCTACACGCTGGCCGGTGCCAAGCAAGCCCTCAAGGAACGCTTCAGCGACTATGAGGAGCGCATCATTTTACTGGAGACTTTGGACAAGACCCGCAGTTTCCTCCTCGATTTGGATAAGGCCTTGGCGGAGAAACAGAAGAAATAGAATAGGAGATTCCCTTCGGGAATGGAAAGCCATCAAAATATATCAAGCGGCGGCCTGTTAAGTCTTATGTCAATAAGAACCTTATCAGCCGCCGCTTTGTTTTGGAACAGGAATTACTCCATTCCCGAAGGGAATCTAGTCATTCCTCCAACAGATTCCTTGCTTTCAGATACACCCTCCATTTCTCGAGCACCTGTTTCATATCATCGGGCAGCTCAGAGGTAAACATCATCTGTTTGCCTGTCGTAGGATGCACAAAGCCCAACTCCTTGGCGTGCAAGGCGTGGCGCGGCATGATCTTGAAGCAGTTGTCGATGAATTGCTTGTATTTCGAGAAGGTGGTGCCTTTCAGGATGACATCACCGCCATACATGGCATCGTTGAACAAAGGATGTCCGATGTATTGTGAGTGGACACGTATCTGGTGGGTGCGGCCTGTCTCCAAGCGATATTCGTTCAAGGTGACATAACCGAAGCGCTCCAACACTTTCCAATGGGTGATGGCGTCTTTGCCGTGGTCACCGTCCGGATAGACGGTCATCTTGCGGCGGTCATTGGCGCTGCGTCCAATATTGCCTTCGATGACGCCTTCGTCCTCAGTGAAGTCGCCCCAAACCAAGGCATAATAACGACGGTGGATGCTGTGCTCAAAGAACTGATGCGCCAGCACGGCCTGTGCGGCCTCGTTCTTGGCCACGATCATCAAGCCAGTGGTGTCCTTGTCGATACGGTGGACGAGATAACCGAAACGGTTCTCGATGTTCTGGTGGGTCTGCTCGAAATAGTAAGCCAGGCCGTGGAGCAAGGTGTGCTCAAAGTTGCCGTGACCGGGGTGTACCACCAGGCCAGCCTGCTTGTTGATGACGATGACATCGTCGTCTTCGTAGACGATATTCAGCGGGATGGGTTCAGGCTTGATGTCGGTCTCGCGGGGCGGATAGGTGAACACGATGGAGATCACGTCGTTGGGCTTCACCTTGTAGTTCTGCTTGACGACCTTGTCGTTGACCAAGATATTGCCTGCCTTGGCGGCATTCTGCACACGGTTGCGCGAGATGTTGGAAAGGTGGTTGGTCAGGAAGGTGTCGATGCGCTCGGGCTGTTGGCCCGGGTCGACGGTCATGCGTATATGCTCATAGAGCTCGGTACTTTCTTCAGCCAGCTCGTTTTCAAGGACTTCGTTGAGGTCGTCGTTCATTTCTCGATGATGAATTTCTGGTTGATGACTTGGCCTTCGGCAGTGATGACACGGATGAAATACAGTCCGTTGACTAGATGGTCCACCGAAAGCTCGCTTTGTCCTTCGGCTTCCAGCACTTTGCGCCCCATGATGTCGTAGAGGCTCATCTGGCTACCCTCGACGTCGCCTTCGATATGCAAGGTGCTGCGAACTGGGTTGGGATAGATCGTAAAGGTCCCTGAGCCTGTCGAAGGGCCGTTCTCTTCCACACCAATATAGTATGAGGCACCCACAACAGGTCGTATCATCAGCGAACCGTGTTTGCTACTTTGTTGCCAAGAGCCGTTGGTGTTGACGAAGTTGTATTGGATGTTGTCGACAGAGGCGTCGAAGCCGATGTTGATGAGTGCGTCGTTGCGTTGCTCGATGCCGACATAGAAGGTGCTGGCTGAGGTCACGGTCTTATCGAATTTATAGTACGTGAAACGGTAGGGCTGCTCTTGCCAATGTGGGCGCTGGTTTTGCATGCGGTAGATCTCCTCGCCGGGTTTGCCGTTCTCGTCTTTCCAAACCACGATGTCGAAATACTTGTCGTTGGCATCGTTGAGGGTGTGGTTGAAGAGCATCTGCACGCCTTGAATGGTGTCGTAGTCGGTGAGGTCGAAACGCACGCCAAACTTACCACCAGCAGGCCTTACGCCGAAGCCCAGTTCGGGGATGCCGTCATCATAGGCGTAGTAGTTATACATGCCCATGCGATACACCAAAGAGTCGACCAAAGGCGGGTTGACAGTGGAATCGTAGACATAGTGGCTGATCTGGTAGGATACCGAGTCGTTCCACATGTCGAGGGCAAAGAGTTCGCCCACATAAGGACAGGCGGGAGACTCACCGAATTCAGGGCAGTCGAGGAAACCTGACTCACGATAGGGTTGGATGGTGACAGGGTCAACATGCCGTGTATAGTGTTGGTTGCCACCGATTTGTTGCACCGTATAATAGTAGCTGGCCTCATGGTCGATGCCGTCCAAGTTGGCAATGTCGATTTCCAGATTCTCGCGGATGGCCGAGTTGGGGTTGACGCGATATTGGCGATAGGGGATGGCTTGGTAACGGTTGAAGAACGAGGGCCGTTGTCCTGAGAAGGTCAGCATGGGATAGTCGGTATCGGTGGCCGAACGGTCGAGGTCCAAATAGACGAAATCGATGTTCCAGTTGTCTTCATTGCTACGGTTGGCCGGCAGCGATGCGTTGACGATGCTGGCGTAGTTGTAGAAGCGGAAGTAGAAGTCGTCACGGAAATAACGCAAGTCGAGGATGGGGATCATCACTTGCTTGAAATACTGACCGTCATTCTCTGCCATGAAGCTTTCCAAGGTCTGGCCGGGCACGCTCCAGATGTGATACCACGTGGTGTCGGCCACAGTGGTGAACACCGAGTCGCAGGGCACTGCAATCTCGCCTTGCGTGATGGGCGTCAAGGTGTCGGTGACAATCGTGAACAGGCCGGGTTGGCAGCCCGTTGAGGCCCAGATGGTGTCGCCAGGGAAGAGGGTGTCGACCTGCATCTCGGCGAAGATGTCGGCGATGTCATAGTTTTGGTAATCGAGGAACAGGAACTCCTGACGCTCAGTGGTGGTGCCGAACTGCAGCACCAGTGAGTCTTGTGCCTCGGGCGGGTTGCCGTTGCCTTGGGGCTGGTACCAGAAACTCAAATAGATCGAGTCGGCGGGCGTGAGGGCTCGTGGCTCTGGCTCCATGATAGAGTCGAGACGGATGCGGACTGAAGTGAGGTGCTCGGCGACGAAGGCGTTGCTGATGGCATAGCTGTACACCTTGCCGTTGGCATCCAAGACGTCTAAAGTGGCACCATTGCGGTTGGGCGGGTTGAGCGGGAATCCGTCATTCACCAAAACGTCGAAATCAGTCCACTTGGTTGAGTCAGGAAATAAGCCTGTATGGCTGAAATCGTCGAAGAAAGGCAGGAAACGAGCGGGCGCGGCCTCTCTGCTTGGCTCTTTTTTCTCACTACCTAAACCAAATGGGGTCAATATCTCTTGGGCTGTGGCTTGGCTGGCGAAAAGACCCATCACAAAGGCTACTGCCCAAGCCTTAAAACTCATCTTCAAATTCTTCTTGTTCTTCATAGTCGGTGGTCTCAATGATTTCTTTTTCGATAACGGTGTCAATTACGGTCTTTTTTGGAACATTGGTGACGGAGTCCTCGTGCAGCAACTCTTGCATCTCTTTCTTGAAGTCCATGGTGCGGCTCGAATGGTACCAAACGTTGACGTAAGTGCCAGGCTTGACTGCACCCGAACTGGGGCCAGGGCTCATCTTTATAAGACATTCGTATTGGATGCTGTCGTTGTCCTCCCTGACCACTTCGCCGAGGTTGAGGCCTGCCAGGTTGAGTAATCGTTTCACCTCTTCGGCAGGTTTTCCAATCAGGTTGGGCACTTTCACGTTGCTCTTGTCTTGGCCGATGCCGACATGAAGCACGATCTTGCTGCCTTTGACGAGTTCGGTGCCTTTTGCGATAGGCTGTCCTTGGTAGTATTGCTCAACGATGTTGTTCTTGTAATTGTAGTCGACATATTCCAGGCGGTCCAACTCCAAACCGGCCGACTCAATTCGGCCGATGGCCTCGCGCAGGCCGATGCCTTTGAGGTTGGGCATGGTGGTCTTTTCAGGCGTCACGGCCACGATGATGGCATAGACATTTCTTCCTTTCTTGATCTTCGAGCCTGGCAAAGGATCTTGCTGATAGATGCTTCCAGGTTCCTGTCCTTTGGGATAAACGCTGTCAATCAGGATGAAGTTGAAGTCTTTGGCGTGGTCGTGTCTCACTTGATAGTAGTTCTGACCCACAAAATCAGGCATGGTATAGACCTTGTCGTGACGGGTGTATCTGTCTAACAATTTGAATGTTAACCATAGCATGACAACGCAAAGCACCAATATGATGAGCAGGTTGAGATAAAATTTCTTTTCCTTGAGGAAGTGTAGGCGTCCCATATTTTTACTATTTTAGCCGTGTTTTTTACAACTCAATTTTGAGCAGTTTTATTGTTCATTTTTCATCCCGTACTTGGGATGGGATTTTAAACCGACAAAATTACAAAAAATATGAAAAACGTGGCAATTATTTGTGGCGGAGATTCAGGAGAGTTTGAAATTTCCGTCAAAAGTGCACAAGTGGTCAAGCAGAACTTGGATCCGGAAAAGTATAATTCGAAGATTATCGTAGTGTCGAAGAAAGGATGGTATGGACTTTTGAAGGACGGTACCCGGGTTGACGTTGACAAGAATGATTTTTCCATTTCAGTAGGGGGACACAGGACGAAGTTCGATGTGGCCTTCAATGCGGTGCATGGCGAGCCGGGTGAGAACGGACCGCTCTCGGGGTATCTGGAACTGATGGGCATTCCTTGCACTTCGTCGCCTTTGACCACGTGTGCGCTCACGTTCCATAAGGATTTCTGCAAAAGAGTGGTGGCTTCCTACGGAGTCAAGGTGGCTCCTTCCATTCTTATCAATGAAGGCGAGAAATATGATGCCGACGAAATCATCAAGAAACTGGGTCTGCCTCTGTTCGTCAAGCCGACATGTAATGGCTCAAGCGTGGGTGTGTCGAAGGTGAAGACGGCTGAAGACCTTGTCCCGGCCATTTTTACGGCACGTGCTGCGGGCCGTCAGGTGATGTGCGAGAAGTTCGTCGATGGACGAGAATTCGGCTGCGGCGCCATGGAGTTTAAAGGCAAGATGATGGTCTTCCCCTTGACCGAGATTTGCAGCAAGAACGAGTTCTTCGATTATGAAGCCAAATACACCGCCGGCAAATGCGACGAGGTGACACCTGCCGAGGTGGACGAGGAAATCGCAATGGAGATCAAGGCCACCACGGCGATGCTGTATGAGAAACTGGAATGCAAGGGCTTTGTCCGCATGGACTATATCGTCAGCGACGAAGGCGTGTTCTTCATCGAGGCCAACATCGTGCCTGGCATGTCGGAAGCCAGCATCATCCCCAAGCAGGCGCAATGCTTCGGCGTGTCGTTGAGCCGACTGTTTGAAATGGCGATAGAGAACGTCTTATAAATGCGGAATTAGGAATGCTGAATGCGGAATGTCGCGATGCGCTGCTAAGCCTCGCTTCATTCCGCATTAGCTTCGCTGAATCTGCGATTTCATAATTCAGCATTCAGCATTCCGCATTAAACGGTCAGGATGTCCTTTGACTTCAGTTCAGTGAGGTCGTCAATCTTCTTGATGTATTTGTCGGTGAGTTTTTGAATCTCCTCTTGCAGGAGTTTCGACTCGTCTTCCGAGATCACGTCTTTCTCCAATTTCTTGGCGTCTTCGTTGGCGTTGCGGCGGATGCCACGGATGCCGACTTTGGCTTCCTCGGCTGCGGTCTTGGTGCGTTTCACCAACTCTTTACGGCGTTCCTCGGTGAGGGCGGGCACTGCGATACGCAGGATCTCGCCGTTGTTGATGGGGTTGAAGCCTAGGTTGGCGTTCAAGATGGCCTTGGCGATGTTGCCGAGAGCGCTCTTGTCGAAAGGTTGCACCACAATCATGCGGGCGTCGGTGCAGCCGATGTTGGCGGTCTGCTCGATGGGCACCGTCGTTCCGTAGTATTCAACCATAACGCCGTTGAGCATGGCAGGACTGGCCTTGCCTGCCCTGATGCCCTGAAATTCATGCTCCAAGTGCTTGATGGTGTTGTCCATGCTTTCAGTGGCCTCGTCTAATACAAATTGGGAATCGTCTGTCATTGCTTTAAAATTTGAAGGCAAAAATAGTTTTTTTTTCGTTTCGGAAGTAGTTCTGTGTGATTTTTTTGTCCTTTACCATTCAAGGCTGAAAACCAACGAGATGTTTGAGATGTTGTCTTGCCTGTCTTCGTAATAACCGGATCCCATCCCCATCAAGTTCATGTGATAGTGTGTGACGGTGACATTGTGGTAATAAGTATATGTCGTCATCAAGTTGAAGGCAATGCGGCTTTTTGTGGCGAAGCGGATGCCAACGCCCACGTCACCATAAGGTCCCCAGTTTTTCTGGGCGTGATAGCCACCAGCCCTGACTCTTACTACAGGACTTACAATTTTGGTAGGCAAAATCACATAGCGGAACGATCCGAAAAACGGTACGAGTTTGGGAGAGTTGAAGATACCGACAGCATAACCGACGCCGAGGCCGGCAAAAACTTTATCATTGAATTGATAGCCGTGCGTTGTTGATATCTTGTAAAGATAGCCATCGACTCCATATTGAGTCCAAACGCCACCAAGGCCTGTTTCCAAAAATCCTGTGTATCCACTCGGGACACGAATTGATGTTTCTTTACTTTCTTGTGCAAATGCCGTAATGGTCATAAGCAAGATGGCAAGAGCCAAAATTGTCTTTTTCATAACTATTTAATTTAAAGTTACGAAATGAAAACCTGCAAAAATTGTTCCAAAAAGATTTTCCTTAGTTTAACGGCTCATACAATCCCGTCAAGACAGGGCTCTTCTTTGTGTAATAATAGCTCAACTTGGTCACTACGAGGGGCTTCTTGCCTTGGTTCCAGAGGTAGGCTTTGACGGTCTTGCCTTCGGGCGTGAAGTCGTCACTGAAGAGGATGGCGTCGGCCACGGCATGGTCGCCAGGCAGGAAATGCCCATCCTCAGGCAATGAGCTGTGCCATAAAAGGAGGGAGTCGGTCGCCGCATCGTGAACCTCGATGACGGCAACGCATTGGTTGGCTTCTACCTCGTTGTGGAATTGGACGACGATGCCCAAAGCCTCAACATCCTTTGGCAGTGAGTCGCACGAGAACGAACAGGCTTGTCCCCATTCTTGGCCTTCAACGTAGTGGCTGGAATCGGCACTCAATTCATTGAGCAGGTATTGTGCGCCTTCCGTCGGGGTCTTGCTCAAGGTGAGGTAACGCGAGGTGAACCAATCCTTCTTCTCAATAAGGTAAGGATAGTTGCCCACGGCTGTGACTTCCCAGATGGGGTTGATGTAATCGGTCCAACCGAAGCCAAGCATTGGGGTTTCGTGGTGTTCGCTGAGCCAACGGTTGAAGTCACCCAACTCGGCTTCGCGTACTAAATCACCCTCTTCGTTGTAGATACGGTTGAAGACGATGCGGTTCACTACGTCGGTCTTCGCTTGGTAGAACTCGGCAGCCTCGCCAATCTCTGTCCTTGTCGCGAACTGTATCTTGTCGCCATATTGGTCCTTGTCCTGCTGCATCTCGGCGGCAATCTGGTCGAAGCCTTGGTGGTACATCAGGTCGAAGTGGCGGCGCTCCATGATGAGCGAGGTGGTGCCGACAAAGAGGATGGCGGCCACGACCAGGGCGGTCTGCCATGGCGACAA
>ONJF01000020.1 GCA_900318085.1 uncultured Bacteroidales bacterium
AGCCTCGAAATTTGGGAGGTTTATAACTGGATTAGGGTTCCGGATAAGGAGCGTTTTCTTGAGACCACAACTGTGGAAGACAATGATTCTTTGGTGTGTCGATGGTCGGCAGATACCACCGATCTCATGCTTTACACCTTGAAAAAGACTACGGAAGTCGGTCCTGCCATCAGTTCGGCGGTACTAGGTGGGAAGCCTTTGGTCAAACGACTGGACAGTGGACCCTATAAAGAAGGAACCTTCACAGCCATCATTCTCGAGTTGATGCCTGAAGCCACGATTATGTTCAAACGAATGACCGAAGAGGCGCTACTACAGCATCAACCTGTCAATATAGCAGTCGTTATTGACGGCTTGGTTTATCAAGATTGGCGCATCGCTAATGCTGTTTCAAGTGCTTTCTTTATCAACGCCAATCCCAATTGGTCGAAAGAAGAAGTGGAGGCCTTCTGCGAGCAATTGATAAAGCAGTAAATATAAAAAATCATGCATATCGTCGAATTCTACAAATCATCAACTATGAAAAAAGTTATTATTATTGTTTTGGCACTTGTCGTTGGCTTCGCCTTCGAATCTCATGCACAAATTCTGTATCGCATTTCTGGCAATGGCCTTGAAACACCTAGCTATATTGTCGGCACTTACCATTTGGCACCTGCTTCGTTCGCTGATAGCATTCCAGGTATGCGTCAGGCCATAGAAGAAACTACTCAAGTATGTGGTGAATTGGATATGATGGATGTTTTCAAACCTGAGAATGCCGCACGCATGTTGCAGTCGCAGATGTTGCCGGAAGGGGTCACACTATCCTCGCTACTCACTACCGAACAGCGTACACGTCTGAATGCTGTGTTGCTTGAGGTATTGGGTACGAATTTGGATGATGAGGCTTATGCCGCTCAAGTGGAAAAGATGAAGCCTGTAGCTCTCTCCACCACGCTCTCCTTGGCAGCCTTCATGAAGAAGACACAGTCATTCAATCCCATGGAACTGCTTGATAGTTATTTTCAGGTGCTTGCCTTGCAAAACGGCAAAAGCGTCAAGGGGTTCGAAACCGTTGACTTCCAGATGGAAGTGCTCTACGGAGGAGAACTGCCAAAGCAGGTGAATGACCTTATGTGTATGGTGGACCACTTTGAGGAGAGCACAAAACTGGTCGATCGGATCACGGATGCCTATTTTTCGCAAGATCTTCAACAGTTAGAAGCGGTATTAGAGGAAGAATATAATGGTGAATGTGGTGGTTCCCCAGAGGATGAGGCTGCCTTAATCGATAATCGTAATCACAACTGGATCAAAATGATGCCTGAAATAATGGCAGAGCAACCAACACTCTTCGCCGTCGGCGCCGGACACCTCTGCGGGGAGCAAGGCGTACTGAAACTTCTCGAAGGATTAGGCTATATCGTCGAAGGTGTAAAATAGCGGAAAAGAAAAAAATCGAAAAAAACTCTCTTTTTTCTTGACAGTATCGAAAAAAGCCGTACTTTTGCAGTGTTCTAATAAACTAATACACTAAAACAAAATCGGTACACAAAACAATCAATTATTTCATTTAGAAGGCAATAACACGGTTTTACCTTCGTTATTTAGTCAATTCAACAGGAGTTTTTCACTTTCGACATTTACAACTATGAAAAAGCGTGTTTTTATCCTTTTTGCACTCATTGGGTGCTTCATTATGCCAGGCTTGGCGCAAAACAAAGTGACGGGAACCATCGTCGAGGAAGCCAACGGCAAGGTCATTCCCTTCGTTAATGTGGGTCTGTTTCGTCAGGCCGACAGCGTCTTCGTGAGCGGTGCAGCCTCTGACGACAAAGGTCGTTTTGAACTATTGGCGCCCAACGGCGACTATCGTTTGGCTGTTTCGGCCATCGGTTTCCAGACCTACGAGCAGATGCTCACCGTGAAGGGCAACCAAGACCTCGGTAAGTTGAAACTCTCGGAAGGTTCCACTAAACTTGGCGAAGTGGTCGTCGCCGAAAAGCGTCCTTTGTTCGCTGTGGAAGGGGAGAAGACCATGTATAATGTGGCCGAAGACCCGAGCATCCAAACGGGAACGGCCTCCGATGCCTTGCAGAATGCCCCTGGTGTGGAGGTCGATGTGGAAGGAAACATCACTTTGCGTGGCACTTCGAGCGTGGAGGTATGGATCAACGACAAGCCCTCGCACATGACCGCGGAGAACCTCAAGACCTACATCCAAACCATGCCTGCCAACAGCATCGACCGCGTGGAGGTCATCACCAACCCCTCGGCGCGTTACGGCTCGAAGGCCGACGGTATCATCAACATCGTCACCAACGCCAAGATTCAAAAGAATGAGTTCTTCAGCTTTGGCGTGAATGCCTCGACGAGTCCTTACATCGGTCCATGGGCTTCCTACGTGTGGTCAAACGACAAACTGACGGTCAACGCCTACATCAATGGCGGCTATTCGCATTGGAAAGGCTTCAACAAGGTTGAACAATCTCTGTTCAACGACGATGGTGTTTTGGCCAACCATGAGTCTGACTCATCGTACTACACCAGCAAGAACTATAACACGGGCGGTTTCTTTAGCCTTGATTATGAAATTGATACGGCAAACAGCCTCAACCTTTGGTTCAGTGGTTGGCCGAGCTGGGGCGGCAACAACAATTTTACCGCAACAGCCCGTGAAGAATTCCTGCCCAATCCGCTGAATACCGTCTATGAAGAGCGCTCTGATGCCTACGACCGAAACTTTTTCGCCAATGGAGGCCTGTATTACCAGCACAAGTTCGACAACAAGGGTCACAGCCTGTCTGTCAGCGTCAACGGCATGGGTTGGGGCGGCGCCAATGGCGGTGAAGTGAAGCGACAGTTTACTTCTCCTATGGATTACACCTTCCTGTTTCGACAGGAAAACAGTTATAAATCCATGGGCGCTGAAGCTGAAATCGTCTACAACCGACCTTATTCCGAGAATGGCGAGATTTCGGTGGGTTACACCGTGGGCTATGATCCCGAGAAGCAGTACCTTAAGACAGATTCGGTTGTTGACGGCGAATGGGTGAACGATGTCTACCGTTCCTACAAGGCCAACTTCACTAACCTGAACAACGAGGCCTTCATTACCTTACAGCACAAGTTCGGTGGCTTCACCGTGAAGCCGGGCATCCGCTTCGTTAGTGAGCTGGTCAGCGGAGAATATCCCTTTACCTTCCCTGGCGACACCACCGATTATAATTTCAGGAAGCATTTTCCCAGCGTTAGGCCGTCGTTGCATCTGTCATACCGCACCGAGTCGATGCACAACTTTAAATTGAGCTACACGATGCGCATCACTGCACCTAATGCTGAACAATTGAGCATGTTCCCATTGTATCACATGGATAGCTACAGCACGGGTAATCCTGATCTGGAACGCATCTACACCCACTCCGTCGAGGCGGGTTGGACCAAGTATTGGAACAACTTTGGCTCGGTGGGTTTGTCGGCCTACTATCGCGGCAAGAACAACGAGGTCAATCAGATAAAACTATCAAAATACCATTGGCTTTACGACCGTGTGGTACCCTATTCCTATCCTGTCAATGTGGGAAAGAGCCATACTACTGGTTTTGAGTACAACATGATGTATCGTCCGAGCGCTTTCTTCAACTTGCGTTTCTATGCCAACCTTTACGATTCCTATATCTATACGGAATACAACGAGAAACCATACGAGTTTGAGAAGTGGTCGTACAGTTTCCGCCTGAATATGTGGGCCAAACTTTGGAACAAACTGGAAGTGACGGCATCGGGCTATTACAGCTCGCCGACGCAGTCCTTGTTCAGCGAGCGTAAAGGCTGGTTCGGCGTTAATGCGGGTCTGCGTGCCGACTTCTTCGACCGCAAGATGTCGGTGTATGTCAACGCGAACGACATCTTTAACACGAACCAATTTGGGCAGACGAATAGCAGCCCGTATGTGCAGTCGACATCAAACTATAAGTACAACACCCGTAGCGTGGCGGTCGGTGTGACCTTCCGTTTCGGTAAGATGGAACTTGAACAACGCGCCCGCCAAGGTGAGGGAGAATCTGGCAGCGCTCCTCAAGGCATGGGTGGAATGTAAGGCAAAGGCCGATCTTAATTAAGGAATTACTATCTTTTGCGTTCTGATGGTGTTTCCATCCTTGAGACGCAGGACATAAATGCCCGATGACATGGTAGAGACGGTGTGCACACCGTCTCTATTGTTTATGGTCTCTGACCAAACGGTTCTACCCGTCATATCCACCATCTGCAGAGACGCGCCATGGTACGTTTCTACATCGTTGATAATGATTTCACCATTCGCATAATACGCAAAGGTCTCTGAACCTGTCGAAGGGCCGTCTTCTTCCACGCCATAATGTGGGTCAAACACCAGCTTGAATCGTGAGGCATAGTCGGTGGTCTTGGCAGAGAAGCTATAATTTGGTGCCGTCAGCAGGTCGATGTTGTCGCCCGTCATATTGTCGATGAGATGCAGGTAGTCGAGGTCGTTATTGCTGTTTTCAAAATGAAGGGTGTAGTTGCCGTTTTTCTCGACTTTAAACTTGAGGGGCTGCATAATGACGCTGTCGATGCTTAAGATGCCAAAGTCCTTGTTGGCATTCGAGAAATAGACCCTCGGCGCGTCCTCGAACAGGCTGAATTTGGCCAAATCGTCACCTTCGTTGAAGCTTAAAAGAGCTTGGTCCAGCACTAATGTCGGTACATCACTCTTGGCCACAGTTATTTCTATATATCCTTGATGACCAAGATATTGAAAAAATGGCATATAGTCAAACAATACTTCAGAGTCATCAAGGCCATTCGAATTGACAATAATCCCTGAACATGGCGCTACGCTTCTGGTTGCGGAATTGGGCACAGCAATTAAGGAATTGCTTTCATCGCTTAAAACATAATAGCTTCTGTTTAGGAAGGCCTCGCATGGCAAGGGATTGCCTATGAAGTTGCATCCAGCATACGCTCCGTTTCCGGCATGATAGGAAAGGTTGCATTCGGCATAGCTGCCAACCGTGGTTCCCTCAAATATTAAAGTGGTGTCGAAAGCATTGGCATACAGGTAACTCTTTCCGTTTTCGATGACGAATGGGTCCTCTTTGTAGTTGATCCAATTCGTTGTGTTATCGTCAAATGAATATAGTGCAAAAGCCGTTTCGGGATCGGTGAGGATCCCGTTCTCCGTTGATGGAATGACGTCTTCACGAACAGGTGAGGCGATGAGGTCCCAAAGATGGTTGTCATCATTGTGGGCGCTGATGTTCTTTTTTATTGTTACCTGAATGGGATTACTATGGACCAATCGGGCATTGTCTTCAAGGATGAAATCACTGTCGCCCCAGTAGATGGCTGTATTCACCATGAGAATCTTACCTGAAAGGATGGTGAGTGAGTAATGGCCTGCATTGTTTAAGGTGCCGATGCTGACATCTTCATCAACGATGACATCGGAGGAAATGGTCACCTCGGAAAACATTCCGGTGGGTTTTAGTCCGTCAAGCCAGTTGTCCTCATTCGACCAGAGATGGTCGCCAGCCGTTCCCAAAAAGGTCTGTGCTTGGGCAAAAGTCATCATCGAGAAGAGGAAAGTCAACAAAGCGATTGCACGATGGAGCGGGGTAAATCTGCTATTTCTCATTTTAAATTCTGCTTTTTTATTCCAAAATCAGGTTGTATTTTGGCTCCAAAAATAGGGAAATTCGGCCTAATATGTGTCCGAAAATCGGTTTTTCGCCACAAAAAAGCCCAAATTTCGCCACAAATAGCCGAATTTCGCCACAAAAGTCCGGTTTTGGACACATTTTCCACGCAGCATGATGCGATGCTGTACTTTTGTAGCGTTTTTAAAAAAATTGAAAACGAGTTTTTAATCTAATCGGAAACGAAATGAAAATAATTGGAACTGGAAGCGCGTTGCCGTCCCTCACCGTCACCAATGACGACTTGGCGACTTTCTTGGACACCAACGACACTTGGATTACGTCAAGAACGGGTATCCAGGCCCGTCATCTTTTATCAACCGAATCTTTATATGACTTGGCTGTTGATGCTGCCACTAAAGCCATCAACGCCTCGGGTTTGCGGCCCGACCAGATTGACTTCCTCTTGGTTTCTAATGTGGCAAACCAACACGTCACCCCAGGCTTGAGCTGTATCATCCAAAAACGTATTGGCGTCACCTGCGCTGGTCTCGACATCAATGTGGCTTGCGCAGGTTTTGTCAACGCCCTGATGCTTGCCGACAGCATGATCAAGGCGGGCCATGCCAAGAATATACTGATTGTGTGTGCTGAAGAACCCACGAAATATTGCAACTGGCACGAAAGAGATTGCAGCGTGTTGTTCGGCGATGGTGCTGGTGCCGTGGTGTTGACCGAAGGCACGGCCTTTAAGGATGTGAAGCTCACCATGATCAGCGATCGCGATGTGCTTTATTATGAGCGCGGCATGGAGACGACGCCTTTCGAGCAGCACTATGTCAAAGGCCAGCCTTTGGTGATGAAAGGTAAGGAATTGTTCAAAACCGCTGTTACCGAGTCGGCCAAAGATATCCAGAATGTTTTGGACTACAATCACTTGACCCACGAAGACATCACTTGGTTCTTGCTGCATCAGGCCAACAAGCGCATCATTGAGGGCATCCGCAACATCATTGGAGGTCCCGAAGAGAAATATCCTACCATCATCGAGAAGTATGGCAACACCTCATCAGCCAGCATCCCGATTATGCTTGACGAGATGTTGAGAGCAGGTAAGATTAAGGAAGGCGACAAAATCATTATGAGTGCCTTTGGCGCCGGCTTCGTTTCGGCTGCCTGCCTTTGGGAATGGGAATTTTAATGAATGTTGAATGATGAATGTTGAATGATGAATGTTGAATGATGAATGATGAATGATGGTTTTTGCCCCATTCAGCATTCAGCATTCCGAATTCAGCATTATAGAAATACTAACAGAGAAGAAAAAACTATAACAATATATGAATACTAATTATAGAAGAGTAGTAATCACTGGCATGGGCGCTATTTCGCCGATTGGCAACGACCTGCCGACCATTTGGGATAACCTGATGAAGGGCTATTGTGGCATTGACTTCATCAAATCGTTTGATACCACAGATCTCCCCGTGAAGATCGCTGCCGAGCTGAAGGACTTTGATCCCGAGGCTTGTGGTGTTGACAAGGGTTTCGTCAAGCGTAACGACCGTTTTGCAGTCTACACCTTGGCTGCCGCCTATCAGGCCATGAAGGACAATGAGGACCTGCAGATGGATCCCAGCCGTTTGGGCGTGTATGTTGGTTCAGGTATCGGTGGCTTCGACACCATTATGAAGGGTGTCAAGACCTATTATGATGAAGGTGCGCGTTGGATCTCACCTTTGATGATCCCGACCATGATTGGCAATCAAGCTTCGGGCAGCGTCGCCATCCGCTACAACGCACAAGGTCCTTGTGTTCCGATTGTGACGGCATGCGCCACGGGTACCCATAGCATTGGCGAGGCTTATCGTGCCATCAAGCACGGCTATGCCGATGCCATCATTACGGGCGGCTCGGAGGCGGGTATCAATCCTGTTTCGATAGGCGCATTCGCCAACTGCAAGGCCCTGACCAAGTCGGAAGACCCCAAATACTCCTCGCTGCCGTTCAATAAGAACCGCGCTGGTTTCGTCATCGCCGAAGGTTCAGGTATTGTTCTTCTTGAAGAATACGAGCATGCCAAACAGCGTGGCGCGAAGATCTATGCTGAACTGTGCGGCTATGGCAATAGCTGCGATGCCTATCATAGCACTGCCCCTCGTCCCGACGGTACTACACAATCCTTGGCCATCAAGCAAGCTTTGGATGAGGCCAAGTTCAAGCCGGGCGAGACGATTTACATCAATGCCCACGGCACGGGTACGCCCATGAACGACAGCGGCGAGACCAAAGCCATCAAAATTGCGATGGGTGAGGAAGAAGCACATAAGGCACTCATTAGCTCCACCAAGTCGGAGATGGGTCATGCCCTTGGTGCTGCTGGTGCTATCGAACTGATCATCAGTGTGATGGCGCTGAATAACGGTATCATCCCCCCGACTATAGGTCTGGATGAGCCCGACCCGGAATGCGACCTTAATTATACGCCCAACGTACCCGTTAAGGCGAATATTGACATCGCCATTTCCAATTCCTTGGGCTTCGGCGGACATAATGCCTGCTTGGCAATTAGGAAGGTATAATAAAACAATGTAGAGACGCAATGCATTGCGTCTCTACAACAATTAAACGATTCAACAAACAACAATCAACAATATGAACAGAGACGAAATCAAACAGTATCTTCCGCACCGCGAGCCTATGCTCCTGGTCGACGAGATGACCCTCGACGAGAACCATGTGGCCCATTCCAAGTACCATGTGACGGGCGAGGAGTTTTTCCTGCAAGGCCATTTTCCTGGCGAACCCGTCGTGCCAGGTGTCATCCTTTGCGAAATCATGGCCCAGTCATGTGCCCTCCTGATGAAGGACGACCTCATCGGCAAGTTGACCTTCTACACTGGTATCGACAAGGTGCGTTTCAAAAACAGCGTCAAACCGGGCGACACCGTTGAGGTGGAAGCCACGCTGACCTATCACCGTGCCAACATCTACATCTGTTCCGCTGTGCTCAGCGTGGGCGGCAAGATGTGCGTGAAGGGTGAATTGTCATTTGCCCTACTGCCGGATACAAGAAATAAATAATCAATGCTATGGCAACAATTCAAGACAAGACGAGGGCGTTTATCGCAACCAAACTGAACATCAGCGAGAGTGAGATCACGCCAGAGAAGCACCTTTTCAACGACCTGGGTGCCGACTCGCTGGATTTTGTGGAGCTCTCCATGATTCTTGAACGCGAATTTAATATTAAATTCTCTGAAAACGATACAGCCAAAGTCAAGACTGTCAGCGATTTGTATAAACTAATTGAAAAATATACTTGTAAAACCAAATAAAAGAAAATCATGGGATTATTAGACAATAAAGTGGCTCTGATTACGGGAGCTGGTCGTGGCATCGGCAAGGCTATCGCCCTGCGTTTTGCCCAGGAAGGCTGCAATATCGCCTTCACCGATATCGCTTTGAACGATGTCGTCATGGAAACGGAAAAGGAGCTGCAAGCCCTTGGCGTCAAGGTTAAGGCTTATGCCTCCAACGCTGCCAACTTTGAGGAGACACACCAAGTCGTTGACGAAATCGTCAAGGACTTCGGCCGCATCGATATTCTCGTTAACAATGCTGGTATCACCAAGGACACTGCGTTGAAGCGCATGACCGAGGAACAATGGGATGCCGTCATCAACGTCAACCTCAAGTCGGTGTTTAACTTCACCAAGGCTGTGCAGCCTGTCATGTGGAAGCAGGCTGGTGGTAGTGTCATCAACATGAGCTCCGTGGTGGGCGTTTCGGGCAATGCCAACCAGTGCAACTACAGCGCTTCTAAAGCCGGTATCATCGGATTTACGAAGAGTGCTGCCAAGGAAATGGGCGTGCGCAACATCCGCCACAACGCCATTGCTCCTGGCTTCATCATCACTGCCATGACCAATGCTCTGCCAGAGGATGTGCGTAAGGCATGGGAAAGCCTCATCCCGTTGCGTCGCGGTGGCACCCCAGAGGATGTGGCCAATGTGGCTCTCTTCCTCGCCTCCGATCTCAGCTCGTATGTCACGGGACAAGTCATCCACTGCTGTGGCGGCATGAATTGTTAAGCATATAAATTTTGAAAACGATAGCAGTAGAAAGGCCTCGCCGATTGGCGAGGCCTTTCATTTTTATTTCTTGTTGAAGGCTTCCAAAACCTTTGCTGAATAGGTTTTGGAGACAGGCACTGAATCCAGACCCTCGCGTTCAAAATCGATGACGAAGCCGTCTGCCTCATTGTGGAGTACGCTCACTTTCTTGATGTTGACGATATAGGAGCGGTGGCAACGCATCAAGGAACTGGAATCCACGCAGTTGTCGGCTATGGTTTGCATCTTGCAACGCAGCATGTAACTGGCGATGGCGCCGCTACGTTGATAAAAAACATTGATATAGTTGTCCTCTGCCTTGATGTAGTAAAGGTTGTCGAGTTTGACGGACAACTTCAGGTTGCCGTTGTTGTCCATCAGGTTGATGATTTCAGTATGTTCAGGCATCACTTCGTCATCCGACTCTACAGTGTCGCTCTTGGTAAGCATGAGTCGCTGTTGCGTGTCTTTCAAAAGGATAACCAAGTCGGTGACGGTGTAAGGGACGCCCAAGGCCACCAAAGTAACGAGGAAACTCTTGGCCAAGATGTATGCAAATCCAAGGCTTTCACCTCCTGTTGGCTGTATCTGGAAATAGGAAAGGAGGGTGTAAAACACCGAAATCAACACGATTTCAAGGAAAAGCCACAGGATATAGAACCAAAACGGGAAATGCCGCATTTTCTTGACAAGCCAGGTCATCAATGTGCGGCTGAGAGCAAGAAACAAGGTGCCAGTGCCCACGAATGCCAGGGTGGTGAAGAAATAGCTTCCTCTTCCGACTTGAAACCAAGCGGTGGCTGAAAAAGGGACATAGGCGGTTAAGAAAACGAGAGCAAACAAAGTCGAGATGATGACGTTAATCGACTGGCTGACAGGCTCTGTCAGACATTCGGGGGTTTGCGTTATCAGTCGTTTTGGATATTTCATCGTTTACTCTCAATTGGGCAGCAAAGATACAAAAAATCGCTAAAATCAAAATTCCTTCAAGACCTCCCAGACCAAGGAACTCTCAAATCCCTTCTGTATGGCGTATGCGGCCAGTTTGCGTTTTTTCTCGAAGTCGGTGGCTGCTTTTACGGTCTTGGCCTTTGTTTTTAGGATGTCAATAAGACGCTGGCGATAAACCTCTTCATCGGTCTGTCCAAGGGCTTCATCGATGAGTTCCTTGACGATGCCTTTCTGCATGAGGTGGAAACGAATTTTGTTGACACCCCATCCGCTTTGGTTGACTTTGCCTCGAACAAAAGCCATAGCAAACCGTTCATCATTGACGAAACGGTTATCCAGCAGATACTCTAGGATTTTGGTTTTTTCCTCTTCGGAGATATCGAAGGTCTTCAGTTTGTCTCTCACGTCTTTTACACAACGTTCCTGATAGGCGCAGTATTTGGCCATTTTGTCAAGAACCTGGTCTGGCGTGAGTGGCTTTTGGGGCTTTTTCGGCATTAGCAGTCGATTTTGAGGTCGCCTTCCTTAATCCATCCGATTTTGCGGAAGACGAGGCCGAAGAGCCATGTGAGCAAGGCGGGTAATACGAAGCAGACCAGACCCATGCCTATCCACATGTTCATGCCACCTTCAGGCATGGCGGTGTAGATGCCGATGGGACCGACGAGGCCACAGGTGCCCATGCCAGAACCAATTGGGATGTTCTCCAAATGGAAGACACAAGTCGAAATGGGTCCCGTGATGGCGGAGGTGAGCAGGACAGGAATCCAGATTTTGGGATTCTTCACGATGTTGCCCATCTGCAGCATCGAAGTGCCGAGACCTTGTGCCACCAGTCCGCCCCAGCGGTTTTCCTTGAAGCTCAACACGGCAAAGCCAATCATCTGGGCACAGCAGCCGGCTGTGGCAGCTCCTCCTGCGATGCCGCCCAAGCCGATGGCGAGGCAGATAGCCGCCGAGCTGATGGGCAAGGTGAGCACCGAGCCGATGACCACCGAGACGATGATGCCCATGAGGAAGGGCTGCATCTGTGTGGCGTTCTCGATGAAGGTGCCGAGGGCGGTCATCACCTTTTGGATGGGAGCACCTACGGCGTAAGCCATTAGCACACCGCTGATGATGACCACAGCAGGCGTGACGAGGATGTCGACTTGGGTCTCCTTGTAGACGATTTTGCCTAGTTCTGCCGCAACGATGACGGCGACGTAGGCGCCCATGGGTCCGCCCAATTCGTTGCCCGCGATGCCGACGGCGATGGCGCTGAACAGCACCAAGCCTTCGCATTTGAGTTTGTAGGCAATGGCCACAGCAATGGCGGCTCCCGTGGCGGCCTTGGCGTATTTGGCGATGGTCACAAATGCCTCAATGCCTGTCTTGTCGCCCAAGGTCTGGAAGATGGTGCCGATGAGCAGCGAGGCAAACAAGCCTAACGCCATAGCACCAAGAGCGTCGACAAAATAGGCCTTCCAGGTCATGTCGACGCCCTTGCGCTGTAGGAATGATTTGAATTTGCTCATGGTTGTGACACGGGACTTCGAGACTTCGAGACTACGGGACTTTGCTTGTCTCGTAGTCCCGTGGTCTCGAAGTCTCGCGTCAAATATTAAAACTCAATGCCTTCGATGCCGTTCTCCTTCATCAGGTCGGCGAGTTTGGTGTCGTTGTCGTCGACGGCGGCGAGGCAGTTGGTGACGATGCGGATCTGCTTGGCGGGATAGAATCCCATCAAGTCTTTGGTGGTCTCGTAGACGCAGTAGTCCGTTGCAATGCCGCACACGTCAATGCCTTCAAACTTCTCTTGTTCGATGACGGCACGAAGCTTGGCTCCGCTACGTTCGTTTTGGAAAATGCTGAACTCCTCTTTCTCTGCGAGGTCACCCTTTTGCATGTAATGGATGTTCGAGATGTTGGGCATAATGTCCGTCAACACTTTTTGGAGGGCGGGATAGACATTCATGCCGTCGGTGCCTTGCACGCAGTGAGGCGGGAACACACCGCCTTGCTCAACAAAAGAGCAGTGGTTAGCCGGGTGGGCGTCTTGGGTGACGATGATCCATCCGTAGTTCTTCCAAGCGCCTTCATTGAGGGCCTTGGCAAGGTATTCCATGGATGCGGGACCTTTGGCAGTGGCCAGGCTGCCCGTGGTGAAGTCGATTTGCGGGTCGACGATGATGAGCATGCGGTTGGGCAGCTCGGGCTTTTTGGCTTCTGCCTCGGTGGCAGCGCCGGTGACTTCTTCTTTTTCTTTCTTTTCATTGTTGTTGCCGCAGGCCGTGAAGGCAAGGGCGGCGAAGAGCACGATGGCTCCGATGAGATGCTTTTTCATTGCTTGGTTTTTATGATTTGGAAATTTGCGGCAAAAGTAGTGATTTTTTATGACTTGAAGAGCTTTTTAATCGTGTGCCCAATGCGTCTTAAGGCGCTCTTCACCCACTCGCGGTTCTCGGGTTTGTACCAGAAGAAGAAACGTTGCTGGGCGAGTTTCTCCTCTTTAGTCTTGGCACAAAAGACGGGCTCCAAGGTATAAGGATCATATCCCGAATAATAGATTTCGGTGGCCAAGGTCATGGGAGTGGGGGTGAAGTCTTGTACTTGCTCCAGGTGATATCCTAACTCTTTGGTTCTCACGGCTAACTCTGCCATGTCCTCGAGACAACAGTCAGGGTGGGAGGAGATGAAATAAGGGATGAGTTGCTGGTTGAGGTGCTCCTTTTCGTTGATTTGGTCGAACTTCTTCTTCAGTTTGACGAACATGTCGAACTTGGGCTTGCGCATGAGTTTGAGCACAGCGTCGCTGGTGTGTTCGGGGGCGACTTTCAGTCGTCCGCTCACATGTCTGGTGACCAACTGATGGAAATATTCATCATAGCCCATCGCCTTGTTTTCCTCGGGTGTGCTGTCGTGCAGAAACAGGTCGTAGCGGATGCCCGATCCAATGGTGGCTTTCTTCACTTTCGGGTTCTTGTCCACCTCTTTATAGATTTCGATCAGCGGATGGTGGTCGGTGTTGAGATTCTTGCAGACGTTGGGTTGTAGGCAGGTGGGACGTGCGCATTTCTCGCAGAGGCGTTCGTCTTTGCCTTTCATGCGGTACATGTTGGCCGAGGGACCACCCAAGTCGCTGATGTAGCCTTTGAAGTCCTCCATCTCAGTCACTTTCTCCACCTCTTTTAATATGGATTCCTTGCTGCGCGAAGCCACAAACTTGCCCTGGTGTGCCGAGATGGTGCAGAAGGCGCAACCGCCAAAGCAACCGCGATGTAGGTTGACGGAATGGCGGATCATCTCATAGGCGGGGATGACGCCACGCTTAAAGTATTTCGGATGCGGCAGGCGAGTATAGGGCAGGTCGAACGAAGCGTCAATCTGTTCTGTGGTAAAGGTTGGCAAAGGAGGATTGATGACAAGTCTTTGGTTTCCAATGTCTTGAATCAGCCTTGCTGCATGCTTCTTGTTGGATTCCTCTTCGATGTGGCGGAAGTTGGAGGCGTATTTTTTCTTGTCTTTCATGCAGACCTCATGTGAGACGAGTTCGATGGTCTCGCCTTCGAAGTCGGGGAGGGGGGCCTTTTTGTCTTGCAGGAAGAAAGTTTGCTTGATGTCGGTCAACTCGCTGACTTTTTTGCCGCTTTGTATGGCTTTGGCGATTTCCACCATGGTGAGTTCACCCATGCCGTACACACCAAGGTCGGCTTTTGAGTCGACCAGGATGCTGGGCTTCAGGCAGTCGTCCCAATAGTCATAATGTGTTACCCTTCGGAGTGATGCCTCGATGCCGCCAACGATGACGGGTACGTCGGGATAGAGCTGTTTGAGGATGTTACAGTAGACGATGGTGGCTCTATCTGGGCGGAATCCTGCCTCGCCACCGGGGGTGTAGGCGTCGTTGCTGCGCAGGCGCTTGTTGGCGGTGTAATGGTTCACCATTGAGTCCATGCAACCTGCCGACACACCAAAATATAGCCTCGGTTTGCCGAATTTCTTGAAGTCGCGCAGGTCGTCACGCCAGTTGGGTTGGGGGATGAGTGCGACGCGGAAGCCATTGTGTTCCAACACCCTCCCGATGACGGCAGCCCCAAAGGCAGGGTGGTCGACGTAGGCATCGCCTGTGACGAACACCACGTCCACCTCGTCCCAACCGCGCAGGTCGGTTTCTTTCTTCGTTATGGGGAGCCAGTCGAGCAGGGTCATTCCGCTATTTTTTTGCAAAGATAATTATTTCTTGAAAACCCTTCTTTATCTCAAAAAGAATTCCGACCTTTGCAGCCTCAAAAATCAAGGGTAAGATTTTATTTAAGAATTTATAAATCAAACATTTATGAAAAAATTTAACGACATAATGAAGGAAATTGGCCAGGCTTTGGTCAGTAAAAAGTTCTGGGTGGAGCTGCTGATCATGACTTTCGGCATGTTTATGACGGGTGTTTGCGTCTATTATTTCCTCGTTCCTAGCAAGCTGATTGTGGGCTCCATCTCGGGTCTCTCCATCGTGCTGACCAACATCTTCAACAGCATGGGCATCAACATCAGCCTGTCGATGATGATTACCATCATCAATGCCATCCTGCTGATTTTGGCCTATCTGCTCATTGGCAAGGAGTTTGGCTTGAAGACGGTGTATTGCGCCTTGATTCTCGGTCCCATGACCAAGGTCTGTGAATGGATCTATCCTTGGGAAAACTTTGCAACCCCCAATAGCTATTTGGTCAACATGGGGGTCGACCCTAGTTCGGCCTTTTCGGTGATGGGTAATCCCTGGTTCGACTTGCTCTGCTGCGTGATTATCCTTAGTGCCGCCCAAACGCTGATGTTCTCCATCAACGCATCCACAGGTGGTCTTGATATCCTGGCAAAGATTGTCAACAAATACTTGCACTTCGACATGGGTAAGTCAGTGAGCGTGGCAGGTGCCATCATCTGTCTTACGGCTTTTGCCATCAACCCTTTCCAGATGGTTGTCATCGGCCTCATTGCCACGTGGATCAATGGTCTGGTGGTGAATATGTTCACGGCCAACTTGAACCAACGCAAGCGTGTTTGCATTGTTTCGAAAGACTACGATCGCATTCGCCATTACATCATCGACGAACTCCATCGAGGCTGCACCCTTTATGAAGTGATCGGTGGTTATACCAACGAAAAATCGATTGAGTTGGAATCCTTGCTCACCAATGATGAGTTCTCCAAATTGATGGAGTATCTCGGCAAGAACGAAATCAATGCCTTCACGACTGCCGGCAATGTCAGCGAAGTCTATGGTTTGTGGGCCAAAGATCGTCACCGTGCGAGAAAACACGCCGAGAAGCGTTAAACGATAGTAATGTTGTTTTTTCATGGTACCGCGGCAGGAGCGATTCTGTCGCGGTTTTGTTTTGCTTTCGGGACTTCGGGACAAATCCAATGCCCCGTTCGTAGTCTAGCGTCAACAAACAATTAAACGATTAAACATTCAACAGTTCAACAGAAATCCTTACCTTTGTGCCAAATTTAATCCTTGCAAAATGGAAAAGCTTTTAGACAAATTCTTGAGATATGTCTCCGTTGAGACGACCTCCGACGAAAACTCCGAGTCACAACCCAGCACTGCCAAACAGTTGAACCTGTTGAAGATGCTCTGCGATGAACTGCAAGCCATGGGCATCAAAGCCGAGTTAGACGAATACGGCTATGTGATGGCCACCATCCCCTCTAATGTCGATCGTGCCATACCTGCTATCGGTTTTATCGCTCATGTCGACACTTCTCCTGACGCTTCGGGAGCTGACATCAAGACGCAAATCATCCCGAACTACGATGGCAACGACATTGTGCTGAACAAGGAAAAGAACATTGTCCTGCGTGTCTCCGAATTTCCCGAGATGCAGCAATACAAGGGCCAAACGATGATTACCACCGACGGCACGACCTTGCTCGGTGCTGACGATAAGGCTGGTGTGGCCGAAATTATGTACGCTGCCCAGTATATGATGGAGCATCCCGACTTCAAGCATGGCGAGATCAAGATCGGATTCACGCCCGACGAGGAGATTGGTCGCGGTGTGGTGAAGTTTGATGTGGCCAAGTTCGGTGCCAAATATGCCTATACCATGGACGGTGGTGAAATAGGTGAATTGGAGTATGAGAATTTCAATGCCGCAGGTGCCAAGATCCACATCCAAGGCAGCAACATCCATCCTGGCTATGGCAAGGACAAGATGGTCAACTCGATGCTGATCGCCATGGAACTCAATAGCATGTTGCCCGTGGAACAGCGTCCACGCTTCACTCAAGGCTACGAAGGCTTCTTCCACCTGACCGAAATCAACGGCACGGTGGAGGAGACCACGATGTCATACATCATTCGCGATCACGACCGCGCCAAATTTGAGGAAAAGAAAGCCCTGATGACCTCCGTGGTGGAGTTCCTCAACAAGAAATATGGCGATGTGGTGAAGCTGGAACTGAAGCACCAGTACTATAACATGCGCCAAGAGGTGGAGCCTCATTTCTTCATTGTCGAAAGAGCGATTAAGGCCATGGAGATGGCCAACATCAAACCCAAGGTGCAACCCATTCGTGGTGGTACTGATGGCGCCAACCTATCGTTCATGGGTCTGCCATGTCCCAATATCTTCGCTGGCGGTCACAACTTCCACGGCAAGTTGGAGTATGTGCCGCTCGAGAGCATGATGAAGGCCTCTGAGGTGATTCTGAACATCATCACCTTGTTCCAAGCTGAAGGATAATACCTTATGAAGGAACAGACCTTGGTCAAACGGCCAAACACCGTCACCTTGGCGGCGGTTTTCACCGTCGCCGGGGTGTTGTATTGCCTCATTTCCTTGGTTAACCATTACCTTTTCAAGACTTATACGCTTGATTTGGGACTTTACACCCATGCAATGTACGACTATGCGCACCTCCGCATCGACGATTGCAGCATGTTCAAAGATGCACGGCAGAGCATTCTCAGCGACCACTTCGATTTGTACTTGATGTTATTGTCGCCTTTGGTGTATGTGTTTGGCACCTATACTTTGCTTATTGTGCAAATTATTGGGATTCTGCTCGGTGGCTGGGGTATCTACAAGCTTATTGGCCTTTATACTGATGACCGCTGGATGCCCATCCTCGCTACAACAATATTCTTCTTCTCTTTTGGCATCATTCAGGCATTGGGTTACGACTATCACTCCAATGTGCTGACCGCCATGCTGCTGCCGTGGTTTCTTTATTACCTTAAAAAACAAAGGTTTGCATTGGCTTCCTTGTTTGTTGTGCTGTTTGTCATCGGTAAAGAGAACATGTCGCTTTGGCTGTTTTTTATCGCGATTGGATTGATGTGGGACTATCGCAAAGATCGCAAGACATTATGGCATCTGGCGGCATATGCCTTGTTTTCTATCGCCTATTTCATCTTGATCAACATGGTGGTGATGCCCAAGCTGGGAGGCTCGGGAGGCGGTTTTGCCCGTTATTCCTACCTCGGCAATAGCTATGGTGAGATTGCAAAATACCTGCTCTCCCATCCTTGGGAAGCAATTAAGATATTGTTCACCAATACATTGGGAAAACCTCATTATGACGGCATCAAGGCAGAGTTTTACATTTGTGCTTTGGCTACAGGGATGATTCTTACGCTCTTGAAGCCCAACTATTTCTTTATGCTTTTGCCGCTCATTGGACAGAAGATGCTGGCCTCCGACCGTATGTTTTGGGGTGTCTCGCTGCAATATTCAGTGGAGTTCATGCCCGTGTTGGTCATCTCTTCATTTTTGGTGATTATCAAGATAAAAAAGCAGTGGTCTCGATTAGTATTGGCTTGTGCCTTGCTGCTTTCCACCATTTTGACGACATTCTACACCATTGGCGTTCCCAAGTCCTATATTATGGTCGACCAACTATGTATCTATCAGGGACGCCATTACCAGCAAAAGGATTTTGACATTGATTATGCCCGTCAACTGATGGAGATGATTCCTGAAGATGCCTCGGTGTGCGCAGGCCGTATGTTTGTCCCGCATCTCGCCTTGCGTCCAGAGATTTACGATTACTATGCTGTAGCACCTCATGTTCGCGCCGACTATGTGCTTATCCCGGACGAATACCTCGAAATGACGCGGGGCGGAAAGCCTCTGTTTTATTACCGCGATGAATACGAAACGGTGGCTACTGATGGGTCGTTGACGCTGTTCCGTCGGAAGTAGCCTTGAAATCCTGTAGTGTGGGAGGTTGGTCCATTAAGTCCTTACAGGTGTAGACGAAAAAGCTCTTGGCAGGTTTACCACAGCGGTCGATTTCAATCACGCCGACCAATTCAATCTCTTTGAAAAACCATTGGTAAGTCTCCTTCGGATCTTTCGGATAGCGGCTGTCGGAGAGGAACCAATAGTTCTCGCCGATGTGGAAGCCGCCTCTTTCATCGTTGATCCATAGGTATTTGTGTAGCTGTTCTGGCCAGCCTAATCCCATGACGCGCATACCTAGTGGTCGTGCGACATAATAGTCGAGATTGGCCAAGGGGAACCATTGGTTGGCCACTATGCCGTCTTCCTCTTTCATGATGCCCTCGGCTATCTTCTCTTCGCGGAAGTCGGCGAATTTCTCACCAAGTTGTCGCCAACCGTACATGTCCACGGTGAAGTCGTCGCGGCCCACCATCTCTGGCTCGTTGTGCTTGTCCAAAGGTATGAATCCTGTCTTGATTTCGGCAACCCCAACGACCAATGTGACCGCAAGCACGGATAATGCCGCAATGATGGATTTGGGCAACTTTTCAGAATTGGTATGCTTATCTCTCAGATAGACAGCAGATAACAGGATGAGTAAGACGTAAGCGGGGGCGTTCCAATGGGGAAGGGTGGAGCGCATGAGGGAGAAGACCCAAAACACCACAATCATGGGCAAGGCAATGCACAAAATGAGGCGTTGCACGGATTTCTCCATGCCAATTTTCTTTTTGAGTGCCGCGAAAATGGCAATGAAGGCTGAAATGAAAATCACCGGGTTGTTATAAAGGAACTCCCCGGCCAACTCTGTTCCAAAGGTGCCAAAATTGATGCTGCTGCCTCCCACGCGCCCGCCATGGAAATGGAAACTGATGAAACCGTTTTGTATGTTCCAATAGAGGATGGGAATGCAGCAAACGGCTGAAATCAACAGCGAGAGATACAAATAAGGATTCTTCAGTTGTTTTCTATTGAAAACCAGTATGTATAGCATCATTCCGACCCATAGGAAAACGCCTGAATATTTGGAAAGCATGGCGAGGCCTGCGAACAGTCCGAAGAATAGTATGAACCGGCCCTTCGACAGGCTCAGGGACCTAACTGCTGACCAAACCGCCAGCAGCCAAAACAGCATCAGCGGTGTGTCGGGCATGATGAAGATGCCAGTGATGACAAAGGCATATATCGAGGCTGTGTAAAGCAGTGCGGCATATAGTCCAGTCCGAGCGTCTTTAATCTCTTTGCCGATTCGGAAGATGATATAGGTATTGGCCGTCATGAAGACCACCGAAGCCAAGCGGATAAAGAACTCGCTGTCGAGCAACAAGTTAAGACTAAACAATTGGATGACCCAGCCCACCATAGGTGGATGGTCGAAATGGCTCCAATCGGGATAGAGCGCATAGGTCCAATAGTAAACTTCATCGTTGCCAAATTCCATCCATGCGGCCAAAAAGCTTCTCACGACAGCGCTGATGGCCAAGAGCCATATCAGTATCTTGTTGATATTTTGCTCTTTGATTCTCACTTGCTCTCCTCTTTTTTCTCTTTGGCTTTTTTGAAGAGATACCAAATTAGGGCCGCAAAGGCGACGATGTAAACGAACCAATACAGATAGGTTTGTGACTTGTTGACGAAATCGAGCCGTTGGTCGACGGGTTCAGGTGCAGGATGCCTTGTCACTGGGTTGAGGTAAAAATGCTGCAGTCCGTTGACATTGATTTCTGTCCTGACATAGGGGTCTTCGGGCTGGATGACATAATAGGCGGTCGCAATATTTTCTTCTGTTTTCAATGTCGTGCCGTCCTGCCCGATGAATTTCACCTCTTGCATTTTGTCGGCGGAAGTTTCGATAAATAAGGTGTCACCCAATAGTTCAGCGCGTGTCAGAAGAGGCAGTTTCCGGGCTTGTTCGACCTTTTCGGATAAAGACATGGGATGATGGAACCAGTTGTCGAACTCGACGGCGTAGCAGAGTCCTTTGTCAAGGGCTTCATAGACATGCTCGGGGTTGAGGTCAGGGATGTTGATCATGGTCAGGTTGTGGCACACCTCGCTGGCTTTTGTGATGTCATGCGTGTCGTCGTCGCCCAATGCATACACACGGTGTCCATTGGAAAGGGCCTTGTCCCAATGCTCGATGGCGTTGCCATAGGGATTGACCACCTCGATCAGACGGTAGTTACTCAAAAAAACCATGTCGCTCACTTTGTAGCCTTTGGTGAACGAGGCATGGGCGGGCATGACGAAACGGCACCGTTCTCCTAACTTATTGATCATGTGCTGCTTCATGTTGAGGTTCTGCATGAAGAGGAAGTCGGGCCAATACACTTTCTCGGCACCGATGCAGATTTGGTGCGTCTTGCGGATAAGGCCATAGCCGTGTTCGTATGCGGGGATATAGTCTTCTCTTTCCGAGCCGTGCGTGTTGATGCCCATATAGTCCGAGATGCCGTAGTGGTCGTAGCCCAAGGCCTGATAGACGCTGTCAATGGTTACTTCCTTGCTTTTCCGTCCGTTGGTCAGGCCGAAATACTTGCGTGAGTGGCAATGGAAATGATACTTCTTCCATTGGTCGGGTTTCATGTCTTGATAAGGATTGTAGAGGTATTCGCCGCTGAAGTGTTTGGGTTCCTTGAAACCATAGGTGGGGACGGAGAGGTAGATATATAATATAAGCAGCAATAAGGCGATGCCTAGGCCTGCCATCACCCTGCCGAAATAAAACCAAAAACCGTGTTTTTGTTTCCCTTTGCTCATTTTGGGTTATTTTGGTGCAAAACTAAAGAAAAATCTTATGATTTAAGGTATGGCAATCAATTTCTTTTTGGCAATCAGACGATTGTAGCGTTCAAGTACCTCATTGACTACATCTTCCCAAGAGCGTACGAGGGAAAGCGAGGCTTGTACACCCACACGGTGCACCCGTTCCGGGTCATGAATCAATTCACGCAATCGGTTGGCGAAGGCATCCAAGTCATTGGAAATCAGAAAACCATTCTCATTATCGGTGATGATGGAGGCGGCAGTGGCAGTTTCCACCATAACGGAGGGCGTTTGCAGTGCCGCAGCCTCTTTGACGACCAAGCCGTCAGTGTCGTAAAGCGAGGGGAATAGGAATAGGTCAGCCGCAGCATAATATTGCTTGATAACTTCGCGATCAGTGACGGTGCCCACAAAGGTGACTTGGTTTTCGAGGCCTTTTTCTGTCACCATTTCCTTCATAGCATCAGCTGCGTAGCCGTTGCCGACAAAAAACATCTTGAAAGGCGTATCTTTCACTTTTTCAAGGGTTTCGATGATGAGACGCACATTTTTCTGCCAGATATGCTGTCCAACAAAAAGGCAAACGAAGTCGTTGGGAGCAATGCCTAACTTCTTTCGTGCCGCAGCGAAATAGGTCTCGGGATAGTCGGCCACGAGGTCGCTACCATTGGGCACCACCTCCACATTGCCCTTAAATCCATAATCTTTAATCACTTCTTTTACAGAGGCTTGAGGCACCCAAACTTCATCGGCGTGTTCATAGAAACTGACGATGCGCTTGATAATTTGTTCCACGACGGCTTTGGAGGGAATGGTTTGACTGAAGTCGTCGCGGTATTTTGAGTGGAATGTGGCTACCATAGGGATATTGAGCCTTTTGGCGACATTGACCGCTGCCCAACCTGCAGCAAAAGGCGAATGGGCATGGACAATCTTGAAGCGACGTTTGACGATTTTTGCAATGAAAGCAGGGTCAACTTCTGCAATTCCAGTGACATACGGCTGACGGAAAGGCACCGGAACCGAGAAATAGTCAAGCACCTCGTAGTCGTACTGTTTGTAATCCGCTCCCGGAACATTAGGCGTGATGACGGAAACGCCGCCCACTTTTTTCTGCATCCAATAGGCATAGTTTTGCACGCAAATGGCGACGCCATCCATAACAGGCGGGAACGATTCATTGAAAAGTCCGATGTTTAAATCCATCTCTGTTGAAATTTGGCGCAAAATTATAAAAAAAGAAGCTTTTTAAACCATAATAAAATTGTATCTTTGCGGCCTAATTTGAAATCATTCTTAATAGTGACTGCGAGACTACGAGACTGCGAGACTTTTCGGGGCTAAATGAAGACCCCGAAGTCCCGAAGTCCCGAAGTCCCGAAGTCAAAAAAGCAGAATCATGGATCAGAATCCGAACGAAAATATCATCAGTGAAGTCACGAATAAGGAGTATGGATACGGCTTCGTGACCGACATTGAAACTGATTTTGTGCCGAAAGGCTTGAACGAGGACATCATCCGCCTCATCTCCAAGAAGAAAGAAGAGCCTGAGTGGCTGCTGGAGTTTCGCCTGAAGGCTTTCCGCCATTGGCAGACGCTGAAACAGCCCAACTGGGCGCATCTTGACATTCCTGAAATCAACTACCAGGATATCATCTATTATGCAGCGCCGCGCAAACGCCAGCAGAAGCAGAGCCTCGACGAGGTGGATCCGGAACTGTTGGCCACCTTCGACAAACTCGGCATCTCGCTCGACGAGCAGAAGAAGCTCTCGGGCGTGGCCGTCGATGCGGTGATGGACTCCACTTCGGTGAAGACGACCTTTCAGGAGACGCTCTCCAAACACGGCGTTATCTTTATGTCGTTCAGCGAGGCGGTCAAGCAGCACCCTGACTTGGTGAAGAAATACCTCGGCAAGGTGGTGCCTTATACCGACAATTTCTTTGCTGCTTTGAACTCGGCAGTCTTCAGCGATGGTTCGTTCTGCTACATCCCGAAGGGTGTGCGTTGCCCTTTGGAACTATCCACCTATTTCCGTATCAATGCGGCCAATACGGGGCAGTTTGAGCGCACGCTTATCGTGGCCGACGAAGGTGCATACGTGAGTTACATGGAGGGCTGCACTGCTCCGCAACGCGACGAAAACCAACTTCATGCCGCCATCGTGGAAATCATCGCCGAAACCGATGCCGAGGTGAAATACTCCACCGTGCAGAACTGGTATCCTGGCGACAAGGATGGCAAAGGCGGCGTGTATAACCTTGTCACCAAACGTGGTCTCTGTCGCGGCGACCGCTCCAAGATTTCTTGGACGCAGGTCGAGACAGGTTCGGCCATCACTTGGAAATACCCGGGCTGCGTGCTGTTGGGCGACAACTCCGTGGGCGAGTTCTACTCCGTTGCCGTCACCAATAACTACCAGCAGGCCGACACGGGTACCAAGATGATTCACTTGGGCAAGAACACCCGTAGTACCATCATATCTAAAGGTATTTCTGCCGGTCACAGCCAGAACGGTTATCGTGGCTTGGTGAGAGTGGCTGCCAAAGCCGAGAACTCGCGTAACTACTCGCAATGCGACTCTTTGCTGTTGGGTGACAAATGCGGTGCTCATACCTGGCCTTATGTCGAATGCGGCAACGAATCGAGCATTCTTGAACACGAAGCCACGACCTCGAAAATCTCCGAGGACCAACTCTTCTATTGCCAACAGCGTGGCATCCCGACGGAAAAGGCCATTGGCCTCATCGTCAACGGCTATGCCAAGGATGTGTTGAACAAACTGCCTATGGAATTCGCCGTTGAAGCACAGAAATTATTATCAATAACCTTGGAAGGCAGCGTCGGATAAACAATTATCAATTCTCAATTATCCATTATCAATTCCATGTCTGCCCGTTCAAATAACACCCCCTTTTGGTTGCTCCTCATCGGATTGTTCCTCATTCTGGTGAGCAAGAACCTTTTGACCGAGGGCATGTTTCTTGATGGTGTGACATATGCCTGCATTTCCCGCAATATGGCCTGCGGTCTAGGCTCGTTTTGGAGCCCAAGTTATACCCAAACGATAGGTCATGTATTCCATTCTCATCCGCCTTTGGCTTTCGGATTAGAAGCATTGTTTTTCAAGGTTTTGGGCGACCACTGGTGGGTTGAGAAGTTATATTCCGTTCTAGCTTTCCTTTTTACTGGCTTGTTGATAGCCTTGATTTGGAAGCGCACCACCAACAACCTTCGTTGGGCTTGGTTGCCGTTGCTATTTTGGATTGCCATGCCTTTGGTTTCGTGGAGTGCGACAAACAACCTGCTCGAAAACACCATGTCGGTCTTTGTGTTGCTCTCCGTCTATCTGATGATTGTCGGTTACCAGCGTAACCACAAGATTTGGTTGTTTTTGTCGGCTTTCACTCTGTTATTGGCCTTCCTTTCCAAAGGATTCACTGGTCTGTTCCCCTTGGTGTTTCCGATTCTTTATTGTGCTTTTGACCAAAAGCGCAAGTGGATCCAAGGTCCGATTGACAGCTTGATCCTGCTGGTTGCCGTGGCGGTGTTTGCCGGAATTATGTTCTTGGTTTGCCCTGGCTCTTTTGGCTATATTAAGGACTACATCCGACTTCAAGTCATCGTTGGAGGACTGTACGAAGCGACAGCATCTTCAAGGTTCTATATCGTTTTCACTTTATTGCAACAACTGTTGATCCCGTATGTGATTGCCATGGCGTTGGTGATTTGCAAAGCGAGAAGTAAGGTCAATAGTAAAGTGTTTGAGTTCCCACCTGATAAAGGTTGGTTTTATAGCTTCCTGATTTTAGGGCTTTTGGGCGTACTGCCCATCATGGTGAGCGTGAAGCAACGCGACTTCTATATGCTTGCTGCGTTGCCTTTCTTTGCCTTGGCCTGCGGGCATATCACCCTCTCGATGCTGACCTTATGGTTGCCAAAAATGACGCCAACAGTCCGCAGATGGATGACTATAGGAGCAAGTTGCATCGTGTTGTTGGGATTGGTCTTGAACGTAATCCATTTCGGGAAATACGGCCGTGATGAAGCGTTGATAAAAGAAGTGAAACAAAGGATTGCGGAATCTGAAGACAATAATGTCATTGAGATATCACCAGAAGAATATACACAGTGGGCGAAGCATGCCTATTATATGCGCTACGGCAAAATCAGCTTGAGCCCAACCCAATAATTCAAAAACAGAAAACTATCAATTATCAATTGTCAATTATCAACTGATCAATATGTTACTGAACATCAAAAACCTACACGTCTCCATCGGAGGCAAGGAAATCCTGAAAGGATTGAATTTGGGCGTCAACGAAGGCGAAATCCACGCCATCATGGGTCCTAACGGAACGGGAAAGAGTACGCTGGCTGCGGCCATCACGGGTCGCGAAGGCTATGAAATCACCGAAGGTGAGATCTGGTACAAGGGCAAGAACATCGTTGGGATGTCGCCCGAGGACCGCGCCAACGAAGGCATCTTCCTGAGTTTCCAATATCCTGTCGAAATCCCAGGTGTGAGCATCCAGAACTTTATGCGTACTGCCGTCAATTCGAAGCGCGAGTACCAAGGTCTGCCGCCAATGAGCACGGTCGACTTCATGAAGATGATGAAGGAAAAGCAGGCCATGGTGGAAATCACCGAGAAGTTGCAGAACCGTTTCGTCAATGTGGGTTACAGCGGCGGCGAGAAGAAGAAGAACGAGATCTTCCAGATGGCCATGCTAGAGCCGAGCCTCGCTATCCTCGACGAGACCGACTCGGGTCTCGACATCGACGCGCTGCGCATCGTTGCCCATGGCGTCAATCAATTGCATAATAATGAGAACGCTTTTGTGGTCATCACGCACTACCAACGTCTGCTCGACTATATCGTCCCCGACTTCGTCCATGTGATGTACGACGGACGCATCGTCAAGACGGGCGGCAAGAACCTCGCCCTCGAACTCGAAGAAGAAGGTCTCTGAGATCATCCTCAATGAGAATTCGAGCCTTGAGTTGTATGTGCTGCAGAATGTAAGCAATGAGGCCTCCATCCAAAGGGAGTTTAAGGTCAAGCAGCTGGCCGACAGCCGACTGAAGATTGTGGTTATCACCTTCAACGGCGGCGATGTGCGCAACACCTATCATGTCGACCTGGATGGCGAAGGTGCCGACACGCAGGTGCATGGCTTGTATCTCATCGACAAGACCCAGCATGTGGAAAACTTCTTGAAGGTGAACCATAATGTGCCCCATTGCACCAGCAACGAAAAGTTCAAGGGTGTTATCGACGACTCGGCCTCGGCGGTGTTCAACGGTCATGTGTATGTGGCCAAAGATGCCCAAAAGACCGATGCTCACCAAAACAACAGCAATATCCTCCTGACATCGACGGCCAAAGTCAACAGCCAACCTTTCCTTGAGATCTATGCCGACGATGTGAAGTGCTCGCACGGCACGTCCACGGGCCAACTTGACCAAGAGGCCATGTTTTACATGCGCCAGCGTGGCATCAGCAAGGCCAATGCCAGAATTTTGTTGATGTATGCCTTTGCCGCCGAGGTGAGCAACCATATCGGCAACGAGATGCTGCACGAACACATCGACGACATGATCAAGCGTCGCCTGCGTGGTGAATTGTCGAGTTGCGAGAACTGTGTGTTGCGCTGCAGCCACCCGAAGGAATATAATTTTGACATTGATTATTCTAAAATCTGACGATGGCTTATGGCCTATGACTATGGCTCTCCCAAGCCGTGAAAATAGCCATAGTCATAGTCAGAGGCCATAGTCAAAGGAACTAAAGATAAAAGTGAAGTCAGAAAAATGTTAGATATTAACGAAATAAGACACCAATTCCCTGTCCTTGACCAGCAAGTTTATGGCAAGCCCTTGGTCTATCTCGACAATGCCGCCACCACTCAGAAGCCGCTGTGCGTCATCGAGCGTGAGCGCGACTATTACCTGCACGAGAACTGCAACATCCACCGTGGAGTGCATTACCTGAGCCAGAAGGCGACCGAGGCCTACGAACATGCTCGTCAAACCGTGGCCGATTTCGTCCATGCCAAGGAAGCGAAGGAGATCATTTTCACGCGTGGCACCACCGAGTCGTTGAACCTGCTCGCCACTTCTTTCGAGCACCTCTTTCTTTCAACTTTCAACTCTCAACTTACCACTGACTCTCAACTCTCAACTCTCAACTCTCAACTAAAAGTACTCGTCACCTCCATGGAGCATCACTCCAACCTCGTGCCTTGGCAGCAGATGGTGCAGCGGCATCATGGTCAATTGCTTGTCGTACCGATGAACGACAAAGGTGTCCTGGACTTGAATCGTTACGAAGAATTGCTGAAAGAAGGACCGAAGGTGGTGTCGATTGCGCATATTTCCAATGTGTTGGGGACCATCAATCCTATAAAGGAGATGATAGCCATGGCACATCAATACGGCATTCCTGTCGTCGTTGACGGTGCCCAATCCATTGCCCACCATCCCATTGATGTTCAAGACCTGGATTGCGACTTCTTCGTTTTCTCCGGCCATAAGATGTATGCGCCTATGGGTATCGGTGGCTTGTACGGCAAGGCCGAATGGCTGGAGAAACTGCCTCCCTACCAATTCGGAGGCGAGATGGTCGACACGGTGAGTTTCGAGAAGACCACCTTCAATGTGTTGCCATACAAGTTTGAGGCTGGTACCCCAAATGTGGGTGCGGCTTTAGGCTTGGAAACGGCTATTCAATTCATTAAAGGTCTTGATAGAAGAGAGGTGGAAACTCATGAAGGCCAGCTCTTACAATCAGCTATTGAGAAACTATCTGAGATCGAGGGCATCCGTTTCATAGGAGAAGCAGCGCATCGTTCTGGTTTGGTTTCTTTCATCATTGATGGCATTCATCCCTATGATCTGGGTACTATTATTGACAAGATGGGTGTGGCAGTGCGCACAGGCCACCATTGCGCAGAGCCAGTGATGACACGATTCGGCATCCCCGGAACGGTACGAGCTTCTTTTGCCTTATACAATACGATGGAAGAGGTGGAAGTGTTCGTCAAGGCTGTTCAACGGGCTGCGACGATGCTTCGGTAACGACATCTTGGCTTTCGACCTCGGGGACTTCTGTGGTTTCCGGTTCTTTTTTCTCTTGTTTTGTTTTCACCTTCTTCTTCACGCGGATGGGTGCGATGAGGAGCACGAGTAACACCTCAAGTGCATATTTTAACCAAGGCACCATTCCTGTGACGAGTAGTTGGAAGATGATTAAAACCAAGGAAGCGCCCACAAACAAGGCTTTGCCATGGTTTTTCTTCCTAAAGATTTGTATCAGGCTGAAAACCAAAATGGCGGAGAGGGCGAGTTGTACGATTTGGATGACAAATTCCGAGGTGCCTTCTGCCGCTTGACCTTCGTTGAAATAATAGGAGTCGATGTAATAGCGTCGGTATACGACGGTGATGATCTCGAACACGAACAGCAATCCGTAATAGGTGATGGCGAAGGCGGCAGCCAGTTTCATAGCCACCGTCATTTCAGGCTTGAGATTGAATATCTTTCCTTCGCTGGGCGTCTTACTCATGGCTGTTCCGGGCTTTTTGGTGGGTTACCCAACATTTCCATCCGTTTGAAATACAGATAGTAAAGCAGGATGAAGATCAAGGTGAGCAATAGGTCGGAGACGAATCCCGATTGAGGTTGATGGGGATAGAGATAGACCGACGAATTGATGAGCATTAGTATTTGAGAGATGGAATAGATGTGGAGACCGGTTTTCTTCCCCTTGAACATCTGGATCACACCTATCAACGAGCCGACGAAAAGGATGCCAAGGAAGAGGAAATACTTCGGATCCATCTGCGAAAGCATCTTGATTCCTTCCATCATGGTCTGCTTCATTTCGTCCGACATCATGGCATAAAAAGGTCCCATTGATTCTTCCATCTGTCCGTCTTCATACATCTTGCGGACTTGGGGGAGCATCAAAAACGACACTGATGCGCTAAAGATGTTCCAGCAGGCGTTGATGAGCGACAACACCAAGAGGATGGTCATCCCTACGGGGCGTTTTTTCTGGTTGGTGGATTCCATATCATCAAAACTGTAGAGACGGTGTGCACACCGTCTCTACATGTTAAATTTAAATCATTTGTTTTGCAAATCGTCAAATGCCAACGGGTAGTCCTTCACAAACTGCACGCTCTTGGCAATCTCGGTGTACATCACCTTGTCGATGCGCACGAACTCCACCTGTTTGCGGTATTCGGCGACAAACTTCTCGATGATGGGCGATGACTTCAGCGGACGGCGGAACTCAAGGGCCTGTGTTGCATTGAACAATTCAATAGCTAAAACACGCTCCAGGTTTTCGGCCACGCGCAAAGCCTTGGTGGCGGCGTTGGCACCCATGCTGACATGGTCTTCCTGACCTTGCGACGACTCGATGCTGTCGACCGAAGCAGGCGTGCAGAGTTGCTTGCTCTGGCTTACGATGCTGGCGGCGGCATATTGAGGGATCATGAAACCGCTGTTGAGGCCGGGCTCGGCGACGAGGAACGACGGCAGACCGCGTTTGCCACCGATGAGTTGGTAGATACGGCGCTCGCTGATGTTGCCCAATTCCGCCATGGCGATGGCCAAGAAGTCCAAGGTGATGGCGAGAGGCTGGCCGTGGAAGTTGCCGGCGCTGATGACCAGATCTTCATCGGGGAAGATGGTCGGGTTGTCGGTGACGGCGTTGATTTCCTCGCTGAACACGGAGGCCACATAGTCGATGGCATCCTTGGAGGCACCATGCACTTGAGGCTTCTCCCTGACGATCAGTTCGCTGCCTTTGGTGAACTCACGCACGCGCTTGGCTGTGACGATTTGTCCGTTGTGGTGACGGATCTGATGCACCTGGTCGAAGAACGGCTCGATGCGTCCGTCAAAGGCTTCCAAGGAAACGGTACCGATGAGGTCAGCGAGATAGCTGAGACGGAAGGCCTTCAGCAGCACATAGGTGCCATAGCTGCTCATGAACTGCGTGCCATTGAGCAGGGCAAGACCTTCTTTCGACTGCAGCGTAATGGGCTTCCATCCGAACTTCTTCAAAACTTTCTCGGCAGGGACAATCTTGCCTTCAAAATGCACCTCGCCCAGACCGAGCAGAGGCAGCATGAGGTTGGCCAAAGGAGCCAAGTCACCTGAGGCGCCGAGTGAGCCTTGGTTGTAGACCACGGGCAGCACGTCATTGTTGAAGAAGTCGATGAGGCGCTGGACGGTCACCACTTGCACACCACTGTTGCCGTAGCTGAGGCTCTGCACCTTCAGCAGGAGCATGAGACGGATGATCTCTTCGGGCACCATTTCGCCAGTGCCGCAAGCATGCGACATGACGAGGTTCTTCTGAAGGGTGCTCAGGTCTTCTTTCGAGATGCTGTGATCGCAGAGTGAGCCGAAACCGGTGGTTACACCGTAGATGGGCTTCTCAGGATTTTCCATCTTTTTGTCGAGGTAGTCGCGGCATTTCTGGATGCGTTTGACAGCGTCGGCGCTGAGTTCGAGCTTGTACCCCTTGGTGAGTATTTCATTTACCTGTTTGAAGGTCAGCTCTTTGGCTGAGATTTTATGGATTTTCATATCGTTTTGTGTTTGTTGTGTTTTCTTCTTTTGACACAGGGACTTACGTCGCCTGCTTATTGGCTGTCGCCCCTTCGGGGCTAGGTTTATTTCATTATCGTTTCAACCAATTTGTTGGCATCCACGGTTTCCTGTGTGCCTTCCTTCATCCATTTCACGGTGAATTTCTGCTCGGCCACTTCGCTTTCGCCTGCGATGACCACAATAGGGATGGCGCGTTGGTTGGCGTATTTCATCTGTTTCTGGATCTTGGCGGCCTCGGGATAGATCTCCGCGTTGATGCCGTGCTTGCGCACTTGGTTGAGGTATTTCAGACAATATTTTTCTTCGTTCTTGCCGAAGTTGAGGAAGATGACTTTGGTGCTTTCCGACATGGTCTCAGGGAAGAGGTTAAGGCCTTCCAACACGTCGTAGATGCGGTCGGCACCGAAGCTGATGCCCACGCCTGAGACGTTGGGCAGACCGAAGATGCCTGTGAGGTTGTCGTAACGACCACCGCCCGAGATGCTACCCATCGGGAAGTCGTTAGCCTTCACCTCAAAGATGGCGCCAGTGTAGTAATTCAGGCCGCGGGCGAGGGTGAGGTCGAGTTCGGTGTCGATGCCGAGTTCCATATTCTCGATGTAGTCGAATAGGGTCTCAAGTTCCTCGATGCCTTTTTGCCCGACTTCGTTATCCAACAAAGGCTTCAATTGGGCCAGCTTTTCGCGTGTGTTACCTTTCATGAAAAGGATGGGCTGCAACTTGTCGATGGCGGTTTGTTCCAAACCCTTCTCGGCCAGTTCTGCGTTGACGGCATCGATACCAATCTTGTCCAGCTTGTCGATGGCCACGGTGATGTCGATCAAAGCGTCCGACTTGCCGATGTATTCGGCGATGCCAGCCAACACCTTGCGGTTATTGATTTTCAGTGTGACATTAATCTTCAAGGCATGGAACACTTCATCGACGATTTGCACCAATTCGGCTTCGTTCAACAAGGAATCGCTGCCGATGATATCGACATCACATTGGTAGAACTCGCGGTAACGTCCTTTTTGGGGACGGTCGGCGCGCCAAACGGGTTGGATCTGGTAGCGCTTGAAGGGGAAGGCGATCTGGTCGCGATACATGGTGACGAAACGTGCAAAGGGCACGGTCAGGTCGTAACGCAGGCCTTTCTCGCTGATTTTGCTCGCCAATTTCAATGATTCAAGTGGCTCACCATTTTGTTCCACACCACTCATGAAATCGCCCGAGTTGAGGACACGGAAGAGGAGCTTGTCGCCCTCGTCGCCGTATTTGCCCAATAGGGTGCTGAGGTTTTCCATCGAGGGCGTCTCGATAGGTTGGAAACCAAAGCGTTTGAAGACGGTTTTGATGGTGTCGAAGATATAGTTACGGCGCACCATGACTTCGGGCAGGAAGTCGCGTGTACCTTTGGGAATGCTGGGTTTTTGTGCCATTTTTGAAAATTTTTGCAAAGATAGGAAAAATGTGAAGAGGAAAAGAACTCCGTATTGAAAATTACGAAATCCTTTCCCTCTCGGCAATAGGTAAGCCTTTTGACAATCCCGCTTTATTTGAGGATCTTGATTTTGCCTATGATGGGCAGCATTGCTATTATGCCATTATTTATTATTTTAATTCGAATTCTTCTCCAGGTTCGGGGATGACGATGTTGTCCCAACCGGCCTTGCGTAGCTGGCGCTTATAAAACTCTTGCGCTTCTGGATCGCCGTGCACGATGAAGGTCTTCTTCACCTTGCTCGGGTCTTGGCAGCTGAGGTAGTCGAGCATTTCCTTGTAGTCGCCGTGGCCACTGAAAGCGTCGATTTCATAGATGTCGGCGTTCACAGGATGTTCCATGCCGAAGATGGAAACGGTCAAAGGCTTGGGATCGGCCAACAATTTGGCGCCCAAGGTGGTGGGAGCGCAATAACCGATGGCGAGGATGCTGTTGTTGGGGTTCTCGATGCTGTTCGCGATATGGTGTTTCACGCGACCAGCCTCCATCATGCCCGATGCAGAGATGATGATGCAAGGCTCCTTGCGGGCGTTCAGTTCCTTCGACTTGTTGATGTCGCGCACAAAGGTGAGGCTGTTGAAGCCGAAGGGGTCAGGGTTGTATTCGATCATGTCGTGGACATCGTCATTGAAGAGGTCGACATACATGCGGAAGATTTCGGTGGCATTGACGGCCAATGGGCTATCCACAAATACTGGGATTTTCTCGGGCAACTTGCCTTGGTTATAGAAGTTGTTGAGCAGGTACACGATCTCTTGGGTGCGGCTGACGGCGAACGAAGGTATGATGAGTTTGCCGCGTTTCTCGACGCAAGTGTGGTATATGATTTCCAATAGCTGCTGCTCTGCATTTTCACGGTCGCTATGGAGGCGGTTGCCGTAGGTCGATTCGGTGATGAGGTAGTCACAGTGCGGGAAAGGCTCTGGCGAACGTAGCAGGTAATTGTGTTCGCGGCCGATGTCGCCGGTGTAGCCGATGCGAGTCATCTTGCCGCCCTCGTCGATTTCGAGGATGGCACAACCACTACCGAGCAGATGGCCGGTGTTATTGAACTTCACCTTGATATTGTTGTCGAGATACAGGAAATGGTTGTAACTGACGGTGACAAAGAGGTCCATACAGGCTCGGGCATCTCTCTCTGTATAGATGGGTTGCAGGGCGGGAAGGCCTTGCTTACGGCGTTTCTTGTTGAACCACTCCATATCGTTCTCCTGGATGAAGCCCGTGTCGGGGAGCATGATGCTGCACAGGTCCTTGGTGGCGGGGGTGCAGATGACCTGCCCTCTGAATCCCAGTTTATGGAAATAGGGGATGAGGCCGCTGTGGTCGATGTGCGCGTGAGTGAGGATGATATAGTCGATTTCTTTCGGTTCGACCATGATGTTGCGGTTCATAGCATCGGTCTCAAGGCCCTTGCCTTGGAACATACCGCAATCCAAAAGAATTTTCTTGCCATGGTCGGTGGTGATGAGGTGCTTGCTGCCCGTCACTTCCTGGGCCGCACCGATGAATTTGATTTTCATAGGCTGAATTCAAAAATTTGCACCAAAAATAACAAAAAAAAGTGAGGTGGCAAAAAAATGTCACCTCACTTTGAGTTTTTTTTCAATCTGATGGTTGTGGCTTATTCCACCACAATCTTTCTCACGGCTTGTCCACCATCAGCCTCGATGTGCATCATGTAGATGCCCTTGCCCATTTGCGACAGGTCGATGCGGACTTGGTCGCCTTCCACCTTGGTGTTGTAGATGGTCTGTCCGAAGGCGTTCGCGATGCGGACGCTTTGGAGTCCTTCGCCCTCAAGAGTGATTTCGCCCTTGGTCGGGTTGGGGTAGACCTTGGCGGAGATGTTGTTCTCTCCGATGTCTTCGGTGTACATGAAGTGGGCCACCAGGTCGCGGTTGTGGGTGATGGTGAAGACGTAAATGGGTTCTTCCGAAACCACTTCGCCATTTTCAGTCCAGTTCAAGAAGGCCCAGTCCTCGTTGCGAATGACGGACAAGGTGACCTCATCACCATAGTTGTAGGAACCTTCTCCGGTAACGTCGCCTGCTTCTGCGGGTTCAATGGCAACTTTGACCTCTAAAGTCTGCAAGGAGAAGTTGGCAGTCAGATTGACATTGTTGGTGACGGTGAAGGTATAGGAAGCTTCGTTGGAAACCGAGAAAAATCCTTGTGCCCAATTGACGAAGTCGTAGCCTTCATTGGCCGTGGCAGTGATGGTGCAGGTCTCGCCATAGTTGAAGGTGCCGCCGCCAGTAACGGTGCCGCCTTCAGTCGGGTTGGCGTTCACATTGACGGTGAAGGTCTGCAATTGGAAATGGGCCACATAAGCCGCCGATTCGGTCACGGTGAAGGTGTAAGAGGCATTAGTGCTGACTTGAGTGCCGTTCTTGGTCCAATTGACGAAGGCATAGCCTGCAGCAGGGGTGGCGTTAAGCGTGCAGCTATTTCCATAATTATAGGTGCCGCCACCTGTGACGTTACCACCGTTGACAGGATCAGCCGTGGCGGTGATGGTGAATTGCTGTGCGGTGAAGTTGGCAACTAAAGTGCGGTTGCCATTCACGGTGAAGGTGTAGCTGGCTTGGGTGGAAACCACATTGCCATTCTCGGTCCAGTTGGAGAAGGTGTAGCCCGTGTTGGCTGTGGCAGAGACTGTGCAGGATTGGCCTTGTTGGTAAGTGCCGCCGCCAGTGACGGAGCCGCCATTGGTCGGGTTGGCCGATACGGTGATGGTGTAGTTCTGCGGTTGGGCTTGGAAGTTAGCCACCAATGTGCGGTTGTTGTTAACGACGAAAGTGTAGTTGGCTTGCGAAGAGACCACATTGCCATTTTCTGTCCAGTTGGTGAAGGTGTAGCCCGCATTAGGCGTGGCAGTCACCGTGCACGATTGACCTTGGTTATAGGTGCCACCACCTGTGACAGAGCCGCCGATGGTCGGGTTGGCCGAAACGTTAACGGTGTATTGTTGCGTACCGCCTCCAGTGATCTGGATGGTAGCGATGTAGGTGATCTTGTTGTAGCCGAACACGGTCAATGTGGCGGTGCCCGTCGTTCCAGGAGCGGCGAAGGTGATGTTACAGGTGCCATTGTTGATGGTGGCCGAGCCCATGATCTCGTTGTTGCGGGTCAGGGTGGCCAAGGCGCCATTGCCGTTGGTGGCATTGACGGTGAACGAGGTCGCGCTAGTGCTCATGGAGGAGGCGTGGGTCACGTTCATGTTAGCGGGCGTCATATTACGCACGGTGAGGGTCGGGTCGCCGAAGAGGAGCCAGAACTGATAGGTGGCCAAACCTTGACCATTCGAGTTGTATTGGTCAAGAATCTTCATGTTGCCGTCGGTCGAAATGCCGCCGAGGGTGCGCTTGATGCTTCTGTGTTCTGTAAGGACGTTGTTCATCTCATCCTGACCGTACATAGGCGGCTGCCAAGGTTGTGAGATGTAGCTGAACATGCCGCCGATAGCTCCGGTAGGCGCACCAGTGCTGTTGTTGGTGGCACGCATCCAAGCCTCAGCGAAGCAGGGCTGCGAATAGTCAAGTTGTCCGTTGTTGCAAGCTACCGACCAGATGAAAGGCAACTTGTTGTCGTTGGTCAATGCGTTGATGTGCGAGTTGCTGTAGTTGAACACTCCCCAACTTGTCGGTGAACCGTGGTTGCAGTAGTTGATGATGCTCACGCCTTCGTTGATGTGCTGGCTGATGATGGCTGCACTTGACGAAACGCCTTGTACGTTCTGGTAATCACGATGAATGCTGGTGTAATTGTAGTGCAATAGCGTGTCTCTGATGTAATCAATGTGTTGATAGTCGGCCTCACCAAAGTGGCCACTGCCTGCACCTTCGTTCTTTGAAACGCCTTGTCCAATCGAGAGCCACGTGTCGGCGGCAGTGACATCTCTTTCGTAGTGGATCACCTTGTCAACTTGAGTGGTGACATGGTCGGCGTTCTCGGCAGAGAAGCGGCCAACGATGACATCGTTGTAATAGTCATTGCCGACCAATTGTCCATAGTATTGGTCGGTACGGCCGGAATAGCCGCCAGAGAAGGTGTAGTAACTCTGCACTTGTGCATTGTCGCCCACGAGCAGGATGTGGCTGATGTTGGGGTTGCTGTTGTATTGGTTTTGGATGTAGGTTTTAATGGCTTCGCTGGTGGAACCTGAAACCGAGGTGCCAACCATCGTAACGGGTCTTCCGATCTGTTTCTTCCAGTTGACGAAAGGCTGCATGGCATCCATGAAAGCGTCGTGGCAGATAATGAGCAGTTCGCCAGTCTCGTCGACGGCGTTGTATTTGCTCAGACCTTGGCTGTAGTTGATGAAGTGGTTTTGGTACAAGGCACCAAATTCGGGATCCATTCTCACCTCAGATGAACGGCGGCTGAGGGTGTTCTCACCGAGTTGGCCGTCGCTGTACATTTCAACGGTCATGTTGTAATACACGCGCAAAGTGTGTGTGACAGGGTTGTAGGCGAAAGGATAGAACACCATGTTCTGTCCACGGAAGTCACGCAGGATGTATGGATCATATAAACCTACATTCTGAGCAGGGAAGAAAGCGTCTGTCGAATAGGCCTCACCATAGGTGTAAGGCACATCGTCGGGATTGACGCTACGCGGGAAATCGCCTTTTGATGGCGCGACCTCCATTTGGAAGTCGGTGTATTGAGCGTCAATGAGGCGAATGCTGTAATGCTGTTGGTCGCCGATGATGGCCGGAACGGCAATCATGGGGAGGTTGGGCTCGCCGGCAGCAGCGGTGCTGACAGTGCGCGGAACCGAGACGATGTTGGCTTCGCCACGAGGCGTGGTCACCTCGAAGGTGTAAAAGCCGGGGACTTGCATGTTGACGGTGATTTGGCTCTCCGAAGAGGCAACCAAAGTCGTCTGGATGGTGCTCGGGGCATCGCTCTTGATGGCGACCCACTGCTGACCGAAAGTCACTACGGTAAGCAAGACGAGCAGGGTGGTTAGGATATGTTTTCTCATAGTAAAATGAATGTTGATTTTGATGTAGGTTTTAAAAGGGCAAAAATAGTGATTATTTTTGGAATGGCTATCATTTTGGAGCATTTTTCCGTGTAAAAGCGACCGAATCTCCCCAAGCGTTATACAAAACCTTGTGTCCGATGGCGGCTAGGCGTACATCGAGACAGCTGTGACACTCGTCAGGTTTGTCCTTTACGCAGGCCTTGTCGGGGTAGATGAGGTAGTTCTCGCGGAACTCGTTCGGCGTGAGGTTGGGCATGATGACGTTGGCGCCAGCAAGGATGGCTTTCTCGCGCCCCTGTGGGTCGACGGTTTGGTTGGCGGTGGCGGCTACCATGTTGATTTCGGGCATCATCAGTCGGAGGATGGCGATCATCTTCAAGGTCAGCTCCATGCGTTCCTCGGCCGACGGGATTTGGTCTCTGTATTGCCACAAAGGCGTGTCGGGGTGGGGGATGAAAGGCCCCATGCCGACCATGGCCACATCTTTTTGCTTGAAGAACAACAGGTCATCGGCGAGGTCGTCAAGAGTCTGGAAAGGCAGGCCGACCATCACGCCCGTGCCAGTCTGGTAGCCGACTTTCAATAGGCTGTCGATGCAGGCGATACGTTGCTTGAAGTCGTGTTTCTCATCGTGCGGGTGAATCTTATAATATAGGTCTTCGTTCGAGGCTTCGATGCGGAGCAGGTAACGGTGCGCGCCCGCCTCAAACCAACGGCGGTAGGTCTCCTCGGTTTGCTCACCTAATGACAGTGTGATGCCCAAACTTCCATTGTCTATCTTCTTGATTTCCTTGACCAAATAGGTGATCTTATCCACGAAAGCCTTATCGCTTCTCTCGCCGCTTTGCAGTGCCACGGAGCCATAGCCCAACTCCTGTGCTAGTTTGGCACATTCGATGACTTCTTCGTCGCTGAGCGTGTAGCGTTCCACCTTTAGGTTTTTGCAGCGCACGCCACAATAAAGGCAATACTTAGTGCAAATGTTGCTGTACTCAATCAGCCCGCGCAGGTGGACGTAGTTGTCCAAATGTGCCAGCTTCACCTGTAGGGCGCGGTCGAAAAGTTTCTTTTTGTTTTCGCCTTCAGCAGCAAGCAGCGTTTTGATTTCCGCTTTGGAAAGGTTGGCTTTATGTAGTATATCGTCGAATGACAACATGAATGTAAAATTTGCGGCAAAAATAAGTATTTCAGAAAAATGTTTATATTTGCAAATTGAAAAAGAAAGAAAATGTCAACACGACAACTTGAAATAGAAAGTTTGATAAAGCATCTTGGAGAGGAAATACTACCCCAAGGAGCTCGCTTGCTGCTTTTTGGTTCCCAAGCTCGTGATGAGGCAAGACCCGATTCCGATTGGGATTTACTGATTTTGTTGGAAGGTGAAAAAGTGAGCAATGAAGATTTCGACCGTTGGGTGTTTCCGTTCATTTCATTGGGATGGTCGCTTGGTGTCGACATCAATCCTGTGGCTTACACTTACGATGAATGGATGAGCCGGCAGATAACTCCATTTTATAAAAATGTAATGAAAGAAGGGGTGGAGTTGAATTAAGGTTGAAGAATACATAAACAAGATAAAAACATTAGTTGAACCAAAATAATCGAACAAAAGAAAACCTAAACACAATAGACATATTATAAGCAGATAGCACTTGTTGCTGTCCTTGACTCTCAATTTTCCACAAGCTCCCGTTTTGACGGGACACTCTTCAAGGACAAGTTGCAAATGCCGTAGTTGTTACGGCGTGGAATACTTGTTAGAAGAGTGGGCGTGGAAACCCGAGAGTCAAGCAAGGAATTGATTCCACGCTTTTTTTTGTATATCAAACATTCAAAGAGAATTATGCAAACTGTTGACAAAAAGAGCAATATCTGGAAAGCATTGAGCTCTTTGTTATCACTAAATGTGAATTATCAAGATCGCGTTTTTGGCCTTGACATGATGCGAGCTATAGCCATTCTTAATGTTGTTATTGTTCACGCTGGTAGTTGGATGAACATTTTCCCGGGCTATCCGTGGATACCAATCATTCCTGGTGTTGAGTTGTTTTTTGTCTTGAGTGGTTTTCTGATTGGTAGCATTTTATTGAAGACTTATTTGAACGATGGTCCATACGGCTTTAAGCAAATGGCAAAATTTTGGAAAAGACGTTGGTTCAGGACTTTGCCCAATTATTACTTGATATTGCTGCTGAACATTGTTTTTGTGTATTTTGGTTTTATTCATGAAGATTTCACGCAATTCAATTGGAGGTTTTTCCTCTTTGCTCATAACTTGTATGATGGTTTCTATGGATTTTTTTGGGAATCGTGGAGCTTGTCGATTGAAGAGTGGTTTTATTTGTCTTTCCCGATTGTCCTATTGGTTTTACATTGGTTTTTGCACAAAACGAAGCTGGAAAGAAAGTACATTTTCTTGGTGAATATTGTCTTGTTTCTCTGTTTTTCCATTTTGATGAGAGTTCTTTTTGGCAGTAAGCAACAGGTGACAGGCAGTTTTTCGTATGGTATGAAGATTGAAAAAGTCGTGGTTTATCATCTGGACGGCATCGCCTTTGGCCTTTTGGGTGCTTACCTGAAGTATTGGTTCCCGGTTTTTTGGCATAAATCTCGTAATGTGACTTTTATTGTAGGTTTGTTTGTCTGTTTTTTTCTCATGCAATACATTAATTGGTCTCCAACCGATTCCACAGCGGTAGTTTTGAAAATAGCATTACAAAGTTTGGGATGCTTTCTGCTGTTGCCTCGTTTTGATACCATAAAATCGGCTCCAAAAACATTGAGAAAAGTCGTTACGCACATTAGCCTGATTTCCTATTCCATGTACCTGATTAATCTTTCAATGGTTGCTTCAGTGATTACGTCTAATATCCATATAGAAGGTAAGTTGAGTGCGGTAGTATGGTACTTGGTTTATTGGACCATTGTTATCGTTGCCTCCACGCTCTTATACAAGTATTTCGAAAAGCCGATAATGGACTTGCGGGACAAGGTTTGAGAATCAAAGAATCCATGTCTTTGCCGCTGAATGTCTAGGATTTATGTAGGTTTCTATACTAAATTATACTAATAAATGTTTGGTATTGGTGTGATTGTTTTTAGTGTAGTGTTTGTAGGTCTGTCACATCGTGGCAGCCGCAGCGATAAATGATGCTGCGGCTGCCGTGGTACGACAGCCCTACAATCCTCGGCCTTCGGGTCGGGGATTTTTTTGTTTCATGGCCTTATGTTTTTTTTTCGTACAGATTTACGATTGAATCGATAATTTGTACTATCTTTGCGGGATCAATTGAATTTGTGATGATAGAAAGAACGATTACCGCAAAATTGCGTCGGATGACGACATTTTATCCGATCGTGTTGCTGACGGGTCCACGACAGTCGGGGAAATCCACTTTGCTTCGCGAGGAATTTCCTGAATACCAATATGTTTCGTTGGAAGATTTGGATAACCGCAGCTTTGCATTGGACGACCCTCGAGGTTTTTTGGATACCTACCCCGACAAAACCATCATCGACGAGGCGCAATATGCCCCAAACTTGTTTTCCTATTTGCAAACTCACGTGGATAGTGTCAATAAGGAGGGAATGTACATCCTTTCCGGCTCACAAAATTTCCAACTTATGGAAAAGATTTCGCAGTCTTTGGCGGGTCGCGTGGCCATTTTGGAACTGTTGCCGTTTTCTCGTGAGGAACTAAAATCTGCCGATATGCTTCCTCAAACGATTGAGGATGAAATGTTTATGGGTGCCTATCCGCGTTTATTCGACAAAGGCATCCCGCCCACTGAGTATTATCCTTATTATATCAAGACCTACGTGGAGCGTGATGTCAGGCAGTTGAAGAATGTGAGCGATTTGGGCCTGTTCGTGAAGTTCATCAAGTTGTGCGCAGGTCGCATAGGTCAGTTGCTGAATTATTCTTCGCTGGCCAACGATTGCGGCATTGCGGTTTCCACGGCACAGGCATGGCTTTCAATGCTTGAAACAAGTTATATTGTGCATTTGTTGCGGCCTGATTTCAATAACTTTTCAAAGCGACTGATTAAATCACCAAAGTTGTATTTCTACGATACAGGCTTGGCTTGTTCGCTTTTGGAGATAAAAGACGCGAAGCAGATTGAATCTCATTATCTTAAGGGCGGGTTGTTTGAGAATTATGTCATCAACCTATTCTTGAAAAAAGCATTCAATAAAGGTGAAACGCCCCAATTGTCGTTTTGGCGCGACAACAAGGGTAACGAAGTTGATTTATTGGAAACTATTGAAGGAAAGCAGTTTGCCTACGAGATCAAGTCGGGAAAGACCTATTCGACAGATTATGCCAATTCATTGAAGTATTGGGCAGGTTTGTCGTCAGCTGATGCTGAACACTGCAATATCGTGTATGGTGGCGAACAGAAACTAAATATGTCAGAATTTAATGTGCTGACTATAAATGATATATAATATATTAGTACAGATTTACGATTGAATCGTAAATCTGTACTAATAATATCGCAAATACTTAGGATTGGTGTAGATTTTTGAGAAATGAATGCTTAGGATTGGTGTACGGTTATGTGTTTCTGCCGCTTTATATGACTCCTTTTTTGTGAGATTGAGCCTCATAAGGAATTTTTCCGTACCTTTGCCGCCGATTTGAAAACGAGAAATTTTATTTTATGACCAAAGCATTGAAAATCGTGGTGCTTGCCAAGCAGGTGCCCGATACTAGAAATGTGGGCAAAGACGCCATGACGCCGGAAGGCACCGTCAACCGCGCCGCCCTGCCCGCCATCTTCAACCCCGAAGACCTGAACGCCCTTGAACAGGCGCTGCGCCTCAAGGAGCAGAATCCAGGCAGCATCGTCGGCGTGCTCACCATGGGCCCGCCGCGCGCCGGTGAGATCATCCGCCAAGGCCTCTTCCGTGGAGCCGACACGGGCTGGCTGCTCACCGACCGCCTCTTCGCAGGCGCCGACACCCTCGCCACTTCGTATGCCCTCGCCACCGCCATCAAGAAGATCGGCGATGTCGACATCGTCATCGGAGGCCGTCAGGCCATCGACGGCGACACCGCCCAGGTGGGTCCGCAAGTGGCACAGAAACTGGGTCTCAACCAAGTGACTTACGCCGAGGAAATCCTCAAGATCGAAAACAACATCGCCACTATCCGCCGCCATATCGACGGTGGCGTGGAGACCGTGGAAGTGCCGCTGCCCTGCGTGATTACCGTCAACGGTAGCGCGGCACCCTGCCGTCCCTGCAACGCCAAGTTGGTGATGAAATACAAGTATGCCTCATGCCCGCTGGAGCGTCAGCCCGAAGATCCTCGCGCCGACCTCTATGCCAAACGTGACTACCTCAACCTCAACCAGTGGAGCGTGGCCGACGTGGATGGCGACCCCAACCAGTGCGGCCTCTCTGGTAGTCCCACTAAGGTGAAAACCGTGCAAAACATCGTCTTCCAAGCCAAGGAGAGCAAGACCCTCACCGCCAGCGATGCCGATGTGGAAGGATTGGTGAAAGAGTTGTTGTCCGAAAAAATTATTGGTTAAAATATGAAAGAGAATAAAACAAATAGAACTATAGGAATAATAGCAATGGTTATTAATGCCTTTATAGTAATTGTGTCTCTTGTTTTATTTTGCCTATATAGTTTTAGTGGAAAACTATTCTTATTCATGTATCCAAATTGGGTATTATTGGTAAATGCATTGCTTGGAGCTATAGGACTATCCATATCAGTACTTTTTTGCAAAAGAAGGATTGGTTTTAGAATCTTTGCGTTATTGATTTTATTAGTATGGATATTTCCTTTTGTAAGTTATGTTCTAGGAATAAGACTATAATCACCAGCATCAATGCGTTAAGTGGTTATGGCTATAGTTTAAAAGTGAAGAAATATGAATAATGTATTTGTATATTGTGAGACCGAAGGTGCTATAGTCGCCGAAGTGTCTCAGGAGTTGCTCACCAAAGGGCGTAAACTGGCCGACCAGCTGGGCGTGGAACTGCACGCTGTAGTGGCTGGCACGGGCATCAAGGGCAAGGTGGAAGACCAAATCCTGCCTTACGGCGTGGATAAGCTGTTCGCTTTCGATGGCGAGGGCTTGTTCCCCTATACCTCTGCTCCCCATACCGATATCCTCGTCAACCTGTTCAAGGAGGAACAACCGCAGATTTGCCTGATGGGCGCCACCGTCATCGGTCGCGACCTCGGTCCGCGCGTCAGCTCTTCGCTGACCAGCGGCCTCACCGCCGACTGCACCCAGCTCGAAATTGGTGACTTCGACGACATTAAGACCAAGAAGCACTACGACAACCTGCTCTATCAGATTCGTCCCGCTTTCGGTGGCAACATCGTGGCGACCATCGTCAACCCCGACCACCGTCCGCAGATGGCCACCGTCCGCTCGGGCGTGATGCAGAAAGCCATCTACGAAGGCAAGGCCAAGAACGAAGTCGTTTATCCCGAGGTGAGCAAGTATGTCTCGCCCGAGGCTTACGTCGTGAAGGTCCTCGACCACCATGTGGAGGCCGCCAAGCACAACCTGAAAGGTTCGCCTATCGTGGTTGCCGGCGGTTATGGCATGGGCTCGAAGGAAGGCTTTGATATGCTGTTTGAACTCGCCAAGGTGCTCCACGGCGAAGTCGGTGCCTCGCGTGCCGCCGTCGATGCGGGCTTCTGCGATACTGACCGCCAGATTGGTCAGACGGGCGTCACCGTGCATCCCAAGGTTTATATCGCCTGCGGTATCAGCGGTCAGATTCAGCACATCGCCGGTATGCAGGACTCCAAGATCATCATCTCGGTGAACAGCGACCCCGATGCACCTATCAACCGCATTGCTGACTATGTCATCGTTGGTACCGTTGAGGAAGTCGTCCCGAAGTTGATTAAGTATTACAAACAAAACTCGAAGTAACCATGGCAAACTATTATAACGACAACCCGAACCTGCAATTCTACCTCGACCACCCGCTGATGAAGCGCATCGTCGAGCTGAAGGAACGCAATTTTGCGGATAAGGACAACTACGATTATGCTCCCGTCGACTACGAAGACGCGATGGAGAACTACCGCCGCGTTTTAGACATTACGGGCGACATCACCGCCAATATCATTGAACCCAACTCCGAGAGCGTCGACCTCGAAGGTCCGCATTTGGAGAATGGCCGCATGATCTATGCCTCCAAGACCGTGGAGAACCTCGATGCCTGCACCAAAGGCGGCCTCTGGGGCGTTTCCATGCCGCGCCGTTACGGCGGCTTGAACCTGCCCATCACCGTTTTCTCCATGTTGAGTGAGATGGTGGCCAGCGCCGATGCTGGCTTCCAGAACATTTGGTCCTTGCAGTCGTGCATCGACACCTTATATGAATTCGGCAACGAGGAGCAACGCATGAAATACATCCCGCGTGTTTGCGCCGGCGAGACCATGTCGATGGACCTCACCGAGCCCGATGCCGGTTCCGACCTGCAGAGCGTCATGCTGAAGGCCACCTACTCCGAGAAGGACGGTTGCTATCTGCTCAATGGCGTGAAGCGTTTCATCACCAACGGAGACTCTAACATCCACCTTGTGCTGGCTCGTTCCGAGGAAGGCACCAAGGACGGTCGCGGCCTGTCGATGTTCATCTACGACAAGCGTCAGGGCGGCGTCAATGTGCGTCACATCGAGCATAAGCTCGGCATCCATGGTTCACCCACCTGTGAGTTGACCTACAAGAATGCCAAGGCTGAGCTTTGCGGTGAGACCCGTCTGGGCCTTATCAAGTACGTCATGGCTCTGATGAACAGCGCCCGTCTCGGCATCGCTGCGCAGTCCGTCGGTCTGGGACAGGAGGCTTACAACGAGGCTCTGAAGTATGCTAGCGAACGTCAGCAGTTCCACAAGAGAATCATCGAATTCCCGGCTGTCTATGACATGCTTTCGCGCATGAAGGCTAAGATCGACGCAGGTCGTTCGCTGCTTTACATGACCGCCCGTTATGTGGACATCTACAAGTGCCTTGAGGACATCCAGCGCGAGCGTCCGCTGACGCCCGAGGAGCGCGCCGAATGCAAGAAGTACTCGCGCCTCGCCGATGCCTTCACGCCTCTGGCCAAGGGCATGAACTCCGAGTACGCCAACCAGAACGCCTACGATGCCATCAGCATCCACGGCGGTTCGGGCTTCATCATGGAGTACAAGTGCCAGCGCCTCTACCGCGATGCCCGTATCTTTTCGATTTATGAAGGCACGACGCAGCTGCAGGTGGTGGCCGCCATCCGTTACATCACCAATGGCACCTACCTCACCATCATGAAGGAAATGCTCGAAAACGAAGTCTCCGAGGACCTGAAGCCCTTGCAGAACACCGTGCGCACCCTCGTGGAACTCTACGAGCAGAGCATCAACTACGTGAAGGGTGCCAACAACCAGGAGGTTCAGGACTTCTTGGCCCGTCGTCTCTACGACATGACTGGCGACATCATGATGTCGCTGCTCATCCTCGACGACGCCACCCACGCCCCGCACCTCTTCACCCAGTCGGCCAACGTCTACGTGCACGCCGCCGAGGAAGACGTCATCGGCAAGAGCGTCTACGTGAAGAACTTCATCGAAGAAGACTTGGTGAACTTCAGGGCTAAGGCGAAGGAAGATCTGGATTGATTGACTTTAGTCCTGTTGAATTATAAACGGTATGCCTCGGATGAGGTGTACCGTTTTTTATTAATCCTATGAATTCAAAATCCAATAACGAATCAAATTATGCCGAAACAAACTATCGTTATTGATTCAAAGTCGCAATTGTCTGTATGTTTTAGATGAACGAGGATTGAGGGGGATAAATGTTATTCAGATTTTGCGTCTTACAAATCAGGCATATCCTTCATGTATCTATTATATCCTAAATCTTTACCACAAATGACATCCATTATACAACATGGAGGATAAACTGCACCCGCTTCACATCTGTATCCAGGCAATTCCTTCACGATTTTTTCATTACCGTTAACCGTCCATATTCTCCAGTTTACATCTTGGTTTTTAAACACGTACAATTTAGCAGCCTCATCAATACTCGTAAAGAAAACCACATTAGAAATGTCTGGTACAGGACCATTGCCGACTTTCACCCATCCGTACTGCTTTACTCCAATGGAGATGATTGTATGGAGATAGAATTCGACATCAGTCATGGTATCGTCCTTAAACACACGAATAACATTTCCATTCAACTGATACGCATCTTTGCAAATGTATTGGAAATATCGTTTCCCTTTTTCCGTTTCTATGGAGAATATGTCTCCTTGTTTGACTATTACTCTTTTCATGATTATGGTAATGTTGAAACTTGTATTACAGCTTTAGATGAGCGAGGATTGAGGGGGATAAATGATCGCTTTGTAGAGTTTGAATGTGTTCATAGTTTTGGGATATTGAGTTTGAATTTTTGTGATTAACTTATTGGTTGTGACATTTCTTCCAGTGGGTTTTATCTATGTGTAGTTCGTTCATTGCTTCTTGCCTTTTGTGTTCTTTTTCACCAACTTGGCAGTCTCCTTCACGGTCTCCAAATAGGCTTCTTCCACGGGCGAGAGGGTGCTGCTCTGGTATTTGCGGTATTCAGCGGTGGCCTTCTCCAAGGCTTGGGAGTGGCTTACAGAGCCTGCTCCTTCGAGTAACGGTCGGTTACCGGAGGTGAGCACCGAATCCAATTGGTGGATATAGTCGCTCATGTACATGGGCTTGTGCTCCAACGCATTGATTTCGGCCAAATCGAAATAACCCGAAACGAGGTTGTTCAAAATCTTCAGTTCGTTTTCGCTCAGATAGTTTTTGGCAATGCCAATATCTTTCAGCGCGGGCAACTCACCCGAAAAAGTGGTCAGTCCCATAAAAGGCTTGTCGGCATCGGCACGCTCGTAGATGACTTCGGCAGCAGTATGACCATGGGCGGCATAGTGCAGTTTGTTCTGAACTACTTTGAAAAAATGGATGGATTCATCACTCTTGGGATCATAATCCACGCTGGTGGCGTAGAGGTCAAGCACTTGGCGATACAGCACCTTCTCCGATGAACGGATGTCGCGAATGCGGTCGAGCAACTCTTTCCAATAATTGCCGCCGCCGTTGCCCTTCAGCCGCTCGTCGTCCATCGTGAAGCCTTTAATCATATACTCCTTCAACCGCTGCGTAGCCCAGATGCGAAAACGGGTGGCAATGGCCGATTTGATGCGATAGCCAAGCGATATAATCATGTCGAGATTATAATAGGTAACCTCGTAGTTTTTGCCATCATCGGCAGTTGTTCGGAATTTCCGAACAACTGATTTCTCATCCAATTCCCCTTCTGCAAAAATATGCTTAATATGTTCGCTGATATTAGATTTGCTGGATTGGTAAAGCATGACCAACTGTTGCTGATTCAGCCATACAGTTTCATTGTTCAATTTCACATTGATCTTCGTCAAACCGTCTTCGGTCTGGTAGATGATGATATCGCCAGTGTTTCCTATATTTTGTTCCATATTATTGTCCATAGCTTTCGAATGTAAAGATACAAATTATTGGCAATAACCAAATAAATTGCCAAAAATTTGAAATCTGATCTTCTAATGTTTTGTTGATGGATAATGAAAGCATTAGATGATATTTTCCGCAAAATTACGAAAAACTATCACATCTTCACCACTTTCCAGTTCACAATCCCTTTCTCTGTCTCCATCCTCACCAAATAGACACCCCGCTCCAAACCCTCAATGCGGCACTCAGTTTCATTGGCTTCAAAAGTCTTCACCAATCGTCCATCAACGGAATAGGCCGAAACCTTTTTCATGCCCTCGCAAACGATGGTGAAACTTCCAATTGAAGGATTCGGGAAGATCTCAGCCTCAATGCTTTGCTCATTGACGCCATCGTAGGCTTCCACGGCATTCACAGCCGCCAAGGCATCCACGCGGCCCACGCCGGTGATGTTGCTCTTGGTAGGTGTCAGTTTGACGGAGGTCTCTTCCAAAATGCGGCAAATCTCGGCGGGTGTCAGCTCAGGGTTCTTTTGCAGCATCAGGGCAACAATGCCCGCCACGCAAGGTGTGGCCTGTGAGGTTCCGTCCATATTGGTGTAGCCGCTGATGTTGTTGTAATCCAACGACTTGATGCTTACCCCAGGAGCGCACACATCGGGGCGGATGAGACCGATGCCGGGGCTGTAGGCGTAGTCGCCAAATTCGGTGTCCTGCCATGTGACTGGGCCTCGCGAGGTGAAGTCGGCGGCAGCATCGTTGTAGTTCACCGCACCGACAGCAACCACACAACTCAACGCTCCGGGGTTGGCCATTTGGTCGGGGTCGAGGTAGGGCGGGGGACAACAGGCAGGAACGCGGACGTTGTTGGGCACTGGATAGGTCATCTGGAGAAAAGCATTGCCTTCGTTGCCAGCGCAGACCATGGCAACGATCCCTGCATCCAAGACGGCTTCGCATGTGCGGCGCAAAATCTCTTTATCGGTAACTCCAGCATCGACCATGCCTAAAGACATGCTGATCAGGTCGCAGCCATGCTCGACGGCCCATTCCATGCCGCCCGCGATGTTCACTGCGCCGCCGAAGCCATCCCCTCGGATGCTCTTGACGCACATCAAAGTGGCATCGGGAGCAATACCCGTCAATGCGCCTGCTGTGCCGTCGCCACAGACCGTTCCGGCACAATGCGTTCCGTGGCCTTTGTCGTCCATCGGGTCGTTGTCATCGTTGACAATATCATAGCCGTGGTGCGGAAACGCTTCACCACCGTCCCATAGGTGGTCGACAAGGTCGAGGTGCTCGTAGTTCACTCCTGAATCGACGACGGCCACCACGACACCTGCACCCGTGTAGCCCAATCCCCAAACTTGGTCGGCGTTTACTTGGGTGATGTTCGGTGTAACTTCACGCGTTGTGGATGCCGGTTTCAATCTCTCGCCGTCGGGAATCCATCGGTGTTGGAGGTTGAGGCTAATGGTTTCAATGTCAGCGCGTTCTGAGAGGTCGAGCAAAGCAGTTTTTGTAGCCTTAAAATATAGCGTATTGGCCGACCAAAGGCTGCGTACAGACGAAACCAAGCCGTGACTTTCCATCTCGACAAGGATGCTTTTCAAGTCATGCTGCGAAGCCTCTGTGAAAGTTTTCAACTCATTGACTACAAACGCTCTGCGCTCTGCGCGTGAAGAGTAATAATCGGCACGACGGCACAACTGCGAGCGGTCGTATTGCGCTTTCATCAGCACAATGACCTCGATTCGCTCGTCATCGCTTCGGCGGTTCAATTCCTGGCTTAAAAGTGGGTCGAGGCAACCTTGGGCAAAGCCCATCATGCAGGCCAACAACAGAAAGGAAATCAGGGCAATCCTTTTCATGGTTTTACAATTTCACGATTTTGTTTACGATGACACCGTTCTCCGTGTCGATTTTCAATAAATAAACACCATTCGTCAAGTCTTCGATGCGACATTTGTTTCCGTTCATTTCGATGGTTTTCAATAACTTGCCTTCAACCGAAAACACGGAAACCCTATGGATTTCCTCTCCGACAACGGTAAAATCCCCCATGCTCGGATTGGGATAAACTTGTGCTTCATTTTGTATCTCTTCGACTCCGTCATAGTCCACGGCATTCACGGCAGCCAAGGCATCCAAAAGGCCTGAGCCAAAGTCGTTGCTCTTGTGTTCAGTGAGTTTTACAGCAGTGCGCTCAAGAATCTCGTCGATTTGCGCGGGTGTGAGTTCGTGGTTTTTGGAGAGCATCAAGGCGATGGTGCCAGCAACCAAGGGAGTGGCCATCGAAGTACCGTCCATCAAAGTGTAGCCGTCGGTGGTGTTGAAATCCAATGACTTGATTTGCACACCCGGAGCACAAATGTCGGGGCGGATGAGGCCAATCTCGGTCGTGCTGCCCGCTGTATAGGGATAGTCGTCGTATGCAGTCACATCAGTCCATTGCGAAGGGCCTTCGGACGAGAACGAGGCGATGGTGTTGTTGTAATTCACCGCGCCCACGCATATCACGCAACTTGTTCCGCCTGCATTAACCAACTGGTCTTCGTGCAGATGCGGCGGCGGACAGTCGCCTGGAGTATAGATATTGTTCGGCACGGGCACCATGAACTGCATTTGTCGGATGTTGCCTGCGCAGGCTGCCACCACCACGCCAGCCGCCAAAGTGTTGTCGCAGGCCTGGCGCGTCATCAGTTTCTGTGCAGCGTTGGGTTGGGGTCGGCCCAACGACATGTTCATCAAGTCGGCACCATGCTCCAAAGCGAACTGCATGGCGGCCACCCAATGGGTTTCCTCGCCAACACCATCGCTGTTGAAGGTTTTCAAAGCCATGATGGTGGCCTCTGGAGCGATGCCCGTCTGTGAACCAGAAGTTCCTGTGCCACAAATGGTTCCGGCTACATGCGTGCCGTGTCCCCAATCATCGGAAGGATCGTTGTCATGGTAGTAGAAGTCGTAGCCGTGATGAGGATAATCCACGCCGCCGTCCCAAAGTCGACCGGCCAAGTCGGCGTGGTCGAGGCGGATGCCCGTGTCAATGACAGCGATCAAAACACCTGCGCCCATGTAGCCTTGTTCCCACGCCTGCGGCGCATTGACTTGCAGCAGGTTTTCCGTGATTTCGCGCCCATTGCCTCTCGGGGCAGGCGTGGCCTCATTTTCAAAAATCCATTGGGTTTCTTGGCAGTGGTAAATCGTCATGATGTCGCGATGCTGCGCCAAGTCGTTGATGGCTGCTTTGTTAGCCTTGCAACTGACGCAATTCACAAGCCAAAACTGTTGAATCTCGTCCACCATGCCGTTGCGCTCCATCTCGTTCAAAAGTCCAATCAACTCATTTTGAGTGATTTCTGCCTGCCGTTTCAAGGTCTCAATGACAAATTGCCTCTTTTCTTGTCTGGAGGTGAAATAATCAGCCTTACGAAGTAAAGCCATTGCATCGGATTGCTCCGAAAGGAGGATGACAACCTTTGTTTTCTCCTCATTGCCAAGGCGTTGCATATCCACTTCAAGCTCGGGGTCGATGACGGGCTGTGCGACAAGACCGGAGAAGCTGAGAATAAGCACGATAAAGATAGAGATAAGTCTTTTCATTATCCAAGTTGTCCAGTTTAATTATTAGGCGCAAAAATAGCTAAATAGTAACACTTGAGCTAAATTTTGGCAAAATAACAGTGCACAAGATTTCTCTAAATTCCGTAATATTGCACCCAAAAATCAACCCCAAGACAAAATGAAAAAGCTTTTCATAGTATTCCTTGCCGCCTTCCTGTTTTGCGGTAGCCTGCAATCCAAAGCACAAAACGACGGCGTAACACTGTATTTCAGCACGGAAGAGATGCCCAACCTCATCAAGTGCCTGCCTCCGCCGCCCGACACCATCGGTGTTGATTTTGCCCATGACATTTTGCGTTACATGTGGGGCAAGACACAACGCTGCGATTCGGCCCGAGCCGCCATCGCCTTCCGCGATGCCGTATGGGATTACGATTCGCTTTTTGCGGAGTTCAATGTGCCTTTCGGCCTTGAGATATCCAAGGAAGGGACACCCGAGATATACAAGTTTTTGGTCAACAGTCTCTCCACCATCGACCAGACGCGCGTCGAGCCGAAGGCTTTCTATCATCGTAAGCGCCCGTTTGAACGCTTCCGCGAACACATGCTCACCATAAATGAGGAAAAGTATCTGTCGGGCGAGGGCTCCTATCCCTCGGGGCATAGCCAACGCGGTTATGCGACAGCCTTGCTGCTCTCGGAAGTCAACCCCGCCAGTGCTGACACCCTCATGGCTCGTGGCTATATGTATGGCGAGAGCCGCGTCATCGTGGGCGCCCATTGGCAGAGCGATGTGGATGCGAGCAGGCTCTGTGCTGCCATCGGCTTGGCCCGTCTGCACACCAGTTCCGCTTTCCTTGAACAACTTGGCAAAGCCCAAGCCGAGTTCAAACGCTTGTCTGGGACTTTGTCGCGCACCGATGATGCCAGTCAGTTCGTGAACATTACCGACGTCGTCCCCGATGCCATCTTGGAAATACGTTATTATAGCACCTATAACTTTGTCGGTGCCCGAGTGGATGGCTATGAGGAACCAATCGCCTTGCTCACGCGTCAAGCTGCTGACAGCCTTCGTGCCGTGAGCGACGACTTGAAGAAACAAGGCTATCGCTTAAAGATATTCGATGCCTACCGGCCGCAGTGTGCCGTCGACCACTTTGTGCGTTGGGCCGCTGATGTCAACGATACGCTTATGAAACCTTATTTCTATCCCGATGTGCCGAGAGACAAGCTCTTCAAGTTGGGCTATATCGCCGAGAAGAGTGGTCATACCCGTGGTTCCACTGTCGACCTTACCCTGTTCGACATGGCCACGGAGAAGGAAGTGGATATGGGCGGCACATTCGATTGGTTCGGTCGTGAGAGCCATCCCGACTTCGGCGGCAACCCCAACACGGGGAAATACAAGCCCAATGACCGTATCACCGCCGAGCAGTTCCATAATCGCATGATATTGCGTGAGGCCATGCTGCGTCACGGCTTCAAGCCCATCGGTGAGGAATGGTGGCATTTCACGCTGAAGAACGAGCCTTTCCCCGATACTTATTTCACTTTCCCGGTGAAGAAACTCTGAAGATTCCGTCATAGGAACATAAATGAAAGCGGTGCGCATCATTCGAAGCGCACCGCTTTATTATTGCCAGAGGCTTGTGCTTTATTCTTCCACGTGCGTAAACTGCTTCGACACCCAAAGCATGTTGCCGTAGTATTCGATTTGGTAGAAGTCGCCTTCCTCGCCGAGAAATGGGAACCGCTCGCCTACTTTGGGGTGGCGGTTGGTGCCGTCAGGCCATTTGAAGGTGTCGGCACTCGTTGAAGGTCCTAACCTCAAGCGAAGATCTGAGCCGTCGATGACGACATGGTATTCGGGGTCTCCTTCAAACTCTTCTTCTTCGTACCATCCATCCTCGCTTTCCCAATAGTAGTCCTCCATGTTGAAAACATATTCTGGATGGTAGGCCTTGAAGATGGTGTTGAGAGCATCGTAAAAGTGGTCTATGGTGCCGTCGGCCCAGCGTCTTGCCCAAAAGTATAGGAAATTCTCGTTAGAGCCGTTGCCTGTCCATGAGTCAACGTCGATACGCATGATGCTATAGAATTGGCTGGAGATATCGGATTGATAGCCATGGTTTTCCACGATTTCACCGAGAATCTCTTCCCTGGCTTGTTCCGTGCTTCCGTTATAATCCAACCATTTGGGAAGGTCGTTGGAATATAACGCGTCGTGGTACGCCATCATAATGAGCATCTTGTCGTAGAGGTATTCGTCCACCAAGGGTTTGCTCGCATTCACGAACTGCTTGTCGGCGACCACATTTTTCGCAAGGTTGGCAAGGTACTGAATGGCTTTGGGGTTGTAGTGCCCAAACTCGTCCTCGTTGTCGAGACTCCACTGTCCGTCATGATGCGGTCCCGAAACGTAAAGAGGAGCGGGGAGCATCTTTTCAAGTTCTTCCAGTGAGATTATAGAGGCGAGATGGCTTCCTGTGACACGGATGCCACATACCGGCCAATAATCATACAGGTCGGTAAAAGTGTGCTTGGTTTGGTCGAGCTGCATGGCAGCGTCTTTGAAACGTTGGGCATTTCCCTTGTCGTTGTTGCATGCGCTAAAGGCAGAAACGAGGACCGCGACAGAAAGGGCCATCAAAAATTTGTTAATGATCTTATGCATGGTTTTGTTGTTTAGGATGCTCCAAAGATACAACTTTTTATAATTGCCTATCGTCTCTTATTTGCAATTATAACATTTCCCTTGCCAGGTCTCCTTTTCCTCCATCCGCTTCTCAATCTTAGCCAGCACCTCATCATACCGCAACTTCATCCAAGGCTCAGAGATCAGATAGCGCGGCGGCACTTCACCAGCAAAACGCTCAATGACGATGTCGGGATTGAGCCGCTCGGCAAAATCGATGACAAAATCGATGTATTCCTCGAGGTTAAAGAGATGGAAATGCTCGGGATGCTCAAGGTATTCTTCAGCCATCGTGGTGCCTTTGAAAATTTGCAGCTGGTGGAATTTGACCGTGGTTAAAGGCAGTCGTGAGATGATGTCTGCAGCATCAAGCATCATGCCCTTGGTTTCTCCGGGTAGGCCAAAGATGAAATGCGCTCCGCAAGGGATGCCATAGTCGGCGGTCATGCGAATGGCTTTCTCTGCCGTGGCGAAATCGTGGCCTCGGTTGATGCGCTTCAAGGTCTCGTCATAGACGCTCTCCACACCGTATTCCAGCATGACATAATGCGATTTCTGTATCTCGTTGAGGTATTGCAAAAGATCCTCGTCAACCAAATCGGGTCGTGTTCCAATAACGATTCCTGCGATATTGGGCAATTCTAATGCTTGCTGATAGATGCTCTTCAGCTCTTCCAGCGGTTTATATGTATTCGAAAACGGCTGAAAATAGGCCAAATACTTGTTCGCCCGACGGTAACGCCTTTGATGAAATTCAATGCCTTCCTCAATCTGTTGCTTGATGCTCTTCTCTGGTCTGCAATACGACGGATTGAAGGCCTCATTGCTGCAAAAGGTACAACCACCTGTGCTGATTCTCCCATCCCGATTGGGGCAGCTGAAGCCCGCGTCGATGCTGATTTTCTGCACGCGCCCGCCGAACTGCTTCGTAAAGTAGTTGCTGTAGCTGTTGAAACGCCGGTTGTCGCCCCATGGGAATAGCATATTTTATCTTTTTGTCACAAAACTAGCAAAACCAACAAAACTGTTTGGTAAATGTGGTGGAAAGCTGCCAACCGGCGGCTTTCCAGCGGCCACACGGTTGTGTGGGCCGCTCCAACTGTTCTTGGATGTTTTGCAAGTTTTGTGGGTTTTGTGATTAATGATTAGGGTCGGAATAGTCAGGATTACTTAAAAATTGCTCATCGGTTAAAGTATTCAAAAAAGCCTTCAACTGCATTTTCTCCAAGTCGGTGAGTCGCACACCACCGTCCATCACATGGTGCATCAGTGGGTTGATGTTCTCGGAGTCCTTCACGCCTTCGCTGTAAAAGTCGATGACCTCGTCCAAAGTGGTGAAGCGTCCATCATGCATATAGGGTGCCGAAACGGCGATGTTGCGCAGGGTTGGAGCTTTGTAGGCGCCACGGTCCCAATGGCTTCCCGTGACGGCCGACCGGTCTTCTGGATCGTTGAACTCATCATCCAAGCCGTTGTTATAGAACAAGTTGGTGGTCATCAAGGCAAGCCCTCCACCGCCATGGCAGTGGAAACAGTCGGCGCCTTCCTCGGTGCAAAACAACTCGTAGCCAGCCAACTCATCTTCGGTAAGATCTTCTTCCCCAAGTAGATAGCGGTCGAATTTGCTGTCGGCTGATACCAGGCTCCTCACAAACTGTGCAATGGCTTTTTCTACATTGAAAAAGGTGATGTGGCGGCTGCCAAAAGCCTTCTCGAACAATTCGGGATAATCGGCAGTTCTCTGCAAGTATTTGACGACCTGATTGGTGTCGGCATCGATTTCCACAGGGCTTGTGACTGCAGCTAGGACCATGTCCTCCAAAGTGGCCACTCCTCCGTTCCAGCCCAAGCCCGTGCGATTCCAAGCCAGATTGATTAAAGGAAGCATGGCGTGATGGGTGTTGGTCGGGGCACCAAACTCAAAGTTGTGCTCCTGATGATGGCATGAGGAACAACTGCGGATGCCGTCAGTGCCATCGCGACCCGATAGTCGTACATCGTAGAAGAGTTTCCTGCCCAATGCAACGCCTTCCTCGGTCATAGGATTGTCGTCGGGGATGTTGGTCCGAGAAGGGAAATAGGAAGGTCTCGCCAGCTCGTATGGTGTGGGCTGATATGGCTCCTCGTGCACTGGAGTGCATGAAATCATCCCAAAAAGCAGAACCCCAATCGTCATTATGGTCTTAATAACCTGCATCGCCAATCCTCAAATCTTGAAATTATTAAATCAAATCCTGGATTCTCTGTATCCTTTTTTTCGTGTTTTCCCAACTCCAAAAATGAGGTTGTGGTGCGCCTTTACGCATTACATTTCGGAGTTTTTCAGCCAACTGTTCTTTCTTTTCCTTATCCATATCGTTTTTGTTTTCAGTGGGTTTCCCTATTTTGAACACATCCTTGCCGTTACCGTTGAACAACCGTTGCGCGGTTTGGTTCTGCATGATGCCGCTACCCAATTCATTGAAATCGATGGTGTTCGGATTGCGGAACCAGTTGTCGATGACCATGGTCAAATCCAGATGGTTTTCTGTGTTTGCCTTGACATTGAAGTTGATGGGCAACTCCACGATGAAATAGTTTTGGTAGAATTGGGTGAGATTTTCGTTTTGTCCGATGCCAAGATGTACGGCGAGAGGTTTGAGCCGGCCATCTCCGCCCGCAAATTTCCCGTTCAATTTCATATAGTGGTAGCCACCGCCCAACATGTCGGGCCAGAACATGTCCGACTCTGGCGGGTCATTGTACAACCCCGTTTCATTGTCGGTTTCATCGAGGCCGAAAGTGAAACGCAGCGCAGTGTAGTGCCCGACGGGGATCTTTTTTCCATGAAGCACTTGGCTTTCTGGGATGTCGGTGTCAATGTAGAAGATGTGTTCCGTCAACTCGGCAACAGAATCTATCGCCTCGCGCTGAAGCATGGTGTGCCATTCTCCTTCCTGATTGAGTAGTTGGACATTTGACAAGAACCATTGAATTTCGGTGATAAGGAATGGGTTGCCTGCCTCGTTGGTATAGCACAAGGTGTCGGTGGCCAACGCCTCGCCATTGACCTCATAGCCGATGTTGAGATCGACATAGGCGCGCTCGTCATGCTTGGTGCATGACACGGCGCATACCACTAGCAGTATCAAGAGGAGTTTTGGTTTCATCTTTGTCGAATTCGGCTGCAAGTATACAAAAATTCTGCCAAAAATGTGTAACTTTGCCGCTCAAAACTGAAATACAATGGCAGAGTTTAAGATTGGCGACAAAGTGAACTTCCTCAGCACTGTGGGCGGAGGCAAGGTCACGAAGATTATTGACTCCCGAATGGTGATGGTCGAGGTGGAAGACGGCTTCGAGATTCCCACTTTGATAACGGATTTGGTACTTGACTACCGTTCCATGCCAGCTCCTTCGAAGCAGCAGGAAACCGTTGACAAGGTGCAGAAAGAGGTTCAAGGGCAGGAGCTTCTGAAACAGCAACAAGCCGAGGAAGCCCGTAAGGGTGGCTTGCGCCGCTTCGCAAAAGAGGCGGAGAAAGAGGGTGTCTATATGGCTTTTGTGCCGCACGAACAGCAGTGGCTTCTCACGGGTCCGCTCGATGTGGTGCTGGTCAATCACACACCCTACGAGATGCTCTACACTTTCACCATTAAAGAGGAAGACAAGTTTGCCAATGTGGATTACGGCCAAGTCGACAAATACGAGAGAATCGTTATCGAGACCATCTCGCGCGATGATCTGGAATACTGGCTCAACGGTGTCGTTCAAGCCATTTTGACGGCCGAAACCTCCGATTGCATGCTGCTTCCGTTGAATGCACCTTTCTCGCTGCGCGTGGGGCGTTTCATGAAAGAAGGCAGTTATCTGCCGTCAGGCATCCTCGGCGAAAAGTCGGTGATGATCTGCCTGTCGGAGTTGATTGCCCTGAAGCATGGCGACGGCGACTTCACGAAGATTCTTAAGGAAGGGGTAGGTGCCCAGGCACCGGCCAAGACGCTGGTGAAGCAGGAGGCTCCCATCGACAAGCACCGGACCGCTCCGGGAGAAGCCATTGTGGATTTGCACATCGGTGAGCTGGTTGACAATATCCTTGGGATGTCGAGTCACGACATGTTCAAGATCCAGATCGACTATTTCAAGCGGATGCTCGAGAGTGCCATCGCAGCCGAGTATTCCAAGGTGACCTTCATCCACGGCCTGGGTAACGGCGTGCTGAAAAATGCCATCATTGAAGAACTCAAGAACTATCATAACACCGAGAACCGCATGGCAAGCATCGCCAAGTTTGGTGTCGGGGCCATCGATGTCATCATTACTGAGAAGAAATGAAGCGAGTGCTTTTGATAGGATGGGCGTTACTCTTGCTCGCTTCATGTGCTCCCAACGAAGATCCTTTCTTCGGACGTTGGACGGTCGACAAGGTAAATGTGGAATTCGATGAGGAATGGGCCACGCCCGAGATGGTGCGGCAGGTGGGCGCGATGGAGAAGAACAATGTGGTTATCATCACGCCCGACTCATTGCTGACACTTGTCAATGAGGGCGACACAATACAATACCGCTGCAGGTTGCGCGGCAATCAAATCCTTTGCGACGGCGAACCGTGGGGAAGCTATGAGCGAGGTGTCATAACAACAAAGACCTCCTCGCCAATGGGTAGCGTGAAGGTCTTGTATAAGAAATAAATTCGGTGAGCCCGCTGGGAATCGAACCCAGAGCGAAGGAACCGGAATCCTTTATTTTATCCATTAAACTACGGGCCCTTGCTTTTTTTGCGGTGCAAAAATAGGAAGAATTTGTTTTGGTCGGGAGGGTGACACGCAAATTTGTTTCCTTTTCGGTAGGGGAAAAGCTTTAGTAAATTCGGTATATGAGTTCCAAACTGACGTATCGGCTGTTTTCCTTATACGAACTATACGAGAACACGTATGGCAGACGGTTTGCTTTCCGCATTTTTTGAGGTTTTGTTATGGCAAAGATACATAGTTTTTTCTTACTTTTGCCGCTTCAAAACTCATTATCATGAAAAACGAGAAATTGAAGCAAGAAATCTTGGCCTATTTCTATTTGATTTTAGGCTCGGCTCTTTTCGCTGTCGGCGATGTGATGTTCGTGAATCCCTATCACTTGGCTCCTGGCGGCGTTTACGGTCTCGCCAACGTGTTCAATGCCTTGTGGGGATGGAAGATCTCCGTGTCTGGCATTTGTATGGACATTCCATTGTTGATCATCGGTACGATCATATTGGGTCCAAAATTTGGCATCAAGACCATTATTTCGGTGATCCTGATTCCTGTATTTACTTATATCCTCGAGACATTTTGGGGGTATGCACCTGTGATTCATGGTGGTGCAGTGGCCGCCGACACCCAGTCCGCCCTCTATTATATCGCCAAGGATGGCTCCCAGAGTTGGTTCATGCCCGACATGTTCTTGAACACGGTGGTTTCTGGCCTCATCTATGGCGTGGCCATCGGTGTCATTTTCCGCTCGGGTGCCACTTCTGGCGGTTCTGACATTATCTCTATGATTATCCACAAATACACCAAAATCAGTCTTGGAACGCTGGTACTGATTGTCGATAGTATCATTTCGCTGACCACGCTGATTGCTTTTGAAGATTTCCGTTTGCCTATTTATTCCATCATCCTTATCTTCATCGAGAGCAAGATCATCGACCTTGTGGTGGAAGGCGTGAAGAGCTACAAGACGGCCTTCATCGTCACGGATAAGATTGAAGAGGTGCGTGCCTTTATCCTTAAGGATTTGGATCGTAGTGGTACGGTATTCGTGGGTAGCGGCCTTTATCAAGGTGCCGAGCGCAAGATGATTTATGTCACCTTGAACCGTTCCGATTTGGTTAAACTGAAGGCCAACCTCCGCTTCCTCGACCCGAATGCTTTTGTCAACGTGATCGAGAGCTCGGAAATCATGGGTAACGGCTTTAAGGCGCTTCCAACTGAATGATTTATAAATACCTAAATATCTACAACTATGAAGAAAACCTTATTTGCAGCAATCGCTTTTCTGGCTGTGATGGCTATGGCTTGCCAGAACACGAACAACGGAGGCAAAGAACAAGCCTCGAAAGAAAAAGAAAATGAAGCCCAAATCAAACAACGCGTCGAGCAGATGATGCAAATGCACGAATTGTTTGATGCCGACAAGATCCTCTCCGCCGATTTGTTGGCCCTTCAGGAAAAGGCTCAAGGTGTTCATTTATGGGCCAACTTCTTCCCGGGTTTCCAATGGGACCTCGCCGTGCAAGACGCTTGCTCCGAGAACAGAAGCGCCAAAATCGAAGGTGTCACTCCTGTCGATTCGCTGCATTGCGACGTCGCCATGCGTTATGTCGACTCGACTTGCTACGATGCTCCTTACACGCTGAAACTCTTAAAGGAGAACGGCGAATGGAAAATTGATGATGTGCTCTTTAATGAATCTTCTCTGCGTGAAGATTGCAAAGACTTTTATGAGGACATGGTGGATAGCTATAGCACGGAAGATCCTAAAGATATCATGGAATTCTTTGCTGGAGAAGAACCTTTGGAAGCCAATTATTCGGATCCAGAGTGCATTTATTACAATAACCCGGATGCCGTGAAGAGTCTCATCGATAATATCAAAAACTGCCAAGAGCTTTTCAAGAAGAATCCTGGTTATACCGAAGAGATGGGTAAGCAGATTGATGCTATGATTGAACGCATCTCAGCACACATCTAATCCTTTTGTGAGCGTAGCACTTGCTCAATCGCTATAGGAAAATACGCCTGCTCCAGTTGGTGGATCTTTGCCGCCAGGGAGTCAGGCGTTTCTTTTTCGTCCAAGCAGACACGGGCTTGCAGGATGATCTCGCCGCTGTCGTATATCTCGTTGACATAGTGCACTGTGATGCCCGACTGCGCTTCTTTTGCTGCTACTACGGCTTCGTGAACGTGCTCACCGTAAAAACCTTTGCCACCATATTTGGGCAATAGGGCAGGGTGGATGTTGACGATCTTTTTCGGGAAGGCTTTGACCAAGTTCTCCGGAATTTTCCACAGGAAACCCGCCAACACGATAAGGTCGACATGAAGGTCTTGCATCTCCTTGACGAAGGCCTCGCTCTTGAATTCCTCGCGGGTGATCATCCGTAAAGGAATGCCAAGGTTCTTTGCACGTTCAATGGAATAGGCCTTTGGGTTGTTGCACACCACATTGGCAATTTCAACTTCTGGGTTGTTGGCGAAATATTCGGCAATGCGCTGCAGGTTGGTGCCATTGCCGCTGACGAATATGGATAGTCTTTTCATTCTCTGTATCTTATGGTTACGGTTTCGTTTTTGTCCAAATCGAACCACACCAAATAGCCTTCGTCCACCTTGCGGAAATCGATGGCTTTGCCTTCCACAACGATGGGTTTGGTGCAAAGTAAGGTCAGCCCTTTGATGGCTTCATTGGGATTGGTCAATTGTATGGTCTTGTGGTCGATTATCAGGTACTCGATGCTGTTGAGATTCTCGTAATAGCTGAGGTATTGTTCAATGGTAGTGGGAAGGATTTTCTTCTCGTCGCGGAAGTGGGCGAGTTGGCTCAGCGCGAAGTTGAAGCCAGGCATGGCCACGGCTGTACCGTTTTCGTTGTACTGCCAGAAAGCGCGATAAGGATTACTCCAAGCGGGATAGACATGGGTGATAAATACATTGTGTTGGTCTACGAGGCGTTGAAGTCTTGTTGAATCAAAGAAATAGTACCAATCGCGGTCTTCATTCACTTCCAAAGTCGAGGGCGTCGACCACAGCAGGAAGTCCTTGTCGCCGTTGGGCAAAGTGGTAATCTGCCGGTTGGGCAAAGCGTCGCCAAAGCCATCATAAGGTTGCACAAAGTGGCTGTCGAAGTTGTATCGCTCCATGCGGTTTTCCTCATAGTAGGCATTCCATAGGTAGCTCACGCCGTTCTCTTTCCATAGCTCGGCGGCATATTGCGGCGAGTCAGGCAGTAGGCCGTCGCAAACCAAGTCTTCGCGGTTCTTCTCTGGACCGTTGTTGTAACCATGATCAATCCAGGAGACTGTGCCGAAATGTTTGCGCATAAACCGCATGGCTTTTGGAAACTCGCTTGGGATGGTGGTGTAAACCTCGGGTGAGTGCAGACAAATCTCAAAGCCTTGTTTTTTAATGGTTTTCAGTAGTTTATAGAACTCCTTATCCGTCTTGATGGAAGCTACTAGTCCTTTGAAAAGCCCGTTGCTGGTCTTTTCGTTGGTCACATTGTCGGGATTCCAATAGAACACACTCTTCGTGACGGGGATGTTGAAGTAGCAGAAGCCTCCAACGGCATCTTCAGGCTTGGTAATGTTCTCATTTCCAAACAGCACGGCGCGATGGGTTCTGATATCCGTCCAGTCGGCGTGTTCGGTGAAGATGAAGGCACTTTGGTAGCCATCCCAGACGGGCATGATGCGAGGGAGGTCATCGGGAGCCTTTGAAAAGATATTGAATTCGCCTGTCAGCACCTCACCGGCTTTGACGTTACGATAAGAAATGTCTTCGAAATAGTCGCTTGTGTCGCTACGCATTGGGTAATGCAGCAAAGGGTGGTCGCGCCAATAGTCGATGTTGAAACAAGCAGTACGGTTCACTACATCCAATTGCAGTGATGAGATATTAGTGTTGTGATATGTGCTGAATCCGATGTTGCCGTATTTTATTGAAAATCCTTCCTGATCAAGATAATAGGTAGGCTGTAGGTTAAGACTATCGATATGCTGGTTGCGGCGGTAAACAGTTATATCACCTTTCACAGGCATAGAAAGAACAAAAGCCAATCGGAGTAATTTGACATCTTCCTTGAATCGTGTTTTTGTCGTGATTTTTCGACCGAAACGGGGTTGGTAATCCCAACGGTCTTTAAGTTTATAGGATTTATCCCAGATGATGTCCCGCTGGATGTCGATTTCCGCAATAGTAGGGTCGTTGACAGTGTCGCCATCGGCATTGATATATTCAACGACAGGTTTTAAATCGTACCAGTAATCGAGGTATTGTAATTCATAATATAGTGAGTCTTGCTCAGTTGATGAGCTTGTGCTTCGTTTGATAACGGGCTGATAGCTTGGTAAAACATCGGCATTGATTTCCAATGCAGCATCGTCAAAAACCAATAATTCCTTAGCTTTGTTCCATACGAAGCTTTTCAATTCGCCCTTGTCATCGAAATAGTCGGAAGGGAAAACAAGGTCAAAGTGGGCTGCCGACCATTCTGCAGTGTCGGAAACAAAGTCCTTTAGCAAATAGGCATTCCAATAGCGGTTGCCCTTTTCGCCATCGATGGTGAAAACGATCTCTGCCTCCGTATCAGCGCTGGCTTTGAAAAGGAAGTCGTACTGGCAATGGAGGTTTTGGTTCGGTAGTTCCTTGCCAGCTTCAATGACAACCCCCAATCCATACTCGCGCGCGGTGTCGCAAACGCAAACAAAGTTTCCTGAATGGGCAGTGCTGTCGGCTGCAATGTCGAGATTAAGCCATGGCAAATACCAAGTGTATTGGTTCTCGAAGTCGTTGGTATAGGTCTGGGCGCATAGGGGAGCTATGTGGAGCCAAGCCAAAAGCAGGAAGATGACGGGCCTAAGCGCAGTTTTCATTTCGGTTGGTTTGAATCAGACTGCAAACTTAGGAAAAAAAGTTTGACGCTTGGCTGGCTTAGGCATTTTTGTGTCGGGAAAGGGCTTTCGTGAGAGTTTTTTGAACCCCTATATTAATAAGGTATATTTTGCAAAGCATCTCAAAATTGTTCGTTTTTACACGAAATGTTCATAAAAACGGAGCAACAGTGTTGTTTTTGTAGCTATAAAATGGTCAAAATATGGGCGTTTTTTTGTCTTGCTGGGTTAAAATATGAGAAGAAAACAAAAATATTTCTTTTATATATAATTGATAATCAATATAATAATAAAATATTGAAAAATATTTGAAAAAAGATGTTGGATGTATTTAAAAAAGCTGTACTTTTGCACCCGCTAAACACGAAGGGGAGACAATGATTATGGAAAGAGTTTAGCGCAGTTCTTTGACAGTCTGAGGCCAGCACAAGACCAGGCGCCGCGTGAGCGGCGTCAGGGAAAGGAACCTTTCAAGAAAAGGTAAGCACAATAGAACATCAAGGCGGAACCCGAGATTCAGAGAAACAAAATAAGCAAGACAATAGTACAACGAAGAGTTTGATCCTGGCTCAGGATGAACGCTAGCGGCAGGCCTAATACATGCAAGTCGAACGGTAAAGTCCCCTTCGG
>ONJF01000093.1 GCA_900318085.1 uncultured Bacteroidales bacterium
ATCGCGCCCGAAAACCGGCAGCAAACTTTGGCCTATATCCAAGAAACGATACGTTCCATCAACTATACCGATGTCTTTTCCTATTCGTTTTTGGGCGAGAAGGAACTCTACCGTGAGGAGCGGCAGGTCGGGCACTTATCGTTGTTGTATTTCCTTGCGGCTATGCTATTGGCTTTATTCGGTTTCTTTGGTGTCGTTTCCTATCATCTGCATCAGGAGTCGCTTAACATGGCGGTGCGCAAGGTGTTTGGTGCCACCACTGGCGAGGTGCAGGGACATTACCTGAAGACAAGACTGCGGATGTATATTCTGCCTGTTTTGGCGGCGACCATCCTGTCCGTCTATTTCTCGCTGAAATGGCTGCAAGGCTTTGCCTATCATGTGTCGTTCCCCGTTGTGCTGACGGTGGCCGTGTTGTCGTTCTTCGCGGCTTTCCTGCTCCTCTCGCTGATTGTTTCCGGCGTGGTGCAGGTCATTTGCAGCAAGAGGATTACAAAAGTAGAATGTTTGGTTTTGCTTTCTGTAATGAGCAGAATTCAGGAAAAATTGCTTTCTGCAAAAAGCAAAAATGAGGGGATAAGTATGGTGATAGAGTTGAAGAAGGAATGAGCCTGTTTTATCACAAAACCTGCAAAACAATACAAAACCTATTCAATAATATGGTAATTGCAGTCAACGGCTCGCAACCGCTTGCCGTTGCAACACTGGAAAGGAGCCGGTTGGCGGCTTTCCTTGCAAAAAAATGTATTGTGAGTTTTGTGGCAAGAAAAAGCACGAAATCTTCTCTTTTTACTTGTTTGCGACAATTAAGTTGTATTATTGCCGCAAAATATGCGACGATATGGATTCAGTGATATAGCCATACAAGAGGAGGCAGGAGGCTTTTATCTCACCGCAATCCTCGACGGAAAGACCAAGGTCAGGGAACGCCTACTCGCTTTGGATGCCGAGCGCTACCAGAAAGGCGACCTGCCCATGGAGCACCTGTTGGGGAAATACTGCACTTATATGTTGAAGTAAGGCATGAAAATCCTTGCGACTGTAAAGTTTCTTTACACCCACTGTAAAGAAACTTTACACTTTTTGTATCTTGTTGATTCATATTGTTTTGTGATTTTGGCACGGATTATGAAATACGATTGTCAACAATTCAACAGTTAAACAATCAACGATTGACTAACGTCGAATCTAAAGATTTCAACAATATGTCAAGTTACATCAAATTCCTTTCCCGAAACAAACTTTACACCATCATCGAGGCCATCGGTCTCATCGTTTCCATTGCCTTCGTCATCTTGATTGGCAATTATGTGTATCAACAGTATTCCGTGGCTTACGGCAATCCTTATCGAAATAGGGTTTATGCCGTTGGAAACCAAGATTATATGTCGCTCTCGTGGTGGGACAAGGCCGTTTTTGAAGCCGAACTTCCCGAGGCGGAGGCTGTCTGTCGTATCTCCAACGCTGATGATGCGGGCTACATCACCATTGCCGACGAGCATATCAATGCAACTGTCACCGAGGCCGACCCCGAACTCTTCGAACTTTTCCCTAACCTGACCTTGATTGATGGCAATATGGACGAGTTCCGCCTCAAAGGCCATTGCCTCGTTTCGGAATCGCTGGCACAACGAGCCTTCAATGGCGATGCCATAGGCAAACCCATCACCATCACCTTTTTTGACGATAAAAACGAAAGTATGGTTTGTGGAGTCTTCAAGGATGACGCCTATTCGATGATTCCTTATACCGATGTGATTCTCAATCCCGAGTTCGACGAATTGTACGAACCTGAAAACCAGGTGCCTTTTAGTTCCATTGGCTCGTATATGACTTTGATTAAAGTCCACGAAGGCACTGATCGAGAAGAGTTTGCAAAGAAGATTGAGGCGGTCGGTTTACCACATTATTCTGGCGGCTTCGTTTCTGCCATGCCGATTTATACCCTCCCAGAGGTCTTTTTCACGGAAAACCAGTGGATGTTTAAGAAAGGCAACAAGTCCTTGCTGCAAATACTGACCGTGGTGGTCTTGCTGTTGTTGCTTTCGGCGGTTTTTAACTACATCAACCTTAATATGGCACTCTCGGGAAAGCGCGCCAAGGAGATGGCCACAAGGCGGCTTCACGGTGCCACGAAAGGGAGAATCGTCTTAAAGTATATCCTTGAATCCGTGTCGTTCACGGCGGTATGCTTCGTGTTGGCGTTTTTGGTAGCCTACGCCTTCCTCTCGATGATGAACAACCTGTTGAGAGGCGTTTCGGGTGGTGAAATGGGCATCGACGCTCCGTTTGAACATTTCGTTCCAATCCGTTTCGAATGGTCAGCGCGCATTGTGGCGGTTTATCTTGTGGCGATTGTGCTGTTGGGCACTATGGCGGGCATCGCGCCAGCCGCCATAGCCTCGCGTTTCGAGCCGATAGATGTTGTGCGCGGCACCTATCGCTTGAAGACGAAAAGGGTGTACAGCAAGGTGTTTATCGTGTTCCAAAATACCATCACTGTGGTTCTCATCGCCATGGCGTTGCTTATGGAGGTACAGATGCGGCACATGATGAATCGTCCCATCCACTCGCGATCCGAGGGCTTGTAT
>ONJF01000018.1 GCA_900318085.1 uncultured Bacteroidales bacterium
AAACGACAGAATCTATCAACTAAAAACATAAAACATCATGCAAAACATCGATTGGGCAAATTTAACATTCGGTTATTATCCAACGAATTACAATGTCCGCTGCTATTTCCGCAACGGCAAATGGGGCGAATTGGAAGTCAGCTCCGACACTTCGATTAACATCCACATGGCTGCCACCTGCCTGCACTATGGTCAGGAAGCCTTCGAAGGCATGAAAGCCTTCCGTGGCAAGGACGGCAAAGTGCGTGTGTTCCGCTGGGACGAGAACTGCAAGCGTTTGCAGCGTTCTGCACAGGGCATCATGATGGCCGAGGTTCCCGATGGGTTGTTCTGGGAAGCCGTCGAGAAGGTTATCCGTCTCAACGCCGACTTCATCCCGCCTTACGAGACTGGCGCTTCGCTCTATCTCCGTCCGCTGCTGATTGGCACGGGCGCCCGCGTGGGTGTGAAACCTGCTGACGAGTATCTGTTCATGATCTTCGTGACCCCCGTTGGTCCTTACTTCAAGGGCGGCTTCATGGCTAACCCCTATGTCATCACACGCAAGTACGACCGCGCTGCTCCGCTGGGTACCGGTACCTATAAAGTCGGTGGCAACTATGCCGCTTCCTTGCGTCCGCACGTCGAGGCCTGCCATGGTGGCGAGTACGCCTGCGAGTTCTATCTCGATGCCAAAGAGAAGAAATACATCGACGAGGCTGGCGCTGCCAACTTCTTCGGTATCAAGAACGACACCTACATCACGCCTCAGAGCACGTCCATCCTGCCTTCCATCACCAACAAGAGCTTGATGCAACTGGCCGAGACCCTGGGCATGAAGGTCGAACGTCGTCCCATCGCCGAAGAGGAACTCACTACCTTCGAAGAGGCTGGCGCTTGCGGCACTGCTGCCGTCATCAGCCCCATCTCGCGCATCGATGACCCCGAAAACGGCAAGTCGTACCAGTTTGGCGACGGCAAGCCCGGTCCGTGGAGCCTGAAGCTTTACAACAAGCTCCGTGGCATCCAATACGGCACCGAGCCCGATGAATTCGGTTGGACGACCGTCATTGAAGGCCTTTAATTGGAGTGTTTTTCTAAAAAACTTGAAAAAAATGCGTCACTTGTGGCGCATTTTTTAATTAATGTGTATTTTTGTAGCGGGAAAAATAGTATCAATCAACTTAATAGTACAACTATGAAAAAATTTACCTTTGCCTTAATGGCTTTGCTGGCCTTCACCTTCTCGCTGAAAGCTCAGCAGTATGTATCAACTGATCCTGCCAATAGGAATGTCATCCTCGAAGAGTTCACTGGCCGTAACTGCACTTGGTGCCCTTCTGGCCATGTGATCGCCAACCAAATTATGGCGAATAATCCTGGTCGATTCTGGGCTATCAATGTTCACGCAGGAGGTTTTTCGCCGAATACTTATCCCAACCTTAACACTCCTGACAGTGAGACTATTCGCGCTGGTTTTAATGTCACCAGTTTCCCTTCTGGCGTAGTGAACCGTTCGACGGCTTCCGCCATCGGTCGTGACCAATGGACAAATCAGTCGAATACGCAATTGAATCAACCCTCTGAATGCAATATCGGTGGTATGGCTGTGGTCAACCCAGAGACCCGTGTTGCTACTATCACGGTCGAAGTGTATTACACAGGCAATAGCTCGGCTGATGAAAACTTCTTGACCGTCGCCATGCTGCAGGATAGCATCCTCGGTTCGCAAACGGGTATGGGTGATAATCCTGCGCAAGTGATTGGCAATCAATATTGCCATATGCATGTTTTGCGCGATATCATCAATACAAGCGCTTGGGGTGATCCTATTTCTCCTACTACGCAAGGCACCCTGATCACTCGTTCCTATGAGTATCTGATCCCTGAAAGCATCGGCAATCCCAATGGCGTTGAAGTGGATATCAACAATATCTTTTTCCTTGCATGGGTTTCTGAACGCCAACAGGGTGTGACTACACGCCCCATCTTGACGGGTTGTGAACTCGACCTGATTCAAGGTGTCGATTCCCCCATCTATCCCACCATCAAGGGCATCAGCCAAGTGGGAGGTGCCACCTGCACACACACCAAGGACATCGAACTGAATGTCCAGAACATCGGTACAGATGTTTTGACTTCCATGACGTTTGAGGTTGAGTTTGAAGGCGAGACCCAGACCATCAACTGGGAAGGTGAGCTGCCTCAATATGGCGTTGAGAAGATTGGTGCCACTTTAGAGGTTCCTTTCGGCACTTATCCCGTCCACGTCACCCTTACCGAAGCCAATGGCGAACCCATGGATAAGCAAGCTACCGGTTCGGTCACCTGCATTGAATGGGCTGAAGTCGAAATCGAAGGCGAAGAGGAAGAGCTGACGCTCGAACTCATGCAAGACAAGTTCGGCAACCACATCACTTGGGAGTTCACCACTCCCGACGGTACGGTGCTGGCTTCTGGTGGCCCCTACACCATGCTGGCTAGCGGCACGGGCACGCAGCTCCACATTGAGCATGTCACTGTTCCTGCCGACGAATGCGCGTTATTCACCATCCGCGACCAGCAAGGCAATGGCATCTGCTGCTCGTTTGGCCATGGCTATTACATCGTGAAGGACAGCCAAGGCAATGTACTCTTCGGTGACGTTGACGATGGCGAGTTTGGTGAGTCGGCCTCCTACCTGGTTTCGGTCAGAGGTCCGCAAGCCAATGTGTCGGTGGGCGAGACCGAGGTGAGCAACATCGACTACACCCACGCCGATTTCATCTCTTCACTCGAATATGATGGCTATCCCGATCAGGTGGGCTTCGAATGCCGCAAGGTGACGAGCTCCACGCCGATGATCATCCCCGGTATCCTCAACGAGTTCCAGAGGATTTTGGGTTCGACCGACGAACTTGAACACACCTCCATCTATATGGTGAAGGCTTTCGCTATCGTTAACGGTCAAACCTTCTATGGCCCCGAGACTACATTCCAGACCTGGACGGAAGGCGTCAACGAACTCGAAAGCAGCCTGAAGCTCTATCCTAACCCGACTTCGGGTGTGTTGAACGTCCAAGGTGAAGGCATGAGCAGCATTGAGGTTTACAATACCGTCGGTCAGCGTGTGATGACCCAGGAAGTCAACGGCAATACGGCTCAAGTCAATACGGAGAGCCTTAATAACGGCATGTACTTCATCCGCATCAAGGCCAACGATGGCAATGTGCTGAACCGCACCTTCTCCGTGGCCCGCTAATCGGACTACTGAATGCAACGAAAAAAGCCGCTTCATCGAAGCGGCTTTTTTTCGTCATCGCGAGGAGGAACGACGAAGCAATCCAGAAAGGATAGTTCTGAAATCGGATTGTTAAATCAGCCCTTTCTCCTTCAGCAACTCACTCATCTGCTCCTGCAACTTCTTCGCTTCCTCACCAGCCCTTACGGCAAAGTCGCTGCCATTCGAAGCATAGATGATGCCTCTCGACGAGTTGACGAGCAAGCCACATTCGTCATTCAAGCCGTTGTTGGCCACAGCCTGCAAGTCGCCGCCTTGTGCACCTACGCCAGGGACGAGGAAGAAATAGTCGGGCAACATCTTGCGGATTTCGCCTAATTCCTCTGGATGGGTGGCACCTACCACAAACATCATCTGTTCAGAGGTAGCCCAAGTGGTGGCCGTTTGCAGCACCTGTTGGTGCAACATCCTTTCTCCGACATTGAGGTATTGGAAGTCCTGGGAGCCCTTGTTGGAGGTCAAGGCCAAGAGGATGACCCATTTGTCTTCGAAGTTGAGGAAAGGCTCTACCGAGTCTTTGCCCATGTAAGGTGCCACCGTCAGGGCATCGGCTTTCAAGGTGTTGAAGAAGGCCTTGGCGTAGTTGGCCGAGGTGTTGCCGATGTCGCCACGTTTGGCATCCGCGATGATGAAGATGTCGGGATGGTTGTTCTTGATGTACTGGACGGTGCGTTCCAGGCTCTGCCAGCCTTTGGCGCCGTAGACCTCATAAAAGGCCGTGTTGGGCTTGTAAGCCACTGCGTAGGGAGCAGTCTTGTTGATGATCTGCTTGTTGAATTCAAAGATGGGGTCGTCCATAGCCAAGAGGTCTTGCGGGATCTTGTTGATGTCGGTGTCTAATCCGACGCAAAGGAACGACTGCTTTTTCTTGATTTGCTCAAATAACTGGTGTTTATTCATATTGGTGTTTTTTTGTCACAAAACCAGCAAAACTCTTTTTCTTGCTGGGGAAAGCTCGCCAATCGGCGGCTTTCCGGCGACGGCACGGTTGTGCCTGTCGCCAACGCATTTATTATTGTTTTGACAGTTTTGTAGGTTTTGTGATTATCATGATTCTATATTTTCTTTCAGTCTTTCAGCGTTTTCCGCCATTTGTAATCTGTTGATGATTTCATCCAAGTCGCCATCCATGACGGCGGCAAGGTTATAGACCGTCAAGCCTTCCACGCGGTGGTCGGTGACGCGTCCTTGAGGGTAGTTATAGGTGCGAATCTTTGCCGAGCGGTCACCGGTTGAGACCATGGTCTTACGCTTGGCGGAGATGTCGTTGATGTATTTCTGGTATTCCATGTCGTAGATGCGCGTGCGCAGTCGTGCCAAGGCGCGTTCGCGGTTCTTGGGTTGGTCGCGGGTCTCGGTGCATTCGATGAGGATTTCCTGCATCTCACCCGTGTTGGGGTTCTTCCACATATAACGCAGGCGCACGCCTGACTCCACCTTATTCACATTCTGTCCACCAGCACCCGATGAGCGGAAGGTGTCCCACTTGATTTCTCCTTCATTGATTTCCACATCGAACTCCTCAGCTTCAGGTAGCACGGCCACCGAAGCGGCGGAGGTGTGGATGCGGCCTTGGGTCTCGGTTTTGGGCACGCGCTGCACACGGTGAACGCCCGACTCAAATTTCAAAATACCATAACAGCCGTTGCCCGTCACGGTGAAGTCGATCTCCTTGTAGCCGCCGCTGGCACCTTCGCTGACGGAGGTCACTTCGACCTTCCAGCCGCGGTTTTCGCAGAACTTGGAGTACATGCGATATAGGTCGCCGGCGAAGAGGCAGGCCTCATCGCCGCCCGTGCCTGCACGGATCTCCATGATGGCGTTCTTGCTGTCCTGTGGGTCTTTGGGAATCATCATCACGCGGATGTCTTGCTCCAACTGATCGATACGTGTTTGGGCGGTGTCCAACTCTTCTTGGGCCATCTTGCGCATCTCCTCGTCTTTCTCCGTAGCCAGGATCTCCTTGGCTTCTTCCACATTGCCTTTCAAGGTCTTGTATTCCTTGAAGGCCATGACGATAGGCTCCAAGTCCTTATAGTCCTTGTTGAGCTTCACGAACTTCTTCATGTCGGAAGCCACGGCAGGGTCGGCGAGCTGTTCGCCCATCTCCTCCCAGCGGTGCTTTATCGTTTCTAATTTTTCGGTGATGTCCACGGTTTTAGAATTGTTGGGCAAAGGTACAAAATTATTGGCGAAAATCGGTGTTTTGCCAATTTTCGCCAATAATTGTTCTTGACTTATGTCAGCTTAACTTATTCAGCCGGGGTAGTAAAACTAATATCCTCGCCAAAGACGACCGAATCTTCATTGAGGAATGCAAAAGCCCTAAAATGGTATTCGGTATATTGCTCCAGACCAACAAGCGTATACTCAAAAGGTCTAGGCAGTGATACATCAGGATGGTCATGGTTCGTTGCATAAACGCAAGAGACCATTTGTGACATGTCAGGATTGGGTTGTTCTCCTAAGCAATAACCGTAAGCCCAGAGCTCATTAATGTTTTTGTCAAGCGATTTAATGGTACCGGTAATTTTTGCATAATGTGCCTGAACTATTTCCGGCTGATTGGTCTTGATGGTAACTTTTTCACCGTTTTTGTTGCAACTTGTAAATCCGAAAACGAGCAAAATGCCCATTAAGACTAAAAACTTTGATTTGTTCATGATGTTTATGATTTGTAGGTTGTTTAATACTCAAATGTTCCAAACTCGCTCTTAATCGTCAATCTCTTTTGTTCCGAAGCCTCCACATGGCCAATAATCTGACTGTCGATATTGAACTGTTTTGCGATGGCAATCAATTGAAATGCAAAGTCTATCGCCCTTTGAAGAGAAATCAGTAAGCCTCATTTTCTCTTGTGAAAGATAAATGATGACGTTCGTATCAAGAATAAAAGTCTTACCACTCATCGCGTTGTTGCCTTTGCCATTCGACAGGATCCGTAATTTCCTTCAAAATTCCACCTTCGGGAATTTGTTCCAATACTTTCATAACCTCATCAAAATTCCCTGTTGATGACTCGTTGACCTCCACTTTTTTTACAAAAGAGATGGAACGAAGCCAATCCAATAGCATTTGGAGTTTGTTGGTGTCATCTATGGTTACACTGAGCGTTGTCATGACTTTTGTTATTGAATACTTCGCAAAAATACATAATTATTGGCGAAAAATGGCGTTTTGCCAAAATGCGTCAATAAAAAGGTTATAAAGTTGATTTGTTGTAAGGTTATGCTTGTTGTTTTTTAGGTCTTCAGAAATACCAACGACACAAGGACTATATTATTTGACAATTAGATCAATTTTGTTTGACAATAATATACCTGAAAAAGCATGGTCGGATGTCTTCTCAAAGATATTGTCACCTACACTATAATATAGGAATAGCTTATATTTCCCAGGTTCCAACTTCTTGGTTATCATTGGATAGACTTTGACGTTAGTCTCGCCATTAACAATTATGGTTTTATAATCAATCTTATGACGCTCTAAGTCGTCTTCTATCCATTTGAACTTTACTTTCAAGTTCCTTTTGTTGACAATATACCTGCTATTCCGTAGCTTAACTTCGTCTTCGATTCTTTCACATGAATAAAAAGACATGAATGGAGGACTGGCCATAATTTGATTCCCTTCGGAGTCTTCCAAGATATATTCTAAACCAAAACTGCCTACATTTGAGGGCTGAAACAATTGAATTGCATCATATAGATTGTAATGAATTGAATCAATTGTAATTATTGTCCCTTGTGTATAGACATTTTCACAAAACCGATGTAGGATAACAGTGTCTGTCGTTGGAAATGAAATGTGAACGTTAAGTTCTACGGCTTGCTGATGTCTTTTCTTTACAACAATGGTATCAGTAATGCTCATGATACCCTTACAATAAATCGAATCTTGGGCTAATGCACTATTCTCGATGAGAATGATGAATAGAACAATCAAAATCTTTGTAAAGGTTTTCATAGAGGTTTTCTTAATACTCAAACAATCCAAACTCGCTCTTAATCGTCAATTTCTTTTGCTCCGAAGCCTCCACATGTCCAATAATCTGACTTTCAATATTGAACGCTTTTGCAATAGCAATCATCTCATTAGCCGCCTTTTCGTTGGTGTAGATTTCCAGGCGGTGGCCCATATTGAAGACCTTGTACATCTCGTGCCAGTCGGTGCCCGAGGCGGCTTGGATCATCTTGAACAAAGGCGGCAAAGCCAGCATGTTGTCCTTCACGATGTGCAGTTTATCGACGAAATGCAGCACCTTGGTCTGGGCACCACCACTGCAATGGATGACACCATGAATCTGCTTGCGGAAGTCCTTCAAAATCGGGATCATCAGCGGGGCATAGGTGCGAGTGGGCGAGAGGATGAGTTTGCCCACATCCACGCCGGGGACTTCGGTCGGATCGGTCAGCTTGTGCGGTCCGGAATAGACCAAGTTCTCAGGGATGCTGTGGTCGTAGCTTTCATCGTATTTCTCAGCCAGATAATGGTTCAGCATATCATGGCGGGCCGAGGTGAGACCATTGCTGCCCATGCCTCCGTTGTAGCTGTCCTCATAGGTAGCTTGTCCATAAGAGGCGAAGGCCACGATGACATCGCCGGGCTGCAGGCTGTTTTCAATCACCTCATCGCGGCGAATTCGTGTCGTCACGGTGCTGTCGACGATGACGGTACGCACCAAGTCGCCTACATCGGCGGTCTCGCCACCGGTGAGCCAGATGCCGATGCCCAAGTCGCGGAGTTTCTGCAAGAAATGCTCTGTACCGTTAATCAAGGCGGAGATCACCTCGCCTGGAATCAGGCTCTTGTTGCGCCCGATGGTGGAGGAGAGGAGCATGTTGTCGGTCGCGCCCACGCAGATGAGGTCGTCGGTGTTCATCACCACGGCGTCTTGTGCCACGCCTTCCCATACGCTCATGTCACCCGTCTCTTTCCAATAGAGGTAGGCCAATGAGGATTTGGTTCCCGCGCCGTCGGCATGCATGATGTTGCAATAGAGCGGGTCACCGCCGAGGATGTCTGGGATGATTTTGCAAAATGCGTTGGGATAGAGCCCCTTGTCGAGGTTCTTGATGGCGTTGTGGATGTCTTCCTTTTCGGCGGAGACGCCGCGTTGTGAGTAGCGATTGTCCATGTTTTTTGACTTCGGGACTTCGGGACTTCGGGACTACGGGTTTGGAAGTCTCGCAGTCCCGTAGTCTCGCAGTCTCGTAGTCATTATTATTTGAACTTTAACTTTTTCTCCTTGGTATCAAACTCGAAGTTGCCGAGTTGCTTCATGTTCTTCTGTCCGATGACCCATTGTTCGACCATCTTGCTGACGACCTTGCACTCCACATTGTAGAGCGAGCGACCGGCGATTCTCACTTCCTTGATGACGAAGATGGCGCCGTTTTGGATGCCACCCGTGGTGAGGATCTTGTCGACATCGCCTTGGAAGTCGTCGGCGGTAATGCGTCCGTCTTTCAGCATTTGCAGGGCGCGGCTCTCCGAGACGCAGAAGTCGGCGTTTTGGCTATAGGTGAAAGGCTCCTTGTAGCCGTCCACGATGCCGAAGAAGTTGAAATAGCCTTTTCTGTCGACGGTGAACATCTCGGTTTGGTCTTCTTCCGGGTTGATGGCGATGTTGACGGTGCCGCCTTCGGAGATGTGGTCGCGTGGCACGAAGTCCTTACTCAAGATGCGGAACTCGGTGCGGCGGTTCATCTGGTGTGCCGCTTCACGCACATCGTTATTCGGCAGTTTGTTGATGAAGTCCTCGGTGAGTCTTGTACCGGCCTTGAAGGTGTAACCCCTCACGGTCATGTCTTTCTGGATGGTACGCGGCACTCTCTCACCATAGCCCTTGGCCGTCAGACGCAGCGGGTCGATGCCACGGATGATGAGGTAGTCGACCACACTCTGGGCACGCTTCTGCGACAGGATGTCGTTGTGTTCGTCGGTGTCGCGAGCGTCGGTGTGCGAAGCCAACTCGATGGTGATGGTCGGGTTGATCTGCAGGGTCTCGATGAGGCCTTGCAGCGAGTCTTCAAACTGGGGCTTGAGGTCCCACTTGCCCAAGTCGTAGAGGATGTCGGGCAACATGATGGGCTCTTGCGGAATGGGCTCGATGTCGAAGTCGCGCTCGATGTCCTTGCTGAACTCCAGACCGATGGTGGTCTCTTGTGCACTCAAGGTGAAGTAGTTGTCCTTATCAATGGTGATGTCGTAGGTGGTGTTCTTGTTGATCTGGCTGTCACTGAAGTTGAAATAGCCCTTGTCGTTGGTGCGGGTCATGATGTTGGAGCCGTCGCTGCCAATCATGCGCACGGCGGCGTTGCTCACCAGCTGTTTGGTCTTGGCGTCCTTGACGGTACCCGAGAAGGTGAACAGGATAGGAGGTTCCTCAAAATAGTAGATGTTGTCCAATCCACGGCTGTTGCCTCGGCTTGAAGAGATGAAGCCGCGTTCCTCGGTGGGGTGGAAGACGATGGCAAAATCGTCGCCTGTCGAGTTGATGGGGTATTTCAGGTTGCGGGGTTCGCCCCATTGACCGCTGGTATCCATGGAACTGACGAAGATGTCGAGTCCGCCCATGCCGCCATGTCCGTCGGAGGCGAAATAGAGGACCGTGTCATACCTCAAGAAGGGGAACACCTCGTTGCCGGGCGTGTTGATGCGCTCGCCGAGGTTGAAGGGGTGTTTGAAGGGCTCAGTGGTGTTGTCGCGCATGGCCACCCAGATGTCGTTGCCGCCGAAGCCGCCTTTGCGCTCTGCAGCAAAATACATGATCAGTTCGTCTCCCGAGAGTGTGGGATGGCCGACGATGTCCAAGGTGTCGACGCCAGCGATTTCCACGGGGCGTGCTTCAGAGAAGGCACCGCCACTCTTGCCTGCCACCATGATCTGGCAACCGTTCTTGCGGTGGGCGCCGTTTTGGCAACGGGTGAAATAGAGCTTGGTGTATTTCGAGTTCATGAAAGGCGTGCCTTCGCTGGCTTGGGTGTTGATCATTTCGTTTTCATCGGCCAAGGTGGGGGTACTCCAATCGCCTTTGCGGTCTTGCTTGGCGGTGAAGAAGTCGGCAAACTCCTGTCCGGTGATGCCGTCTTTCTCTTTGCCCGTGGCGGCATCGCGGGTGGAAGTGAAGATGATTTCGTTGTAGTTGTTGTTGATCCAGGTGGCACCGAAGTCGGAGTCCCTAGTTGAGTTCACCTTTTTCAGTTCGGTGAGTTGGTATTTCGACGGATTCTCTTTCCATTCTTCGATTTGTTGCGTGGTCTCCACGCCGAGCAGGCCTCTTGGGTCGTCGGGCACTTTCTGGGCATAGGTCTCGTACATCTCAATGGCATCCTTGTATTTCTCGTTCATCTTGTAGGTCTCGGCGAGATAGAGATAGACTTCGGGATGCGTGTTGGGATATTCGGTTTTCAGCAGACGCTTGTAGTAGGGCTCTGCCCGTTTGGTGAGGCCGATCAAGCGATAGCACTCCGCCATCTGGAAGCTGATGCGGTTGCGCTCTTCCTTGTTGCGGCGGACCTTGCGGTAGGCTTTCTTGTAGCGATCGGCGGCCTCGGTGTATTGCTTGCGGCCAAAGGCCAAGTCAGCATTCTTGGCTGGGTTTCTGCGTTGGGCATAGATGTCGGAGCTCATGAAGATGAACAGCGCCGACAGCATAATCAATATGTATTTTCTCATAGACATAAATTCTCTTTTCTTCAAACGCGGCAATGGCGTTTTTATTATCGGACAAAGGTACAACAATTCCTTGAAATGGAATAGGAGTTGGCAATAAAAAATCCCGCCGTTTCCAGCGGGACTTTTAGGGCAGAACCAAGAGGAATTACTCTGTCTTTACGATACGCCGCGTCATCGTCTGGCCGTGACCCTGGGCTTGCAGCACATACATGCCGTTGGGTAGTGTCGAAAAGTCGATCTGGATACCTTCTCCGTTTTGGACATTGACGCTCTTAATCTTTTGGCCTACAGTATTGTAGATGTTGATTTCTTCGATGTCCTGGCCTGTGATGTTGACCATGCCCAGCGTGGGGTTCGGGTAGATGTCGAACGCTGTTTCGTCAGTCTCATCCACTCCGGTGCCAATGGCGACGTTGATGTTGAGCAGGTAGGTGCCTGTCTTGCCTTCAAAGTACGGCATGACGCAGAAATAGAGTGTACCTCCGTTAAAAGCGATGCTTGCATCTACGACATCGTCATAGTATTCCGACCAGTTGATGCCGTCCGTGGAATAGGCGAACTTGGCATCGACGGTGTAATATACGTTTTCTCCGCTGTTGTAGGAGTCAAACAGACAAGGGGTGATGGTGTAGTTCCTGCCTGGGTCGAGCTGGATTTTGTAGTAATCGATGTCGGTGTTGCTGTGGAGGTTGGAACCTGTCGTGGCTACCGTCGCCGTGTTGCCCGCAAGGATGCAGGGCAGGAGATAGGCGGCGCTGACCGTGTTGTTGGCTTCATAGGCGTCAACGGTGACGGGAGCCGCCACCACTTCGACGCGGACGGGATTCTGGAACTCCGATGCTCCGGCATAGTACCACGATGACTCACCTTGTCTTTGGAAAGCCAACTCCATATAATACGAGCCAGGCTCTACGGTGATTTCACCTGTGAAGTCGATGCCGCCGTTGTAATGGTAACCCGCCCCAAGACCTTGGTTGCATTCAAGGACGGCGATGTTTTGCGCCCACGAGCCGTCACCATTCGAAAGGTTGACGCGGAATTTCCCGTAGAAGGTAGTGGAGCCAGAGTTCCAGACATCTACATTGACAGTGGCGCTTGTGCCGTAATACAGGTAATCGCCCGTGAGGATGTTGAAGTCAGAGAGCGTCTCTATGTCGGTGGAGTATACGATGTCGAAATAGGCGTTGTTGAAGTTTTGGTTGTCGATGAAATTCCACAATTCGCCATCCAAGCTGTACAATATGGAGACGGCATACGAGCCGGGGAGATAGGGCGGTCCGGCTTCGCATTCAAAGTTGTCGTAGATGTAGTAGCCAGGCTCCAAGGGGTTCGATGTCAAGTTCCAATAGTCCATCACGTCGAGGAAGATGTATTCGTCGTTTGCGTCTTTCCAAAATACAGCGGCGCCGAGGTAGCCCGAGAAGTTACCTTCGCCTCTATTGGCGATTTCGGCATAGACCGACAAGTCGTCATAGAACCAATACTCGGTATTGGACATCGTGAGGTTGCTGTGGTAGACGAGGCTGTAGTCGGACGAGGTGCCACCACCTCCGCCTCCGCCGCCACCGCCACCACCACCACCGGTGTTGGGCTCAATGCCTACGATAGCCTGCTGGTTGCGGGAGTAGTTGTGTGTGCCTGGATTCAGGTCGTTGATATAGAAGTTGCCGTTGTAATAGCCGCCCCAACCCCAGTTGAAGTGGAAATAGTCCCTGTAGTCATAGCCGTCGCAAACGAAGGCATGGCCGCCAGAATTGCTGAAGCCACCGTAGACCATGGGACGCGAGTTGTCCAGTTCGCTTTTGAGGAGCGCTATCCATTGGCTGTCGGTGTAGTTGTTTTTCTCGACGCCGTGCAAGGTGTTCTTGTAGTTGAAATAGGTTTTCAAGGCGGTCTCGGCACAGGGACGGTCGCCGCCGTAGTCGATGATATAGGCGGCACTGCCATAGTCGGGCGCGCCACTGATGCCGTACATCATGTCGACGGCAACGCCGCAGTGGTACATCAGCGTGGCAACGGCGCTGTTGGCGCTGTTGACGACGTTGGGCATGGCTGACCACTGGTAGTTGACGGCGCTGAAGTCCACATAGAGCGTGCCATATTCAGGGTGTGAACTGGGTACATAGGAGTGGGAGCCGAGGCCATGTTCGGGATAGTTCCAGAACTTCATCACCTGGGCCATGGCGGTGGCTACGCAACCTGTAAGCGTCCGCGAGTGGTCGTTGTTGTCGTACGGACATTGGTCGTTATAGTAGGGGCTCTGGTCCCAATTGGTCTGTACCAAGTGGTTGACGTCGTTCTCCGATTTGATGGGGAGAGGCTTGCCTTGTTTCAGGCTTGCCCAATCGGCACGGATTTCGTCGGTGGCCGCGGCTTTCATGGCCACGGCGGCCCTGATTTCTTCGGCGTAGCCGTCGAGCCATGCTTTGAGGTTGGGCGGTAGGGTGCCGTCCGTAATGTTATTCTCGTACGAGTAGCCCAAAATGGGTGTCACGCAGTCGTCGGCAGCCATGATGACAAAGCCCTTGCCTTCAACGTTGTTGAAGATGAACAGTTCGGAATAGCCGAGCTGCGGGGCAATGTTCACAAAACGGGCTTCGTCGGTCTTGTTCCTGTAGACTTTGCCGTCGCGCACCCCCATGGTGTTGTTCTTCTTCCAGAAGTTCTGTGCGAATTGTTTGGCGGTCGCCTCGTCGAGAGGAGCGCCAACGAGCGCCAATCCGAACGCCATCAATAAGGTAAGGGTAAAGAATCGTTTCATAGCGTTATAATTTATTGATTTGTATCTTTTTAAGGAGTATTGGCGTTTTTGTCAAGCCATATATTCAGAGGCAAAGATAAACAATTGGATTGAAAAACAAAAAAATCCCGCCGTTTCCAGCGGGATTTTTTGCAAGCAGTTTAGAAGGTTAATTATGATGTTGCTATCATTTACTTCTTGGATTCGCTCTCTTCAGCGATTTGCTTGTCCTTCTTGTTGCCCTTCATCAAGACGTAGGCGAAAGGCGTCGACAGGAACACTGACGAGAAGGTACCGGCGAGCACACCGACCAACAGGGCGAAGATGAAGCCGCGGATGGTGTCGCCGCCGAAGATGAAGATGGCGAGCAACACGACCAAGGTAGAACCAGAGGTGTTGAACGAACGGGTCAACGTGCTGTTGACGGCGTTGGTCATGTTCTCCTTCCACGAGCTCTTCGGGTGCAGGTTGACGTTCTCACGCACACGGTCGAAGATAACCACGGTGGCGTTGATGGAGTAACCGATGACGGTCAACACGGCGGCGATGAAGCTCTGGTCGACTTCCATGGTGAAGGGCAGGATGTTGTAGAACAACGAGTACATACCCAACACGATGATGGTATCTTGCGTCAAGGCCAAGATGGAAGCCACACCATATTGCCACTTCTTGAATCGGATGGCGATGTAGACGAACATCAGAGCCAAGGCCACGATGATAGCCCAGATGGACTTACGGGTGACGTCGCTGGCGATGGTGGCGCCCACTTTCTGGGTGCTCAAGATGCCCACGGTCTCGTCTTCCGAAGAGAATTGGCTCATGCTCAAGTTGTTTTGGTAGAGGTCCTTCAAGTTGTTGTAAAGGATGACTTGGATGACCGAGTCAACAGCGGTGTTGTCGTTGTTGATCAAGAACTTGGTCGTGACCTTCACCTGACCGTTGGTACCATAGGTCTTCACTTCAGGTGTTGACCAGGGCTCCACTTCTTGGTCTTCTCTCATGGCGAGAGCGCTGTGGATGGCATTGGCGTCGATGTTGACCTTCGATTCGGCCAAGGCTTCACGGACGTCTTCAACCTTGATGCTCGGGTCGTCGAATTGGACGACGTAGTTACGACCACCCTTGAAGTCGATACCGAGGTTCAGGCCACGGATACCGAGAGAGGCCAAGCTGACCACCAGGAAGATGGCGCAGATGATGAACGAGGTCTTGCGGATGTCAATGAATCTGTAGTGCTTGTCCTGCAGGAAGTTCTCGGTGAGTTTGGTCGAGAAGCTGATGTTTCTTTCCTTGTCCAGCATGCGTTCGAAGATCAAACGCGAGACGAAGATGGACGTGGCCAAAGAGGTGAGGATACCGATGCAGAGGGTGACGGCGAAGCTGTGGACAGGACCCGTACCCAAGATGATCAGGATGATACCCGTAATCAAGGTGGTGACGTTACCGTCAATAATGGCGGAATAAGCGTTCTTGTAACCGTCGGCGATGGCGAGCTTGATGCCCTTGCCAGCCTTGATCTCTTCCTTGATACGCTCGAAGATAATCACGTTCGAGTCAACAGCCATACCCAAGGTCAACACGATACCAGCGATACCAGGCAGCGTCAGCACGGAGCCGAGGCAAGCCAGCACGCCGAACAGGAAGAACACGTTAACCAACAGGGCGATGTCGGCCACGAGACCGGCTTTCTTATAGAAGAACACCATGTAGACCAGCACGAGGATGAAGGCGAACACCATCGACCACATACCTTTTTGCACGGCTTCCTTACCCAGCGAAGGGCCAACCACCTGTTCCTCAAGGATTCTTGCAGGGGCGGGCAGCTTACCGGCCTTCAGGATGTTGGCCAAGTCTTGGGCTTCTTCGATGGTCATGCCACCACCGCTGATGGACGAACGGCCGTTCGGAATCTCGCCGTTGACGACGGGATAGCTGTAGACCAGGTCATCGAGCACGATGGCGATTTGTTTGCCGATATTCTCGCTTGTGAGGCGCTTCCAGGTCTTGGCACCTTCTTGGTTCATCTGGATGGTGACCTCCACTTGGTTGTTTTGGCCATAGTCCTGACGGGCGTCGGTGATGACTTCACCGCCGAGGGCGCACTTGTTGTCGCGCGACATCTTCAAGGCCACGAGGTCGAGGAATGCACCGCCTTCGCCGTTTTCACCGTTATAGGTCTGGGCATCTTTCGTCCAAGCCAGCTTGAGTTGGCGCGGGAAGATGTTCATGGCGCGAGCCTCGGCCAGCATCTGGTTGATGGCAGCGGTGTCTTTCACCATGGCGATACCCACGCGAGCGCTGTTGCTGTTGAACATTTGCAGCTTGGCGAGCAGCGGGTGATTCTTGGCTATCTCTTCAGCGGTCTGGTCTTCGACCACTTGCTCTTCTTCCGTCTTGTTCTCGGTCAGCTCGTTGAGCAGGTCGCCAGTAGCGGTGCTGTCGGCAGGCTCGACGGTCTCGGCGACCTCGGTGCCTTCTTCAGCGACGGTAGCGGTGCTGTCGGCAGGCGCTTCGGTCACCTCGGGGGTGTCGACGCCTTCCTTGGCATTGCGGACTTCAGCCAACTTGGCATCGGCCTCGGCGAAATACTGTTGCACTTCCGAGAAGTTGTAGGTCTCCCAGAACTCGAGTTGTGCGGTTCCCTGGAGGAGCTTACGCACACGCTCCGGATCCTTGATACCAGGCAGTTCGACGAGGATACGGCCCGAGTTCTCCATCTTCTGGATGTTGGGCTGTGCCACACCGAAACGGTCGATACGGGTACCGAGAATCTGGTAGGAACGGTCGATGGCGGCATCGCTTTCTTCCTTCAAGACCTTCAGCACATCGGAGTTGCTGGAGTTGATGTCGATGCCTTTATCTTTGAATTCATAAAGGAAGATGGAGGCGAGGCTCGCATTGGGGTCGGCTTTCTCGAAGGCTTCGCCGAACAGGGTGACGAAGTCGCCCTTGCTCTCTTCCTGTTTTCTGGTAGCCTCTTCCATGGCCTGCAGGAAAACGGGATCTTGTGAGTCGCCCGACAAAGCTTTGACGATGTCTTTCACCGAGACCTCAAGGGTGACGTTCATACCGCCCTTCAAGTCAAGACCCAAGTTGATTTCTCTTTCTTTCGCATCACGATAAGTGTACTTCTTGAAGCCCAAGTTGTACACGTTGACGTTGCTGACCGAGTCCAAATAATACGTTTCCTTCTGATCTTTGAGAAGGTTGATCTGTGACTCGTCTCCATTTGACAGTTTAGTAGCCTCTGCTTCAGCATATTTCTCAGCTTTCTTTTCCACGCGCTTGGTCACCAAAGTGAACGAGAGCTGGTAGAGAAAGATGAGAGCGAAGATAATGGCTATCACCCTGATTGCTCCTTTGTTTTGCATTTTAAAACTGATTTAATTATTTGACTTTTAATTTGTTAAATTTCAATACAAGCCTTTTTAGGCTATTACGAGCCTGCAAAAATACGAAATATTTCTATTTATATTTCAACCACTTGAAAATTTCCTTGTAAGAAAGTTTTTTTCCGTACATCAGGATGCCGGTGCGATAGATTTTGGCCGCTATCCAGGTCATCAAAACGAAGGTACCCGCCAAAAGCACGATGGAGAGCACGATTTGCCAGATGGGCACGCCGAAAGGGATCCTCACCATCATGGAGATGGGGGAGGTGAACGGAATCATCGAGAGCCACACGGAGAGGTTCCCGTCAGGGTTGTTGACGATATAAAAAGAGGTGATGATGGCCACAATCAGGGGAACTGTGATGGGCAGCGTGAATTGCTGCGAGTCGGTGTTGTTGTCGACCAGCGACCCCACGGCTGCATAAAGGGTGGCATAGAGGAGGTAGCCCAAGATGAAGAAGGCGAGGAAGCAGCAAATGATGGTGCCGAAGTCGATGGAATGGACGATTTGCAAGATGTTTTGCACGCCCTCGTTGTTTGTGATGTCGTTGGCCGTGATCTCCTGCGCCATGACGGTGCCCTGCGATAGGATGTCGGGGTTGCTGAGACCCATGTAGGCCGAGAAACCGAGATACAACGCGCCAGTAAGCAGGATCCACATGACGAACTGGGTGAGGGCGACCAACGACACGCCGATGATCTTGCCCATCATCAGTTGGAAGGGCTTCACGGAGCTGACGATGACCTCGATGATGCGGTTGGTTTTCTCTTCGGAAACGCCTTGCATCACCTGGCCGCCAAAGAAGATGATGAACATGTAGACCAGCATGGCCAATCCGATGCCAAGGGCGAACTGGACTTTGGTGAAGGTCTCCTTTTCGTTGCCTTTCTCGTCCATGCGCATGATTTGAAGGTTGACATTGGTCTTCGCCGCGCTGACGATTTCAGGATCGACGCCCTGTGCCATCAGCTTCTGCTCCTCAATCTCCTTCTGCATCACGCTGCTGATGTAGCTCTCCACTTCCATGGGCACTTGACGGATGCTGTAGACTATGGCGTTTGAGGGGATGTTGAGCTGGGTAGGAGGCACATAGAGTGCCATGTCGAAGACGCCGCTTTTCACCAACTCTTTCACGGAGTCGATGGGTTGGCTGGGCATCAGCACGAAAGTGTGTTCCTTGGTGTCATGAAAACGCTCTTCAAACCAATGGCTTTCGTCGACGACGGCCACGCGCAAGTGCTCGTTGCTGCTGTGAAGCGCAAGCATGATGGGGATGATGTAGATGGCTGCCATGAAGATAGGAGCCAGGAAGGTCAGGATGAGGAAGCTGCGCTTGCGTACGCGCGTCACATATTCGCGCTTGATGATGAGTCCGATCTTGTTCATGAGGCTTGGTTTTGGGATTGCACTTCTTGGATGAAGATGTCGTTCATCGAGGGCAGCAACTCTTTGTAGGAGACGAGTTGCCCGACTTGGAGCAGTTGGTTGAGCAATTCGTTGGGCGAGGCGCTGAAGAGGGTAATCTTGGTCTCGCCGGGTTGGTCGGTCGGCTCCACCTTTATATTATTATAGGTGTCGGCAATGGCCATCACTTTGCCGAAATCGTCGCAACGCACCACGATCTCGCGTTGGTGGGTGTCGTGTTGCCGCTTGATGTCGCCCACCTTGCCTTGCAGGATGCTCTTGCCTTTATTGATTAAGGTGATGCTATCGCAAAGCTCCTCCACCGATGCCATGTTGTGGGTCGAGAGTAGGATGGTGGCCCCATTGTCGCGCAGTTCGAGGATGGCTTCCTTCAGCAGGTTGGCATTGATGGGGTCGAAGCCGCTGAAAGGCTCGTCGAAGATGAGGATCTCGGGCTCGTGGATGACGGTGGTGATAAACTGCACCTTTTGTTGCATGCCTTTCGAAAGCTCCTCCACTTTCTTGTCCCACCAGCCACCAATCTCAAACTTGTCGAACCAAGCCTTGAGTCTTTTTTGGGCTTCGGCTTTCTTGATGCCTTTGAGTTCGGCAAGGTAGATGGCTTGTTCGCCGACTTTCATCTTCTTATAGAGACCGCGTTCTTCGGGCAGGTAGCCGATACGGGCGATGTGGCTCTGGTTCAATTTCTCGCCGTTGATGAGCACTTCGCCTGAGTCAGGTGCCGTGATTTGGTTGAGGATGCGGATCAGGGTGGTCTTGCCGGCGCCGTTAGGACCTAAAAGACCATAGATACACTGCGCGGGAATGTCAATGCACATGTGGTCCAAGGCCGTGTGGCCGTCGTATTTCTTGGTGACCTCGTTGACGGATATTTTAGTCATATTGGTAATTAGGAATGCGGAATGCGGAATGCGGAATGACGCAAAGCGACGTTGGGCTTCGCTCTCATTCAGCATTCAGCATTCATAATTCCGCATTTTAGTTAAAGTAGTCCTTAATCTTACTGAAAAAGCTCTTCTCCTCGGCGGTGGGGTTGGGCCTGAAGTTGTCCGACTGGGCGAGTTGCTGCAGCAGTTTCTCTTCTTCCTTGTTGACTTTCTTCGGTACCCACACGTTGACGTTGACGAGCATGTCGCCGCTACCGTAGCCGTTGAGGATGGGCAGGCCTTTGCCTCTCAACCGCAGCACTTTGCCACTCTGTGTGCCAGGGGCAATCTTCACGCGCACTTTGCCGTCGACGGTAGGCACTTCGGCTTGGGTGCCCAAGATGGCCTCGGGTATGGTGATGAACAGGTTGTAGATGAGGTCGTTCTCGTTGCGTTCAAAGTCTGGATGCGGCTCTTCTTCTATGAGTACGTACAGGTCGCCATTGACGCCGTTGTGAGGTCCGGCATTGCCTTTGCCGCGCACGGTCAGCTGCATGTCTTGACTCACGCCGGCAGGGATGTCGATCTCGATGACTTCATCGCCTTTCATGATGCCTTCGCCACCGCAGTGGGTGCATTTCTTCTTGATGACTTTGCCTGTACCATTGCAGGTGGGACACACCGATTGGGTCTGCATCTGTCCGAAGAAGCTGTTGACGGTCTGCACCACTTGTCCGCGGCCGTGGCAGGTGGGACAGGTCTCGGTGGAGCCGTCCTCCGATCCGCTACCATGGCAGTGGGTGCATGCCACATATTTGGTGACCTTGATTTTCTTTTTTACGCCGTGGGCGATCTCCTGCAGGTTGAGTTTCACCTTCACGCGGATGTTGGAGCCGCGTTGTTTGATGCTACCGCCTCGGCTGCCGCCTCCACTAAAACCGAAACCACTACCGAAGCCGCCGAAGTCGAAGCCACGGCCGAACACGCTGTTGAGGATGTCGTTAAGGTCGAAGTCGCCGAAGCCGCCAAAGCCGCCTGCGCCCGTCGATCCGCCGTCCATGCCGGCGAAGCCGTAACGGTCGTAACGCGCCTTCTTGTTCTCGTCGCTCAAGACGGAATAGGCTTCCGAGGCTTCCTTGAATTTCTCCTCGGCGGTCTTCTTCTCTTCGTCGGTGCCGTTCACCCACTTGTCGGGGTGCCATTTCAAGGCGGCCTTACGGTAGGCGCTCTTTATCTCGTCAGGTGTAGAGTTTTTGTTGACGCCCAACACCTCGTAGTAATCTCTTTTTTCTGCCATTCTTGATTCCTTTCTTAGTTACCAACCACGACGCGCGCAAAGCGTATCACCTTGCCATTCAGTTTGTAACCCTTTTGGATGACATCCAGAACCTTGCCCTTCTTGTCTTCCTCGGGGGCGGGAATCATCGTCAGTGCCTCGTGTTCATCGGTGTTGAACTCAACGCCCATGGCCTCAATCTCCTCCAAGCCTTTCTTCTTCAAGGTGTCTTTCAACTTGTTGAAGATCAAGGTGACACCTTGCAAATCGGCCTCGTTGCCGTTCTTTCCCATGTTTTGCAGGGCACGCTCGAAGTCGTCCAACACAGGCAGGATGTCTTTGATGACGTTCTCCGATGCCGTGACGGTGAGGTCGAGTTTCTCCTTGGCGGTGCGCTTGCGGAAGTTGTCGAACTCCGAGAACAGTCGCAGGTATTTGTCGTTCAATTCGGCATATTTTGCCTTTTCTTCTTCCAAGGCCTTCTCCTGGGCATGGCGAATCTTGAAACGCTTCGATTTTTTTTCGGAAACATTGTCACCTTTGGCCTCTTGGGCTTCGACGTTCTGTTCTTGTTTCGGTTGTTCTTCGACGGCTTCTTGACTGCCTTCCATGTCGGGATTGACGGTGTCTTTCAAGGCATCGTCTTGATTGTTAACGTTTTCGTTTTCGGTCATGATATGTGTGTTTTGTTATTTTTATTCATTTTGCGCTAGGACACATCAAATCCTTTGCCAAAGCCGATGCTTTGACAAAATGGCAGAATGAAATAGGGTAGGGTTCAGAGGCGTTCGATGAGCGGTCCGTCGAGGCTGAGGGCGTTCACACGCTTGTCGATGTACTGGTAGCCGCGTTCAATCTGGTCGCTGTTGTCGATGATGCTGTCGCCTTTGGCCGAGAGGGCGGCGATGAGCAGGGCGACACCGGCACGGATGTCGGGCGATGCCATGCGGATGCCTCGTAAGGCATGGGCACGGTCGAGGCCGATGACGTTGGCGCGGTGCGGGTCACAGAGGATGATCTGCGCACCCATGTCGATGAGCTTGTCGACGAAGAACAGACGGCTCTCAAACATCTTCTGGTGGATGAGCACGGTGCCTTTGGCTTGCGTGGCCACCACCAAGACGATACTGATGAGGTCGGGGGTGAAGCCGGGCCATGGCGCATCGGCGACGGTGAGGATGCTGCCGTCCATGAAGGTCTGCACCTCGTAATGTTCCTGTGCGGGGATGTAGATGTCGTCGCCCCGGTATTCCATCTGGATGCCGAGCTTGCGGAAGACGTCAGGGATGATGCCCAACTCGTTTTTTCCCTCATGGTTGATGCCCGCGTTCTTGATGGTGATTTCACTGCCCGTCATGGCGGCCATGCCGATGAAGGAGCCCACTTCGATCATGTCGGCCAGCAAAGTGTGGTCGGTGCCGTGCAGGCTACTTACGCCTTGGATGGTCAAGAGGTTGGAACCGACCCCTGTGATGTTGGCTCCCATGCTGTTGAGCATGTTGCAGAGCTGCACGAGGTAAGGCTCGCAGGCAGCGTTGAAGATGGTGGTGGTGCCTTCGGCCATCACGGCGGCCATCACGATGTTGGCCGTACCGGTGACGGAGGCTTCGTCAAGGAGCATGTAGCAGCCTTTCAGCCCGCCTTGCTGCACGCCGACTTGGTAGCTGTCGAAGTCGAAGATGGCACCAAGTTTTTGGAGACCGATGACATGGGTGTCGAGTCTGCGACGACCGATTTTGTCGCCACCGGGCTTGGGCATGTAGGCCTTGCCGAAGCGCGCCAGCATGGGACCTGTCATCATCACGCTACCGCGCAGTTTGGATGCGGTTGTCTGGTAGTCCGACCCCTTGAAATAGTCGAAGTTGAGTGATTTGGCTTGAATGATGATGTCGTGCCGGGTGGGACGCTCGACGCTGACTCCCATGCCTTCCAGGAGGGCAATCAGGTTGTTGATGTCGAGGATGTCGGGCAGGTTGTGGATGGTGACTTTGTCTTCGGTGAGCAGACAGGCACAGAGGATTTGCATGGCCTCGTTTTTGGCGCCTTGCGGGATGATTTCGCCTTGCAGTCTGCCGCCGCCTTTTATCTTCAGTGATGCCATTTTTTTAATGCTGAATTAGGAATGCTGAATTAGGAATGCTGAATTAGGAATGCTGAATTAGGAATGCTGAATTAGGAATGACAATAATTCCGCATTCCGCATTCCTCATTCCGCATTTATTATTAAATTTTTCCCATTTCTTGCATGCGTTTCTTGTACGCCGGGTTGTTGGGGTTGTTCATGTTGGCCTTCAGGTTCGGCACTTTCTTCTTTTTCTTCTTGCCTTGTTGCGGCTGTTGTTGTTTGCCTTGGGGCTGTTGTGCCTTGCCAGCAGGCGTCTCGCCCGAAGCGTTCAGCTTGGCCTCGTCGTCGATGACAAGTCGTCCGCCGCTGATGGTCCTCAGATCGTCGATAATCACTTGGTCGCTGACGACGCTCTTGTTCCATTCCAGGTAGTCGCGTTTCATCTGGGCAGCCAGCGAATAGGCGAGGGCTTCGCGAATCTCGTCGTTCTCCTCCAGCGAGGCGGCCTCAATCATCTTGATGAGGTATTGGCCGTAGTGGCCATATTTTATAGTATTATTTTGATAGCCAATATGTTGCGGCTTCTTTTGGTGCTCTATTGGGGTGGGTGGGGCATAGGGACTGTCAAGGTCGAGGTTGTAGCCCGAAATCATATAGAGGTGATCCCAAAGCTTGTGCTCGTAGTCGCTCGACTGCTTAATATTGGGGTTCATCTGCACCATCACGCTGATGATGTAGCGGGCGGCTTCGGTGCGTTGTTCGCGGTCCTCGATTTCAGGCAGCTTTTTAATCATTTCTTGGATGCAGCGGCCATATTCCGAAATGACAATCTGCTCTTTCTCTGTATTGTAGGTCAATCCTGGTTTGTTCATAATAATTCAATTTTGCTGCAAAGGTAAAGGTTTTTCGGATGATAGCGCAATAAATAATAGTGGAAATGGAAAAAGGTATCACCTTGTAGTAGTCCACATCTGTGCTTCTCTATTAGGTGTTGTTATTTTGGGTAATGGTTTGCTCAGCCTGTTTTTTCGGTTCACGACGGCAATCCCAGAAATCGACAATTTCGATAACATCGTTGTTGATCCAATATACAAATTTGTTCAAGTGTTTTACAACAATACTTCTATAGGGCACCTGGGCGTCTTCAAGAAGGGGCTCCAACGGACCAAGGAGTGGATTGTTGCTCAATAGTTTCACAATGCGATGGATTTCATTTCTGAATTCCACTCTTGCTTCTACGCCAAACTGGTTTTGAATGTATCGAGCCGTTCGCATGATTTTCTTCTTGGCCTCATCTTCAACTATGATTCTCATAATGCCTCATAATGTAGCTCTTCTGCAGCCGTAAAAGATGATTTGTCCCGTGATTCTTCCTCAAATTCTTTGTCAAGCTCGAGGAGTAAATCTTCAATATCAGTGTAGTTACCTAAAGCAATCTGTCTGCGGCCTTCCTCGGCTCTTTCCAAAAGTTCCTCAACAGTGTAAGGCATTAACGTGTCTTCTTCTTTTTCCATGGCATTTCCTTTCTTCTGTTACGAATGCAAAGATAATGTTTTTTTGAATCTGTAACTTTTTTTTGGAACAATAACGCTAAAAATCAATTTATTATCGCCAGCCGTGCAAACTTCAACATGAGCATTTTCACACCGGCAGTGTCGAAGTGGACGGAAGCCTTTTTGTTGGCCCCTGCGCCTTCGATGCTGATGACGGTGCCCGCACCAAACTTGCCGTGCATCACGCGCATGCCTTCCTGCAGGAGGTCGGGGTTGGAGGGCTCCAGGTTTTGCGGCGTGGTGGTCGGGCTCACTGTGGGTCTTGTTGTTGGCGTGTTTGGGATGTTACGGAAGCCGTGTTGCTCGGGCTCGCTGATGCGGCGGCTGAAAGGCCTCCCGCTCACTGGAGAAGTGCCACGGAAAGAGGCTTTCTGTGTCTGCTCGATGAGGGTGGGGTCGATCTCGTCGACGAAGCGCGAACGCTCGCTAAGGGTGAGGTTGCCGTAACGGTAGCGTTGCTCTGCATAGCTCAAGGTCAGCTTGGTCATGGCACGAGTGATGGCCACGTAGAACAAGCGGCGTTCCTCTTCCAGCTCTTCTCTTGTGCTGAGGCTGAGGATGCCAGGGAAGAGGTTCTCCTCCATGCCCACGACGTAGACGTAGGGGAACTCCAAGCCCTTGGCTGAATGGATGGTCATCAGGCTGACGAAGTCGTCGTCGGAGTCGTCTTTCTTCATCTCGTTGTCGGTGAGCAGGGCGACGTCTTCCATGAACTGCACCAAGTCGACGCGGGCCGTCTCGCCCGTGGTCTCGTCTACCTGACGGTCGCTGAACTCCATGATGGCGTTGAGCAACTCCTCCACGTTCTCGACTCTCGAGACGCCCTCGGGACTGTCGTCTTCCTTCAGCACTTTGATGAGCCCGATGGTGTTGGTGATGTGCTTGGCCAGCTCGAAGGCGTTCATCTTCTCTTGCAGCGACTGGAAACTCTTGATCATCACCATGAAGTCGCGGAAACGGTTGACGGTACCCATGTTGAAGTCTTGTGGGAACACATTGCTCTCCATGCATTTCCAGATGCTCATACGCTGCTCGTTGGCGGTGACCATCATGCGTTCGATGCTGGTCTTGCCGATGCCACGGGCAGGGTAGTTGATGATGCGGAGGAGCGCCTGCTCGTCCTCGGGGTTGATGACGACGCGGAAATAGGCCAGCAGGTCTTTGATTTCCTTGCGGTCGTAGAACGAGAGGCCGCCATATATCTTATAAGGTATGTTCTGTTTGCGCAAGGCCTCTTCCATGGAACGCGATTGGGCGTTGGTGCGATAGAGGATGGCGAAGCTCTTGTTGGGCAGGTGGCGTGTCATCTTGTATTGGAAGATGCTGTTGGCCACCATGGTGCCTTCCTCGGTGTCGGTGTTGGCGTGGATGAGGCTGATGAGTTCGCCTTTCTCCTTGTCGCTCCACACCTTTTTCTTGATCTGGTCCTTGTTGTGGGCGATGACGGCGTTCGAGGCGTTGACGATGTTCTGGGTGGAACGGTAGTTTTGTTCCAGTCGGATGAGTCTATAGTCGGGGTAGTCGTTCTTGAAGTTGAGGATGTTTTGGATGTTGGCGCCGCGGAAGGCATAGATGCTCTGGGCGTCGTCGCCCACCACACAGATGTTCTCGAACAGCGCCGCGATGCGTTTCACGATGAGGTATTGAGCGTAGTTGGTGTCCTGGTACTCGTCGACGAGGATGAACTTGAATCGGTTCTGGTATTTGTAGAGCACATCGGGGTTGTCGCGCAGGAGGACGTTGGTGAAATACAAGATGTCGTCGAAGTCCATGGCGTTGGCGCGGTGCAGACGGTCGTTATAGAGTTGGAACAGTTTGGCGATGAGCGGCTTGTTCGCCTTGCGGTCAGCCTCTTGGATGTCGGCGTCGTTGGCGTAGTCTTCGGGCGAGTAGAGGCTTGACTTGGCCGCCGAGATGCGCGACAATACTTGCTTGGCTGGGTACATTTTGGGATCGAGACTCAAGTCCTTGAGGATCTGCGTCATGAGCGCCTTCGAGTCGTCGGTGTCATAGATGGAGAAGTTGGAAGTGAAGCCAATCTTCTCCGCCTCGATGCGCAGGATGCGGGCGAAGATGGAGTGGAAGGTGCCCATCCACACGTTGCGGGCCTCGCTGGCGTTGACGAGTTGCATGATGCGTTCCTTCATCTCGCGGGCGGCCTTGTTGGTGAAGGTGAGGGCCATGATGCTGAAGGGGTCGACGCCTTCTTGGATCATATAGGCAACGCGGTAGGTGAGGGCGCGGGTCTTGCCCGAACCGGCACCGGCGATCACCATCACTGGGCCTTCTATAGTGGTAACGGCCTCTCTTTGAGGCTCGTTGAGGTCTTTCAGTAAATCAATCATTGTTTGCTCGTTTGGTCGGCAAAGATAAGTAAAAAAGTTGAGAGTTGAGTGTTTAGAGTTGAGAGTAGTTTTAAGTTTAGAGTTGTAAGGCCGTAAGGTTATCCCACCATGGCAGTAGGGGCAGACCCGTGTGTCTGCCCAGTTTCGGAAATAATAAAATTTGTAGATTGGATTTTTAAGATTATCTTTGCAGCATCATACGCGGAATAGTATGCCCAAAACGAAAATAGAAGGCAGCCTGTCGGGAATCGTCGACAAGATGAATAAGGCCTACTATGGTCTTATCGGTGAAGGCTTCAACCTGGGCCTTGACCGGCGTATTGTGCCTGAGATGGTCGACGGGGCGGTGACAGGTTGGAGGATGCAACGCTGTGAAGACGGTGTCTGGGTCGATTTGGACGAGAAGCCTTTCGCGACGATGGGGGAGCTGATCGCATACTACAAGGGGTGATTTTACCGATGTTTCCTGATAAATAATGGCTGTGCCAAAGAAGGGTAGAATAGGCCGAAATGTGTTTTAAAATTTTGTGGGAAATGTCATATTTCTAGTTTTTAATTTTATGGGGAATGGAGAATTTTTTAATTTTAATTTTGTGGGAAATGGATTTTTTTTTATTTTTGCAGCTAATAATCTATTGATACCATGGGAGAAAGACTATTCAAACGGAAAATATATAACCAGCTGCTTCAGTGGAAACAGGAAAGCAACGGAAAGACAGCCTTGCTTGTCGAGGGCGCTCGACGTGTTGGGAAATCGACCATTGTGAGGGCATTTGCAGAAAACGAGTATGAATCTTATTTGATGATTGACTTCAACAAGGCGTCGAAAACCATCAAGGGGCTGTTTGAGGACTTGATGGACCTGGATTACTTGCTATTATACCTTCAAACAGCCTATCACGTGACATTGGAACCGAGGAAGTCGGTCATCGTTTTTGATGAGGTGCAGAAGTGTCCTCTTGCTCGCCAAGCCATTAAATATCTGGTGGAAGACGGCCGTTTTGACTATATCGAAACAGGCTCACTCATCAGTATCAAGAAAAACACAGAGGACATCACCATACCTAGCGAGGAAGACCGAATACAGATGTATCCGATGGATTTTGAGGAGTTCCGATGGGCATTGGGAGATGAAGCAATTGTTCCTTTGCTACGCAAATTTTGGGAACAACAGCACGCATTGGGACCAGCTCACAGAGAAATGGCGCGGCATTTGCGTCTCTATATGCTGGTAGGTGGTATGCCTCAGGCTGTCAATGCCTATCTTGATACCTGCAATTTCAGCAAGGTGGATCAAGTGAAGCGTCGGATCTTGAAGCTATATGAAGATGATTTCCTGAAAATAGACCCGTCGGGACGTGCCTCCGTGATGTTCTGGTCGATACCTGGACAGCTGAACAGGAACGTCACCCGTTACGTTCCATACTCGGCCATAGGGAAAACGGATGATGAGAAACTGACGGAATTGCTGAAAGACTTGGAGGATAGTAAGACGGTGAATATGGTCTATCACGCCGACGACCCTCAAGTTGGCATGGGACTGACGAAAAACCATGACCATTTCAAGATGTATGTAGGCGATACTGGACTGTTTGTAACGCTTGCTTTTTGGGATAAGAACTTCACCGATAATGAAATTTATGAGAAATTGCTGGCAGATAAGCTATCAGCCAACTTGGGATATGTTTATGAAAACTTGGTGGCTCAGATGCTCACGGCTACTGGAAACGAATTGTATTATCACACTTGGCCGCGTGACGAGAAACACTATTATGAGATTGACTTTCTGCTTTCACGAGGTGCAAAGATCTGTCCCATTGAAGTGAAATCCTCGAGCCACAAGTCGCATAAGTCACTCGATGAGTTTTGTGTCAAGTACTCTTCTCGGGTATCGAGGCGTTACTTGATCTATCCGAAAGATTTTGCAAAAGATCAGGAAACTATCATGATTCCAACTTACATGACAATGTTTGTGTGATTTTTCTTCTATACAACTCGTCTTTTATTTATTGGGGCATAAAAAAGACCTAACTGATTGGAAATCAATTAGGTCTATTTTGAAATTTCGTGACCCGGCTGGGGCTCGAACCCAGGACCCCAACATTAAAAGTGTTGTGCTCTACCTGCTGAGCTACCGAGTCATCCTTACTTCTCCCCTTGAAGGGGGTAAGGGCGGTTAAGCGGCTGCAAAAGTACTACTTTTTTCGTTATGATGGCTTCTCTGCCCTAAAAAAATTTCATTCGTCCAGCATTCCTTTGCCCTGACGGATGATAACTATCTCATTGTCAGTGCAGTCCACAACGGTGCTCTCCTCGTTGTCGCCGGCACCGCCGTCGATGACGATGTCCACCAGGTCCTTGTAACGGTCGTGGATCTCCTCAGGGTCGGTGAGGTAAGGGTTGATTTCGTCTTCCTCGTCGGACAAAGAGGTGGTCATGATGGGCGAGCCGAACTCCCTCACGATGTTGGTGATGATGGGTTGGTCGGGGATGCGGATGCCGATGGTCTTCTTCTTGCTCTGGAAGATGCGCGGGATGTTGTTGTTGGCCTCCAAGATGAAGGTGAAAGGTCCAGGCAGGTTGCGTTTCATCATCTTGAACACGTCGTTGTTGATGGGCTTGGTGAACTCGCTCAACATGCTGAGGTCGTGGAAGATGAATGAGAAATTGGCCTTCTCCTTCTTGATGCCTTTGATCTGGCAGATGCGCTCGAAGGTGCGCGGGTTGTTGATGCATCCGCCCAGACCGTACAAGGTGTCGGTGGGGAAGATGATGGTGCCGCCGTCGGCCAAGCACTCCAGGATCATCTTGACGTAGCGCGGGTTCGGATTCGTCGGGTAGAGTTTGAGTATCATAGATTTGTGGAAATTTCGGCAAAAATACACAAAAAGTTATGAACGGAATCGAAAAATTTCTACTTTTGCAGTCCATCTACGGGTTAGTTCCCGCAGATGTTTTTTGTTTTTATAACCTAAACACAACACTACTATGGGAGGCTTCTTCGGCACTGTATTGAAACGACCCTGCGCTCAGGATCTGTTCTATGGCATCGACTATCACTCACATCTCGGCACCAAACGCGCGGGTATGGTCACCCACGACGGCGAGGTGTTTCACCGCTCCATCCACGACATCGAGAACACGTATTTCCGCACCAAGTTCAGCGATGAGATGGCCGTCAACAAGTTCACGGGCAACAACGGCATCGGCGTCATCAGCGACACCGACGCGCAGCCCATCATCGTCAACTCGCACCTCGGCAAGTTCGCCATCGCCACGGTGGCCAAGATCAACAATATGGATGAGCTGGTCGACCACTGCCTCTCCAACAAGCAGCACTTCGCGGAGCTGAGCCAGGGCACCACCAACCCCACCGAGCTGATGGCCCTCCTCATCACCCAGGGCGAGGACTTCGTCGACGGCATCCGCAACGTATATAATAAGGTGAAGGGCTCGTGCTCGATGCTCATCCTCACCGAGGACGGCATCATCGCGGCCCGCGACCTCTACGGCCGCACGCCCATCGTGGTGGGCAAGAGCGACGACGGCTATGTGCTGGCCTCGGAGAGCCACTCCTATATCAACCTCGACTATACGACGTGCTACAGCCTGGGTCCCGGCGAAATCGTCAAGGTGACGCGCGATGGCGTGCAGCAACTGCTGGCTCCCGGACCGAAGAAGCAGGTGTGCTCCTTCCTGTGGATCTATTACGGCTTCCCGGCCACCGACTACGAAGGCGTCAACGTGGAGGAGGCGCGCTACAACGAAGGCCGCGAGATGGGCAAGCAGGACTACATCGACCTCGACTATGTCTCCGCCATCCCCGACTCGGGCATCGGCATGGCCTTGGGCTATTCCAACGTGCGCAAGATCCCGTACCTGCGCGGCGTGGTGAAATACACCCCCACCTGGTCGCGGAGTTTCATGCCCGTCAACCAGAGCCAGCGCGAGCATGTGGCCAAGATGAAGCTCATCCCCAACCGTGCCCTGCTTGAAGGCAAGAAGGTGGCTTTCTGCGACGACAGCATCGTGCGTGGCACCCAGCTGCGCGACAACGTGAAGATGCTCTACGACTACGGCGCCAAGGAGGTGCACGTGCGCATCAGTTGTCCGCCCTTGCTCTTCGGCTGTCCCTTCCTCAACTTCTCGGCTTCCAAGAACATCCTGGAGCTCATCACGCGCCGCTGCGTGAAGGAGATGGAGGGCGACGACAACAAGAACATCGAGAAATACTGCGACCCGACCACGCCCGAATATGCCAAACTCGTCGAGATGCTGCGCCAGCATGTCGGTGTGGACACGCTGAAGTTCAACACCTTGGACAGCGTGGTGAAGGCCATTGGTCTGCCCAAGAGCGACCTCTGCACGCATTGCTTCGACGGCTCGAGCTACGGGCATTGATGTCCGGCATCCCTCCGATTTCAGAGGTGACAAAAGGAAACGGCCAAATCTATGTACGATTTTGGCCAAACGGGTGAACGATTTTTGGCCAAACGGGTGAACAAATTTTGGCCAAATGGGTGAATTACGCTAAAATGTAAAAATATTCCTCGTGAAATACGCTAAAATGCAGAAAATAGCCTTGTGAAATATGCTAAAATGCATCCATTGTCTTGCATAATGTACAAATGGATGTACGATTTTTGGCCAAATGGGTGAACAACTGAACAACTATCAACTATCAACTCTCCACTTCCCCCTTTTAAGGGGGGCAGGGGGGATTAACTCTCAACTCCCCACTTCCCCCTTTTAAGGGGGGCAGGGGGGATTAACTCTCAACTCCCCACTTCCCCCTTTTAAAGGGGGGCAGGGGGGATTAACTCTCAACTCTAAACTAAAAAAACTCCGTGTTAAAAACCAAAAAATTAATTTGCACCTTATTATAAGAATCCCTACTTTTGCACCCGAAAAAACAGCCCCTCTTTTCGGTTGTTAACATCTTGAATATCAATAAAATATAAAAATATTAAAAACACAAAACACAAATGAAACAAAGATTTACAAAACTTTTGGCAGCCTTCGCGCTGCTGGTCTTCATGATGCCGAGCATGGTGGGATGGGGCAAACGAGAACGGTCAGTAATTTGACTTTTACTGCGGCATGTGGCGGTTCTGGTACTGCCAATGACGGTGCTGTGTATGCAGTTACTTCGGATGCCGATGAATCAACTTATGATGAGACAAAGGGCATTCATTATGGAACGAGTAAAAAAGCTGTTTCATATCTGAATTTGACTACTTCTGATATTACTGGTACAATTACTCAAATTGTGGTAAATGCTAGTGGTGCCAGTAATACTACAGCTAAATTGAATGTTACGGTTGGAGGTAATGCTTTCGGGTCAGAACAGAATCTTACTTCGTCCGCTACTGAATACACCTTGACGGGTTCAGCTTCTGGAGAAATTGTGGTTGCCATCACTCAAGAAAGTGCAAAAAAAGCCCTTTATTGTAAGAGCATTAAGGTTACTTATTCCACAAGCGGAATTCCCACCGACCCAAACATCACGTTCAATGACGGTAGCGTATTTGTTAACCAGGCACTTGACTTGAATACACTTTTTACCAGTAACAGCTCAGGTGCCGTTACCTATTCTATTACTTCAGGAGGCTCTTTCGCTACCTTGAGCGGTAGTACTTTGACGGGAGTTGCTGTGGGAAGTGTTACCGTGAAGGCTTCTCAAGCTGCAACAAGTTCATATAATGCTGGTGAAGCTACAGCTACTATTGCAGTGACTGAATATGTTCAGCCGACGGAATTTGATGTTGCCTTAAACAATGTAGCATTTGGTTGTGGAATAGGAAATAATGCAGAAGAACAATCTTTCACCATCAACAACACAGAGTTCGTTGCTGGATGCTCCTCAAGTGCTTCAAGTAAGACATATTATGATGCTAACCATGTTCGCTTCTATGATGGTTCTTATTTGAATATTACGGCCCCTGAAGGATATATTATCACAAATACCGTCTTTACCGCTGATGGAAACTGGTATGGTGGTATTAGTGTCAATTCTGGAATTTACAATAATGATACTAAGACATGGGAAGGTGGCACAGATCAATTAAACTTTTCTTTTACTGCACAGAACAGAATATCATCCGTTGCTATTACCTTAGCTGTGCCCGGTGCTGAATACACTATCACCTATGCAAACCTTACAAATGGCTCGTTTGCTGAAGGCAATCCAACTAGTGCAAGTGCAGGGGTACCTGTAACGGTGCTCACAATACCAGATGAAGGTTATTGTCTGGCATCTATGACGTATAATGATGGAACAACCACTGAAAATGCAACTGTGAATGGTAATAGTGGAACCTTCACAATGCCAGAGCAAAATGTTAACGTCTCTGCGACATTTAGTGCATTGAATTATACTAATTATGAACTTGTCAGTTCCATGTCTGAATTGGTTTCTGGTAAGCATTACATCATTGTAAGCGAAAATGAAAGGTTTTATGCAATGGGTTCGCAGAACACTAATAACAGAGCTGCAGTAGAAATCAATGTTAATAATGGAATAGCATCTGTTTCTAATATTGATCCTGTTCGTGAGTTTGTCATTAATGGCCCAGATGCCGACGGTTTCTACACCATCTATGATGCCGAGCAGCCTGGTTATCTTTATGCTGCTGGAGGAAGTGGAGACAATTACTTAAAGACTCAGACCCTCAACAACGAAAAGGGTCAGTGGACAATTAGTTTTGATGCAGAAAATCATGATGCAAATATTGTTGCAAATACATCAGGAAGCAATAAGATGCGCTTTAATAGTAGTAGTTCAATATTCTCCTGCTATGCTTCTGGTCAATCTGACATTTTCCTCTATGTTAAGGAAGGCGATACCAATTATGAATTTTATAAAGACATTGCAAAATACAGTGATAATAATCCAGGATGGTACTTTATTGCTTCGCCCGTTGCTTCTGTAACGCCTACTGCAAATAATGGTATCCTTACCGAACACTATGACCTCTATCGTTTCAACCAAGCCGCTGATAAGGAATGGCAGAATCACAAAATCCATAACTTCAACATTGAATCTGGTTATGGCTACCTCTATGCAAGCAGCGTCAATACGACTCTCGTCTTTGCTGGTACGCCTTACAGCGGTAACGGCGAAGTCACACTGTACAAGACTGACAATGCTGAGGCTGAGTTTGCGGGCTGGAACCTTGTCGGTAACCCCTTCTCGAGCAATGCCAAGGTCAGCAAGGCTTTCTATAAGATGAACAGCACCAGCGATGGTATCAATGCTAATCCTTATAATGCCAACAGCGTCATCGCTTCCATGGAGGGCGTGTTCGTGCTCGCTGCCCAAGACCAAGAGAAAGTGACCTTCACAGCTACTACCGATGCTGTCACTGTCCAGCAGAGTCGGAGCATAAGCCTCGACGTGAACCGCAACGGCGAAATGCTCGACCGTGCCATCGTCAGCTTCAACGCCGAAGGCTCGCTCAGCAAACTCGTCCTTAGCGAAAATACCACCAAGCTGTACTTCCGTCAAGGCCAGAAAGACTACGCCATCGTTGCTTCTGACAACGAAAACGAGATGCCTGTCAGTTTCAAGGCTTCACGCAACGGTAGCTACACCCTTACGGTCAACACCGAAGAATTGGAAATGAACTACCTCCACCTCATCGACAATATGACCGGCATGGACGTCGACCTGCTCCAAACCCCGAGCTATACCTTCGACGCCACCACCAACGACTACGCCAGCCGTTTCCGCCTGGTGTTCAGCGCTAATAACGTGGACGGCCCTTCGACAGGCTCAGAGGCCTTCGCTTTCTATAGCAACGGCAACTGGGTTGTCAGCAACGAGGGTGAAGCCACCCTGCAGGTGATCGACGTCAACGGCCGCATCGTCAGCAACGAGACCATCAACGGCACCGTCGCCACCAGCATCAACGCCACGCCCGGCGTCTACATGCTCCGCCTTGTCAACGGCAACGAAGTGAAGACCCAGAAGATCGTGGTCAAGTAAATTGGCCGCTGGCTCTTGGCTCCTGGCTCCTGGCTGCCTCACCCTCGTTTCAGGAGATTGCGGATCACCTCATTCCGCAGAGGCGGAACCGCAATGACGCTGTGGGGATGGGCTGCCAGAGGCCAGAAGCCAGAGGCCAAAAGCCCCAAAACAAAGAACAAGAAAAACAGAAAACAAGATAAAAACTACAAAACAATGAAAAAACTCATTCTCACAACTGCAATCGTCCTCACTATGGGCGTCGGCGCTTTCGCACAAGGTTTGCTCGGTAGAGGCGAAGACTTTGATGATGGTGGCCGTGGTACCCGTCTCACTACGCCTGGTGTTGTTGATACTCATAACTACGGTAATGATGTCAACGGCAACGGCGAGACCACTCCTTTGGGCAGCGGCATTGCCGTGCTCGTCGGCCTCGGCGCAGCCTACGTGGTGGCCAAGAAGCGCAAAGAGGAGTAATTGAGGTTGCTCCGTATTAGAACTGCGGCGGCTTGTGATGCTTACGTTTCGTAAGTGTCCTAAGCCGCCGCTTTATATATAAAGGAAGCCCCCTCCATTCCCCGAAGGTGAATCTCGAAGGGGAAACTCTTGTAAATCAGTGCAATCCCTGAAAGAAGGGAAAAAAGTCGCTTTTTTGCTTGTCAATCCAAGAAAAGTCCGTACTTTTGCATCGGGTAAGTCTTATACGACCAGCTCCCTCTGAAATCCCCCAGGACAGGAATGTAGCAAGGGTAGTGCGATATGAGTAGCTTACCCTTCTTTGTATCCCCCTTTTAAGGGGGTGGCCGAAGGCCGGGGGATTAAAACAACACCTAACCACACTACCATGAAAAAAGTCCATTTTATCGCCATAGGCGGGAGCGCCATGCACAACCTCGCCATCGCCTTGCACCGCAAGGGTTATGAAGTCACAGGCTCCGACGACGAGATCTTCGAGCCTTCCAAGTCGCGCCTCGCCAAAGAAGGCATCCTGCCCCCACAATGGGGCTGGTATCCCGAGAAACTAGACAAGACCTACGACGCCGTCATCCTCGGCATGCACGCCCGCATCGACAACCCCGAACTGGTGCGCGCCCAGGAGCTCGGCCTGAAGGTGTATTCCTATCCCGAATACCTCTACGAGCAGAGCAAGGACAAGATCCGCATCGTCATCGGCGGCAGCCATGGCAAGACGACCATCACCTCCATGATCCTGCATGTGTTGCAGAAGGTCGGCATCGAGACCGACTTCATGGTGGGTGCCCAGCTCGAAGGCTTCGACGTGATGGTGCGCCTCAGCGAGACGGCGAAATACATGGTCATGGAAGGTGACGAATACCTCACTTCGCCCATCGACCGCGTGCCCAAGTTCCACCACTATCATCCCCATATCGCCGTCATCAGCGGCATCGGCTGGGACCATGTCAATGTGTTCCCGACCTTCGACAACTACTTGGAGCAGTTCCGCATCTTCGTGCGTACCATCGAGCCGGGCGGATGCCTCATCTACGACCAGACCGATGTGGAGGCTGAGAAGATCGCCCAAGGCGCACAGTGCCGCACCTTCGGCTATGGCGTGCATCCTTTCGAGAGCAATGGCATCAAGACGACGCTGCTCTTGCCCGACGGCAGCAGGAGGGAAGTGGGCGTGTTTGGCAGCCACAACATGAAGAACATCAACGCGGCTCGGTTGGTGTGCCAGCAGCTGGGTGTCAGCGACGAGCAGTTCTATGCGGCTATCGCCTCCTTCAAGGGGGCTGCCCGTCGTCTGGAACTCTTGTTCGACAATGGCGACAACTTCGTTTTCCGCGACTTCGCCCATGCGCCTTCCAAGGTCAACGCCAGCGTGAAGGCCTTGCGCGAACAGTTCCCTGAGAAGCATTTGTTGGCGGTGTTTGAGTTGCACACCTATAGCAGCCTCAGCGAGGTCTTCATTGACCACTATCGCGATGCTTTGAAGCTCGCCGACACGGCCATCGTTTTCTACGATCCGCATGCCGTGGCCATCAAGAAACTGGAGCTGATGCCCGATGCGCGCATCGTCGAGGGCTTCGGAAGGGGAGACCTGAAGGTGGTGCACAACAAGGCGGAGTTGGTCGAACTATTGCAAAAAGGCCAACGACACAATGTCATTGGCGCTTTCATGAGTTCTGGTGACTTCAACGGCCTGACGACCGACGACTTGAAGGCGTTATTTGCTTAAAACTGGAACCTGTTCTTATCCACCGCGACGTTATACTTCACATTCGAGATGGTATAAGTGTCCACGGAGCCTTTATAGCTTATCAAGACAATCTCTTTGAGGAGAAGGCTATCGGTGTGGTATTTGTAGATCACCTGCTTGTAGCCAATACCTAACAGTCTTTTCTTGGTGGTCGTCGCCGTGATGACGTGGAATCCGCCGTCGGTCTTGGTCGAGAGGGAGTAGTTGTTCTCGTTGGCGAGGTCTTGGGCGCGTCCTTGGAAGCCATAGAGGAAGATGTTGGCCAGGGCCTGCATGTTTCCGCCGTCCTTCAGCCTGAAGGTGCCGTGGAAAATGCCGATGTCCATCTTGATCCTTTTCTCGTTGACGATCATGTACTTGCCAGTGTTGAACTGTGCGGCAAACTCATGGGGCTTCACATAATGGAGCGTTCCGTTTTGCACTCTCTTCTCGTCGGATTTGGCCAAGGTGTTGCTCAAGTCGGCCTCAAACGAGGTGATTTTGCCGTTGACGGTCTTGATCTGGTCCAACAATGCGTTGTCTTGCGCCTGCAAATGCAGGGCAAACAATAATGCGGTAAGGACAATAATTACTTTTTTCATTGGCTTATTATCAAACGAACGTGCATTATCAAAAACCATGCCCCTCAACTCTCAACTCTAAACTATCACTTATCCAGGCTCATCAAAAACTCCTCATTATTACGCGTCTTAGCCACGCGGTCTTTGAGGAACTCCATAGCTTCGACGGGTGTCATGTCGGAGAAGTGGTTGCGCAGTGCCCACACGCGGGCGAGGGTGCGCTCGTCGACCAAGAGGTCGTCGCGGCGCGTGCCCGAAGCCACGATGTCGATGGACGGGAAGATGCGCTTGTTGGAGAGGCGACGGTCGAGTTGCAGCTCCATGTTACCGGTGCCCTTGAATTCCTCGAAGATGACTTCGTCCATCTTGGAGCCGGTGTCGATGAGGGCGGTGGCCAGGATGGTCAGCGAGCCGCCGTTTTCGATCTTACGGGCTGCGCCGAAGAAGCGCTTGGGCTTCTGCAGGGCGTTGGCTTCCACGCCGCCGGTGAGCACCTTGCCCGAGGCGGGCGACACGGTGTTGTAGGCACGGGCCAAGCGGGTGATGGAGTCGAGCAGGATGACCACGTCGTGGCCGCATTCGGTGAGGCGCTTGGCCTTCTCGAGGACGATGTTGGCAATCTGCACGTGTTTCGAGGCCGGCTCGTCGAAAGTGGAGGCGATGACCTCGGCGTTGACGCTGCGTTGCATGTCGGTGACCTCTTCGGGGCGCTCGTCGATGAGCAGGATGATGAGGTACACCTCGGGATGGTTGGCGGCGATGGCGTTGGCCACGTCTTTCAGCAACACGGTTTTACCGGTCTTGGGCTGTGCCACGATGAGGCCACGCTGGCCCTTGCCGATGGGGGCGAAGAGGTCCATGATGCGGGTCGAGATGGTGCAGCCTTGGTGTCCCGTGATGTCGAACTTCTCGTTGGGGAACAGAGGCGTGAGGTAGTCGAAGGGGATGCGGTCGCGCACCTCTTCGGGCTTACGGCCGTTGATGAGGTCGACCTTGACGAGCGGGAAGAACTTCTCGCCGGTCTTGGGCGGACGGATGACGCCGAGCACGGTGTCGCCCGTCTTCAGGCCCATCAGCTTGATTTGCGACTGCGACACGTAGATGTCGTCGGGCGAAGGCAGGTAGTTGTAGTCCGACGAACGCAGGAATCCGAAGCCTTCGGGCATGATCTCGAGCACGCCTTCGGCCTTCACGCTGCTGTCGAATTGGTTCAGCAGGTCGTCGCGGCGCGGACGTTGCTCGGTGCGTTCGGTGCGCTCCGCTCTTTCTTGTCTTGGGCTCTCCTCGACAGGGGTGGACTCTTCGGCCACGGCGTTTTTCTTGACAGCTTCTGTCTCGCCGGCACCTTCGTGGGTGCGTTTGCGCTTCTGCTTGGGGTTCTCCTTTTTCGGGGCTGCTTTAGGCTCGCCTGGGGCTTCCTTGGCTTGGCCCTCTGCTGCCATGGGCTCTGCCTGGTCAGGCTCTGCGACTTGAGGGGCGTTGTTTCTTTGCCATTCCATGACGGCGGCCTCGGCTTCCTTGCTGATGCGCGGACGGCGGCCCCGCTTGCCTTGTGCCTCGGGGGCGACAGGCTCTTTTGCCTCTACGGCAGGCTCGGCTTCAGGCTTTGGCTTTTTCTCTTCTGGTTTGGGTTGTGGCTCGACGGCTGGGGCTTCTTTAGGCTCGGCGCCCTCGGGTTTTGCGGTTTTCTGTTTCTGTTTTTTGGGTTGTTGGCCCGGTTTTTTGATGTCGGGATGGTCTACCTGGTGGTCGAGAATTTCGTAGATCAGCTGGGTGCGATCAAGACCTTCGTCGTCGATTCCCGTCTCGGTAGCAATGATTTTAAGGTCGTCTAACGACTTCTCATTGAGTTCAAAAATGTTGTACATAAAAAGGATTGTTGTAATTATTCCGAATGGAATGAAAATGGTGATACAATAATTTCAATGGAATGCTTTTGCAAGGTCATTCAGCGGTTTCAATCCCTGAAAAGCGTTGCAAAGATAATGCTTTTTTTTGAATTGGCAATTTTTTATGAAAAAAAGCGTATTTTTGCACCCTGTTTTAAAACGAATGATCATGTCACAAAGATTGCAATCCATTTTCTTCTTCTTCTCGGCGTTGCTGCTCGCCCTGTTGTTTTTCCTGCCTTTCGCCAGCTTCTATGGCGATTTCCACACGTTCGACCTGTTTGGCTACGGCATCACCTCGCCCGACAATTGGGAAAATGGCGCTTCTCCTTTTAGCATGACGTTTTCGCTGCCTATCTTGGTGCTGACGGTCACTGCGATGGTGTTGTGCGGTTACTTGGCCATGGGCTTGTTCCGTGCCATCAAGTTGTCGCAATTCCAGAAGCTGCATAAGATCGCCCGTATCGCCATCATCGTCATTGTGGCCTGCATCGCCGCCCTGCTCGGCTATTCCTATTTCATCATCCCCAAGATGGCCCAGTCGGTCGACATCACCATCGCCGATCCGGCTTTCAGGGCAGGTGCGGTGTTCCCGATCATTGCCCTCGTCTTGACGATCCTCGCTTCTTCGGCTTTGAAGAAGGACATCAGCAAGGTGCGTGCCACCGACCGCATCCGTTGATAGGGGCAAAGTAAAGAAACAACGAAGCCGACTCCAATGGGGCCGGCTTCGCTGTTTTAGAAGACCTTTTTTCGGTCGAGCTCGAAGATCTCCATGTCCTTGAAGGTCTTGCCCTCGATGACCATCCTGATGAAGGTGACCTGCTTGTGGAAGCCCGAGTTGCCTGCCGCTCCCGGGTTGATGTGGAGCAGGTTGAGCTGCTTGTCGTAGATGACCTTGAGGATGTGGGAATGCCCGCAGATGAAAAGGTCGGGCTTCTTTTCCTGTAGGATGTATTTCACATCGGGCATGTAATGGCCGGGATAGCCGCCGATGTGGGTCATGTAGACGTTGACATCCTCGACATGGAAGGACAAGCCCTCGGGATATTGCATCCGCACGATGTGGTCGTCGATGTTGCCATGCACGGCCCGCAGGGGCTTGAAGTTGGCCAGGGCCTCGGCTGTCTCGATGCTGCCGATGTCGCCTGCATGCCACAACTCATCCACGTCTTTGAAGAAATGGAAGAGCTGTGGTATGAGGGTGCAATGGGTGTCCGACAAGATGCCGACTTTCAGCATGTCATTTCAGGTTAATCATGAAGCCGATGGCCAGCACTTCCTTGAACTGGACCTTGGAGCCTTTTTCGACACCTTCAAACGGGATGTCATAGTCGTAAATGAGGTGTGTGGCAAGGTTGGCGTTGAGCCAGTCGTTGACCTTCAGCACGAGCATGTTCTGCCAGTCGACGTCGATGCGCTCGGGGTGGTTGAGGTAGTTGGAGAAGAGCTCCAGCTTCGAGTTGAAGTCGATGTTCTTGGCGAGGGGGTATTGGAACTTGGCCACGGCGCGGGCGCCAAATTCATAGCGGACCTTGGCGTTCCTGGCATGTTGGGTCGTGTCGTTGGCATCCAACGAGTTGACGCCGAAGGCGCCGATGGAGGCCAGGTAGTCATCGTTGACGATGGTCACGCGGCCCGTGATGGGCGAGAAGTAGAGTGAGAAGTGGGGGTTGGGCACCCATTCCACACCGAGACCCAAGCTGATGTAAGCCGGGGCGAGGAAGTGGGAGATGTAGTTGGTGGAGTCCTTGGTGTAGTCGAAGCCGTAGGCGAACTGTGAGCGGAAGGCCAGCTCTGCTGCGTAGTTGAGGTGCTCCGTGGCCTTCAAGCCTGCCAGCGAGGTGAATTCGATCTTGTCGTCCGTCTTGATGGGCTTGCGCTTGAAGTCGAAATAGCTGTAGCCCAAGGAAGTGTTCAGGGTGTTGTCCCACTTGAAGTTGCCCTTCAGGTAATGGATTTCGTAGTTGAAAATGCCTTGTCCGGCGACGGTGTTTTGTCCGCCAGCGGCCCAGTTGGTGTAGGAACTTTGTCCGAAATTGAGGCCGAAATTGCCTTTGTGGGTCCAGCCTTCAGGTTGCTCGTCCTGTGCGAACGAAACAATGGCAAATGCAAATGCCAATGCGGTAAGTAAAACTTTTTTCATTTTGATATGGTTTGATTTTTAAATGTTTATTATCCAAATTCTCAATTCTCAATTATCAATTCTCAATTATCAACTCTCAACTCTCAACTAAAAATTATAACCATCCTGGAACTCCCGATTCCCAATGCTAAACGTGATATCCTGCATATTATGGCTACGGACATATTGCTCGTTCTTTTGTGCGGGGATCCAGATCGTCTCTTGCAGGAGTCGTATGGCTTCTTGGTCGCAGCCGCCGCCCACCGAGTTGACGACGACGATGTTCGACGCGGTGCCGTCGGTCTCCACCACGAAGTTCAGCCTTACGGTGCCTTGTATCTCGCGTTCTTTGGCTTCGGCGGGGAATTTCAGGTGCGTGGCGATGTATTTGGCCATGTTAGAGCCGTCGGCGAAATAAGGGCGGGCCATCTCATCCAGTTGTTTGTATTCAAATACTTTGTTTGAGGTGTCGGCCTCCAGTGTGAGCGGCACGACGGGACGCTCGTGGCGTTTCCAGTAGCGCTTGTAGCTCTTGGCATTGAATTCGACCTCGTATACATAGTCGTATTCCACAGGGATGCCCACGTTCAAGGCGGGTTTCCAGAGGATGGTCTTCACCAGACGCAGGGCGATGGGAGCGGCGGCCTCGCTGAAGGTGGATTTGACGGCATATTGGCTGGCCTGACCTTGGGCGTCAAGGTGGAAGCCCACGACGACTTTGCCGCTGTTGCCCTGCTTCAGGTCGGCATCGGGATAGACGAGGTTTTGGGTGATGTAGTCCTTGGTGACGGCCTTGCCTGCAACGGGTTCAGGAAGGGTCACTTGCGCTTTCAGTTGCCATGCCGAAAGGACGAGGGCAATGGCGATGATGAGTCTTGTTTTCATGGCATTATAGTTTTTGAGGATGCAAAGATAATTGTTTTGTTGAAATGTTTAACTGTTTATTTGTTGAAATGTTGAGTTGGCGGTAACTTTACAACAATTCAACAATTCAACACTAACGATTCAACATAATTCCTATTTTTGCCGAAAATTTGATTCCATGGAAGACAACTACAAGAACAATATGGTGTTCGGCATCCATCCTGTGTTGGAGCTGATCCGCTCGCAGAAAGAGATAGAGAAGGTTTACATCCAAGGCGGTGAGCGCTCGCCCGAGATTGCGGAGATTGCCAACACCTGCCGTGCCAACGGCGTGCCGGTGCAGTTCGTGCCCATCGAGAAGATGAACCGCTTGACGCGCAAGAACCACCAAGGCGTGGTGGCTTTCATCTGCCCGATAGAATACCAGCCTTTGGAGAAGGTGGTGCAGATGGTCTTCGAGGACGGCCGCGACCCCTTCGTCCTGATGCTCGACCGCGTGACCGATGTGCGCAACTTCGGCGCCATCGCCCGCACGGCCTACGCCGCCGGCGTGGATGCCATCGTCATCCCCAACCATGGCTCTGCTTCCATCAACGGCGACGCCATGAAGACCTCGGCTGGGGCTTTGTCGTTGATCAATGTTTGTCGTGTGGAGAACCTGAAGGATGCCATCGACTTCTTGAAAGCCAGCGGTCTGCGTGTGGTGGGCTTCACCGAGAAGGCACACGACAGCCTGTGGAAATCCGATCTCACGGGTCCGCTTTGCGTGATGATGGGCTCCGAGGAGGATGGCATCAGCCCCGCCTACCTCAAGCGCCTCGACGGCCACCTGATGATCCCTATGCCTGGCGACATCGATTCATTGAATGTTTCGGTGGCCACGGGGGTGGTGTGTTTTGAAATCGTTCGACAGCGTCAGGGATAAATCTGTAGAGACGGTGTGCACACCGTCTCTACCCGATATGATTAATAATAAAATAGAAAAAAATGGATTAAAATGCTCTTTTGTTTGTTTTAATCACTATATTTGCGGCATTGAACCATAAAAATTGACGCCATGAAAAGACTGTTATGCTTTCTGTTTACGCTGCAAATGTTTGCCGTTTCTGTCGTTGCCTCCGCGCAAGTCACCATTAAAATCGAGGAGCTTTCAAGGCCCGATGCGTTGCTGCCTGTTTGGAAGGTTGATAAAGATGTGAACACGCTATCCGTGAATGTGGACGCTGACAGATTGGTTCTCCAATACGGAAATCATCCGTTTTTCTATGGGATGTACGAGGCTTATGCCAGCCATCGTCCGTTCGTGCTTTCGCCCGACATGATTTGGCTGCTCATCAGTCAGGGTTTTTCGCACCATATCAATGCCGATCCCGAGAAATACCGTGACCGCATGGTCGATTTCCAAGATAAGATATCGCTGGTGGTGGAAAGCGAGTGTCCCCTTGACAAAGCCCAATGGGATGTGCTGATTCCGGAATTTGCGCAGGAAGTAAAAGAGAATACGAAGGGGACCATCGCCGAGACGATGATTGCCGACTTCTCGACCACGAAGCAATATGAGCAAATCGCCTCCGAGATTACACTAATGGAGACGACAAAGGCCTATTTTGAGTTTGTTGTGGTGTATATTGCATGTGGGATCCCAGAGGTGACCTTGTTGGGTACAACGGAAGACTGGCAAAAGGTGTACGACAAGGCAATGCAGTTGCGCTCCTTCGATTTGGCCTGGTGGATTGATGAGTTGAAGCCAATCCTGAAACAGTTTATCAAGGCATCGGAAGGCAATGCCGACATCAAGTTCTGGCGCAATATGTTCAAGTGGCACACCCAAAAGGAATATGGCACCACCAACGTTATCGACGGGTGGATTGTGAAGTTCTTCCCTTACGACAATTATGGTAAACGCTTTGACCTTAAAACCTTGACGCGAGATTCCAGTTTGCCGGATGAAATGGCGCAGGCCGATGTGCGTTTCATCGAAATCAATCCGGATGGTACAAAAGTGGAAACAATGGTTGAACTGCGAGGTGGCTTTATGGGGCTGGAACAAAATGCCACGAATTATGCCCTTACGCCAAAAATTGGATGGACGGTGCGAAAAAAGGCTGATGAAGATAGAGCGGTTATTGCGAAAATGGAAAGATCATTGCGTAATGAGGGTGAACTTTGTCTGAAAGTAAAAGAGATTCCAACTGCGTTGTCGAAATTGGATACGATTTCAGATTTGGAGCTACAATTCTCAGGCAGGGTTCATTTTCCGGATTGGATGAAAGACAAGAAAATTGGAGAATTGTGGGTTTATGGCGATATATCGCCCGAAGAAAGGGCTAAACTGTTGCAATGGTATCCTATGACGAAATTGCATATTAACCAAGTCGAGTATATAAGAAAACACGGTGAACTGGAAATCCGTACCTATGAAAATGACGTGGACGATGCCCTTGATGGGGTAGATTCTGTGGGATTGTTATGGATAGATAACCATGGTTTAGATGTCAAGATTCCAAAGTCGGCAACAAAACGGATTGGTAAAATCATCATAGATTATGAGCCTTCGCGTATGTGTGTTAAAGCATTGCGCAGGCAATTCCCCGATACCGAAATTGAGTTTTATTACTAACGGGAACGGCGGGATGTCCCGCCGTTTTTCATAACAAAATGTTATGGGGTATAGAATTCATCGTCCACCCAATTCGCCACATTGTTTTCAATATAATCCGCAATGCGGTTCATTTCTGAATTGTCGCGGATGATGTGGTCGTGAAAACGGGGTTGCCAGGCGAAATCGAGGGTGTTTTTGTTGGCATAATGGGTTACCGCTCGTTTCAAACCTCCTATGACTACCGATAATGGTCCTTTTCGATGCGAGATTTCTTGCATGGTTTCATTTACGGTATCAGACAACCATCGGCTGGGTGTTTCCGTTGTAGAGACGGTGTGCACACCGTCTCTACCTGCTGAAATGATGACAATTGCATGCAAATGATTCGGCATTATCGTCCACAATGGAATTTCCGCATAGGGATAATGGGACGTAACGTTATTGAATTGTTCATCAGCATATTTCCCTATGTCAGACAACACCATTCCCCCATCTACAATTTCGCCGAAATAATGTTCACGGTCTTTCGTGCAGATGGTGATGAAATAGGATCAGCCGTCATAATCATGCCATGATGCACGGGCAGATTCTATTCTATATTTGTGTTGGAATTTGTCGTCTGACATTGATCATCGTGTTAGGGTGTAGAGACGGTGTGCACACCGTCTCTACCAGGGTGAATGTATTATTTCAAATATTTATCCAACCAATTGTAGAACCTCCTCTGCCAAAGCACACCGTTTTGCGGTTTCAGCACCCAGTGGTTCTCGTCGGGGAAATAGAGGAATTCCGCGTCGAGGCCGCGAAGGATGGCGGCGTTGTAGGCCTGCATGCCCTGCGTGAAGCAGATGCGGTAGTCCAATCCGCCGTGGATGACGAGGATGGGTGCGGTCCATTTGTCGACGAAGAGGTGGGGCGAGTTGGCGTAGGTCTTGCGCACGGTGGGGTTGTTCCAGTCCCAGAAGGGGCCGCCGAGGTCCCAGTTGACGAACCACATCTCCTCGGTCTCGAGGTACTGTGCCTCCAGGTTGAACATGCCGTCGTGGGCGATGAGAGCCTTGAAGCGACCGTCGTGATGACCAGCCAGCCAGTACACACTGAAGCCGCCGAAGCTGGCACCCACGGCACCGAGGCGGTTCTCGTCGATGTAAGGTTCTTTCTTCAGCTCGTCGATGGCGCTGAGGTAGTCCTTCATGCACTGTCCGCCGTAGTCACCGCTGATTTCCTCAAGCCATTCCTGACCGAAGCCGGGCAAGCCGCGACGGTTGGGGGCGACGATGATGTAGTCGTTGGCGGCCATCATCTGGAAGTTCCAACGGTAGCTCCAGAACTGGCTCACGGTGCTCTGCGGTCCGCCCTCGCAGTAGAGCAGGGCAGGGTATTGCTTGGTGCTGTCGAAATGCGGGGGATAGATGACCCAGGTCAGCATGTCCTTGCCGTCGGTGGTCTTCACCCAGCGTTCCTTGACCTCACCCATGGTGAGTTGGGCGAAGATGTTGTCGTTGACGGTGGTGATCTGCGTTGCCTCGCCCGTGGCGGGGTCGACGCTGAAGAGCTCCGTCGGGTGGCTCATCGACTGGCGGCCTGCAATCAGTTTGTCGCCGTTGAATTGTACCGATACGTAGTTGTGCACGCCTTCCGTCAGCTTTTTGATCTCGCCATTCTCGAGGGTGAGGGCGTAGAGCTGGTCGGTGGCGTAGGCATCGCTGATGAAGTATAAGGTCTTGCTGTCGTCAGCCCAGCTGAAGCCTGTGCAGCATTGGTCGAAGCGGGCCGAGTAGTCGGTCTTCTCGCCGGTCTCGAGGTTCATCACAAAGAGGCGTTGCTTGTCGCTTTCGTAGCCGTCGCGTTCCATGCTCTCCCAGGCCATGTATTTGCCGTCGGGCGAGATGACGGGGTTGAGGTCGTAGCCCATCATGCCTTCGGTGAGGTTCTTGCACTCGCCGCTTTGGATGATGTATTGGTAGATGTCGGTGTTGGTCGAGAGGGCGTAGTCCTTGCCCACCTTCTTGCGGCAGCAGTAGACGAAGCTCTTGCCGTCGGGCAGCCATTGCACTTGCTCCATGCCACCGAAGGGACGCACGGGGGCTTCCCATTGCTCGTCCTTCATGGCGTCGAAGGCGTTCTCGATCTTACCGTTGCTGAAGTTACCCACGAAGAGGTGACCGTAGGTGTCGACCCAGTGGTCCCAGTGGCGGTACATCAGGTCGTTGTTGATGCGGCCCGAGGACTTATCGAGGTCGGGATAGATGTCGGCCACGGTCTCTTTCAGCTTCACCTCCTTGGTGAAGAGCACCTGGGCGCAGTCGGGCGAGTAGAGGAAACCGTTGATGTCGTCGGGTTCGCTGGAGACGCATTGCAGGCCGGTGCCGTCGGGATTCACTTCCCAGAGTTGCATGACATCGTCTTTCGGGGCGAGGAAGCCGATCTTCTTTCCGTCGGGACGCCATTGTGGGCTGTATTGACTGTCATTGCTCACGACCAGCACTTTGTTGTCGCTGCCGTCGGCGTTCATGATATACAAGGTGGAGCCGCTACGGTTTTCGGGCACGCTGTAGTAAGTCACGGCATAGACGATTTTCTGATGGTCGGGTGAGAGGCTGTATTCGCCGATGCGGCCCATGGCCCACAGCACCTCGGGCGTCATGATGTCCGATTGCAAAGTAAGCTCCGTCGGGCCGATTTTCTCCTTCACTTCTTTCGTTGCTTCGGTTTTCGTTTCATTCTCAGCCCCATTTTCGCGGGGTGACTGTGTGTTACATGACACGATAGAACAGGTGATCATGGCTAACAGGAATAGTTTGGTTTTTCTCATATTGATAGGGTTTAAAAATTTGGCTGTAAAATTATGGAATAATCTTGTTCGCGCAGAAGCAAAGGCTAAAAAACCTTGCAATTTGTTTGGTCATTCAAGGAATTTTGTTATTTTTGCGCCATAAACAAACGGAATAATTACAAAGTTAATCAATATGAAAAAACTAATGAAGGCAGTAGCAACCTTAATGCTAATGATGATTTGCTTGGTGAATTGTACAAAAAATGCAATTGACAATAGTGGAAGTCTTAATGGCCATGATTTTGTTGATCTTGGCTTGCCGAGCGGAACCTTATGGGCGACTTGCAATGTGGGTGCCAATACACCAGAAGGTTGTGGTACTTATTTCGCTTGGGGTGAAACATGTCCTAAGAGAATATATGATTGGAGTACTTATAAGTATTGTAATAACGGTGATTATATGCAGTTGACCAAATATTGTCACAAGTCTTCTTATGGTTTCAATGGTTTTACTGATGATGTGACCCAACTTGAGCCATCTGACGATGCTGCAACAATGAACTGGGGTGATGATTGGTGCATACCTACATTTGACCAATGGAGGGAACTATATGTGAACAATACAGTTATTATTGATACGACTCTGAACGGTGTAAACGGGAAGTTCTTTGCCGCATCTAATGGCAATAGCATTTTCCTTCCTGCTACAGGAGTGTTTTGTTTAAATTCAATCAATTACGGCGATAGTTATTGTGGCAACTATTGGTCGAGTTCGCTCAATGGGTTTTCCCCAACTGGTGCTATGGGTTTTTGGGAACAATCATTCAGTCGGGAATGGGGTCTTACTATTCGTCCTGTCCGTTCCATCAAATAATTTCTATTGAAGTCATAACAGAGGAAGAGCCACAAAGTCACTCTCGAAAACTCTGGATAATAATGGAGTGTGAGGGCGGCTTTTTTTCTATGCTCGTATCTTTTGGAAACAACATTGTTGTATTTTTGTGGCGAGAAAACGACAATGAAATGAAGTATTCGGATTTTGAAGCAGCGATGTCCCCTGAGAGAATGCGTAAATATCTGATGGCTTGTGCCAATGATACGAAACGGGCGATGACTCTTTATCGTTACAATATGAAACTATCCCAGGAAATGTTCGCTATCATCAGTTGTTTTGAAGTAACAATGAGGAACATGATTGACAAGGAAATGAAATCCCATTTTGGCGGCGATTGGCTGCGTGATTTCATTTTGCCTGGCGGCCAATTCGATTCCGATCCACGAGTTGATGGAACAAAGAGAATCATAAAAAAAGCATACGAGGGATTGCTACGTGGCAATAACTATATTCACAATAAATTGCTGGCAGAGATGGAATTTGGAGTTTGGAAGTTTATGTTTAACAATGTTCAATACCGCCTTTCAGGACGTTGTTTGTTGAGCATATTCCCAAACAAACCGACATCAACTCCTCAATTCCGGTATGACAACACATTTATTTATAATGAATTGGATAGAATCAACATTATGAGAAACCGAATCGCTCACCATGAACCTATTTGTTTTGGTTTCCCAATTTCGATAGGTTTACAGTCAGTCAATGATTGTTATTCCAGTATTATGCGCCTTTTCCAATGGATGTCAGTTGATGCAAAAGCGATGTTGTATGGACTTGACCATGTCGCTGTTGTTAGTAGCCGAATAATGCAAATTTGAACTGAATGAAGAAAAAAAGCAAAATATACTTGCCAATTTAATAATTATTCGTATCTTTGCACCGTTAAGTCCCGACAGTCCCTGAGCAATCAAACTGCCGGGTATTGTTTTTTATATGGCTTTCATGTTGTTTTGGATCTTTGAATTCCAATGCGAAAAAACTTTTTTCAACAATTTCCTTTGCCATTTTCCTGAAATCCACTACCTTTGCACCTTCATTTCGTTACATTGGAATTGAATTTTGAATATTAAATCTTTGAAATGCAAAGCATTCGATGAAATCAATTTTAAATCATTAAATCTGAAATACTATGTTAAGTCAAGATGTAAAGATTGGAAGCGCCGTCCGTTTGGATGGAAAGATTTATTTCTGCATTGACTTCCAACACGTTAAGCCTGGCAAGGGCAACACTATCATGCGTATCAAACTGAAGGACGTGCTGAGCGGCAATGTGCTTGAAAAGCGTTTCGACATTGGCGTGAAGCTCGAGGATGTCCGCGTTGAGCACCGTCCTTATCAGTACCTCTACAAGGAAGGTGAGGACTATATCTTCATGCACACCGAGACCTACGAACAGATCCCGATTGCTGGCGACAATATCACTGGCGTGAAGTTCATGAAGGAAAACGATGTGGTCGATGTCGTCGTCGACGCCAGCACCGAGACCATCCTCTTCGCCGAAATGCCAGTGAAGACCGTGCTGCAAGTGACCTACACCGAGCCGGGTGAGAAGGGCAACACTGCCACCAACGCGCTGAAGGAAGCCACCGTCGAGACCGGCGCCATGGTCCGCGTGCCGTTGTTCATCAACACCGACGACATGATTCGCGTTGACACCCGCACGGGCGAATACTGCGAACGCGTGAAGGCTTAAACCAACGTTACGTAAAAATAAGCGCAGAGTCATTGACTTTGCGCTTTTTTTGTATTTTTGCAGGCGAAGTTTTTGCACGCTGAATGCGCAGAATCATAGGAATCGCAATGCGACGCAATGTTTGACGCCGGTAGGTTCTGCGTTTTAACTGCGTTGAATGCTGTGCATTTCAGCGAATTCTGCGTGAAATAACAAACGGTTTTTGCGTGAAATAATTGTTATTCAATCAATTCATAAGCCGATGAAAATACAAAAGACGACTCTTAAAACTATAGCGGAACTCATTGGTGCCAAATATGTTGGCCCCGCCAATTTTCCTATCACAGGCCTGAACGAAATCCACAAGGTGGAGGCGGGCGACATCACCTTCGTCGACCACCCGAAATACTACGCCAAGGCGCTCAACTCGGCCGCGACGGTGGTCCTTATTAATAAGGAAGTGGTCTGCCCTGAAGGCAAGGCCCTGCTGCTCCATGACGATCCTTTCGATGCATTCTTGCGTATCATGCGGCATTTCCGTCCCTTCGAGCCTCAGACGCAGCCCATCAGCGATACGGCCGAGATAGGGGAGGGCACGCTCATTATGCCGGGCAGCTTTGTCGGACATCACACCGTCATCGGAAAGAACTGCCTCATCCATCCCAATGTGACCATCTATGACCATTGTGTGATTGGCGACAACGTCATCATCCACTCGGGTAGCGTCATCGGTGCGGACGGTTATTATTTCCAGCGCCGTAACGAAGGCTTCAAGAAGTTCGAATCGTTCGGCCGTGTGGTCATCGCCGACGACGTGGAGATCGGTGCCCTGTGCAGCATCGACCGCGGCGTCACCTCCGACACCATCATCGAGAGCGGCACCAAGTTGGACAACCACTGCCAGATTGGCCACGACAGCTATATCGGCCATAACTGCCTCATCGGTGCCCATGCCGCCATCGCTGGCGTGACCCGCATCGAGGACGATGTCATCCTCTGGGGTCGTGTGTGCATCAACAAGGACTTGGTCATCGGTACGGGTGCCGTCGTCTTGGCCACCTCAGCCGTCGACAAGAACATCGAGCCGGGCAAGGCCGTCTTTGGTGTTCCAGCCCAAGAGGTACGGAAGCAATGGCGTGAGCAGGCCGCTTTGCGTCAGTTGCCCGATTTCTTGAAAGAATACTATAAAACACATCAATCTTGACCATGACCATTGACACAAACCCAGACCTGCCCCATCTTTTGTGAAAGCAGTCTGGGTCAGGGTCTAGGGTCAGGGTTTGAAAAAATACAAAAAAATGAAGAAACTTATCCTTGCTTTATTGCTTTTATTCATGGTTGTGGCTCAAACTTTTGCCCAGGACATGAAGACCTACCAGTATGCCGAGCGCGACACCCTGAATCTCTATCTGGATTTTTACACGCCTGAACACGTCCACGACAGCACGATATGCTTGGTCTATGTCTTCGGCGGCGGCTTCATCGGTGGCCATCGCGACGGCGACTTTGAGAAGGCCTATTTCAAGCAGCTGGTTGACGAAGGCTTCCAGGTGGCGGCCATCGACTACCGACTGGGCTTGAAGGGCGTCAAGAATCTGGGCATCACCCATTCCGAGCCATTGGAAAAGGCCGTCAATATGGCGGTGGAAGATGCCATTGAGGCTGTCGCCTATCTGCTTGATCATGCCAAGGAGCTGAAGGTGAACAAGGATTATATCGTGATGGTCGGCTCCAGCGCAGGTGCCATCACCTCGTTGCAGATGGATTATGTCCTCTGTAATGGTTACTTGAACTCCAACATCCTTCCTGACGACTTCCGTCTGGCGGGCGTGGTGAGTTATTCCGGCGCTATTTATTCTACGGAAGGCAAGGTGAAATACCGCAACCACAAGCCTGCGCCGACCATGCTCTTCCATGGCACGGCCGACCGCCTGGTGCCTTATAAGAAGATCAGTCTCTTCAAGTTGGGTTTCTTCGGCACCGATGCCTTGGTGGACCGTTTCGAGAAATTTGACTATCCTTATTTCGCCCGTCGTTTCAAGGATTATGGCCATAGCATCGCAGCCGCAGGGCCTTTCACCGTCGATGACCTGGTTTGGTTCTGCCGCCATTATGTCTACGACAAGGAACAGTGGCAGTTCGACGGCCTGATAGAGAACCTGAATCCCGCTGCCATGCCAGCCTACGATATGTTCACGCCGGGTGATTTGTACAAGTGAGACATAGGACGTGAGACGAAAGACGAAAGACGTAAGACGAAAGATGTCCCCCACCCCTTGTCTTTCGTCCTAAGTCCCAAGTCCGAAAACTGGTTTGATTTAAACACTAACAAAATAAAATGAAAAAACTGATGATTTGCATTGGAATGGCTGCCGCCTTGGTGGGGTGTGCCCCGAAAGAGGAGAAACCCGCTGAACAGCCCCAGCCCAAAGAAGAGTTCAAGTACCTGGTGGACGAGTTCGCCGACTTGAGGATCATGCGTTACCAAATCCCCGAATGGGATCAGCTGACGCTGCAACAGAAGAGCTACATCTACTATCTCGGCGAGGCGGCCAAATGCGGTCGCGACATCCTTGCCGACCAGAACTTCAAGTACAACCTGGTGGTCCGCAAAACCATCGAGGCCGTGCTGAACTCGTATCAAGGCGACCGCGAGAGTGCTGATTTCCAGAACTTCGTGGTCTACGCCAAGCGTGTGTTCTTCAGCAACGGCATCCATCACCACTATGCCGAGGACAAGTTCTTCCCCGAGGTCAGCGAGGCCTATTTCGCCGACTTGATTAAGGGCAGCGACGCCAGTCTGCTCCCGCTTAACGAGGGTGAGACCGTCGACGACTTCATTGCCTTCCTGACGCCCGTGGTCTTCGACAAGGAGCTCTACAAGATGCGTCGCAGCAGCGAGGACGACATCATCGTCAACTCGGCTGTGAACTTCTATGAAGGCGACATCCATAAGCGTGATGTGGAGGCCTTCTATAACAAGATGCGCAAGCCCAACGACGAAACGCCGATTAGCTACGGACTCAACTCCAAGCTGGTGAAGAAAGACGGTAAGATCTATGAAGACGTCTACAAGGCTGACGGCCTGTATGGCGAAGCCATCCAAGCCATCATCGGCTGGCTGCAGAAGGCCAACGAGGTGGCGGAGAACGACAGCCAACGCAACTACACGCAGAAACTCATCGACTATTACACCACGGGTGACTTGAAGACCTGGGACGAATACAACATCGCTTGGGTGCAGGACTCCGTCTCGCACATCGACTTCGTGAACGGCTTCATCGAAGACTATGGCGACCCGATGGGCATGAAGGCCACATGGGAGGCCGTCGTCGACTTCAAGGACCTTGAGGCTACCGTGCGTTCCAACACCATCAGCGAGAACGCCCAGTGGTTTGAGGATCACTCGCCAGTCGACCCTCGCTTCAAGAAAGAGGAGTGCAAGGGCGTGTCGGCCAAGAGCATCATCGTCACCACGCTGGGTGGTGACTGCTTCCCCTCGCCCCCGATTGGCATCAACCTGCCCAATGCCGACTGGATCCGCAAGGAATATGGCTCCAAGTCAGTGACCATCACCAACCTGATGGAAGCCTACGACAAGGCCGCCGACGAATGCCCGAGGAGTGCCCTCAAGGAGTTTGCCTACACGCAGGAAGAGGTCGACCTCTGCAAGAAATACGGCTCCGATGCCGACGTGGTGCATACCAACCTGCACGAGTGCTTGGGCCACGGCTCAGGCAAGCTGTTGCCTGGCACACAGCCTGGCGCCTTGAAGGAGTTCAGCTCGACACTGGAGGAAGCCCGTGCCGACCTCTTTGGTCTGTATTATCTGGCAGAGCCGAGGATGGTGGAACTGGGTGTGATGCCTGATGCCGAGGCTTATAAGGCCGAGTACTGCTCCTATATCCGCAACGGCATGATGTCGCAGCTGGCCCGTGTGGAGCTGGGCAAGGACGTCACCGAGGCGCACATGCAGAACCGTAAGCTCATCTCGGAGTGGTGCTACGAGCACGGCAAGGACGCCAATGTCATCGAGAAGAAGGTGGAGAATGGCAAGACCTACTTCGTCGTCAACGACTTCGAGGCATTGCGTGGCTTGTTTGGCGAGCTGTTGGCCGAGATCCAGCGCATCAAGAGCGAAGGCGACTATGCCGCTGGCAAGGCCATTGTGGAGAAGTATGCGGTGAAGGTCGATCCCGAGCTGCACAAGGAAGTCAAGGAACGCTACAACGCCTTGGGTCTGAAGCCTTATGGTGGTTTCATCAATCCCGAGATTGTGCCTGTCGTGGAAAACGGCCAAGTGGTCGACTACAAGGTCGAGTATCCTTCCGATTTCGTAGCGCAGCACCTGAAATATGGCAAGGAATATAGTTTCTTGAAGGCCAAGCACTAATTCAACAAGAATAAAAGTATTGAGTCCTCGGCATCACGATGTTGAGGACTTTTTTTTTGATTTGTCGGTAAATTCTTTACTTTTGCAACCATGAACGGCAAAGACGAAATAATCAAGAAAAAGCTCTATATTGAGGGGCTGAAGCAAGCCATCGAAATGTCCCTGCCAGAGGAGGCCATTCGTGATGTGGACGAGATTCTTCAGGATGACGAAACCGAAGAAAGCATCAAGGAAACGATGAGGCTGTGGAAGGAACTATGTGGACCTTTTGACAATGCCATTGTCTTTGTCCACAACAACCGATTCCTTGTGGAGGAGAAGGAAAATATCATCAACGACGATTCCGAGGCCGTTTTTATGATGCCTGAGGAGATGTTCAACACCTTGAGCAAACTGCTCAAATCTACGGTCATGGAGTTCCTTTCCGTTTTGGAAATACCATCAAACGAAAAGACCCAACTGCTTGAATGTGTTGAAAATGGCGACAAGGATGCTTTCGTTTCGGCGTTGGAACATGCCCAATGCGACTTGACCGCTTTGGCCAGGTTATGTTCCTGTTGTATGGATGACTCATCCACGGGTGCCGAGATGAAGGGTGATGACTTTACCTATTATCTTGACTATTTGGCGGGTCATCTTCATGAGAAGAATGGTGCCGACAACGGAAAAATGTTGGAAGCCATAAAGCGTTGGCAACCCTCCGCCGAGGTGTTGGACGATGATGACAGCGACGAAGCCCTGAACCGCTATTTCTCCGACTACCGCCATTTCCTGGAGACCGACTTGGCCACACATCTCCATTATTATTGGGACTTGTACGGTGACTTTACGCTGAAGGAACGCAACCTGATTGACCCGATTCTCGACAATCCTTTGGCCAAAGACTTGATAGACAGGATATGGGAAGATTACAAAAAACCTAAGCCGAAGCCTGCAGAACCTTTCATACTGCCTGAAGACTTCTTTTATTGGCAGCACAAATCCGACACACCGAAAGAGTTTTTCTATATGGATGATGCCTTGAAAAAACAAGGTGTTGACACCTTTGTGGCCTTCATCGAATGGCTTGCTGACAAGGGCTATATTGCCGACGACAACGAGGTGAAAGCCTTGTTTGCCTATCGCTTGACGGGAAGATGCCGTCCAGAAGGGGAGGAGCTGCCTGTGAAAGAATGGCACGGAAAGAACGGCAAGTCTTACGAGTTGATTTACCTTGTCCGTTTCCTTTCCGACCGTGGCGACTACCGCAAGATGCGTCGATTCTTCATCGGTCCCGAATGGGTGAAAGACCGCGACAGCAGCTATGCCAACTCTGCCGATTCGGAGTTTCGAAAACAGATGTCGGAGTTCTATCCCGAGGTGTGCAAGTTTGTGGTATGACTTCAAAAATTGCAGACTTTTGGGCCATAAGTCGAAATATTTATGCGTTAAGGCCCGAAAGTGTGCGTTTTGGACCACTTTTCTCCGCTCAAATCAAACCAGTCCAACCATATATATCGGTAGCAAAGTCGTTTCGCCGTCGTGCCTCAAGTCTTTGGTGTAAACCACGTATCTGTTGCCTACACGCGACGAGAACTTCTTGCAAAAAGCATCAAGTGACACATGAGACTTGTAACCGGCCGACTTCACCTCTATTGGGCAAAGCTTCGCACCTCGCGAAAGTAAAAAATCGACTTCATAGTTGTGCTTTTCATCTTTGGGCCAGGTGTGGAAATAAAGGTTGTTTCCGCTACTTTTGAGCATTTGCGCAACAAGGTTTTCGTAAACGTAACCCATGTTGGCTAAACAATTGAAAATCATGTAAAAACGATAAAATTTCTATCGTTCCCGTTGATTTATTTTGAAAAAATACTACTTATCCCCGATATTTGATTAGCAATAATGCTATCGTTCCCTGAAATTTTATCCGCCTGCTCACTTTAGCCGTTTTACATGACCATGTTTTGTAGTTTTACTCTCTATTTCCTGTGGAAAGTCGAAAATTTTAGCACATTCCGCAGCGGATAGGCGTGTTTTTTCAACACGAATTTCCATAAATTATCCATTAATTATTCATGAATTATTTTTGAAAATTTGTGGTCAATTGGTGATAATTCGTGTTTAAGAATAACTATCTTTTACTATAATTCACTACATTCCATTGCCGACCAGCGAAAACCCTTTACTTTCGCGCCATGCAAGGCAAGAATGAAGATATGACCATCGAGCAGCCCGCTTTTCCTCATTTTTTGATACGGTTTACCAGAGCCATCCAGCGGAATGAGAAAGGTTGGGACGCGCTCTTTCTTTATGCCTTGACTGGAACGGATGCAAAAAGAAGGTCGATGTGCCGGTGAAAAGCTGGTGCATCAGTTTCCTGGCCTTCTCAAAGAAATGAATCATGCCGAATCAGGGAAGCTATAGGCAAAAAGGTTGCGCCCGACACGTATTAGGGGAATTGTTATGAAAAAAAATGGTAAGATTATTTATGATTGGACTTATGATGGTAGTTCTGTCACTCACTGCATCACAGGCGTTTTCCCAAGGCAAGGCTAAGACGATCAAGCAAGGGTCTGTTTATATCGGTAATGTGACTAGACCTCAACAAATAGCCGCTTATGGGACTCCAGCTTGGTTGTTTTCAACCATGTCTGTTAGTTTCATTGAAGGCCGGTGCGCATTGTCTTTTAACAGGTGCGCCTATTCAATAAATTTGTACACAGGTGGTCTGGGTAACGCCATGTATTCTGATAATACTGAAGCTAGGTTAATGGCGTGTCTTGTGAAAGATGGGAAGGTCTATCTTTGGGATCCGGCTGAGGGGCAGCCAAAAAATGAGGCAGGATATCTTATGATATTCAAAATCAACGATGATGAATCCTTGACATTGACAAAAACCTCGATAGACGGGTTGGATTTGGGCAAGTTTGTTTACATGTCTGATTACAATAAAATGAAAAAAATGGGCGATGCTGAATTACAACAAGTCGAGGTAGTCGCATTGACCAAATTGTTGAAGAATTGAATCAATACTAAAGCTCCTGATAATAGCCTAAAGTGAGCTGACGAAACGGCAATGAATAATCCGACAAAAAAATATCGACGAACTGAGCATTAGTCTGAAAAATGACTATATTTGCAGCGAGTTGGGGGAGAAATCCCGACTCGGCAAGGAAGGCATTCTAAGTTCCAAGCAGTGAAATCGCCAATACACACGGGGAACGAAGACTAATGCTCACCTTTCGTTTTGAAGTCAATAGGTGTGACAACGCCGACTTGATAAAAAGCGAGCGTGGGAATTTGTTTCTTCGGTTCATTCCGTGAAAGGTGTTTGGCGATACCTACTGCTTAATGGACAGACAGAATCGAGTCTCACGCTTTTCTTGTGCTTTTATCAATAGTAAAATGTCTGTCTTGGTGGGACTTGCGGGCGGAAAGAGAGTAGAAAGATGTTTGATTATTCCAAATTTCTTGATTTTGTAGAAAACTACAAACAAAACCATCAGGGTGAATCTAAATTTTTGGATTCGTATTGTTCTGCAATTGATGACTATAAAAAAGCTATTAATCCCAAAGATGAAAAGGAAAAAGAGAATGCAAAAAATATGCTGAAAAATGCCCTGGAAAAGGCAAAAGGATGTCGAGAGATCAATGATGCTTTTTCTCATTGGGTCAATCCTGAAGGATTGATTGAAATCATAGAGCAAACTCTACAAAAACAAGAACAATAAGAGAAAATGTGATACCAATAACTAATAATGGTATTATTTACGACGAAAAAAGATTGACTCAACAAAAAAATGAAAAAAGTCTTACTTATAATAATATCACTTCTTGTCACAGGCCTTTTGGTCAATGCCCAGCAAGCCAAGAAGCCAACTTTAATGATTCTGCCGAGTGATAACTGGTGTACTCAGCGGTATTTCTACACTTCGTATAACAATCACGGCACAGAGGTTCGAGTAGTAAATTATAAACAGGCGTTTCAAGAAGACATAGAACTTCCGCAAGTTATAAGCAAAATTGGCGGGGTCCTGACCGATATGGGGTATAGCGTGAAAGATGCCGAACAGGAATTAAAGAATATCGAAGTACGGGAGGCTGAGGATTACGCCACGGTAAGCAGCACAACAAGTGCCGCATTAGAGGAAACGGCTCTGGATGTCTTGAAGCGTCGAATCAAGTCGGATGTGGTCATTCAGATTTGGTGGCAGACCCATTCCGACAATACGGTTTCTTTTACGATAGAAGCCTTTGATGCCTATACGAGCAAACGCATTGCCACTTCTACGGGTACTACAAAAAACAAGGACAAAAACATTTCCGTGGCATTGGAAACGGCAGTAAGGAAAAACATCAAGGACTTTGACAAGCAATTATGCCGATGGTTTGACGACCAAGTGAAAAACGGGCGGGAAATCGTTCTGACAATTCGTTGCTGGGATAATTGGGAAGGCTCGTTTGAAACCGAGTATTCGGGTGATGAATTGATAGACTGCATTCAGAATTGGTTGAGGGACAATACTATGCATTCTTGCTTTAACCTTTCCGACATGACCGAAACCACGGCGCAGTTTGAGCAGGTTAGAATACCTTTGGAGAAGAACGGGAGAAGCATTGATGCCCGTGATTTTGCAACAGAATTAAGAAAACATTTGCAGAAGCCGCCTTATAACATCACATCCAAAGTGATGGTCAGAGGATTGGGTGAAGCCATTATCGTATTAGGAGAGAAATAAAATGAAACACAAGCTATTAGTAATCGCACTTTGTTGCTTGAGTTTGAGTTCAATGGCTCAATCAGGTATTTATATTTCGCCATTGGTGGATGAAACAGGCTTGGATTCTAAGTCCGTCAGCTACCTCGAAAGCAAATTGCAATCTGTCATTAGCGCAAATGGATATTCTGATTTTGATGGGATTACCAGATTCGTTTTGGCGGCAAAGGTCATCGAAACCCATAAAGATATAACTCCAACCACACCATCAAGAATAAGCGTGGAGTTGGAGGTATATCTCAAAACTGGTGATATTGTGGACAACAAAGTGTATGGCGGGACCACACTGACCTTGCGAGGAATTGGGAAATCAGAACAAAGCGCATATACCGATGCTTTCAAAAAAATCAAGCCAGGCAATGTTGAGATTCAGACGCTGTTGAACTCATTTAAGGATGTCATTTCGGATTATTACACCCATCATTGTGATGAAATCACTCGCAAAGCCCAATCAACCGCTCAGTTGGGAAATTATGATGAAGCCCTGTTCCAATTGGTTTCGGTTCCCAATGTCTGCCAATCGTGTTCAGACGATTGCTGCGCACAAGCCGTAACCATTTACCGGCAGAAAATTGATGCGGAAGGAGAGCAACTATTGCGGCAGGCAACGCTGAAATGGCAAACAAGCAAAGACAAGGCTACAGCAATAGCAGTTGCCAACTTGCTGCTCCAGATAGCCCCTCGTAGTTCGGCATATCCGAAATCCCAACAACTACAAGGCGAAATTGAGCAAAAACTCGATGCCGACGCCCTAAAGGAGTGGCAAATGAAGATGAAGGAATACGATGACAAACAGCAATTCAAGATGGGAATTTTGGATGCCGTTAAAGCCATTGGCGTGGCATGGGGCGAGCATCAGCCTCAAAGCATTACGAAAAATATTGTAAGATTATGGTTCTAAGAAAATTACAAACAAAAAATAAATCACTATGAAGAAAAAAACACTATTGATAGCCCTGCTCGTGTTGCTTTCCGGGCTGGCTTTTGCCTCCGATGAGGTAAGTATCGTGGTATCATCCGATGGACCTACCAAAGACGAAGCCATCAAAATGGCATTAAGAAGTGCAATCGAACAAACGTTTGGAGCCTTTGTGTCATCAAACACTACTGTTCTTGATGACCAGTTAGTAAATGATGAAATCGTTTCATTATCAAGTGGTAATGTTAAGTCATACAAAATACTTACTGAAGATATTCTTCCTAACAACCGCTATTTTGTCACTCTCCAGGCTACAATTTGCATGAATAAACTTGTAAGTTATATAAACACTCATACAAGCGGATCTGCAGTCATGGTCAATATGGAGTCTTTTGACATGAATGTAAGAATGGTGGAAATGAACAGAATAGCAGAGCAAAAGATTGTTGAGAATGTCATTACACAAATAGAATTGATGGATAACCTTTTTGATTATAGTTTGGAACTTGAAGATCCTGTGTTGAGAGACGGCGGACCAACTTATGGCGTTTTTTATGTAATTAAAGGAGAAATTTTTGCAAAGTGTAATAAAAATACTCAAATTGCGGTGGATTTGTTGATGAACACGATTAAACAAATCAATATGAGCGCAAAAGAGATTAAACAGTACGAGAAAATGGGATTGCCAGTTTATAGAGGCTATTCAAGTGGATATGCTGACTGTGCCGAGGATCATTTTATCGGAGAGCCAATTTGTTTAAGAAACCAATATGACAACTCTTTCTTTAGTCCATACAACACTTATGGCTTTCAAGGAAGACTAGATGGAAGATATTTAATAATTAGTCCGCAGCTCTTCAATAATAAAATGAAGGAGTTTCAAATTGGCGACAATATTTCAGCCCCATCCAAATTAAGGGTCAGCATTGGAGAATTCTCTACATACATAAAAGGCACTTTTGGGTACAACGAGAACATATATTTCAAACGTTATTCAATAAAGGGTGTAAAAAAATATGGAATCGGAGATAATATTGCCAAAAGTGAAATAAACATTGTTATTCCGAAAGAGGAAGCGCAAAAATATAATAGTTTTACTATCCAACCTGTTTCCACGAAAAAATAAATGTTTAAACATGAAATCAATTGTAGTAATAATACTATGTGTATTCTTTCAGGTAACCTGCTTTACTCAAAGTTTCAATGGCGATAAAGTTGCCTTTACCAACTATCTTGTCAGGATGTATAAAGCTGCTCCGTTTGAGGGTATTCGAGTTGTTGAAGATTACGATGATTTACACCTCGTTTCAGTGGTGCTGTTGTCAAAAGAAAAGTATAACAGCGTTTCAGACATGAACAGGGTGGCCGCAGTAAAAGCATCTTCTCAGGTAGCTCGCTATTTGAATGGCTCTACCATCAATGACGAATTGATAATACGAACAACAGAGGATGCTTCAGGAGAAACCATCACTGAAATCACTGAGCTTATTCGTGAGAATTCCTACGGCTATTCCAAAGCATTGGAGCAACTTACAAACTTTGAAGATTCAAGCGGAAATCAGGTGTTTATTTTTTCAACGAAGATGAAATAGAAAGAATCAATATGATGAATAAAGTAGTATTAAAGGAAGCTGAGACAAAATTGGATAATATTATTTTCCATACAAACAAACTGACTTTGACAGAATGGATGAACGAAGATATTCAATACAATATCAAAGATGCATTATTTCAATTTGTTGAATATGTTCGAAATAATAAATTGGATGATAAAGTAGATGATTTAAAGGACTTTGATTGCATTCTCGATTATTGTATTGATGGAAAGATTCGCGATGACAACTTCACTCTTCTAGTGCTACAAAAGCTTCTTCCAATTATTAAGAAGGATATATCTGCCTATATATGAACGTCCAAAGCCTCGAAGACTACATCCGAAACGAGGTATATAAGCTTCGCAGCGATGATGAACTCAAGTTGCGGCGGTAAGCCTTTTTCGACACGAATTTCCATAAATGATTCACGAATTGTTCAGAAATTATTTTTGAAAATTCGTGGCTTATTCCTGATAATTCGTGTTTAAGAAAAATCATCTTTTACTATAATTCACTACATTCCATTGCGAATCGATAGCGACACTATATCTTTGCAACCGCTATCAAAAACAACGCGCTATGGGATTCTTCATCTTTATTGATTGCCTTATCGGATTGATTATCCTCATCAGGATTCATGCATCGTGGTGGTCTTGGCTCATCTATGTCATCAGCGTTTTGGTTTGGATCGTGATTGGGGTTTCGTTTGATGGCG
>ONJF01000086.1 GCA_900318085.1 uncultured Bacteroidales bacterium
CTAAAAGTAAGCCTATGAAAACAGCATTAAAGAAAATGAAATCCAACTACAAAAACTGGATGCCTAAAGGCATGATCCTTGGGACTTTGGGCGGTGCATTGGCCTGCCTGTTATTATTCCTTGTCTTTGGCGTGAGCGGGCTGCTTGCCGCCGGAACGCTGAAGACTATCCTGAAAATCGTTTTCCTTGTGCTCGCCATCGTGCTGGCTTTGGCGACCCTATGGATGTGGCTGTTGCATCGTGCCTTCTCCTACAACGGCAAGCGTCAGATGTCGAAACAGATCATTGACGGCGTTGCCGCTTATGTCACCCTTCCTGAAGGTGGCAAAGGTCTCGATGTGGGCTGCGGTAGTGGTGCGCTGGCCATTGCCTGCGCCAAACGCAACCCCAAGGCCGAGATGTTCGGCATCGACCGCTGGGGCAAAGAATATGCTTCCTATAGCCTTGCCTTATGCGAACAAAACGCACAAGCCGAGGGCGTGAGTAATACCCATTTCACACAAGGCAACGCTTTGAAACTCGACTTTGCCGACGAGACTTTCGATGCGGTGACCAGCAATTATGTCTATCACAACATCCCGAGCCGCAACCGACAAGCCATTTTGTTGGAAACGCTGCGTGTGTTGAAGAAAGGCGGCACCTTCGCCATTCATGACATTTTCTCCCGATTCAAATATGGCGACATGCAGGCTTTTGTCAAGAAACTGAAAGGCTTGGGCTATGCAGAGGTTGAACTCATTGACACCACCAAAGGCATGTTTATGACCCCATGGGAAGCCAAATGGATGGGACTGAGTGGGTCGGCGATTTTGAAAGGAAAGAAATGAAAAGACCGCTGATATATATTGTTCTATCCTTTCTGTTAATCATCATCCCATTCACACAAAACCAAGCCCAAAACCGCGAGCGTTTCGACGGTGGCATGATGTTACACACGGGTTACCTGCATGGCGACCTAACCGCCTTAAACTATAAAGCGGAAGGAATGACCTTCGGCCTCGGCGGAGTGCTCCGTTATCATCTTGGCAATCATTTCCGTTTGGGTGGTGAAGGCTATGTGAGCACCTTGAAACAAATGCACAATGGCAGTTATATCCGAACCAGTTGGGGCGGACTGCTGGCCGATGCCTATTGGCAATTCGGGCGATGGCAACCTTTCGCGGGTGTCACTATCGGTGGAGGGAAAACCTCTTCGCTGCTGATGTTTGAAGGCTCGGCTGACGACTGGGAAGCGGAATCAAATGCCTTTCTGCATAATGAGTCCTTTTTCTTCGTGAATCCCAACATCGGCGTGGAGTTTGCCCTAACTGAAGCCGTCCACCTGACTATGAAGGTTGACAGGCTTATCCCTGTTTCAAACATCGAAATGCCTACAGGTGTGAGATGCTATTTGGGGGTTGTTTTTGCGCATTGAGACTTCAATCATCGAAACTTGGGATAAGATCACTTGATAATACCCATCAATAGGGATTTCACGATTTTTGAAATGGCCATTACTTTGCAGTGTCAAACATCAAAAAGTAAACCTATGAAAACAGTATTAAAAGTCTTCCTTATGGCCATCGCTTATCTGGCCTTGTTTATTATGGGTGCTGCAAGTGGCGCCATCCACCCTGCATGCTATGCGTATATCGGCGCGGTGCTACCGCTAGTGTCCGCTTTTATCTACCTTTACACCTGCACGCTCATCCGTGGCTTCGAGGCGGCAACAGCCCTGAACGGATTCATTTTCATCCTGTTCTTGATAGCAGGCGAAGCGGATTGGGCTTACATCATTGGAACGGTTGTTTTGACCGCTTTGGCCGAGATTCTCAGAAAGATGAAAGGCTACGACACGTTGAAAGGTGTCCGCTGGAGCTTTGTTCCCTTCGCTTTCTCGTTTTTTGCCTACACCCTTCATTGGTGGACCGACACCGAGGGATCGTTAGCCGCTGCCATCGAAGAGATGCCTGCCGGTTATGACCAGCTGATGAAACCCGTCATCGACAACATCCCCATGCTGATTGTCGTCATGGCATTGACCATCCCCATCGCCATGCTCGCCATGCGACTGGCTGAGCGCGCAATGAAAAAGGCTGCCGAAGCATTGAATTAAACATTTTTGTACCTTTGCATCCAATTTTAGAAGGATTGTAACCATGCGCGAAATTTGGGCTTTAGTTAATGAGATGTCGCCGTATCTGCTGCTGGGATTCGCTTTTGCGGGATTGCTGCACTCGTTTGTGCCAGCCAAACTGTATCGGCGTTATCTTGGCAAAAACAGCTTCAGCAGCGTCATTTGGGCGGCGCTCCTCGGTGTACCGCTCCCCCTCTGCTCTTGCGGCGTGATCCCTACGGCCATGTCGCTGCGAAAAGAAGGGGCCTCAAAAGGTGCCACCACCTCGTTCCTGATTGCCACGCCACAAACGGGTGTCGATTCCATCTTGGCCACGGCCTCGCTGTTAGGCGTTCCTTTCGCCATCCTACGACCCGTGGCGGCGCTCGTCACGGCATTATTCGGTGGTGGCGTGGTGACTATGGCCACGCGCAATGAGCCTAACGAAGCCGTACAAAAGCAGGATGAAGACAAGCCGAAACTCAGTTTTTGGCAGAAGTGTCTGGAGGCTTTGCGATATGGCTTCGTGGACATGATCCAAGACATCGGCCGATGGCTCGTGCTGGGTTTGGTCATCGCGGGACTGATCACGGTTTTCGTGCCCGACGATTTCTTCCTGCGTTTTGCCGACACGCCCATCCTGAGTATGCTGGTGATGCTGGCCATCTCCATCCCGATGTATGTGTGCGCCACGGGTTCCATCCCGATTGCCGTCGCGCTGATGCTCAAAGGCATCACGCCCGGTGCGGCACTCGTCCTGCTGATGGCAGGGCCGGCCTCCAACATGGCTTCCATCCTGGTCATCCGCAAGGTGCTGGGACGGAAGACACTGTGGCTCTATCTGCTGTCGATCACCTTGGGAGCCTTTGCTTTCGGCTTGGGTGTGGATTATCTGCTGCCTCGTGAGTGGTTCACCTCTCATCTGGTGCTTACTCACGCCTGCTGCCATGCCACTCCAGCCTTGTTCAATGTGATTTGCAGCATCGTGTTGGGCTGCCTGCTGGTCTATGCGCTGATCATGAGATTTGTACCAAAGAAAAAAGATAAAACTATGGAAACAAGAGTGTTTAAAGTGGACGGCATGATGTGCAACCACTGCCGTGCCAATGTGGAAAAGACCTTGCAAGGCTTGCAGGGCATCGATGAAGTGACTGTTGACCTCGCCGCTGGTACCGCCACC
>ONJF01000042.1 GCA_900318085.1 uncultured Bacteroidales bacterium
GATTAATGAGAATAGTTTTTTCATTTGATTATGCTATTTATCGAATTCTTGGCAAAAATAGTGATTTTATCATTCACATTCTAGAAATGTCATCATCACGCAAAAATCATCCAAAAGGGCTGAAATGGATGTTTTACTTTTCGGTTCATAAAAAACGAAGTAACAATATTGCCATTTTAAAGAAAAGTAGTATTTTTGCATCGACAAGTGCCGAAAAGTGTATCAACCATACATAAATCGGCAGTTATTAGTGTAAAAGTTATGATTATCAAAAGAGACATTATCGACGTTTTCAAACAATGGAAGGACAAGCCGAAACGCAAGCCCATCCTTTTGAAAGGTGCCAGACAGATTGGAAAGACATGGGCGATGGAAACCTTTGGGAAAGAGTGCTTCGAGTATTGCGCCAAATTCGATTTCGACCGCCAGCCCGATGTGAAGTCGGCTTTTCAGGTAACGAAAGACCCGCAGCGCATCCTAAAAGAGTTGGCTTTTTATAGCGATGTGCCTTTAATTGCGGGCAAGACCTTGCTGATTTTCGACGAAATACAAGAATGTGAGGAAGCGTTCAACAGCCTGAAATATTTTTGCGAAGAAGCTCCTGAATATCATATTATTGCAGCGGGTTCATTGCTCGACGTGGCCGTAAAGAAGCGCAGGATGACGGTGCCTGTAGGCAAGGTAGAGGTGGTCAGGATGTTCCCTGTGTCGTTCAAGGAATTTCTGCGGGTCAGCGACGAAAAGACTTTTGGGTATGTGGAAAGCCTCATTGCACCTACACGTCTGCCTGAAATTGTCCTGAACAAGTTGAAGACCGAATACCGTCGCTACATGATTAGTGGTGGGATGCCCGATGCCGTGGTTGCCCTATTGGAAAACCAAGGCATGCAGGCATTAGACCATATCTTACAAGGCATACTGGACTTGGATGAATTAGACTTTGCCAAATACGCCGAGCCGCGCGAGATTCCACGCATCCATGCCATCTGGCATTCGTTGCCCTCGCAATTAGGGAAACAGAACCGCAAATTTATCTATAAAGTGGTGAAAACGGGTGCTCGTTCCAAGGATTATGAGGACGCGCTACTGTGGCTCGAGGATGCTGGCATGATTTACCGCATCAACAACATCACCAAGCCAAGTATGCCCCTCAAGGCATACGAGGAACCTGACGCTTTCAAGGTGTATGCCTGCGACTGCGGCCTGCTCCGACGGTTGGCTAACCTTCCAGGCAACATCATAATGGATTCCGTTGCCAATTATACAGAATTCAAGGGGGCACTGGCAGAAAACGCAGTCCTACAGTCGCTCATGCCGATGATGGGAGGACAAACACCCAATTATTGGTCGCCAGAAAGCAAAGCAGAGGTGGAGTTTGTCATTCAATGGCAAGATGAAATCATTCCTGTCGAGGTGAAGGCCGAGAATTGCGTCAGTGGAAGAAGCATCACGGTGTACGACCAAGAATACCATCCAAAAAGCCGCATCCGTTTCTCTTTTCTCAACCTACAGCGTAATGGTAACCTGCTTAGTTGTCCTTCGCCTTTGGCCGAGTGGTGTTGGAAATGGATATAACAAAAAACCCCTCCTGATGGGGAAAAAGGAGGGGAAAAACAATATAAAGATTATGAAAAAAATCCGACTTTATTTTTTCTCAATGCTCTCGCATCGAAAACTGATGCAAAGATAAGCATTATTTTCATTCACGGCACACTTTTGGACATTTTTTTTGGAAAATTTCCATTTTTTTATCCCATCAAGGGTACAAAACGCCCTTTCCCGTCCATCTTGGAGCCGTGATCACGCGCCAGCAATCACTGCTTGGCGGCCATGACCAGCTGACCTCTGTAGTACAGGTCGCCGTCCACGTAGTAAGCACGGTGCATCACGTGCATGGTGCCAGTGGTAGGATCGATGGTCACGTTCGGGGTTTCAGCCTTGTAATGTGTTCTTCTCTTAGCGCCTCTGGTATGAGACTGTCTTCTTTTAGGATGTGCCATTTCTTTGTTATTTTAACTAGTTAATTACCAATTGTTTATTTATCGTTCAAATCTATGTCTTTCAAAGCGGCCCAACGCGGGTCGATGGTGTCGGTCTCTTCCTCCTCGGCGGGTGCCTCCTCGCGGTTGAGCATCTCAATCACGGCGGGATTGCATTGGCCTTCGGGATGCACGCGGTGCATCGGGATGGCGAGGATGATGTACTCATACACCAATGGGCGGATGTCATATTCGCTCAGATCGGGCGAAACGACAGCCACGTCATCCGACTCTTCGGCATTCTCCGTTCCCAACTTGAGGAAGAAGTCTTGCTGACTCTCGATGTGCTGGTCGAACTCATCGGCGCAGCGGTCGCAAGGCACGCGCACGCTCCCGTTGAGGTCGAAATGCAGCGTCAGCATGGTCTCCTGACGGTCGATGTCGACCTTGACAGACACCTTTCCTTGCTGTACTTCAGAGTAATCCATCCCTGCGAAGAAATCGTTATCGATCTCATACTCAAAGGTATGGCTCCCAAGGGCAAGGCCGCTGACCGGAATCAGGAATTCGTTCTTCTTTTCCATTCTGCCTAAAAATCGGGCTGCAAAAGTACGGAATTAATTTGAATGTGGAACATTTGAAGTGGATTTTTCGCAAAATTCACTATTTTTGCCTCACTAAAACCGCTGATTATGACACGTATCGAACGCATCACAAGCATGGAATCCCTCTTCGACAAGAGCGAGGAGGTCGTCAAGCGGCTGGAAGCCGCCCTCAAGGACTTCGCCGAGCTGGAACACGACATCGCCAAGTTGGAGGCGTATTACAACTCGCCGCAGTGGCGCAAGGACTTCGAGGCCGACGAAGCCGGCAAACTACCCAAAGACCTCAAGCGCGGCGTCTTGAGCGAGGACGGCATCTATGACTTGCTGTCTGATTATCAATGCTTGAAGGATCAGATAAGGACGATTGAACAAGACTAGGATGGTCTGACTGATACATTCAATTCTTTTCCAAAGCTACAACGCCCCGATAACAAAGTTCCAAACGAGGAAACGGAGGAACTTGCCGACGAGGAGCAAGAGCATGGTTCCCACGGGCTTGGTTTTGAAAAAGCCGAGGGCGAGGGTGAAAATGTCGCCGATGAAAGGCACCCAGGAGAGCAGGGCGAGCCAGATGCCGTAACGGTCGACTTTCTTTTTTTGACGCTCCATGGACTCCGGGCTCACTTTGAACCACCGCTCAATCCATTCCCAACGTCCGATGCGCCCGATCCAATAGGTGGTGACACTTCCGAGCCAGTTGCCCAAGGTGCCGACGACGAGGCAGCCGATAGGGTTGTGCGTGGCCATAAGCACGGCCACATACAGCGCGTCGGAGCTGAACGGCACGATGGTGGCCGCCAGGAAGGTGCCCAAAAACAGGCCCAAGAGACCGAGACTTTCAAGCCAGGACATCTGTGGATAATTTTTGCAAAGGTAGGGGTTTTTTGTTTCTTTTCCATTTGTCTAAAAACGAGACAGATGAACTGGTCACAAATTGTGAGCGGTTGCGAAACTTGAAGCATTCCGTACCCTCCCCCAGGTGACATCAGTCCTGCCCCTTGCCGTCATAGCGGGCTTGACCCGCTATCTCCTAAACGGAAAGGGGATTCAGTTAGTTCCATTTTGGAACATACTGCATCGACAACACGGTATATCACCTCGGCGCCTCACTGAAGGACTTGGGGAAGAAATGGTTTTGCTTTTAGTCGGATGGAGATTGGGACGGAGGCGCTTCTCACAAAGATTTAAGAGGAAATTCCAAACACACTCAAATTGAGTACAACAAAACCTTTCGCTTCATCTATTTTTGTACTCAAAATGAGTATGAAAAATGAAGTCAGAAAGCGTTGATTTCCAAGATAAAGTAATTCAATCGATTAAGAAGCTTCGCACGGAGAGAGGCATTAGCCAGGCGAAATTAAGCGAGATATTGGGCATCTCACGTGGGCAAATAGGTAATATTGAAAACCCAAAGTATTCCCACAAATACACCCTAAAGCAGATTGATACCTTCTGCAAATATCTGAATTATCCGATCGAGAAAATCTTCATACCAAGTGTCAAGATTGCTCCTGAATGTTCAGAGGCCGTAAAAGCCGTGATCAGTAGTATTATTAAATATGAATAATCATGGCAAAAAATAAACATACATTCATTGACTTATTTGCAGGAGCTGGCGGATTGTCAGAAGGTTTCATTAGGGCAGGATTTGAGCCTATAGCTCATATTGAAATGAAAAAAGAAGCTTGTGACACTTTGCGAACACGTGCTGCTTTCCATTATCTTAAGAGCAAAAATCAACTTGATGTTTATAAGAATTATTTATTTCATAAACAAGAAAAAGAAGATGGATCAAAGCTCTGGAATCAAGTTCCTAAAAAGGTAATCAATACAGTTATTCAATCAGAAATTGGAGAAAAAACCATATTTGGAATTTTTGAAAAACTAGACAAACTAATTGGTAAGCGGAAACTCGATTTGATTATCGGCGGCCCACCGTGCCAAGCCTATTCTGTGGCAGGTCGTGCCAGAAAAGGTGAAGCTATGGCATCCGACCCGCGTAACGAATTGTATAAATTTTACGTCCAATTTCTTGATAGATACAAACCAAAAATGTTTGTATTTGAAAATGTTTTGGGCATTAGAACTGCAAAAGGAGGTGAACCATTCAGAGACTTGCAAAGACGAGTACGAGATCTTGATAATTGCAATTATGAAATTGAGGCCATACCACAAATAGCATCGGATTTTGGTGTTTTACAACATCGACAGAGAATGATTATTATCGGATGGAGAAAATCCGATAAAGGAAAACCAACAAAATACGGCCATTATCCCAACCTTGACGAGTTCAAAATAGAAAACAATTATCAAACATTAAAAGACTTATTTTCCGATTTGCCTATAAGGATTGCTGGTGATGGAAAATTATGTGAATGCGTAAAGTATACCAAGCCTCTTTCTGAGATGAGCTATTTGCAAAAGTATGGCTTGCGCAACAATGACTTTGACTTTACAACGCAACACATTTCACGACCAAACAACCTCAACGATAGAGAAATATATTGTTGGGCGATAAAGAAGTTTCTAAACGAGGGTAAACAGTTGTCGTACAGCAAAGACGTGCCCCCCGATCATCAAAAGCACAAAAACAAAGAAACATTTGACAACCGCTTTTCTGTAGTAAATCCGCATGGAGTGTGTCATACCGTAGTTGCTCATATCGCCATGGACGGTCACTACTATATATATCCCACACTAAACCCAACAGTTGACAATGTGCGTTCAATCACAGTTCGCGAGGCAGCACGACTTCAATCGTTTCCTGATGATTACTTTTTTGAAGGTTCTCGCAGTGCAGCTTTTATGCAGATAGGCAATGCCGTTCCCGTAATAATGGCTCAAAAAATAGCAGAAGCAATAAAAAACCAATTAGATATATGATTAATTTTCAATTTTACCCCAAAAACAAGCAAATCACTCATGATTTACGATCTGTTGTTGATGTGTTTAAGGCCAATGTTGCTAAATTTGAATCACCCAAATATACACTTGAAAGCAATGAGGTTTTAACTCATGTAGCAAATGATTTGAAAAATTTAGGCTATCGTGTTGAGACAAGCAAAAAAAATTCAGATAAAATACTTGTTCCTGTTCTATATGGTCTAAACGGGCAAATGGAACAGCGATTCGATGCTGACGCATACAATGAAGGAAAAGGGATTGTAGTAGAAGTGGAAGCAGGTAGAGCTGTGACAAATTATCAGTTTCTAAAGGATTTGTTTGAAGCGTGTGTGATGAGTGATGTTAATTACTTGGCGATTGCTGTTAGAAATGAATATAGAAATAGCCGCGATTTTGAGAAGGTTATAACTTTTTTCAACACGTTGTATACTTCAAACAGATTACAACTTCCTTTGAAGGGTGTTTTGATCATAGGATATTAAATTTAGGTGTTGTATATGAATTACAGCAATATAGAAACCCAAAAAGCAATTCCCGATGCCTCGTCAATGATCGAGACATTTCGTGCTATTGGCTACAACCTTGAAACCGCTCTTGCTGACATCATCGATAATGCCATCTCTGCTGAAGCAAAAAACATTTATATTGAACGTATTTGGCATGGAGGCAAATCGATTATCACTATTAAGGATGATGGACATGGCATGAATGGAGAAGAATTGATAAATGCCATGCGTCCCGGTGCGCAAAATCCGCTTACTGAAAGAGCAGAAACCGATTTGGGTCGTTTTGGATTGGGGTTGAAAACTGCGTCGTTTTCTCAATGCCGCAAACTATCTGTTATGAGCAAAAAGAAAAACTCTGATTCAGTATATTGGTCATGGGATTTAGACTATGTTGCATTTTCAAATGAATGGAATCTTATAAAGTGGTTGCCGGAAGGTTATTTGACTGCTTTAGATAAACAAGAATCGGGGACAATCGTCATTTGGACAGACTTAGACAGGGTTTTACCACTGTCGACACCTGAAACTGATGACAATGCGAAAAGGAAGTTTTCTAATTCGTTGGAACGTGTCAGGCAGCATATTGCGATGACTTTTCACCGTTTCATAGAAGATAATACTGTAACGATTTATTGGTGTGGCAATGTCATTGAACCTTGGAATCCTTTTTTTCCGTGTCCTGAAGAAAATCTCACAGATACACCAGCACCGCAAGAAAACATTTCTGGTGGTGGTACAATAAAAGGATTTGTACTTCCGCACAAAAGCCGAGTTTCTGAACAAGCGTATAAAGCGGGTGAAGGAATGAATGGATACCCTGCTCAACAAGGTTTTTATGTTTACAGAGGTAAACGGCTTTTGCTTGCTGGAGACTGGTTAGGCATTTTCCGAAAAGAAGAACATTATAAACTTGTTCGTATTCAAATAGATTTGCCTAATACACTTGATACTAATTGGCAAATTGATATAAAAAAATCAAAAGCAACACCACCTGCTGCTTGTCGAGACCAAATAGAACAATATGCAAAAAAGATTCGCAGTGTTGGCGAAGCCGTATTTCGCCATCGCGGAAAGATTTTGAAACATCGTGCTGGTCAAGATTTCCAGCCCCTGTGGTTGGATAAAACCAAAGGTGGGAAGTGGTCTTTTGTTGTTAACCGCGACCACCTTTTAATAAAGAATATCAAAGAGATGGCCAAAACAGAACCGTACCATGCCATAGACACTCTTCTCAGGTTTATTGAAGAATCGATTCCGACTAAAGCCATTTATGTAAAAGAAACGCACGAAGAAACGAAAGACGTTGATAAACAAGAAATTCAGAAAGAACCGTTTTCTGATATTGACATAAATCTTATCAAACAGATACTCTTGCAGATGTTCAATAACCAAATCAATAGCGGCAAAACGCCAGAGCAAGCGAAAGCACTACTCAAAACAATAGAACCATTCAATAATTACGAAGATCTAATAGAAGAATTATGACACCAGAAATTCTAAATCAGGCAGTTCGTCATTGTAGGCTAATCATCGGAGAAGAATCCACGACAACTGACGCAAAGATAGACCAAGCTATCGAAATGGTCAAAAACTTGCTGGGTGCCGAGAATATTGATGCTATTCGATTAAAGCGCGAATTACAAACTATATACTCTACCAAAATTGAAACATTTCGCATTTTAGTTGGCAGAGAGCGTAGACAACCTTGGTTGAACGATTTCAAAGCAAACGGACAATCAGAATGGAAGTTCTGGAAACGTTATAAGGAATATCTTGAAAATAAAGGATTTGCACCTCGCATTATTGAGAATTTGGACATCCTTACGGATAGAATTCTTGATAATATGTTCAATCCTAAACTGAACGATATTGTTCTTGGCAAAAAAGGGCTTGTTGTTGGTCAGGTGCAATCTGGAAAAACGGCTAATTATACGGGTTTGATTTGCAAAGCGGCTGATGCCGGTTTCAACTTCATCATCGTACTTGCTGGCATTCACAACAATTTGCGCAGCCAAACACAAGCACGACTTGACGAGGGGTTCTTAGGATTTGACACTCAATTTGAACGTGTCTATGCCAATAATGCACAAAATAAAATCGGAGTGGGTCGCAGTACATTATATCCAAATTTAGTGGCTCATTCCATTACAACAAGCGAGGAAAAAGGCGATTTTACAAAAAGGGCGGCTGGTATTGTAAATTTCAACACTGCTGATCCTATTTTATTGGTCATAAAAAAGAATGTTTCGGTTTTACGGCGTCTATATTCTTGGTTAAGCACGCAATCAAACGATAGCAAAAACTCAAAATCAGTACTTGTTATTGATGATGAAGCCGACAATGCATCAATTAATACAAATAGGCCTGAATTGAATCCAACAAGAATAAATGGATTGATTCGTGACATAATAAACATTTTCAACCGCACTGCTTATGTTGGGTATACGGCGACACCATTTGCCAATATATTCATTGCCCAAGATGATACTGACTTATTTCCACGAGATTTCATCATCAATTTGCCTGCGCCTTCCAATTATATAGGTCCAGAAAAAGTATTCGGTACTTCCCTTACTCCTGATGAAAACAACGATGACATATTACCTATCGTTTTCAGGGTATCAGATTATTCAAACTTTGTACCCGAAGGGCACAAGAAAGATGATGATAAACCATCATTTAGCGATTTACCAGAATCCTTGAAAACCGCTATCAAATGTTTTATTGTCACTTGTGCTATTCGCATCGCTCGGGGTCAAGGTAACAGACACAATTCTATGCTTATTCACTTGTCAAGATTCCAGATTTGGCAAAATTCAATAAAAGAATTAGTTGAGCAATTGTTTAGATACTATAAGCAAGAAATCGAAGCCAATGACCCAGCAATCCTAGAGGAATTTAGGTGTATTTTTGAAGAGGATACCGATAACTATACATCATACACAAGCACGACAAATAAAATACTCAATTCCTCTTTCTCAAACATCGACAATGACATGCAACTCCATACTTGGGAAGAAATAAAACCTCTTCTTAATCGAGCTGCACAAAAAATTATCGTTAAATCAATTAATGGTTCTTCTGGTGATGTGATTGATTATCAACAAAACGAAAGAACAGGTATTTCTGTTATTGCAATAGGGGGAGATAAACTATCACGAGGCCTTACCCTTGAAGGTCTTTCCGTTAGTTATTTCCTACGCGCATCAAAAATGTATGATACACTGATGCAAATGGGGCGTTGGTTCGGTTATCGTCCCGGCTATGTTGATTTGTGCCGCCTTTTCACGAGTCCTGAACTTAATGAATGGTTTAGGCACATTACACTTGCAAGTGAAGAATTGAGAGACGAATTCAATTACTTGGCAGAATCAGGCCAAACACCCGAGCAATATGCTCTAAAAGTTCGTCAGCACGATGGAGTACTGCAAATCACAGCAATTAACAAGATGAGAAACACAAGGCAAATTGAAGTTTCTTGGGCTGGCAAGTTGCGTGAAACCTATCAACTGCCTATGGATAGAGGTTTGAAACAACGCAATCTTGTTGCAACACAAGAACTGATAAATTCACTTGGAACGCCAGAAAACCAAAAAGGTAATTACTTGTGGAAAAATGTTAGCCCTGAAGATATATGTGCTTATTTTTCCGCTTTCAATGTCGCTAAGTCCTTGAAGAAAGTTAATTTGGAACTCATTTGCAACTATATTAGGAATCTGGTACAACAAGGCGAACTGACATCTTGGCGAGTGGCGCTAATGAATAAGGAAAACGCCCAAAAACATTTTTCTTTCGGCAGTGGCATTATTGTCGGTTGCTTTGACCGTAACCGCGCCAAAGAAATTGGTGATGATACCTATTTCATCCGCAAAAATCATATCGTGGGTAACCAAACAGATGAATTTATTGATTTAGAAGAAGATGTGTTAAATGAAGCATTGAATAAAACCATCAGCACAATGCTGGAGCAAGGAAAAGATTGGAACAAAGCCTATCCTTCGCCCAAAATTGTTCGTGAAGAATTTCGTTCAACTGCAAATCCGCTCTTGATTATTTATCCACTTAACCCAGTGTGCGCCAATATAAAAAATGCCGATGGTTCAATAAAAGCAGGGACAATTCAATACAAAGAAGAAGATCCGCCGTTTATTGGTTTCGCAATTGCATTTCCACATAGCAATATACCTAATAACGCTGTGGCTTACGTTGTTAATAGAATTGCTGAATTCGCGGAAACAGAAGATAATTTTGATAACGAAGATGATAATAACTACGATGGAGAATAACAATCATATAACCGAGCTTTGGCAGCAATTGGAAAGAGAAAAAACGCTGGGGCTTGTAAAGCGTCTGTACTCAAGTGATATTGACTTTCGTATTTACGCAACATTCCAATATCCAGAAGTTTACTATGGTGTTGCATTCAATTTTAGCAATAACATCAAGATAGACATTTCCAATTTTGATAATTTAAAGGATTTGAAAGTATTACTACTTGATGATACCTCTTTTGTTGACACAAAACTACTCGTTATAGAATTGCTACATCCTACTAATAAGGATGTTTTTGCAGCGTTGTGCGAGAATCTTATCCAGTCGGTCATTCAAATAAAATCCGAGCAAAAAATCATTCGGACGGTTATTAACCAATTAAACAAATGGAAGACTCTTTTTGACAAAAGCTCTTCAGACGGCTTATCGACTGAACAGCAACAAGGTTTGTTTGGCGAACTTGTCTTTTTGCAAAAATGCCTTTTACAACAAGACGCGAATCCTCTTAACGTGTTAAGGTCTTGGGTTGGGGTTGATGCTGCTTTGCGTGATTTTCAATGTTCTAACTGGGCAGTTGAGGTTAAGACTACAGCAACCAACAATCCACAAAGAGTGACCATAAATGGAGAAAGGCAATTGGACGAAACTCTATTGGAGAATCTTTTTCTTTTTCATTGTTCCGTTGAAGTTTCCAATGGAAATGGCGAAACTCTTAACCAAAGAATAGCCAATATTCGTTCAGTTTTAGATAATAACATCCCTGCACTGAATGTATTCAACTCGAAGTTATTTGAGGTCGGATATTTTGATGGTCATACGAATAAATATGAAAATAGATTCTACAAGATACGTTCAGAAAACTGTTATAGAATCACAGATAACTTCCCTCGGATCAAGGAAAGTGAACTGCGTGGAGGTGTAAGCGGTGTGAAGTACGACATTGTACTCGCCATGTGCAATGAGTATTTAATCACTGAAAATCAACTATTAAACACTATTCAGAATCTATGAATGATATAGAAAAATACTATCAGTCTTTACAACAAGAGATTATCGCTTTGCAAGAAAGCGATGATGAGGGAGACTCCCGTGAACAATTGTTCACTCGTATGGCCGTTGATATGTTAGCCGATGCTGGTGAAACAGAAAACACCACAATTGCTTACGACGAGAAAGATTTGGGCAAAAAAGGGCAACACAAAATCAATGGATATGCTGTTTCTGACAACTATGAAACAGTCGATTTGTTCATTTCCATATACAAAACAGATGAAACTATCGTATCAATACCGAAAGCCGAAATTGATAAAGCGACTTCACTTGTTACAAATTTCTTCCGTAAGGCCACATACAACGATTATGCAAGTGATATAGATGAATCCAGACCCATTTTTGATTTTGCTAATCAGTTGGCAACTTATGATGAACTAAAGAGCAATTTGATTCGTGTAAATGCTTTTGTTCTAACCGATGGAGATTATAAGGGCAGTATTCCACAAAACACCCAAATTAACGGGATACAAGTTTTTTACCACGTTTTTGACATCAATAAACTATACCAACTTTCTGAAAACTCTCGTTTGCCAATAGAAATTGATTTTGATGATTTTGGCGGCGACAAGTATATTATCCCATGTTTGCCAGCTAGTAATTCTAATGAAGATTACAAGGCTTACCTTGCTATTATGCCAGGCAATTGTTTGGCCAAACTTTACGAACAATATGGAGCGCGTTTGTTGGAGCAAAATGTTCGTTCTTTTCTTCAATTTGCAGGGAAGATCAATAAAGGCATTCGGGATACCATCAAAAACGAACCACACATGTTTTTTGCATTCAATAATGGTATTGCAGCTACCGCAGACCATATCGAACTTGACGAAAACAACAATATACGCAAGATTCGCAATCTTCAAATTGTGAATGGAGGTCAGACAACAGCTTCAATCTATACAACTGCAAAAAAAGACAAAGCCGATATTTCTGATATATATGTTCAGGTGAAATTCTCTATTATTGAGAAACCAGATCACTATTCTGATATAGTTTCACGTATTTCTCGTTACTCAAATACACAAAACAAAGTAAATGATGCGGATTTCTCAGCAAATAATCCGGCATTGATAGCCATTGAAAAACTATCCCGATACGTGCTTTCACCTATTACTCCTTCATGTAATATTCAGACACATTGGTTCTTTGAGCGTGCTCGTGGTCAGTACAAGACTTTGAGAAGTCGAGAAGGCTTTACGAAAGCTCAACGCATGGCATTTGATAAAAAATACCCTAAAGAACAAGTATTCACCAAAGTTGAATTGGCAAAGTATATCAATGCTTACCAGGAAGTTGTAGGCGGATACAGCAAAATAATCATTGGACCAAATTCCGTGGTACGAGGCAACGAAAAGAACTACGCAAAATTCATCAACAACAATTTGCCCGATGAAAAGAAAATCAACAATGTCTATTTTGAAGATGCTGTTGCCAAAGCTATTCTTTTCAAGACAGCTGAAAAACGTTATGGGACCAAAAAGAATGACTATTGCATTGGTGAACTACGTCAAGTAGCTGTGCCATATACAATTTCGCTAATCAGTTATCTTACAGACAACAAACTTGATTTGTATAAAATTTGGAAAAACCAATGTCTTTCAGATGCGTTGTCGGATTTTATTTATGATTTGATGAAACAAGTTAATGCCTTTATCATTGACAATTCGCCAATTACTCATTATATCGAGTGGGCGAAAAAAGACGAGTGTTGGGAGTTGGTTAAACAACATAAGTGGAACTTCAATATCGAAGAAATCAAATCCGATTTGATTGATGAGAACAATCCCCAAAAACGAAAAATCCTCACCGATGAGGGTAATTCTGAAGAAGAAGAAAAACACAAAGAAGAATTGTTGCGGAGCATCCCTTATTCTTTGTGGAAAAAAATTGGTGAATGGGGAAGAGATGCCGGTTTCTTAGATCCAACAAAACAAGGTTGGGCAAGTGATGTGGCTTTCATTGTAAAAAACAAACGTCCTTTTGGTAGTAGGGATAAAAACCACGCAATGTCATTGTTTGAAACAGTGTGTAAACACAACCCTGAATTGTTGGAAGAAGCAGATTCCATTGCAGAATCAGAAAGTCTGAACCAAGTATCATCTGTCAAATCAACTTCATCTTTATCTGATGAAATAACACTTGAACTGATTCAACGTATGGTTAATTGGGATAGGCGAAAACGCATCCTTGAAGATTGGAAGTGGAAAGTTATGGATGATGTTGTTCAAGGCCGTAAACCTTTAACTGACAGAATGAAATATGCATTTTACTTAAATCTAGAGAAATTGAAAAAACACGGTTTTGAATAGTTTTTGCTTCTTTTATTAAAATTTGAAGATAATCTCCTATCACCAAGTCCTGCCTCCAAGTCATCCTAGCCATTATCTTTCCGCCTTAGGCGGTGATCGACCGCGGCTGCGGCTCGATGCTCATCGCGTTTCTGCTTACGCTTTGCGGCTGGGTGCCGGGCATCTTTGACGCGCTGATTATCCTCAATAAGAACAATTGATATTGATTGTCGGAAGTTTTGTATTTTTGTAGGGTCATTTTTCTGACACTAAAATGAAATGATATAAAACTGTTTATGAAAGACTACAAAGCAATATTCCAAAGACTTATCACCAATGTGGAGCGTGAAGTAATAGAGTTTAAGATGGCTGAACATCAGTACGACAGGGATAAACTCGGCAAATATTTTTCTGCATTAAGCAACGAGGCGAACCTGCGAGACGAGAAATTCGCTTGGATTGTGATGGGGGTTAACAACTGCCGTCAAACGGTAGGAACCCAATTTTTGATGGATGATACACAAAGACAACTGCTTAAACATGACATTGCCGCCAATACAACGGGAGGATTGACGTTTCGCGACATCGTGCCCATGGAGGTTGACGGGAAACGGGTGCTGTTGTTTCAGATACCTGCCGCCTCAAGGAATATTGTGACCAAATGGAAAGGAATTGCCTACGGACGAAGTGGTGAAAGCCTTGAGCCTTTGTCGCAAGACAAATATGATGAGATACGCCAACAGCGTCCCGTTGACGATTGGTCGGCTCATGTGATAGAGGGTGCCACCATCAAGAATGATTTGGACGAACTGGCACTGGCTAAAGCTCGCATAGAATTCAAGAAAGTTTATGACAAACAACCGCCTGAAATGGTCGACAATTGGACACCGGAAGAATTTCTCAGACATAGCGGCTTGCTCAACAACGGCAAGTTGACACGAGGAGCATTACTTCTTTTGGGCAAGCCAGAAATGGCGTACAAGCTTTCTCCTGCTGTACCACAGATTACATGGACCCTGGTAAATGATGAAGGACGCAAAATCAACTACCAGCATTTTACCATCCCATTCGTCCTAACCGTAGATGAGGTGCTGGGTAAAATACGCAATCTTACCATGCGAGAGATGCCTGGCGGAACTTTGTTTCCGGAAAAACTCATGCAATACGATGACTTCATTATCAGAGAGGTGTTGCATAACGCCATCGCACATCAGGACTATACGCTTTGCCAACGAATCAATTTCATCGAAGGACCGGACTACTTGTATTATTCCAATGCAGGCACGTTCTACCCAGGAACGATAGAGAACGCCCTTGATACATTGAAACAGCAAAAGTTCTATCGCAATGATTGCCTGTGCAAGGGCATGGTAAGCTACAACATGATAGACACTGTCAGTAGCGGCATCCAGACCATGTTCTACAAACAGAAGGAACGTCATTTTCCCATGCCCGACTACGAAATCAACGAGAATGTTCCTGAGGTGAATGTGAAGATTTACGGAAGGATTATTGATGAACGTTATGTCGATTTGCTTAAGCGAGACGCGTCGTTGTCTCTAAAAGAATGCATCTGGTTGGATGCCATACAAAAGAAACGCCCGATTACCGACGAGGCATTAAGAATATTGAAGAACAAAAAACTTATTGAGTGGCATAAGCCAAACTATATCATATCCCAAGCAGTTGCACAAAAGACCCATCAAGTGCCAGAATATACCAAGCGAAAGGGACTGGACAAGAACAAGCTGCTTAATATGTTGCAACAGGTTGTGGAGGATGCTGGAGAATCTGGCATCATGCTAAATGAGATATACGAATACATGGAGGTAACGCTGTCATCAAGTAAATCAATTGAAGCCAAGAAAAGAACTCTACGTTATTTACTTCAACTCCTCAAGGAATCTGGTGTTGTCTATCTTGATGGGCTTCGATGGAAAGTAACTAAAAGCTAGTTAGATTTTAGTCAGATTTGGCCCGATTTTGGCCCGATTTTGGCCCGATTTTGGCTCGATTTTGGCTCGATTTTGGCTCGATTAGCTTCAACACAAATATAAGTACGGTAAGATGAAAGAGAATCTCAAAATACCAATTGAAGGATGACATGACCATGCGAAGTTCAGGGTTTATCCCATGTCTTCAAAGGCACATGTCTTTGAGAAAAAAGGCTTGAAAGTCTAAAGCAGTAACCATTAGAGCTTAAACCATCACCTCCCAAACACCCCTCTAAAAAACTCCACCGTCTCAGCAACGACTTGCTTGCGGCGGCGCGTGATGGTGTGGTTTTCGCCTGCCACCACTTTGAGGGTGGCATGAGAGCCATAAGCCTCCAGATAACGCTCGCTGCACCACATCGGCACGATGCCGTCGCGATCGCCATGAAGGAGAAGCACAGGCCTTGGTAGGCTGCCGCAGTGCCATAGATGTCGAGCTGCTGCGTGGTGACAAGGTACTCGCGACCCAACTTATACAACCCCCAACAGCGGATGTATTCCGGCGGGTCCTTAGGGTCAAATGTCGCATTGAAGAACTTGCCGCCCTGACAGGCCTCCTTGATGACCGAGCCTGGGGCAATCAGCACTACACCCGATGGAACTTTGCTTTCGCTGGCCAGACGTCCCGCTACCATCGAGGCGATGACACCGCCTTGCGAGTGGCCCAGCAATCCCACGCCATTCACATAAGGCAGGCTCTGAACATAATCCCAGACGGCGCGTGCATCGGCCAACTCCTTCTCAATGGTCATGTCCTGCTTGCGGCCTTCGCTTTTGCCGTGTCCGTCAAAGTCGAAGCGGATGGAGGCGATGCCAGCTTCGGCAAGACCTTTCGCGAGCTGCGGCATGGGGATAAAGTCCTTGCTGGAAAAGATGCCGTGCATCAGGATCACCATCGGGCATTAGTCTTTCGTTGGGTCAAACCCATCGGGCAAAGTGACCTTATAGGCAATCTCGCCTTGAGGACCGCGGATGGAGGCTTTTTGCGCTTGGCAACCCGATAGAAACACCAGGCCAAGCACGGTCAGAAGTAGATAAGTAAAGAATTGTCTCATAAACAAATAACGCCGTTTGCCGTGCTTTATTGCATTAATTTAGAGCGTCAAGGAAGGAATAATCGTACATTTGCAGCATAAAGAGCAATCTTATGAAACCCAAACTCGTCATCTTCGACCTCGACGGCACGCTGCTCGACACCATCGACGACCTCAAGGAAGCCGTCAACCACGCCATGAGCTTGAGAGGTTTCCCGACTTTTACGCGCGACGAAGTCATGGCCATGGTCGGCCACGGTGCCCGCAACCTGATGCGAAAGGCCTTACCCCTTGGCCATAAGGACGACGACATGGTGGATGCCGCCTACGACGACTTCAGAGCCTACTACATTACCCACATCGATATTCACACTAAACCCTTTCCTGGCATACAAGACCTCTTGGCCAAGCTGCACCAAGAAGGCGTGATGTTGGCCGTGGCCTCCAACAAGTTCCAAGAGGGCACCGAACACCTCATCAAGGAGTTCTTCCCCGAGATCCCCTTTGTGGCGGTCTTGGGCGGTCGCCCCGACTTCCCCCTCAAACCCGACCCTGAAATTGTCGGCGAGGTGCTTCGCAAGGCGGACATCGAGAGAGAGGATGCCGTCATGATTGGTGACTCCGACACCGATATGGAAACCGCTGCCAACGGCGGCATCATGGGCATCGCCGTGAACTGGGGGTATAGGGATATGAGAGACATTATCAATTGGGGAATCGGCCCTTCGACCCTTCGACAAGCTCAGGGCTCAGGGACCGAACATCAGATAGTAGTAGAAACTACTGAAGAACTACAACAATTGCTACTGCCATGACTGACAAGATGACTCCTGCTCAGCGGCATTACTGCATGTCGCGCATCCACGGCAAAGGCACCAAGCCCGAGCTGAAGGTCATGTGGCGACACGGCTACCGCTATCGTCTCAACGTGAAGAGCGTGCCAGGCAAACCTGACATCGTCATGCGGCGGTATCGCACGGCTATCTTTGTGAATGGCTGTTTTTGGCATGGTCATCATGTAGAGACGCGATTAATCGCGTCTCTACCAGCAATCACCAATTCATCTTGCTGCAAAATTCCGCAGACGAACCGAGAGTTTTGGGTAAACAAAATCAAAAGGAACCAAGAGCGCGACCAAAAGAACTACCAAGTGCTGCACGACAACGGCTGGCAGGTCATCGTGGTATGGGAGTGCCAGCTGACGCCCAAGCGCATCGAAGAGACGATGCTGCGTGTGGAACTGCTACTCAACGAGCATTTCCTGGCTTTGCACCAACCCAAACCCGTGCCTTATCATCACGAAGAAGAAGGGGAAATACCCATGGCAGCAGAAGGGCTTCCAAAATAATTTACCACATCGGTTGAAAAAGAGGATGACGACCACTATAATTGTAGTGACGACCAACCGTATCTGTTTGCAAAAACCTTTATCTTTGCCATCAACAAAACCATACCCATGAAAATATTACACACTGCCGATCTGCACATAGGTCAGATCCTCTACCAAAACTACGAACGGTGCGACGAACACCTCCATTTCTTCGAACAGCTGACGCAATGGTGCAAGGAAGAACAACCCGACGTCTTGCTTGTGAGCGGCGACGTGTTCGACATCCAGCAGCCGTCGACGGCCACGAAGAAACTATTTAATGAGCAGTTCGTAAAACTCCAGAAAGAGATGCCCGACATGCACATCGTCATCACTGCCGGCAACCATGACTCGGCTTCGCGTCTCCAAGCCGACCGCGACGTTTGGACCTTCTCGAACACACATCTGGTAGGTGTGGCACCATCGTTGATACTCAACGATGGCTGGGAGGACGACTACATCATTGAGCTGCCCAACGGCTTCATCGTCGCCATGCCCTACATGCTCGGCGACCGCTCTCAACAGCTGCAGTCGCTGCTCGATCGCGTTGCCCAGCGCAACACCGACGGCCGCCCCGTCGTCATGATGGGACACCTCGCCGTGACAGGATCCGACATCACGGGACACGACTTCGAGATTGGCACGCTCAAGACCCAGAGCCTCGCTTCGCTCGGCACGGGCTACGACTACCTCGCCCTTGGCCATATCCACAAGCCACAAACCTTGGGACACCCTGAAGACTCCATGAACATGGAAGCCATCGCCTACCCTGCCCCTGTGGCACGCTATTCGGGTAGCGCCCTCCATGTCAGCTGCGACGAGACCTATCCCCATACCGTTAGCCTGATCGGCATCGACCACCATGGTGGCCAAGTCACCGTGCGCCAACTGCGTATCGACGAGTTGCGACATTTCTACACATTGCCTGAAGACCCCAATGCTGCCTTCGCTGATGAAGAAGAGGCATTAGAGGGCGTCAAGTCATTCTGCCAAACGGTTGGCCGCGGCTACATACGTCTCAAGGTGCAATACAGCGCCGATCTATCGGCCAATTTCGCCCAGAAAGTATACGACATCTTGGAGAGTCGTGGCAACGAAGTGCGCTACAACCCCAAGACCCTCTGGATCGGTGAGCCCGAGAAGAGTCAAGATGAAATCAAGCAGACCTTTGAATTGGCCGAGTTGCAGCAAATGAACGACCCAATAGAGTTCATCGAGAAGACCAAGACGCAATACCCTAGACTCGACTTTCATTTCCTTAACGACGTCATCAAAGAGATTGAAGCCGAAGTGGAACGCATCAAAGAGAAAGAGGCTGCAAAACAAGCAAAGAAGACCAACGACAGCACTACCGACGACACCACCAACCCCGAACAAGAATAAGAAAGATGAACATCAAAGAGTTACATATCAGAAACATCGCCTCCATCGAGAAGGCCGACATCAACTTCGAGAACGACCTCAACGAGGCTTACACTGGAACACCAGCTCCCATTTTTCTCATTTCTGGTGACACCGGTGCTGGCAAGTCGGTCATCCTCGACGCCATCTCGATGGCCCTCTACAAGACCACACCCCGCCTCAACGGCGTGAACAACACATCCAACAACGAGTTCGTCAACGCGGCAGGCGAAAAAGTGCGTGTAGCCAGTATCCAACAATACACACGACTGGGTATTGCTCCAAAAGAAGAATGCTATAGCATGGTCGTGTTTGAGGGCAACGACGGCAAGACCTACACGGCCAAACTCTCATTAGGCCTATACAAAGGCAACAAAAACGCCGACGGCATCAACCCCATCAAATACAACAAGCCTGAGTGGATGCTCATGGTCGACGGTCACAGCTATAGCAAAGAGGCTGACATCCGAAAGATGATCATAGATGCCGTAGGACTCTCGTTCGACCAATTCAGCCGCATGGCCATGCTGGCACAAGGCGAATTTGCCTCCTTCCTCACCGGCGATAAAGAAAAGCGCGAGACCATTTTGGAACGACTCACCAACACCAAGCACTTCACCGACTACGGCAACGCCATCGCCAACCTGCACAAACAATCCAAAGGCCACATGCTCAACTGCAAGGATGCATGCAAGCTCGAGGAAGGACATATCCTGAAAGAAGAAGACCTGGCACTGCTACTACAAGAGAAGCAAGAAAAGGAGAAGCAAAAGAACGAACTCAACGAAAGCATCATCGCACTTGGGCAACAAATCACACAACTCAATCTTATCGAGACCAACCAAAAAGCCATCGGCGACGCGCAGGCACGACTCACTCGCCTGGAAGACGTCACCGCATTGCAATCCACCTTTGCCACCCTTGCCGCCGACCTTGCTGACAGGGAATGCCAACTCGGTGCACTCAAAGAGGCCGTAAAAGAAGACGAGCAATGGCTTGAGGCACGCAAAGAACAAGAAGAGCTATATACCAAGGCGGGAGAATACCTCATACAGCTGGAGCAACTGAAGGAAAAAAGCGAAAAAATCAAGCGATTAGAACAACAAAAAAAGGCTGCCGAAGGCCAAGTGGAAGCCCTGCAGACAGCCTTGAAAACCGCCAATGAACAAGTCGAACAGGCTCGACAGGCCGTCGCAAGCAAGCAGAAGGCCATCGACGAGAAGGCCCAAGAACGCACTGCGCTGCATCCCGAAGAAATCAACCAAAAACTGGGACAACTCCGTGACGAGAAAGCCAAACTCGAGCAGCTTCAATCCGACATCCAACAATACAATGAGAAATACAAAACGCTACAAGAACTCCTCGGCGAAATCGCTGACGACAAGAAAACGCTTGATACACTGCAAAAGGCTCTGAAACAAAAAGAAGAAGCCTTCCAACAAGCCAAGGAGGCCTATGAGCGAGCCAACGCACAATATGTCACCATGGGTAGCAGTATCGAGGAAACAATGGTCGCCCTGCGCCAACGACTCGTCAACGACCATGTCAAGACCTGCCCGCTCTGTGGCCAAGGCATCGCGCATGAACTATTGTCGACCGACGACTTCAAACACATCATTACCCCACTCGAGGAAGAGAAAAACCGATGCAAAAAAGCGATGGACGAAGCAGAAAAGGAACGCAAAGACGCCAATAGCGCCTACGACACCTTTAATGGCACCGTCGGCAACAAGGAAAAACAAGCCAATCGTCAACAGGAGGAGAATAAAAAAGAGCACCAACGCATCGTTGGCGTCGCCGACAGCCTTCGTCTCGACCGTGAGCAGAAATACCCAGCGCAAATCGAAACACGACTCACCGCCATTGAAAACGAAACCACCACGCTGAACCAGTCGTGGGAAAAAGCCGAGGCGCTACAAAAGGAAATCAATAGCCTGATAGAGCAGAGAAAGCCGTTGGATAAGTCCAAAGAAGAGGCCGACAAAGCACAAGTGAATGCAACAAAAGCCTTTGAGAGCAACGACAAGGACATCAAAGACTACGGCACACAAATCGCCGAGGCCGAGACGAAAAAGTCAGAACTGACTGCCATGCTGTCGGCGGTGTTAAAGCCTGTCTATCCTAACTGGACCGACGACATCGATGCCACCAAGACGCGTCTCGACGCTGCCGCCAAAGAATACAAAGCGATAAAGACGCGACGCGATGACAAAGCCTCCCAAGCCCAGCAAGCCAAGTTGCAATTGGAGGGTCTCAGCCATATCAAGGGGAATATCGTAGAAAAACATCCCGACTGGGATGCAGCCTACCCTGCCAGCGCCCACCCATCGACCGACATCGCCAAGGAATGGAGCACCCTGCTGGCCGATGTCAGCCAAAACCTCTCCGACATCGCAAGCCAACGCACGGCCATCGCCAACGCCCAAAAGGCCATCCAAACCGCCCTTGCCGAATTGAAAATCGAGAAAGAGGAAGACCGTCCGAAGAAAGCGGAACTCGAAACGCAAAAGAGTACCCTAGAGTCTGGCAAAGAAGCGCTCGTCGAACGCCTCGGAGCCATCCAAAGCCAATTGGACGAAAACGCCCGTAACGAAGACAAAGTCAAAGAGGCCAGGAAGAACTTGGAGCAGGCCGAAGAGAACCTGAAGAAGTGGGATGTCCTCAACGAATATTTCGGCGGTACGCGCTTTCGCACATTGGTACAGACCTACGTGCTGCGGCCCCTACTCGACAACGCCAATATCTACCTGTCGAAAATCACCAAACGTTACGAACTCACCTGCAGCGAAGAGAACGAGCAGCTTTCAATCCTAGTGCTCGACAACGACAACAAGAAACAGGTGCGCAGCGCAACCCTCCTCTCGGGCGGCGAACGTTTTATGGTCTCACTCGCCCTCTCCTTGGCACTCTCGTCGCTCAACCGCCCCGACCTCAACGTCAACATCCTGTTTATCGATGAAGGCTTCGGCACCCTCGACGAGAAGAGCCTCGACTCCGTAATGGAAACTTTGGGCAAACTACAGGATATTGCCGGCCTGAAGGACCGCCGTGTGGGCATCATCTCGCACCGCACCGAGCTTGAGGAACGCCTCCCCGTCCAGATTAGGGTGGAGAAGCGAGGCGAAGGACGCAGCCAAGTCACAATTACAAACATGTAGATTTGACACTCAAAAAAAAGATAATACACGCCAAAATGCTGATGAAAGGAATCCACGAATAAAAGTATATTACTATATTTGCAGTCTTAAACCTATTAAAACGCATTAAAAATGAAGAAGTTTATTACTGCAATAGCGATGCTTTTGTTTGCCGGAATGGCTGCAATGGCTCAAGAAACCACCTATGACAAGAGCGACTTCGTCCCTGGCGATGAAATCATCTTCGACGACAACTTTGAAGGGGAGAAAATAGGCGAGTTCCCGCTGAGGTGGGATTTGCTGGATGGATATGCGGAAACGGCACAGCAGCAGGGACGCAACGTGATTGCCTTCACCGACAACGGTCTGGGACAGGTGATGCCGCTGATGAAAAAGAAATGGGATTGGCTGCCGGAGGTGTTCACGGTGGAGTTCGACCTCTACGTGGCTCCGATGAATACGGGGGACGAGGAGGAGACAACGCTCGATATGAGCATTTATTTCGGCGACCGCGGCGATGACAGCTACTACAATGCCTCGAGCTATGTGCATTTCTGGTACAGGGAAGACGGGTCGTGCAACCTGACATGGAGCCTGCTGAAACCAGACGGGGACAACCAATCGGGTGGAGAAAAGATGCTGGGACTGAGCTCGGGCAACAGCGACTACCTGGAAAAGGACAACCCTGTGGTTGCTGGAGAGTGGAACCACTTCGCTTTCTCGTTCAACCAGCGGGCTTTCAAGGGTTATGTGAACGGCGTACGTATGATCAACGTGCCGGCTATGAAGGCTCCTGGATATTTATTCTTTGTCAGCGGATCATTCTATCGCTACACAGGGTTGAGCAATGTGCGCATCGC
>ONJF01000001.1 GCA_900318085.1 uncultured Bacteroidales bacterium
ACCACCACCTCGTTAAGTACTTCGTACTTCGTGGTGTCATACACCACTTCATTGTTTTGAGCATTCACATTTGCCGCGAATAACAATGCGGCGACAACAAAAGAAAATCTTTTCATCTCTTGAGCTTTTAGTTTAATAAAATGTGAAGGGGAATGCTTGAATCTATCCAATCCCTACGCCGGCATTACCCGGATCAGGTTAGAGGGTATGTTCTCAGCCTTTTCACCCTGCCGAAGCAGGGAAGGCACCCCTTTGTAATTCTGCGGCAAAAATACAGCTTTTTTCGGAACGCTGATAAAAAAGTGTTATTTTTGCTGACAAAACAAAGGCACATGAGATGCAGATTAATAGGTTTGGATATTATTGGCTGGATACATGGGTGATGGCCAATGTCATACAATTGGCTACGCAAGACTTTTGCGCCCGCAATCTCAACCACATCAACGACCCTTGCGGGCGGCAGTACGACCAAATGACACAGGCGGCACGGTCTGTTCCCGCCAATATTGCTGAAGGCAATTCGCGTCATTCAACTTCAAAAGAAACTGAAATGCGTCTCACGGATGTGGCTCGTGCAAGTTTGGCAGAACTAGCCAACGACTATGTGAATTGGCTCATGCGACATGAGGAGATTCCATGGTCGGTGAAGTCAGAAGAACACCAAAATGTAAGCAATATCCCCCTCGACCGACCCACTTATAAAGACGACGTGCAACACCTCAGCAGCATTCACATCCTGAAGCAGAAGCACAAGTTTGATGCATGGCTTTGCTCCAAAAACTCAATGACAGAAGCCAACTGTTTGCTTGTCCTTTGCAATCGCCTCATTATGATGCTGGGCAAACAAATTGAGAACCAACTTGAGGCATTCAAAGAAGAAGGGGGCTTTGCTGAAGCATTGTCAGCTGAAAGGCTAGCCTGCAGGGCGGAGCAAAGTGCTCAAAACGATGCTCCCATTTGTCCAAAATGCGGTAAGCCGATGATAAAGCGTATGGCAAAAAAGGGTAAAAACGCTGGTAATGCCTTTTGGAGTTGCTCAAGCTATCCAGAATGTGATGGAACAAGGAGCATTTGACAATTCCGGTAGATTCTTTCGTAATATCGTAATGACGGAATAACGACATTACGATAATCACAAGGAGATGATCAAAAACCTATTAGATAACACAAATACCCGCAAACTGCCGCCACCAAGGCATTAACTATCTTTGCTTTCAAGAAACTTCTTTTGCTCTCGGCGAGCAAAGGCAACGAGGCATGACCGTCCTGTGAGATGGAGCTGGCCAACAGCACCGAGAAGGGCACTGTGCCCGTGGCAAACAAGGTGACAAACAGCAAATGCGGCCCCGACTCTGGGATGATGCCCACCAAGACGGCCAACAGGATCATCCACGGGATGTTGTTGCTGATAAGGGTTTCAATGTCAAAGTAATGCAGCCCGACCTGGATGATAAACAAGGCACCGAAGGTCCAGAGGAAGATGCTCAAGAAATGCTTGCGGATGATGTGTTCCCAGAGGTGCTCCTTGACGACATGCTCGGGTGCCGTGGCGATGAACCACACTACGAAGAGGCTCACTACGGCGAAGATGAGGTTCATCCAGTATTCGTCGAAGATATTCAGCTGGGTGTGGACGGCTTCCTCGTGTTCATGTTCGTGCTCCAGCATGCCGAAGGCGAGGGCAGCGATGAACAGGATGACGCCAAGCAGCAGGGCGATACGCTCTGCGCTGGCGTGGCGCATGTTGCGGAACGATGCTTTCTCAGGTTGGTGCGTCTCGTCATGGTGGTCTTCGTCATGGATCTGGTAGCCGTCCTCGCAGCCTTCGTGGTGGGCTTCGTTGTTCGACTTGGAGAACCTGTCCACCAGCCATCCCACGAGGATGGCGATGGCGAACAAGATTGCCATCAGTAGCAGGGCCTCCTTGGGAATCATGGCAAGCATGACGAAAGCTTCGTCGCCCGATGAGGCAATCATCATGGCGATCAAGGCGCCGAAGCTCAACAGCTTGTGCGAATACATCGACACGGCGGCAAAACCGCCCATACAGCCGGGGATGATGCCCAAACCCGCGCCCAAAACCACTTGTCCGAAGCGGTTTTGACGTAGCCGCGAGAACCATTTCCCGTGAGAATGGATGTTGACATACTCGATCATCAGCATCATAATAATCACCAGACCAGTGATTAAGACGCTGTTTCTCAGCACATCCAAAAACAAATGCAAAAACTCGTGCATGGGTCGAAAAATGAGCCGCAAAAATAATAATTATTATCTTTGCACCGAAAAAGAAATAGGATCGGGATAACGAAACCTATCCTTTAAGCGTCATTGCGGACCTGATCCGCAATCTCCTGAACATTGGGCTGTCCTTCTTGTGCAGGAGATGGCGGATGTCCCTCCGCCATGACGAAAGGGAAGGAGTAGTTCTTCTCGGTCAGTTATCGGTGAAATATGAAAAAAGAAGATTGTTTTTACCTCGGCAAGATCGCCAAGACCCATGGCCTGAAAGGGGAGGTGACCATTAAACTGGATGCCGACGACCCTTCAGCATACCTCGAAATGAAGCATTTCTTCCTCGAAATCAACAAGGTGCTGACGCCTTTCTTTGTGGAGAAGATAACCCCGAATGGCGACAAGTTCTTTGTCCAAGTGCAGGACATCAAGACTGTCGAACAGGCACAGAATCTGGTGGGAAAGTCCGTGTACTTACCTTTGGAAATGCTGCCCAAGTTAAGTGGCAAGCAGTTCTATTATCATGAGATCGTGGGCTTCACGGTGGTCGACACGGAGAAGGGAGAGCTGGGCCCCGTCACCGAGGTGCTGGAATATCCCACACAGGCCATTCTACAGGTGATGAAGGACAAGAAGGAGGTTCTCATCCCGATTTTGGAACAAGTGATCCAGAATGTCGACCGCGACAAGAAAGTCCTCACCATCACTGCCCCCGAAGGCTTGATCGACATGTACTTGCAATGACCGACGCGCGCCCATTCCACTTCAAGCATTTCAGCCTCTTCCATCATCGCTCGACGATGAAGGTGGGGACGGATGCCATATTGTTGGGGCGCTGGACCGAAGTCAGGCCGACGGATGTGGTACTGGATATTGGCACAGGCTGTGGTCTGCTGCCGCTGATGCTATCGCAGAAAGGTGTGGCTCACGTGGACGCCGTTGACATCGACAAGGCCTCTATTGAAGAGGCGACGGTCAACTTTGAGGCCTCGCAGTGGCGCGAGCATCTGAAGGCTTTTTGTGTCGATATCGTTGATTTCTATACGGAAAAGAAATACGACCTCATCGTCTCCAATCCTCCTTATTTCAACCGTTTCTCGAAATGCGACTCGGAGCGGAAGAGTCGTGCAAGGCACAATGACGCAGGCTTGTCATACGCTACGATATGCCATGAGGTCGGTCGTTTGATGCAGCCTGATGGGCGTTTTGCCTTGGTGCTGCCCGCCGATGTGTCAATGGAGTTTCTGGATACCGCGGAGCGTAACGGCCTTTATCTTCACAAAAGGATGACCATTGTGCCAATAGCGGGGAAGGAGCCCAACCGTGTCAATCTGGAATTGGGTTTCGAAAAAAGCAATAATGTATTCGAGGAAACCTTCGTCATCCGTGATGAAGACAAGCGTTTCACGGCGCAATACAATGAATTCCTGAAGGATTACTATCTAGGCCTTTAATCTCTAAACTCTACACTCTAAACTCTCAACTATTTCTTCGTCACTTCCTTATTCGCCTTGGCACGGCGTTCGTTGAACATGTATACCACCCTCAATGTCAAGGTCTCGTTGTATTGGTGTTGAAGTGGCTGCACACGGCGGTCGTCGATCTTCAGGTGGGTCTCGGCCTGGTCCTTATAGAAGAGGCGTGTGCGGATGGGCACCAGCGAATACTGGTAGCGTAGTTCGGCGTGGATGCCTTCCCAGATACGCACTCTCAAGTCGGCGCAGATGCTGAAATCGTGGGGGCGGTAGCTGACCGAGTTTTCGATGACAGAAGGGACCTGTGTCTCGATGTCCTCGGTTTGGGAGTAGCCGGCTTGTGAAATATAATCGCTAAGTTCATATATGTCTTTGACCTTGCTGATATCGGGGAAGTTGGGGTTGTCCTCCCTCCAGTGCAGGTTGCCGTCGCCGATGGCGATGGCGGTGGGGATGCCATTGGTCGCCTCCTTTAGTCCGACCAAACGGCCGTAGGAGACACCAAGACCGACGCTGAAGCGGTCCTTGTCGGTCAGATAGACCATGACAGGCACTTCGGCGTAGTTGAGGCGCAGGTCGTAGGTGCCGGTATAGAGGCCGAGATGCTGGTTGATGGAGTCGCCCTTATAGGCGCCTTTTTGGCCGAAGAGTACCTCAAGCCCGACATCCATCCAACTCGTGATGGGTACCAAGGCTCCGGCGCCAGCGTGGACGCCAAAGCGTCTGAAGGCATAGCATTCGTCGCCGTCGACTTGGGTGGTGTTGCCGCCTACAAACACCTCGCCTTTGACGATTTGGGCATGGAGCAGGGTAGGAGTGGCACAGGTGAAGGCCAGCAAAAGGGCAAGTATTCTAAATCGTTTCATTTTCGTTTCGTTTGGGTAGATAACTTGATTGTCTCGCTTTTATTGCGAAACAGCATGCAAAATTACAAATTCATTTTCAATTGAGGTGTTGCCCGGTGATGTTGTATCGTTTCCCATCCTTGATGATGATGATTTGGCCGTCTTCAAGCACTTTTTGGACTTGTTGTTGAGGCACTTCTAAGCCGTCGTTTTCATCGATGCCGTAGTCCGTCTTCTCGATGAAGTCGGACCAGATGATTTCTGATTCTGTGCCGTTGAAATAAACTTCACTGATGCCGAAACGATAACCTCCTGCAATCGCATTATTCCAAGAATGGTCGATGAAAGACGTTCCTGTGACCTGGTCGGCAAGCATCACGATGTTTCCTTCGCTGTCGCTACGATATAGATTATAGTGCTTGATTCGAGCGAGGTGACAATCAATTTCAAAAATACTGATGACACTGCTTTCTAAATTGTAATTGTATGAGGTAACAAACAGGGCGTCCTTGCCTTCGTATTTTCCAATGCAAGCGCTTCCAATGAGAGTTGAGTAATTCAATGGAGCCATGTAAAGGTCGTTGAAGCTTCCGTCGTAGGTGCTGTAATTTCTAACAGTACGGTTGCCAACTATCAATAAATGTAAATTGCCGTCTTCGGCGATGATGCTGCCAAATCCTTTAATATTTGCGGTTGACAATATAACTCCGTCGCATATCATTTCGCCTTGGCGGTTAACAAGCTCTATTTTTTTGAGGAGAAACTCTTTTAACCAGAAACTGTCGTTTGTAGCATCGTATGCACAATAATCAGGTCTATAGTTCATGTTAATGCTGTCCACTATGGTTTTGTGGGTAAAGTCGGTTAAATAAAGATACAAGGAGTAAATGCGGTTATTCCCGAAATAAATAGAACTGCCGTCGCTTGTTATGTTGAGGGCATACACGTCTTCTAGTTCAAACAAATCTACCAAATCGCCATTCGAGGTGTATTTCCTCAGTACTGAAAATGGTTTTCCCAAGTCATCGTATCTGTTATGATGGGTATAAAGGTATTCGCCATCTGTGGTCAGACTTCCCACCTCTCCGCTGATGTCCAATTGTTTCAAAAGGTTCCATTCATGGATGCTGTCATAGTTCCATGTCAAGTTGACGTATGGGCTGTTCACGTCGTTCGTGTCGGGTGCATGTAATGCTTGTATTTCCTTAAGGGGCTTAAGAGAGAAGTGTGCTTCGACGTCGTTGATGTCGGCATTGACCACAAACGAGTATGACCTGTTGTAGGAAATGATATTCTCGCCTTTCTTCCAGTAACTAAACGTACTGTTGCCGTTAGGCACTGCAGTAAGCGTGCATTGCTCACCGATATGGTATTCGCCGGAGCCTTCAACGGTACCAAGGGTGGGCGGATAAGCCGTGGCAGAGACTGTCCAGGGCTCGTATTGGGGATTGATGTCGAAGATAGCGAAGTTTCTCTCGTTGAAGCTGTATCCGATGGGATCCAGGTTTCCCAAGGCGAAATAACCATTGGCACATCCCCAACCCCAGTTGAAGTGCAGCAGGTCGTTGTCGTCGTATCCGTCGCAAACGAAGGCATGGCTGCCTTGGTCGCCTTTGCCTCCATAATACACTGGTTGCTGTAAGTCGAGACAGGCCCTTAGCATAGAAATCCATACTTCGTCGCTGTAATTACTGCGTGATTCGAAATGGAGACGCCTTGAATAATTGAAATAACGTATCAGCGCTTTAGGAACGTCATGTGATTCAGAGCCAGAGCCATTTGATGTGTATTTCATGTCCACTGCAACGCCGCAATGGTACAGCAGTGTGGCCACGGCCTCAATCTCGGCCTCACTTGAGTTGTCGGTCAGTGAATCGGGCATGTGCTCCCAATCGTAAGTGGTGTTGCCGAAGTCAGCCGATAGGGTGGTGCCGGAAAGGGTGTAGGAATGAGCACCCCAGCCTGTGGAGGGATAGCCCCAATAATGCATGATCTGTCCCATGGCCACGGCAACGCAACCCACCTCGGCATGGTCGCAGGGACCGGTCATGGTGGGGCAGAGGCTGTTGTAGAGGCAGCCTTGATGCCATTTCTCGGTCAGCAAGGGCCCGACTGTTTTGGTGGATTTGCTTTCGTTGAGTCGACCTGTGGCTTTCACGAGTTCCCATTGCTTTGCTGTGCCCTTGTCTGCAATGATTTGGTTTTCGATGCCATATTGTATTCTTGATACAAAATCGAGCAAGTGGTCCTCCATCTGCATGGGAATGTCATTCGGGTCGAAGCGGCCTTCGTGGGAATAGCCGATGATGGGTGTCTCGCAGTCGTCGGCAGCCACGATGACGAAGCCGTCGTCGGTGTTGAAGACATAGAATGCAGCAATATTTTGGTCCGTTTGGTAAGTGGAGACTAATTGCACATTGCTTGCTCCCATGAACTTGGCGGCGACGGATTGCGCTATTTGCAAGTCAACAGGATGAGCAGTTAAAGTATGATGCAACCCGAAAACAGCAATGATAAGAGAAAGAATATTTGTCAGTTTATTCATCTTAAAAGGTGTTTTGGGCGCAAAAATAGGTGCTTTATTTTAAAAAAGCAAGTGTTTTTATGTTTATCGTCCGCTCAAATCATGGTACCGACGGCGGGCGGAGAGGTAGGTGATCTGTCGGTCGGTGATGGCATTTTTGGCCTGCAAAAGCAGCGCGTGGGCCTCCAACACATCGGTGATGGTGTTCATGCCGGCGCGGTAGTTGAGCTCGGCGAGGCGGTAGTTCTCTTGGGCCATGTCAAGGGCTGACTTGTCGGATTGCAACAAGGCATCGGCTTCCACCATTTGGTTGTAGGCCTGCTTTACCTGCAAGCCCATCTTCTCGGTCAGGTCTTGCTGCATCAACTCCGCTTCGCGGATGGCGATGTCGTGCTCTTTCAGCTTGTGCGAGGTCTCCCACCACTGCGACAACGGAATCGACACTTGGGCCAGGGCGATGGCGTTGGCTTTGTATCTGCGGATGAGAAAACCGTATGCGAATGTGCCACCTACGCCGACTTGGGGTAAGGCTTCTCCCAAAGTCAGTTTCTTGCGTAGTCGCTCCGCGTCGACCTGAAGTTGCAGAAGCTGATGCTCTGGCCGGACGAAGTCTTCGTTGACGACAGAGAGTGTTGGGTTGGATGCGAAACCGGCAGTGTCGAGGGTCAAACCCGCTTCGGGGTATTCTATACCGATTTGCTGGCAGAGCAGTTGTGAGGCCAAGACGATGCCGTTGCCGAGTTGCATCTGCTTGGCTTTCAGTTCGTTTTGCTTCAAAGAAAGACGGAGTTTGTCGCTTTTGGTGATGAGGCCGGCTCTCAAAGCCACATCAACGATGCGTTCAAGGCTGTCGGTGAGTGCAAGCGCCGATTCCAAGGTATGCACTTTGTCCTTCAAGCCCAGCACAAGGTAATAGGACGACTCGATGTTTTCGAGCATGTCGCGCTCCGAGACCTCGGCTTTCAGTCGGGCAGCTTCGACACCGACATTGGCCAGTCTGTTGCCGTTCATGATGCGTCCGCCAGCATATACGGGCACCAAGGCGGTGGCATTCACGCTGTGACCTGCTTGCATGAGATTGATTTCAGTCGGCAATCCCATATTGAGGCCTTCAGGGTCGTTCAGCGAGGTGATGAGTGCTGAAAGAAAAGCGCTCAAGTCATCGTCTTGAATGTCGTTGATGCCAAATTCGATAAAAGGACGGGCGGAAAAAAAGCCTATGGAGGAAATCGACACTTGTGGGAAGTACTTGGTGAAGACCTGTGCCTTGACCTGCTGCGCTTTCTCGATTTCCAGCTGGGCGGTCTGCATCTGCACATTATTAGCCTTGGCCAAGGCGAAGCAAGAGTCGAGCGTCAGCACTGGGGTTTGGGCTTTTGCCCCTGTGATCAATAGGGCAAAGAGTAGGATGATGATATGGCTTTTATTCATGACTGTGCGTTGTTTTCGTCGTTTTTGTTCTTTTCTTCGTTGCGTTTGTCGCGTTCTTCAAGACGGTCGAGGAAGCGTTGGTTGGCTTTCTTCAAGCGGTTCTGGTCGCGTTCGCCCGCGTCAAAGGCCAGGCAGTAGGCCACGGGCAGGACGGTGACGACGAGAGGGAAGGTGAAGATGGTGCCGAAGCAGATGACCACGCCCATAGGCTCCCAGAGCAAGGTCTTGGCTATGATCATGGGGATGACCCCCAAGGCAGTGGTGGCCGAGGTGAGGAAGATGGGCCTCATGCGGCGCAGACCGGCTTCGTAGGCGGCATCGTGCACGGCGATGTGCTCTTTGGCCTGTATCTCGCCAGCATAGTCGTACATGATGATGGCATTGCGTACGATGATGCCAATGAGGGAGATGACACCCAACAAGGCAGTGATCGACAGGTCGAGGCCAAACAACCACAGACCGAACATGGCGCCGAAGACACACAACAGCGAGACGGATATCGAGAGGAAGGAGATGCCGATGCGTTTGTAATGTATGATCAAGACGATGAACATCACCACGATGGCTGCCATGATGGACATGAGCAGCGATGGCATGGTTTCCTTGGTAATAGCCATGGAACCGCCTTCTTCGACGACGACATCTTCGGGGATGTCGAGCGTGTCGAGGTATTCTTGGGTTTTCTTGAATTGCTCCAACTGTCCGCATCCTGGCATGACATCAGCCATCACGGTGATGCAACGGCGTCCGTTGCGGTGGGTCATGTTGTCGTGTTGGAAACGAGGATGGATATCGGCCACTTGGCGTAAAGGCACCCAAGTGCCAGGAATCGAGGTGGGTACCAGCATTTCGCCTATGCCCTCATAGTCGATGTCGTGCAGGCCTTCGGTATAGATGGTCGTAGGCAGGTTGTAGCCGCTTTCCCACATGGAGACCATCTTGTTGCCCGAAAGGGCACCCGACAGGTAGACCGAGAGCACGGCTTGCGTCACGCCAAGGCGGTTGGCCTCGTCCATGTTCAGGTCCACTTCCACGATTTCTTCAGTGCCGTCGTAGTCGGAATGGACGAAAAACAGGTCGGGGTTTCGCTTCATGCAGGCGATGAGTGAGTCCTTGATGGGTTCAAGCTTGTCGTAGTTGTCGCCCATGATGTAGTACTCCATAGGCGCATTCACCACCTGATAGTCCATCTGCTTGAAGCGGATTTGCGCCATTGGGAAGTGGTTCTCGTATTTCTGCGAGTATTCCTTCATCAGCGCCTTGGTGGCTTTCTCCGATTCGGTGATGACGATAAACTGCGCATACGCCGGGGTGGGCATGGGCTCGGGGGAATAGGTTATGTGGAAACGAGGTGAGGCCATGCCAATGAAAGAGGTGACGGATTTCACGCGCTTGTCGGCCAGCAGGATTTTGGTCAGGGAATCAGCGACCGACTCGGTCTCGCTGATGGAACTGCCCGAAGCGAGATGTACCTCCACAGCAAAGCTGTCGCGCTCAGCCTTGGGCAGCATCTGGATATTGATGCGAGTGAGGAAAAACACGCCGATGGCCACGGATATGACAGAAACGATGATGGTGCCCCATTTGTGGCGGAAGCAGAGGTCGAGGAGTTTCTTATAGGATTTTTGTAGGGCATCGAAGAACTTGGATTGGATCTTCTCCAATTTCGAGCGTTTCTTGGGGTCAGAAGGTCCGATGATTCTGGCCGAAAGGTAGGGAATCACCCAGATGGCGTAAAGGAAACTGCACGAGAGTGTGATGAAGATGGCCCAAGGGAACATGTTGATGAAATCGCCCATATTGGTGCCTTTCATCAAGGACAGCATGGGAAAGAACATGAAGGAAATGGAGCAGGTGGCGATGAGCATGGAGGTCATCAGGCTCTTGGTGGAGACGGCCGCGGAATACCAGCGGGAATGTCCCGAGTTGAGCATGTCGGTATAGCCGTCGATGACCACGACGGAGTCGTCCACGATCATGCCGAGCACGACGATGAGGGCCGCCAAGGTGACGGTGTTCAACTCTATGCCTAATAGGTACATGATGGCCCATGCCGCCGCGATGCAGACGGGCACCGAGGTGGAAGAGACCAAGGCCGTGCGCAAGGGGAAGAGGAAGAGCATCACCAGGATGACGATGATGATGGCTTCGATGAGGTCTTTCAGGAAAGAATGCACCGATTTGTTGACTACCACAGGTTGGTCGGTGATGCGGTGCACATTGATGTCGGGAGGCGCCGTGGCGAGGAAGGTCTCAATCTCTTTGTTGACTTCTTCGCCGAAGGCCACCACATTGTGCCCCGGTCGCATCTCCATCGAGAAGATGAGGCATTGGTTGCCGTTGACCAAACTGTCGGAATATTGGATGTATTGCGATGCCTCTTGGTAGCGTCGTTCGAGTCGGGCCACGTCGCGCAGGCGGATGACTTGTCCCGTGGCAGGGTCAGAGAAGACGATCAGTTCCGAGAGTTCGTAGATGTCGCTGTAGGGGACATTCACGTGGATGACTGCCGAGCCGTCATGGTTGTCGGCCTTGCCGGTGATGGTTCGTAGGCTATGGGCGGCCAATTCTGCCGTAATCATCGAAGGCGACACTGCGTATTGGGTCATACGGGTGGGGTCCATATAGATGGCGATTTCTTCTTTCTGTTCACCCACGATTTTGATGTTGCCCATCGTCTCGATGTTGCGAAGACGCTCCGAGAGGCGGTCGGCGAAGTCGCGCAGTTCGCGAGGCGAGCGTTGGTCGCTCTCGATGGCGAGGAGCAGGGAAGAAGCGTTGCCGAAGTCGTCGATGACCGCTGTGGTCAATACGCCTTGAGGCAGGTCGGTCTTTTGGAACAGTTCCAGTCCTTGGCGCATGCGTGACCAAGTCATCTTGGCGTCTTTGGTGTCGTTGACCAACGAGACGAAGACGAGCAGCACACCGTCTTTGGATTGCGAATAGGTCTTGGTCTTGTTCACGTCACTGAAGGTGAACAGGTATTGCTCGACGGGCTTGGCCACCCGTTGTTCGATTTCGTCGGCGGTGGCACCGGGGTAGATGACGGCTACCACGCCAATGCGGATGGTCACGTCGGGGAACTCGTTTTTCTTGAGCTTGGGCAGGGAGAGGAAACCAAACACAACAATGATGGCCATGAAGAAGAACACGAGTTTGTAGTTCCTCATCGCGCCTTCAACGATATTTCTTTTTTGAGCCATAGTATTCGTTTTTTTGACTGCGGGACTGCGGGACTGCGGGACGATTTAAGAGTCTCGCAGTCCCGTAGTCCCGCGGTCTCGTAGTCACATGTTTTTGAGTTTATTCATTGCCAATCCGTTAAAACGATACTTTGGATCCGTTGTAGAGTTTCTGGTAGCCTGCCGTGATGATGGTATCGCCGCTTTGGAGGCCGCTGTCGACCATCACGCCGTTTTTCACGAAGCCGCCCACCTTGATGTTGCGCCGGTAGGCCTTGCCGTTTTTCACGGTCCACACGTCGGCGCCTTCAGGCATGGTCAGTACGCACGAGGAAGGGACCACGATGCCCGACGCTTCCGAAAGCGAGAGCTTGATTTTGGCCACCATGCCGGGGAGGATGTCCTTGTTTGCGACAGGCACTTTGGCTTTGATGGTATAGGTGTGTCCCATGGGATTGGAGACAAACGACTTATCGATGATCTCGATGGTCTTGGTCAGGTTGTTCAAGCCGGGGAAAGTGGCTTCGGCCTGGTCGCCCACCTGGATGATGCCGATTTCCTTTTCGGGGACGGAGAACTCAACGATCATCTTGTTCATGTCGATGATACGGCAGAAAGGGGTGGAGGGGAGCAGGTTCTCACCCGTGGTATGTTCTTCCATGCTGATGAAGCCTTCTTGGGGCGCACGCAAGGTGCATTCGTTCAGCTGCTTGCGTGTCGTGATCTCGGTTTGTCTGGCTTTTTCGAGGTCGGTCTCCATCTGCACCCATCGCACGTCGGGGATGCCGCCTTCGTCATGCACTTGCTTCAGGCGGTTGTAGCCGTCTTCGGCTTGGTTGAGGGTGGCCAGGGCCGCGTCATGGATGCTTTTGGCCGAAGTCTCGTCAACACGGGCAATCAAAGCGCCTTTCTTGACATGTTGCCCGTTTTTGACATAGACACCCGTCAATTTGCCGCCCAAAGGAAACGAAACTGGGAGCTCCATCTCGCTCTTGGTGGTCCCGACATAATTGCGCAAATTGTTGTCGTCGGTTTGCGAAATGACACTGATCTCAACGGGAATGGTGGGGTCGAAGGTTTGCTTTTGTGCTTTCTTTTTGCCACATCCCAGAAGAAGGAATGGGATGAGCAATAAACAAATGGTTCTATATCGCATCATAGTGAAAAACTTTAATGCGCAAAAATAAGGAAATAATAAACATTGTTTCCCGAAAAGAGTATTGTGTCTGCAAAAAAAGAGATTAAAAGCTTCGGTGTCAATTCAATTGCTGTCCTGAAACATTGTATCGTTTTCCGTCCTTGACGATGACGATGTGGCCGTTTTCAAGCAGTTTTTTTACGGTTGGACCTTCTGGCTCATCGTGGTTTTCGTTGGTTCCGAAGTCATTCTTCACGATGGGGTCGGACCAGATGATCTCCGACTCGACGCCGTTGGCAAAGACTTCGCTGATGCCGAATCTGTATTCGCCGGCGAGGGCGTTGCCCCAAGTCTCGTCGAGGTATGACATTCCAGCGACATTGTCGGCCAGCATCACGGCGTTGCCTTCGCTGTCGGCACGATAGATGCGGTAGCTCACGATTTGTTCAAGTCTGCATTTGATTTCATAAATGAGAATGGAGTGGTCATTGGCAACGAACATGGCGTCTTTTCCGTCGTATTTTCCGGTGCAAGCCCCCAGCCCGAAGGTATAGTCCCAACCTGGATCCAACAATGGGCGGTCAAGTATGGTATTATTGGTGATGTCATAATCATAGATCCCTGATTCTCTTGTGAATAAAAGATGCGGGCTCCCGTCTTTAGCAGTAAAATATCCCCAACCAAAAGTGTAATCAGGTAACGCCGGACTGGATTGTATGAGTTGGCCTTGACGGTCATAAAGTCTGGTTAGGTTATTCTTTTCGAGCCAAAAGCCGTCATATTCGGGGTCGTAAGTGATATCACCAAACCAGTTGCCGATTGTTAAGCTGTCGATAATCGTTTTGTTGTCGAGGTCAACCTGATATAGCAGTTGAAGTGCGGAATGGGAAGTGTTGCAATAGAAGTAGGTTCCGTCGTAATCCAAGCCAACGGCGTCAAAGTCGTTTCTTAAGTTGAACTGTTCCACCAAGTCTCCGTTCATGGTGAATTTGCCAAACGCGAACGGAGGAGTGTTCCATTCAGCGTATGTGACATATATGTACTCGCCGTCGGTGGCCACTCCACTGCCTTCCTCATTGAGGTCAAATTGTTTCAAGAGGGTCATCTCGGTATCGGCGCGGCTCCACGAAAGTCTCACGCTTGTGCTATTTGGATTATTCGCTTCTGGTGAATAGCTTGCCGTGATTTGTCCGATAGGGCGGCAACAGAAGACGGCCTCGATATTTATGGTGTCATTTTCAACCGCGAAAGTGAACGATGGGTCGTTGGAGATGGTCCGCCCTTCTTTTTTCCAACAATAGAAATCATGGTCGTCAGTAGGGAAAGCGGTAAGTGTGCACGAATCGCCGATATGGTATGCTCCCTCACCTTCGACGGTGCCTGCGTCGGATGGAGACACGGAGGCATTCACGAGACAAGGATCGTATTGCGGGATGATGTCGAGAATGGCATAGTTGTTATTGTTGAAATTGAATCCGATGGGGTTCAAGTTCCCTATGGCAAAATAGCCATTGGCGACGCCCCATCCCCAGTTGAAATGGAAAAGTCCGTCGCTGTCGTATCCGTCGCAGACGAAAGAGTGGCCACCACTGCCATACCCGACATATTGTATGGGCTGGCGTAAGTCAAGGTTAGCCTTCAATAGCGAACTCCATTCTTCATTGCTGTAACTCGATCTTTTTTCCTTGTGGATCTGCCTTGAATAATCGAAATAGCGTCTCAAGGCTTTGGGTACATCATCTGTGCTGGCGTTTGAACCGCTGGTGCCATATTGCATATTCACCGCGATGCCACAATGGGACAACAAAGTCGCCACGGCCAGAACCTCGGCTTCGCTTGAGTTTTCGGTCAGCGAATCGGGCATGTGTTCCCAGTCGTAGACGGTGTTGCCGAAGTCCGCCGCGCCATAGGGATAGGAATGGGACCCCCAACCTTTGGCCGGATAGCCCCAATAGTGCATGATTTGCGCCATGGCCACGGCCACGCAGCCCACCTCGGCATGGTCGCAGGGACCGGTCATGGTAGGGCAGAGGCTGTTGTAGAGGCATCCCTGCTCCCACATTTCGGTCAATAGAGGTTCAACGGCCTTGATTGACTTGCTTTCGTTGAGCCTGCCAGTGGCCTTCACCAGTTCCCATTGCCTTGCTGTGGCTTCGTCTGCCTCAATATGGTTTTCGATGCCGTATTGTATCCTTGCCACGAAATCCTGGAGATAGCCTTCCATCTGTACAGGCACATTGTTTGGATCGAAGCGGCCTTCGTGGGAATAGCCGATGATGGGCGTCTCGCAGTCGTCAGCAGCCACAATGACGAAGCCATCTGAGGTGTTGAAGACATAAAAGGCGGCGGCGCCATTGCCCGTCCGATAGGTGGCTGTAAGTTGCAAATCGTGGGTGCCCATATAGCGGGAAGCGATGGCTGTGGCGGTTTCAAGGTTGACGGGATGTGCCAAGGCGCACATTGTCAACCCGAAAACGGCAAGGCAGAGTAAAAGGATACGTTTCATATGGCTCAATAATGCGTTCTTATAGTTTCATGGTTAAACTGATTCTGTTTCGGTTCACATCCACTTCCAAGACCTTTACGCGTACCTTCTGGTTAAGGTGCACCACCTCGTTCGGGTCTTTGATGTAATGGTCGGCCATCTGGCTGATGTGGACGAGGCCGTCTTGGTGCACGCCGATGTCGACAAAGGCACCGAAAGCTGTGATGTTGGTGATGATGCCGTTGAGGGTCATCCCGACACGCAAGTCGTTGATGGTGCGTATGTTCTTGTCGAATTCGAAGGCCTCGAAGGTCTTACGCGGGTCGCGGCCAGGTTTGTCCAACTCGGTGAGGATGTCATTGATGGTTTCCAAGCCAAAATGCTCTTCTACAAACTCTTCCGGCTTGATTCGGGCGATGAGTTCCTTGTTGCCGATGAGGTCTTTCACTTTCACGCCCAGTTTCTTGGCCATCTTTTCCACGATGTGGTAGCTCTCGGGATGGACGGCACTCTGGTCCAAGGGGTTGTCACCATTATGGATGCGCAGGAAGCCGGCGCATTGCTCGAAGGCTTTGTCGCCGAGGCGTGGTACGCCATAGAGTTGTTGGCGCGTCTTGAAGCCGCCGATTTCGTCGCGGTAGTGGACGATGTTGTATGCCAATGTGGGCCCCACACCGCTGACATATGACAACAGCTGTTGGCTGGCGGTGTTGAGCTCCACGCCGACGGCGTTCACGCAACTCTCCACGGTCTGGTCAAGGCTCTCGCTGAGTTTCTTTTGGTCCACATCGTGCTGGTACTGTCCCACGCCGATGCTCTTCGGGTCGATCTTCACCAACTCGGCCAGCGGGTCCATCAGTCGGCGTCCGATGCTGACCGCGCCGCGCACGGTGATGTCGTAGTCGGGGAACTCGTCGCGGGCGATTTTGGAGGCGGAATACACCGAGGCGCCGCTCTCGCTCACCATCACGGCCATCAGGTCGCGGTCGAACTTGATGGAGCGGATGAAGTCCTCGGTCTCGCGTCCCGCCGTGCCGTTGCCGATGGCGATGACCTTGATTCTATAGGCATCCACGAGGCTCTTGATCTTGCGCATGGCACCCACCGTGTCTGACTTGGGCGGGTGGGGGTAGATGGTTTCATTGTGGAGCAAGGCACCTGTCTCACTTAAAACCACCACTTTGCAGCCCGTACGGAAACCTGGGTCGATGGCAAGGACGCGCTTCTGGCCCATAGGGGCGGCGAGGAGCAGCTGCTTAAGGTTCTCGGCGAAGACGCGGATGGCGGTCTCGTCGGCCTTCTCCTTATAATAATTGCGTATCTCGGTCTCGATGGATGGTTCAAGCAGGCGTTTCCATGAGTCGGCGATGGCCTCGCGCACGAGTTCGGAGGATTCGTTGTCATTCTTCAGGAAGATGCTCTCCAAAGAATTGAGCACAAAGTCATCGTCCACTTTGATTTTCAGCTTCACCATGCCTTCTTCCTCAGCACGGAACAGGGCAAGGAGGCGATGTGAGGGTGCCTCGGAAATTGGCTCGCGGAAGTCGAAATACTGCTGGTAGGTCTTGCCTTCCTCTTCCTTGCCTTTGACCACGGCGGAGCTGATGTCGCCCTGCATGTGGAAGATCTTACGGATGCGGTTGCGCCCGTTGATGTTCTCCGAGACCCATTCGGCCATGATGTCCTTCGCGCCTTGCAGGGCTTCCTCGATGTCGTTAACGCCCTTGCCTGCGTTGACATAACGCGCTGCGAGGCGGTCCACCATATCCACGTTCTGCGCCATGATTTGTGCGGCAAGCGGCTCCAGACCTTTCTCGCGGGCGATGGCGGCGCGGGTGCGGCGTTTGGGTTTGTAGGGCAAATACAAATCCTCAACTTCCTGCAAGGTCTTGGCGTTCAGTATCTTTTGTTCCAGTTCAGGCGTAAGTTTCTCCTGCTCGCGGATGGAGGCGATGACGCTTTCTTTGCGTTTTTGCAGTTCGGTGAGTTGCTCGAGGCGTTTCTGCACAGCGGCCACATTCTCTTCGTTCATCGTGCCTGTCATTTCCTTGCGGTAGCGGGCGATGAAGGGGATGGTGGCGCCTTCGTCGAAGAGGCGAATGACATTGGCCACATGATGAGCGGCGAGGTTGAGTTCTTGCGCGATTTGCGGGGTGAAGTCTATGTTTTGCATAGTTTCAATAATTAAAGGCACAAAATTAAGGAAAAAAACAATGCGAAATGTGGAACGTAAATGTAGAATGCTGAATGCGGAATGCTGAAATTGCAGATTCAACGAAGTCAATGACGGCGATATCCAGCGTCGCTTTGCGCCATTCCGCATTCATAATTTCACATTCCGCATTCAAAAAAATTACTATCTTTGCAGCAAATTGTAACAATTATGTCCATATTAGTCTTTCTCTTCGGATTGTTGGCGGGCTGTCTTTTGGCAGTCATCGTCGGTTTGATTGGCTCACATCGCCGCATCGGTTTCGGTTGGGCCTTCCTGCTTTCAGTAGTGACTTCACCCATCATTGGCCTTATTGTGACATTGTGTACGCCCAAGTTGGAAACCAAAGACCGCAAATGGGGCTGTCTAGGTACGCTGATCGGCATTGTGATGTTGGTGCTTCTTGTCATGGTGGTGCTCATGTTGTTGCCTGACTTGTACGAACAATTGCAGTCGTGGTTCCAATCCTTGAAATCTTAAGTGATGAGGGGCTTTAGTGACATATTCAACGCTGGATTACGAGACTATGACTTGTGACTATGACAATGACTGCTTCAATCAAGGGTTGAAACTTCAAACCTCCTGTTAAAGCAGTCATGGTCATGGTCAATGGTCATGGTCAAAAAGTCCAGTGTCCCGAAATAAAAAGGAATAGCAGTCTAATTTTGAAAAGTTGTTCATGATAAAAAACCTAATCTTCGACTACGGCGGTGTGCTCCTCGACTGGAACCCGCATTACCTCTATGATCCTTATTTCGGCGATGTGGACAAGGCCGAATGGTTCCTCACCCACATCTGCACCTACGAGTGGAATGCCCAGCACGACAACGGTAAACCCATTGCGGAAGGCGTTACGGAACTCATCGCCGAGCACCCCGAATGGAAGAAGGAAATCGAGCTGTATTACGGTGAGTTCATGAAGATGATGGGCGGACAGATTCCTGGCATGGAGGAATATGTCAAGGAATTGAAATCCAAAGGTTTCTGTGTGTTTGGCTTGTCCAACTGGTCGGAAGAAACCTTCTCTTTAGTGCGGCCGGTCTATCCTGTCCTCAATCTCATGGAGGACATGGTGATCTCGGGCATCGAGCGGGTGATGAAGCCCGACCCGAGGATTTTCCAACTGGCCTTGCTACGCTTCGGCATCAAGGCAGAGGAGACGATGTTTATTGATGACAACCCGAATAATGTGGCGGCGGCGAATGCTTTGGGCATCACGGGGATATTGTTTGAGGGGAAAGAGAAACTGGAGGAAGTGCTAAATAAACTGTTGTGCTAATAAATACTTGGTTCATATTTTATTATGGGTTTTTGCAACTTTTTTCCACTGTTTCAACACCATTTTTGCAACTTTTTTCCAAAAACAAGGATTCTATATTGTCGTTTTTTAGGAATAAATGTGTATTTTTGCTGAAAAAAATCAAAACACTTATAAATCAAACAGATTACATAATCACCTATGAAAAATAGCATTTATGTCTTTTTATGCTTTGTGATGTTTTTTCCATTTTATGGGTGTAAGAATTCATGGAGTGATTTAGTGGATGAAGTTTTGAACTCAAAAGAAATAGAACAAGGGTATGGGAAACCACGAACAACATTTTATACATGTTTGTTTTCTGATAGAGATCCTCGGATTCCAATAGTTAATCCCGTAGAAATGTATAAAGATGAAGAATTGGGTTGGACTTTGCGAACAATAGAATTAAATGGAGATGATGCTTGTGGAGATTATCATCAAATTGACCTAATGTTTGGAGATAGTTTGAATTTATATTTCCATAAGAAAGAAATATCGTATTCCGTAAATGGTATGAGTTTTAATGATTCTGAACAATGGTTTTTAGTACAACTTCTTGAAAAGAAACTTGTTGTTTTTTCGGAAAAAGAATTTTTTTTGCAAAAAGTTGGAAACGAAGTATTTGAAAAAATGATACCTCCTGATATGTATTATGAAAGGTTTTGTGAAGATGCAAATTTATTGCCTTGGATTCCAGATAAGTAATATGTAAAAAGAACGGTTATGAAAATCCTCTCAGTCAATCAAATCCGCGAAGCGGACAAATACACGATAGAGAACGAACCCATCGAGTCCGTCGACCTGATGGAACGGGCGGCCACGAAAGTCTTCGAATGGCTCTATCGTCGTGCGCCGCGCGACAAGACCATCAAGATCTTCTGCGGCATGGGCAACAATGGCGGCGACGGCCTCGTGGTGGCCCGACTGCTCAATGAGCAAGAGATTGTCCCGCAGGTGTTTATGGTGCGCTACTCGGATAAGATGAGCCACGACTGCGAGGTGAACTACTACCGCCTCGTGAACGAAACCAAGGTGCCGATGTTCGACATCCTCACCGAGGACGACTTCCCGAAAGTCGATGCCAACGATGTGGTGGTCGACGCCATCTTTGGCTCGGGCCTCAACCGTCCGCCGCAGGGCATGGCCGCCGACCTGATTGCCTACCTCAACCAAAGCAAGGCCATCCGTGTGGCCATCGACATCCCTTCGGGACTCTTCGCCGACGAGCCCAGTGCCTTAGGCTTCATCTTCAAGGCCGACTACACGCTGACTTTCCAGAACCCCAAGTTGGCTTTCCTGCTGCCCGAAAACGACCCGTATGTGGGCCGCTTCGAGGTCTTGGACATCGGTCTGCACCCGCGCTATTTGGAAGAGGTGGAGACCAACAACCTGTTGACCGTCAAAGCGATGGTGAAACCGATACTGCACAACCGCACGAAATACTCTCATAAAGGCACATACGGTCACGCTTTGCTGATTGCTGGCTCCGAAGGCAAGACGGGCGCGGCTTTATTGGGCGCGAAAGCCTGTCTGCGCACGGGTGTGGGATTGTTGAGCGTACATCTGCCCAAGGTGGCCCAACTGCCTTTGCAGACCGCCATCCCCGAGGCGATGATTGATGGTGATGATTCCGAAACCTGCTTCTCATCGTTTGGACATCTGGATGCCTATACCGCAGTGGGCGTAGGTCCAGGCTTGGGCAAGGCGGATGACACCGTCCGCGCCTTGAAACGACTTATTCAAGAAGTGCAAGTGCCGCTCGTCATGGATGCCGACGCCTTGAACATCCTCTCCGACAACCCCACTTGGCTGCCCTTCCTGCCTGCCAAAACGATACTGACTCCCCATCCCAAGGAGTTTGAACGCTTGGTGGGCAAGACATCGACCTCGTTCGAGCGCCTTGAGAAGCAAAGGGAATTAGCCATCAAACACGACCTCGTCGTCATTGTGAAAGGCGCACATACCTCGGTGGCGATGCCCAACGGCACCATCTTCTTCAACACCACGGGCAATCCTGGCATGGCCACGGCAGGCAGCGGCGACGTTTTGACGGGCATCATCCTATCGCTTTTGGCGCAGCGCTATTCGCCCGAGGAAGCCGCCGTGTTGGGTGTCTATCTCCACGGCCTCGCAGGCGACCTTGCTGCCGACGAGATAGGGCAGGAGGCTTTGATTGCTTCTGACATTTCGGAGCATCTGGGGAAGGCATTCTTTTCGCTTCGCTCAAAGTAGTTTTTTCACGCAGAATCCGCAGAATCCGCAGAACCTGCCGGACGCAAACTTGGCGTCGCTTTGCGCTTCATATAGTTCTGCGGATTCTGCGTGCGTAATTACACGCCGCATCGCGATTCATAATAGTTCTGCGAATTCTGCGTGAGATAAATTCCTATCTTTGCCGCATGATTAAAACCACCGTTTCGAACCGCGAGATCTGGCGCATCGCTTACCCCATCATGTTGGGCAACCTTGCGCAGACCATCATCACCTTCACCGACACCGCTTTCTTGGGTCACCTCGGCACCATCGAGCTGAGTGCCTCCATGATGGCAGGCTTGTATTATTTCGTCTTCACCACCTTGGCGATGGGCTTTGCCGTAGGCATACAGATCTTCATCGCGCGACGTTATGGCGAGGGCAACTTCAGCAAGATTGGCGTGGTGTTTCAGCATGGGGCAGTGTTTGTGCTCGGTTTGGGCATCTTGCTGTTCAGTATCCTATTCTTCTTCAGCCATAGGCTGTTGCATGTCATCATTGAGTCGGAAAACATTTATGCGGCGGCTAACGAATATTTGAAATTCAGGCAGTTCGGCATTATGTTCGTGGTGTTCAACTTCCTGTTCCGCTCCTTCTATGTCGGCATCAGCAGCACCCAGGTCATCACCTTTTCGACCATCATCATGGCCGTGGTCAACATCTTCTTTGACTGGGCCTTGATCTTCGGCCACGTGGGTCTGCCCGAGATGGGCATCGGTGGCGCGGCTTTGGCTTCGTTGTTGGCCGAAATCACGGCGTTTTTCTTCTTCTGGATTTACACCTACATCAAGATACCGCATGAGGAATACGGCATGTTCCGTTGGCACAAGTGGCAGCCTGCCTTGATGGGCGACATCCTCAAGGTAGCCTTCCCGAGTATGATCCAGCGCCTGTTCTCGTTCGGTGCCTGGTTCATCTTCTTCGTCATGATCGAGAAGATGGGAGAGACTGCCATCGGCGTCTCGTCGGTGGTCCGAAGCACTTATATGATCCTCATCATCCCGGGCATTGCCTTTGCCTCGACTGCCAACACTCTGACGAGCCGCATCATCGGTGAAGGCAAGAGTAACGAGGTGATGCCGAGCGTATGGAAAGTGGTGAAAAACAGTTTTTTATGCTCATTGGTATTGGTCATCATTGTTGCGATTATCCCGCATCTCGTCCTTCAGATTTACACGGACGATGTCGCTTTGGCACAGGCGGCCATCCCTTCGGTGTATGTGATCTGTGTAGCCACTTTGTTGGGCGCTTTCTCCATGACCTTTTTCGAGGCTGTCTCGGGCACAGGCAACACCACGGCGGCCATGGCCTTGGAGTTTGGCATCCTCATCATCTACATCATCTATGTTTTCCTGATGTCGAAGACCTCCACCATCGCCGGCGTGTGGACCGCCGAGTGGGTCTACAACATCTCCATTGGCTTGATTTCGCTGGTCTATATTTGGAAGGCGGACTGGGGGAGGAAGCGGATTTGAGGTTGGTTCACGGAGGTTACCTCCGATGTGGTTAGGATGCGCTGACGCTTTTGGTAGACGGAGGTTGAAACCTCCGATGTGGTAGGACCGTCCCTTCGGGACTTTGCTTAATGTGAAAGAGTACGATTTTATGCATATTTATGTATCTTTGCAAAATCTAATCAGACCTGATTTTCTATTATGCGACAAAAACTAGTAGTCTTCACGGGTGCCGGTATCAGTGCTGAAAGCGGAATTCCTACATTTCGTGATGCCAATGGTATGTGGGGAAAATACGATGCCATGAAGTTGGCCAGCGTAGAGGGTTTTGAGGAAGACCCACAGGCGGTGCTCGATTTCTACAATGCCCGTCGGAAAAACCTGTTGGAAGTGGAGCCGAACCATGCACATCGTGTTTTGGCGGATTTGGAAAAACAATACGATGTGACTATCATCACCCAGAATGTGGATAATCTTCACGAAAGGGCTGGCAGTAGCAAGGTGCTGCATTTTCACGGTGAGTTGAGCAAGGTGACCTCATCGCGCAATCGCCTCGACCCCAATTGCATCAAGGAATATCCGCTTGATGTCCCCATTCGATTAGGTGACAAAGCCGCCGATGGTTCGCAACTGCGGCCTTATATCGTATGGTTCGGCGAGTATGTCGACGGTATGGAATTGGCAGAGTATTGGGTTCAACAAGCCGACATCTTCGTTGTCATCGGCTCTTCGTTGGTGGTATATCCGGCGGCTGGATTGGTCGAGTATGCCCCAAGTGAGATTCCCAAGTTCCTGATTGACCCGAAAGATTTGAAAGGAGGCCTACCGGCTGGATTCCAGCATATTAAGGCGAAGGCGGTGGAAGGGGTGGATGAGTTGGTGAGGAGGTTGGAAGAATTGGGAAAATAGTGAAGTTTTATCGCTATAAAAACTGATGATATGGAAACAACTCTAAAAATGCTAGAATCTATCTCAAAACTTTACGAACAAGAGAAGAAAGTGGAAGAAAAGAAACGAGAAGAAGGTGAATTCTTTAATGTGTTCAATACAATTGGTTTGCGGACGGAAGAAGTGCGGCTGCACTCTGCTTTTATTGCTGAGTTGCTAAATCCTAAAGGTTCTCATGGATTGTCTCAACTTTTCCTTCAGGCTTTTTTGGAAGTGATAGGTGTGCAGGACGATTATTTTGATTATCGTCGTTGCCCATGTGGTATTATTACTGAACGTTGGATTGGCCCTAAGACTGAAATAAAGGGCGGACAGATAGATATCATTATCGAAGATGGTAAACACGCCATCATTATCGAGAATAAAATCTATGCTGGCGACCAGACAAACCAAATGCTTAGGTACAACAATTATGGCAGGAAGAAGTTTCCTGATGGGTATAAACTCGTGTATCTAACCCTTGATGGACATGAGCCAGATAAATGTTCGTTAGGAAATGCTAAATTTGACTATGACACTATCTCTTATGAGAATGAAATTAGTAAATGGCTCGAAAAATGCTATACCATTTCGGAAGGAAAGCCTTTGGTTCAATCCGTAATAAAGCAATATCATGAACTTGTCAAACAAATCACCAATACAGATATGGATACGAAGTATAAAGAAGAACTTTTGTCTATAATGCTTTCTCCTGAAAATACCATTGCTGTAAGTGAAGTGTTGAAACTTCAAAATGAATGGATAGGAAGATTATTCGATAAGTATATTTGGGAGCCCTTAGAAGATTATGCTAAACAAATGAATATGAAATTTGGAAAACAATGTGAATATGGAGAAGGAGGAGCTTGGATTTATCGAGAGGAATGGAAGTTTTATGGAGTATTTATTTGGACTGATAGAAAAAACGATTGGTATAATATGTATGTGGGCGTAAGTTGGTATGAGACCCCCAAAAAAGGAAGTACTATAAAAACAACAGATTATCAAAAGTTAAATTGCCTTTCGGAGAGCCCATGTCATGGTTGGCCTTATGGATTCGAATATCTTCAAAACACGATTCGTAATTGGGATTATAATATAACAGAGGAAATAATTCAAGGGAAAGTATTTGATTACATCAAGAAAAAGTTCGAGGAAATGATTTCTGAGATTGACGAGTTGCAATTAAGGATGCCATAGTTCAGACGGTTTCAACCTCCGATACCCGCCTCAATCCGTCTCAAACGCCCACCGTTCATCATACTCAATGCCTGCCTCATCAAGGAGCTGCTTGTATTCGTCTCTCCAGTCGGTGCGGTGGTGGTGCTCCGCTTGGGTGCGGATATATTGCGCAACTCGGTCTATACCTCTGTAATCCACCGAGAAGGCCCCATAGCCTGCCTGCCAGCAGAAGCCCTCGTAATACTGTTCGTCCAATGTCTTGATCCACTTGCTGCTGTAGGCCTTGATCCTCTTCACGAAGTCGGACAAGGAGATGGTCTTGGGCAACGAGGTGAGGATGTGGACATGGTTGCCGATGCCACCGATTTCGACGGGTATGCCATCCATGTTGCGGATGACACCTCCGATGTATGCAAACACTTTTCCAAGATCCTCGTTGTGTATCTCCATGCTATGATACTTGATGTGGAAGACGATATGGATGTCGTTTCTTGCGAGTGAGCTTCCCATGATGGTTGAGTTTGTGTGGTCAAGGGGATTGAAATCCCCGTAGAAGTCGGGTCGTCCTTTCAGGACTCTGCACTGACTCCAGAGCACAAAAGTAGGAAAACTCTATGAATTGTGTAGGTTGTTCTATAAAAGATTTCTCACTATTTCCAACGTAAAGCCAAGTCCTGAAAGGACGATAAGAAACCATCGGACGGTTTCAACCTCCGCAACTAAAGAAGGTCTCAAGTAGGCAGAAAAAAGGACGCCCCTATCATATCGGACGGTTTCAACCTCCGCAAAAACGAAAGCTCATCTCAACCTCATCCAAACCACCAAAGGCCGATGGTCGGAGGCCTCAGGCTCGTCGATGACCAGGGAGCCGATGGCTTCTGCGCAGCCGTTGAAGGCGGCGACGTAGTCGATGCACTCTATGGGCTCGTCGGCAGGGTAGGTGGCCTCATCGCCAGTAAGGACGGTGAAATGCTGTGTCATCACCTCGAGCAATTCCGAGTCAGGGGTGTCGTTCCAGTCGCCAACAAGAAGGAAAGGCTTCTGCCATTGTTGGGCTTCTTCCACGATGAGCGGGACCGATGCCAAGCGTTGCGCCTTGTCAAGGTCGAGATGGGTGCAGGCAATCACATAATCTTCCAATTCTGCTACTAAAAGCACACGGGGCTCTTCGCCAGGCAAGGGAATGCGTTTGGTACTCACTGGCATTTCGCGAGAGAGGATGCCCACACCATACAAGCCGCCGTTGAATTCGATGGCAGCCCCAAAGACCGGATGGTAACCTGTACGGCTAGCCAACTCACCCAGTTGGTCACGATTTCCGCTTCGTCCTGTCATGCTGTCCAGCTCCTGAAGGGCAACCACATCGGGCTGTTGTTGGACAATCACTGCGGCTGTTCGGTCGTAGTCTATCACCAAGTCCATGCCCGCGCAATGGCGCACGTTGTAGCTCATGATTTGTAGCTGCTGGTTTTGCCCAAGGGAGACCAAAGTCATGCCTAACAGCAATGCGATCAAAACGACGAACTTTCTCATATCTGGATGAGGTTTTTCTGCGTCAAAGATACAAAAAATTACAAAATAGCGGTATGTAACTCTGTTTTTGATGTATTTCTGACTATTTTCCTATTCGTTGTAAACCAATAACATATCCGACAGCAAACGACAACAAACGACTACTGTCGACTACAAACGTTTGTTCAACGGCTTACTCTTGACAGACTCCGTTACTTTGCAGCATCAAAATCGAAAGTGCTATGACGGACAAAAAACCATTCAACAAAGAACAATCAATCAAGATTCCATTTTCGGAATTGGTGGAACTAATTAATCAAAAGTGCGACTACAAGTTTGCCATAATTGACAATGATGTTGATGACGAATTGATGGCTTTGGCCAAGAAAGAAGGTATTGATCTAACGGGCTACAAGCATGTGATTGAAACAAGCGGGACCTGCCATTCGCAAAACCGACACGGGGAGAATAGTAAAGATAGGGTACCATTAACCGTGGAGGATTATTTCCTTATCCCTTACATTATCAAAAACAGAGATGCGGTGATTATTTCTCCGTCTTTGACAAGGATACACAAAAACAGAGTATTCATTTACGAAAAGAAGATTGGTAATCAATATGTCTATGTGGAAGAAATCAGAAGAGGAAGAAACAAAAGTTTGGCTTTTCAATCCCTTAGAAAGAGAAAAGCCCCCGAATAGGAGGCTTTAAAGCGTTATCGCGGAGGGTGTCATGCCGAAGCCAGTCCCTTACGTCTTGATAGTCCGCTGTTTTTCTATCCGTTTCCGCGACCAACCGTCTGCAAAAATACAACTTTTTCATAATATGCAAGTCTCATCGAGAAAAATAACCAAAAATAACGTCATCATGTCAAAAATTACTATTTTTGTCCCTTATTAATGAATCGCGCGTTAAGCGTCTCGTGAACCGCGTCAGAATAATCTTGAAATTCAACAATTAAACAAATCGAAGATTCAACGTAGTTAATTCAACAAATAAACAATCAACAATCTAAAAACCCCCACAATCATGACTACAGAAAAAACACAAGAAGAAGCTGCAAAACTGAGGCAGGAGAAACTGAAGGCTTTGGAAGCCACATTAGGAAACATCGAGAAGAGCTTTGGCAAGGGAAGCATTATGCGCCTGGGCGCCGAGGCCGAGAAGATGGAGAGCATCTCCACCGGCTCCATCGGCCTGGACTACGCCCTCGGCGTAGGCGGTCTGCCGAAAGGCCGTATCATCGAGATTTACGGTCCTGAGAGCTCGGGTAAGACGACGCTGGCCCTCCACGTAGTGGCCGAGGCCCAAAAGAAGGGTGGTATCGCTGCCTTCATCGATGCGGAGCATGCCTTCGACCGTTTCTATGCCGCCAAACTCGGCGTGGACGTGGAGAACCTCCTCATTTCACAACCTGACTATGGTGAGCAAGCCCTCGAAATCGCAGAGAACCTCATCCGCTCTGGCGCCATCGATGTTATCGTCGTCGACTCCGTCGCAGCCCTTACGCCCAAGAGCGAAATCGAAGGCGAGATGGGCGACAGCAAGATGGGTCTCCAAGCCCGCTTGATGAGCCAAGCCATGCGTAAGCTTACCGCCACCATCAACAAGACGGGCTGCGTCTGCATCTTCATCAACCAGCTGCGCGAGAAGATCGGCGTGATGTTCGGCAACCCCGAGACCACCACGGGTGGTAATGCCCTGAAGTTCTACAGCTCCGTGCGTATCGACATCCGCAAGATCAGCCAGATTAAGGATGGCGAGAACGTCATGGGTAGCCGCGTGAAGGTGAAGGTCGTCAAGAACAAGGTGGCCCCGCCGTTCCGTAAGGCCGAATTCGACATCCTCTATGGTGAAGGCATCTCTCGTTCAGGCGAAATCGTTGACCTCGGCGTGGAGATGGGCATCATCAAGAAAAGCGGCTCGTGGTTCAGCTACGGCGACTCCAAGCTCGCCCAGGGCCGCGACTCGGTTAAGAAACTCATCGAAGACAACCCGGAACTTGCCGACGAACTCGCTGCCAAGATCTTTGAGGCGTTGGAGAAGAGTGAAGAGTAATTTGGCTTCTGGCCTTTGGCCTTTGGCTTCTGGCAGCTTCAACCGAGTACGTCATTGCGGGCTTGACCCGCAATCTCCTAAATGCGGCGGAGCTGCCAGCAGCCAAGAGCCAGTAGCCAGTAGCAAAACAAAAACAACAATGAAAAACAAATCCATCCTATTTCTCGGCCTGCTGCTGGCCCTCTTTGCTTGCAACAACACGCCAAAGCCAGAACCGGAACCAACGAATCAAGAACCTACGGCTCATGTCACGGTGAACGAGGCCATCCAGCTGCTTTCTGACTCCATCGCCATGGATAGCACCAACGCGCGCCTTTATGTCAGCCGCGCCAAAGCCTACTTTGCCACTGAACAAGTAGGACAGGCCATGGTTGACATCAACAAGTCGCTGCAACTCGACCCCAATAACCTTGACACCTATCTCTTGTTGGCCGATGTGTATTATGCCTTGGGTGACCAAGACAACATTTCTGCGACGCTCAACAAGGCGGTGGAAATCAATTCGTTGGATGCTCGTCCCTTGGTGAAGCTTGCCGAACTGAACCTGCTTCAGCAAAACTTCAACCTCGCTATCGGCTATGTCGACAAGGCCTTGGGGCTGTCTTCGTACAACCCTCGCGCCTATTTTGTGAAAGGCATGTGCTATATGGCCGCCAAGCAAGACACGGTCAGTGCGCTGAAGAACTTCCAACTCGCTGCCGAGCAAGATGCCACTTTCTACGATCCCGTTGAACAAATCAGTCGTATCTATGCCACACAGCAGCCGCCTTACACCGCCGACTACCTGCGCAAGGCACAGCAGCAGTTTCCCGACCAACCCACGGCACGCTATGAATTAGCGCTTTACTTGCAAAGCCATGGCGAACCCGAAGAGGCCCTTCGTCATTACGACACCCTGCTGATGCTGCGTCCCGACAACTACATCGTGCTCTTCAACATCGGATATGTCAACTATGTATATCTCGAAAACAATGAGGTGGCTTTGGACTATTTCAACCGTTCGTTGGAGGCCAACCCCAAATACATTGACGCCTATTACAACAAAGGTCGCGTGCTCGAGCAGATGGGCAACTACACCCAAGCCAGCGAGATCTACAAGGAGATCCTGAAGTTGCAGCCTGACTACCGCTTGGCCGTCGATGCCATCAACAGAATACAGAGAGAAACCGAATAACCTCTATTACTGCCATTATGCTTCAAATCTATTGTCTCAACAACCGAACCACTAAAGAGTTCAAGGAAGGGACGACCTTGCTTGAGATGCTGCCAGAATTCGACTTCGACAGGCCTTATCCTATCGTCTCGGCCAAGGTTAACAATGTCTCTCAAGGTCTGAAGTTCCGAGTATACAATAGCCGCGATGTGGAGTTTCTTGACCTTACACACCACACGGCACGTCTGGTCTATTTCCGCTCGTTGGGCTTCCTTCTCTACAAGGCGGCACAAGACCTCTTCCCAGGTAGCAAGTTGAACATGGAGCATCCCATCTCAAAGGGGTGCTTCTGCCGTATCAAGAAGAGCGATGGTATGATTCTGGACGCTAATGACGTCGCTGCCCTTAGGGTGAGGATGAGAGCCATCGTGGCAGACGACATCCCTTTCCACCGCCATGAGGCCCGCATCGAGGAGGCTATCAAGATGTTCGGTGATATGGGACAGGAGGATAAGGTCAAACTGATGGAAACTAGTGGCAAGGCCTATACGGACTACTACACTTTGGAGGATACGGCTGATTATTACTATGGAAGACTGGTGCCTTCTACTGGATATCTCAACATTTGGGACATCGAAGCCTATCGCGACGGCATCTTGATGCGTATTCCCGACCGCGACCACCCTGACCGTCTGGCCGAGATGCAAGACCAGCCAAAGACCTTCGAGATACTCTCGGAGAGCCTGAAGTGGAACGACATCATGGGATTGAGCACTGTGGGCGATGTCAACTTGGCCTGCCAGAGCGGCAAGGCACGCGAACTGGTGCAGGTAGCCGAGGCCTTGCAGGAGAAGAAAATCGTGCAGATTGCTGAAGAGATTGACCGTCGTTATCACAGTGAGAACCCTGTGCGTTTGGTCCTTATAACAGGTCCCAGCAGCAGCGGTAAGACCACCTTCTGTAGCCGTGTGAGCATCCAACTGATGGCCTGCGGACTGAAGCCTATCTCGTTCTCGACGGATGACTACTTTGTCAACCGCGTGGATACACCCAAGCTGCCCGATGGCACTTATGATTTCGACAACTTCGATACCGTCGACCATGCCGCCTTGGAGCGAGACTTGATTGCCTTGCTGAAAGGGGAGGAGATTGAGGTGCCCGAGTATAATTTCGTTACGGGCATCCGCGAATACAACGGCAAGAAGCTGCAACTCAAGGAGGGCTCGGTGTTGTTGCTCGAAGGCATTCATGCCTTGAATCCCATGTTGACCGAACAGATTCCTGAGTCGGCCAAGTTCCGCATCTTCATCTCTACCTTGACCAGCACGGGTTTGGATGACCACAACATCATCCCCACCGACGACAACCGCCTTTTGCGACGCATCGTACGCGACTACAACAAAGGGGCTTTCACGGCTCGAGAGACCATCAGCCAATGGGCTAGTGTGCGCGATGCCGAGGAGAAATGGATCAATCCCTATCAGGAGAATGCCGACGTGATGTTCAACTCGGCCTATCTGCTTGAGTTCGCCGTCATGCGCAACCATGCAGAGAGCATTTTGGCCACCGTGCCGAACAACTGCCCCGAATACACCGAGGCGCACCGACTGTTGCGTTTCTTGCATTATTTCACGCCCGTCTCCGACAAGGAGATACCGGCCACATCCATGCTGCGCCAGTTTATCGGTGGCAGCAGCTTTATGTAGGACGTGAGACTACGTGACTTCGGGACTTCGAGACGTAATCAAGTCCCGCAGTCCCGTGTCCCGCAGTCTCGGAGTCAAAAACAAAATATTAAACAATATGAATACTTTCGATCCCAAAAAAGTAAAAGACCAAGTCGTGCAATGGATCCGCGACTGGTTTGAAGTGAACGGAAAGGACTGCAACGCCGTCATCGGCATCTCGGGTGGCAAGGACAGCAGCGTCGTCGCCGGTCTCTGTGTCGAGGCCCTCGGCGTGGACCGCGTCATCGGCGTGACCATGCCCAATGGCGTGCAACCCGACATTGACGACAGCATGAAACTCATCAACCATCTGGGCATCCGCCATTGCTGTGTCAACATCGGCGACACCTATAATACCTTGATCGCCGCTGTAAAGGAGCAACTTGGCACTTTGGATGCCGAGGTCAGCCGTCAAACTACGATTAACCTGCCGCCGCGTCTGCGTATGAGCACTTTGTATGCCGTCTCGCAGTCGATGAACGGCCGTGTGGCCAACACCTGCAACCTCTCCGAGGACTGGGTAGGCTATTCGACACGCTATGGCGACGCTGCTGGCGACTTTGCTCCTTTGGGCGGACTCACCGTACAGGAAGTCAAGGCGATAGGGAAGGAGTTGGGTCTGCCTATTGAGTTGGTGGAAAAGACCCCGTCGGATGGCCTCACGAACAAGAGCGACGAGGACAATCTCGGTTTCACATACGCCGTGTTGGACAACTACATCCGCACTGGTGTCTGCAACGACCCCAAGACCAAGGCCTTGATTGATCACAAGCACATCACCAACCTCTTCAAGTTGCAGCCGATACCGCATTTCGAGATGAAGTGAAGCCATCTTCACTCTAAACTCTCAACTCTAAACTCTCAACTAAAATGTTCTCTTGTCCGATACAAATCCGCATGAGCGACCTCGACCCGTATAACCATGTCAATAATGGGGCGCAGTGCAACTTTTTCGACATGGGCCGAAGCCGCTACTTCGAGCATGTCTTCCAGACACCCATCGACTGGCTCACTTTCAAGTATGTCCTCGTCCATGTGGATCTCGATTTCCGTAAGCCTGTGTTGTTTCACGACCCCATTGTATGTGAAAGTCACGTCCTCGAGATAGGCAACTCCAGCTTCAAGATGGAGCAATGCCTGAAAGATGCTGATACCGGTGAGGTCAAGACTTTATGTCATGCCGTGGTCGTCTATTTCGACCGGGAGGCAAACAAGTCGGAGCGGATACCCGATGCCGAAAGGGAAAAAATGATGCATGCCGACTAACCCCGTGTCGAAGACACGATATTCTATTAACCCTACACAAGCGCAGCGCAGTGTAGGGGCCAACCAACAAGAATAAAACTATGAAGAAAGTATCAATCCTCCTGGCCCTGTGCCTCGCCCTGGCTACCCTCAAGGCCCAAACCGAAGCCGAGCTGAATGCCTGGAACGACGTCAACGTCTACGAGATCAACCGTCTGTATCCCCGGACGAATGTCATCCCCGTTGGTGAACAATGGTCGCAATGCCTCAATGGCGACTGGAAGTTCCAATGGGTGGACTCGCCCTCGAAGGCACCTGTCGACTTCTACAAGGAAGGTTACAATGCCTCGAGTTGGAAGACCCTCAAGGTGCCGGCCAACTGGGAGCTGAACGGCTACGGCATGCCCATCTATGTCAATGTGGACAACGAATTTCGACCCAACGAGCCGCCTTTTGCCCCGGCGAAGGATAACCCTGTTGGCTGCTATCTGACCGAGTTTGAGATTCCTGAAACTTGGAAAGATAGACTGACCTTCATCAACTTCGGTGCCGTGAAGTCGGCCTATTATGTTTGGGTGAACGGGCAGTTTGTGGGTTATACTGAAGATGCCAAGACCAACGCCGAGTTCGATCTTACGCCTTACGTCAAGGTGGGAAAGAACACATTAGCAGTCAAGGTCTATCGTTTCTCCAATGGCTCCTATTTCGAATGCCAGGATTTTTGGCGTTTGAGCGGCATCGAGCGTGATGTCGTGGTTTATTCCAAGCCAAAACTGAATATCGCTGATTATGAGGTTTGTGCAGATTTGGATAGTACATACAAAAAAGGCAGATTTCTAATTTGTATAACTCTTCAGAATCAAACTGGCAAAGATTTGAAGAAAGAAAAGGTAGAAGTGACAATCAAAGACGGTGAAAACGAGATTCTAAAATTAGAACGAGACTTGGCCGGAATGAATGGATGGTTCTTTATAGATGCTGGTCGTGATTTAGCAGATATCAAGCCGTGGTCGGCAGAACATCCGAATCTATATCGATTGGAGATCAAAGTTTTGGATAAAAAAGGAAAAGAGATTGAGCGACTTGAAAACCATATTGGTTTCCGCACTGTGGAAATCAAGGATGGCAAACTTTTGGTCAATGGGCAGTATGTATTAATAAAAGGTGTGAACCGCCACGAGCATGACTCCTACACGGGCCATGTGATTTCGCGTGAGTCGATGGAACGCGATATCGCATTGATGAAGCAAATGAACATTAACACGGTGCGCACCTGCCATTATCCTGATGACCCGTATTGGTACGAACTATGCGATAAATATGGCCTTTATGTTTGGGATGAGGCCAACTGCGAGTCGCACGCCCAAGGCTATGGTGAAAAGAGCCTCGCCAAAGACCCACAATACGAGAAGATGATTTGGTCGCGCAATCGCGACATGCTTGAACGTGACAGGAACCATCCTTCGGTGATTATGTGGTCGATGGGCAACGAGTGCGGCAACGGTGTGAATTTTGAAAACACATACTATTGGATGAAAAGCAGCGACCCATCGCGCCCTGTAACCTACGAAAGAGCCATTTACGACCGCAATACCGATGTTATTGGCCTGATGTATGCCAGCCCGAAATATCTGCAAAAGTTTGTGGACGAAGGTCTTGATAAGGAAGGCAGACCTTTTATCATGGTGGAATACTGCCACGCGATGGGCAACAGCATGGGCGGCTTGAAGGACTATTGGGACGTGATTGAAGCCAACGAGCAACTGCAAGGCGGCTGCATTTGGGACTGGGTGGACCAGAGTTTCATCCAACATGATAAGGAAAAGGATGTGGATTGGTTGGCCGTCGGTGGAGACTTTGGCCATGCCTACGGCGTGGGCGATGATGACGCTTTTTGTGCTAATGGTATTGTAAGTTCAGACAGAAGGCCGCATCATCACGCCGCCGAGGTGAAGAAGGTCTATCAGCCTATCAAGTTCACAGCCAAGGACTTGACTTGGGGCAAGTTCGAGGCCAAAAACTGGCTCTCGTTTACCAACGCCTCCGCCTTCGATTGTGATTTTGAGATCTTTTCAGCGGAGAAATCCTTGCAAAAGGGCAGAATAGATTTGGATATTAAACCATTTGGAACACAGGAGATTAACATTGAACGTCTGCGCATCTATGGCAATCCTGGTGAGGAGTTTTTCATCCGATTTTCGGTGAAGACCAAGGAAGACCAGCCTTATATGCCTGCTGGAACTGAAATTGCTTACGACGAGTTCAAGTTGGAGTGGCCTTCGGCGGAGAAGGAGCCTTGGGCAAAAGGAAAACAGGTAAAGTATCATGCGGGTATGCATAAAGTTTTCAATGATGACTTTGAACTTTACTTTAACTTTGTTTCTGGCAATATTGCCTGGTTTACTTTCAAGGGCGAGGAATTGCCAATAGCTCAACTCAAGGACAATTTCTGGCGTGCGCCTACCTTGAACGACGAGGTGGACGGTTGGGCTTTACCCCGTTGGAAAAAGGCTGGTTTGCAGCATCTTAAAGTCAAGAATGAAGGCGAAAAGTACTATTTTGATAGAATGGATTCGGGTATGCATTTCAAGCAATTGGATGACTATACGGTGGCGGTTACTGCAACCTTTGGGTATTATGATGACAAAGATCAACTGCAGATAGTGGTTGATAAGATGTATCTCATTGATGGTGAAGGCAACATCAGCATCACCAACCGCGTGGAGCCGATGGAAACGGTGACTTCTTTACCTAAAGTGGGTATGCAGTTCACTTTGCCATTGGACTATAGGAATTTGACCTATTTCGGCAAGGACACGGAAAACTATCCGGACAGAAACGCCTCGGGAAAAATGGGATTGTATCAAACCGATGCTTTGAGTTTGTTTGAACAACACGTTGTGCCACAGGACAATGGCAATCATTCCGACACGCGTTGGTTGGCTTTGACAAGCGACAAGAGCAACATTGGACTGTTCGTGACCATGCAGGAACCTTTCAATTTCAGCACATACAATTTCACAGACGATAACCTTACTGCCGCCCGTCGCATCAACCAACTGGAGTCCAAGGATTTCCTGACGGTGAATGTGGATTATAAACAAGCTCCCATCGGCACGGCCACTTGCGGTCCAGGCGTAGAGGAGAAGTATGTGCTAGGCAACCAAGTATATGAATACACGGTGTTGCTCCGTGCCTATGACAAGTCGCAAGACCCGATTGAATTGACCCGTTTCCAACTGGCGAATGTGGATTCTTTGATGGTCCCGATGCCCGAAATCAAGGCTGCGATGGCAGGGAAGGAGGACTTCCGCATGTTCAACCGTCCGCTGACCATCTCCATGACTTGTGCCGACCCTGATGCAGAAATCCGTTATACTACTGACGGCAGTGAGCCTACGATGAAGTCGCCTGTCTATAGCAAATCGTTCATCATTCTTAAGACGACGACCATTAAGGCAAAAGCCTTCAAAAAAGGTAGTGTGCCTTCGTTTGTGGCCTTACGACAGTTCAACCGCTTGAACATCAAGGGCACGACCTTTGTCAACCCGCCTGCAGAGCGTTATGGCAAGGATGCCGACATTGCTTTGATGGACGGTAAGAAAGGTGCGCCTGGCGATTGGCAAAACGACTGGCTGGGTTTTGAGGGCGTCGACATGGAGGCCACCATTGAATTGGCTGTTCCAACCAACATCAGCACCGTAAAGGTAGGTCTCTGCCACGAACCCAACGATTGGGTGATGTGGCCCAAGGGCGTCTGGGTGAGTTTTTCGAAAGACGGCACGGAGTTCACCGAATGGCAAATGGCCGAGTTACCCGTCTTCAACGGTCCTGACAAGATGAAGGGCTTCGGCCGTATTGAAGCCCGTGCCCGCGTGAATGAGAAACAGGCCAAGTTTGTCCGCGTGAAGGTGGAGAACTATGGCGTTTTGCCTGAATGGCATCCTTATGCTGGACAGAAGGCCTGGATCATGGTGGATGAGGTGACGATAGAATGAAAGAAGGCGCTCAATGAGCGCCTTCTTTCATTCCTAATTATATCTCTTACCATTCCACGGGCATACGCTGCACCGGCATCGTCATGCACCGGGCACCACCGCCGCCACGCGAAAGTTCGTTGCCCTCGAAGGCAACGATGCATTTCCGGACCTTGTTCACATCCACCTTGTTGTTGGCCACATCCGATGCGGTGAGGATGTTGAACCCCGCCTTGTTCAAGGCTTCCAAGGTGTGTTGGTTGCGACCGTAGCCGATGAACTTGCCAGGCTCGAAGCAGAAGAAGTTGCAGCCGCTGTGCCATTGCTCACGGGCCGCCCAATCATTGTTTCTATTGCCACAATACACAGGCTCCAAGTCGATGCCGAGCTCTTTCAGTCCAGCCAGCAGGTCGGGAACTTCCTTGCCGACTGCCTTTTGCCCGTCGACGGTGATGTGGAAGGTCTTGTAGGCGCTGTTCATGATGACGGGCTCGTAGATCATGCACTTGTCGACATCGAGCATGGTGAACACCATGTCGAGATGGATGAACGACTCGGGTTCCAAGGGCAATTCCTGGAAAATCAAATGTTTTACGCCGGGCTTGGTCTTCAGATGCTCCACCAAAGCTTCCACACCATGCATGTTGGTGCGTGAGCCCAGACCGCAAATCACCACATCGTCGCGGATAATCTGCACATCGCCGCCTTCCACTGTTCCTTCGCCATGGGTGTCATAGTTAAGTGCTGGGTTAATCACCTTGGTATCAAACAAGGGATGCAGGTTGTAGATACTATTGAGGATGATGCACTCGCGTGCACGCACCGTGGTGGCCATATTGCTGATCATGATGTTGTCGAACATCGTGAACGAAGCGTCACGCATGAAGAAGAGGTTGGGAATGGGCAGCAGGGCATACGGGTCTTTGTTGATGAATGTGACATCTTCGAGACGGACACCTTCAATCAACTGACGCGAGAGGTCCTCTGCTGGCAACGCCTTGAGGTAGGCGGCCAAGAAGCCTTTGTCCTCTACCTTGCAGATGCGTTCGACAAGGCTGTTCTTGACATTCTCATCATGCAAGATGTCGGTGAGCAGGTCGGCGACCTCATGCACCTGCGTCACTTTTTGTAATACTCTTTTGAAATATCCGTATTCCTTTTGCGCGACTTGCATATTCAAAATGTCGCTAAAGAGGAAGGTGTGGGCGTTTTCGGGGGTCACTTTTTCCAACTCGGGACCGGGCATGTGAATCAGGACATGCTGGAGTTTTCCGATCTCTGAGTTAACACTGACATTGATTCCTTCTTGTGAATCCATAAAAGGTGATTTGGTGAAACAATAAGAGCATGGTCATGCCGTGCTCCGAATAGGTTGCAAAGATACGAATTTTCTCGTGAATCCAAATGAAAAATGTCGAAAAACGAAAGGGAAGAGGGACGATAACGCTTAAGTCGTTGTCAATCATCTGACAAGGAGACATCCTCGTCCATGTTGTAAGCCCTGAACTGCAGTTTCTCGGGCTGGTGGATGTTGAGGTACAAAGGCTCGATCTTTTCTGTGCCCCAGTTGCCGACTAGGGTGGCTTCGGCGGTAAGAACCTTAAGTTCTTCGAGGAATTCGCTGCGTGGGATGGTGTATGCCCCCAAACTCATCAGGTGGGAGGTCTCTTGCTGGCAGTCGATGAGCTTAAAACCATGCTTCTGCAAGAACTGGTGCAAGTGGTAGAAGGCTACCTTGGAGGCATCGGTGACCGTGTGGAACATCGACTCACCAAAGAAGACCTGCCCGATGGAAACGCCGTACAGGCCACCTACCAACTCGCCATCCAGATAGGTCTCGAAAGAATGGGTGATGCCCAATTCATGCAGCTCACAATAGGCATCCACCATCTCGTCCATGATCCACGTCCCGTATTGGTCCTTACGGGGTGTCTCTGCACAGTGCAGCATCACCTCGCGGAAATTGGTGTCGATTCTCACCTCGAACTTTCCTGATTTCAGTGTGCGCCGTAACGACTTGCTCACGCGCATCTCGCCCGGACGGATGATGAGACGTGGGTCGAGCGACCACCACAACAGTGGCTCATTCTCGCTGTACCATGGGAAGATGCCGTTGGCATAGGCCACGATGAGGCGCTGGGGCGAGAGGTCACCACCAAAGGCCAGCAGGCCCTCCTCGTTGGCACGGTCGGCCGGAGGGAAGAAGCAGTCGTCGTCGTTGAGTTGATATAGAATGTTCATGTCGATGAAACAATGTGCAAAAATAGGAATTTTTTTGAATGCTGAATGTGGAATGCTGAATGCTGAATGCTGAATGAAGGGAAACACATTCCTCATTCAGCATTCATAATTCCGCATTAGTTTTTTCTCTATTTTTGTGCCTTCAAACAGGAGTATATGCCCCGATATTTCATCCATCTAGCCTACAACGGCAGCCGTTACCATGGCTACCAGATCCAACCGCATTCCAACAGTGTGCAGGAGACTGTCGAGCAATGCTTGAGCCTCAAGTTGGGCCAGTCGGTCTCCATCACAGGCTGTGGCCGCACCGACACGGGCGTCCATGCGCGCAACTACTATGCCCATTTCGACATAGAGAGGGAAATTGTGGATACGGTGACGTTGGCCCATCAGATGAATGCCTTCCTTCCCGAAGATATCGTCATCTATAAGATATGGCAAGTCGCTCCAGAGATGCACGCCCGCTTCGATGCTGTCTCGCGAACCTACCATTATTACATCACGCGCACGAAGAATCCCTTCCATGTCAACGATGCCTTTTTCCTATACGGTGATTTGGACATCGACAAGATGCAGCAGGCGGCCGATATGCTTTTTGAATATGAGGACTTCACGAGTTTCTCGAAGGTGCATACCCAGGTGAAGACCAACAACTGCAAGATTATGGAGGCGCGTTGGTTTGAGCAGGATGGGCTGTTGGTGTTTCGCATCAAGGCGGATCGTTTTCTGCGCAACATGGTGCGAGCCATCGTAGGCACTTTGTTGGAGATAGGGAAGGGACGCATGACCCTGGAGGAGTTCCGTGCCGTCATCGAACGCAAGGACCGCTGCGAGGCCGGCACCTCTGTACCTGCGCATGCATTGTTCTTAGAAGAAGTGGAATATGAAAAGGGAGATTCCCTTGCAGGGAATGGAGTGAGATGTGGTGCTTTATGGCGGCGGCAAAAGGACCTAACGAATTGTGAACAGCATGAGGCCGCCGCAAATAAAACGATGGAACAACTTCCATTCCCCGAAGGGGAATCTCATCAATCTTTAAATCCATAATCTTTAAATTTTGAATCTTTAAATCTTAAATCCCAAATGTTCCAAAAACTCATCCGCTTTTGCGTCAAACTCGTCCAAAAATATCTTCCAGAGCCTTTCATCTTTGCCGTAGTATTGACCCTATTGGCCTTCATCATCGCGATGCCCATTTGCAAGCAGACACCCCTTGAGGTGGTCGAGCATTGGGGCAACGGCGTGTGGTCACTGCTGGCCTTCGCCATGCAGATGGCTTTGGTCCTCGTGACGGGATCTGCCTTGGCTGCAGCGCCGTCCATCAAGAAAGGCATAAGCGCTTTGGCAAGTCTGCCCAAGACTCCCGCAGGAGCCATCGCCTTGGTGACCGGTATTTCAGCCTTGGCATGTTGGCTCAACTGGGGCTTTGGCCTCATCGTAGGCGTTATCTTTGCCAAGGAGATCGCCAAGAAACTGCGTGGCGTCGACTATCGTCTGCTCATCGCATCTGCCTACAGCGGCTTCGTGGTGTGGCATGCCGGTCTTTCGGGCTCCATCCCGTTGACGATGGCTACGGCCACCTCCAACCTTGAGAAGGTCACACAAGGCGCGTTGGTCGATCCTGTTCCCATCACCCAGACGGTCTTGGCGCTGCCCAACCTGCTTATGGTGGTGGCTGTCATCGTGGCCATCGTGGTAGTCAACACATTGATGCACCCCAAAGGCGAGCATGTGGTGGCCATTGAGCCCTCATTGCTTTTCGAGGAGGAACCGAAACCTGCTCCGAAGCCTACCACGCCTTCCGAGAAGTTGGAGAACAGCCGTGTGTTGTCATGGATTATCGCTTTGTTGGGCCTTTCTTATCTGGTCATCCACCTTTTCTTCAAAGGTGGCACCTTCGACCTCGGGTCCGTCATCATGTTGTTTTTGTTCTTGGGTGTCATCTTGCACGGCACGCCGCTGGCCTATGTCAGGGCTTTCGGCCAGTCGGTGGGCGGTGCAGCCGGCATTTTGTTGCAGTTCCCCTTTTATGCGGGTATCATGGGCATCATCACGGGCGTGGGAGCCTCGGGTATCTGCTTGGGAGAGGTCATCAGCAATGCTTGTGTCTCTATTTCCACGCCAAAGACCTATCCGTTGTTCACCTTCTTCTGTGCAGCCATCCTCAACATGTTTGTACCGTCGGGTGGCGGTCACTGGGCCATCCAGGCCCCCATCATGTTCACGGCAGGTGCTACCTTGGGCGTGGCTCCGGGCTTGACGGGCATGGCCATCTCATGGGGTGATGCCTGGACCAACCTCATCCAGCCTTTCTGGGCCTTGCCGGCACTGGCCATAGCAAAGCTTAATGCAAAAGACATCATGGGCTTCTGCATCATCGATTTGTTCGTAACGGGATTGATTATCTGCGGTGGCTTGCTGCTGTGGGCTTAGAAGGTGTCCATGCCGTCCCATATCACGAGGTCGTGGCGCACATAGCCGACCTTGTCATTTACCTTGATTTTATACCATTCGTCGGTCTTGCCTAAACAAGGGTATGTCTCAGGGACATAGTTGGGGTCAAAAGAGATTTGGCCTATGACTGTCGATTCCAAGTTGGGTTGCTGCCGTATGTTGACATTTTTGCGTTGCGTGTAGAGGATGCCTTGTCCGTCTTTGGCGCGGAAGGTGACGATTTTGTTGCCAATCTTCGACACTTCTGAGTCATCTTGCACTGAAATGGTATAAGTGTTGGCATTGTTACTTACCAAGCGACCGACGACATTGCCGTGCCTGTCGACCACCATCTCCATCGTGTCCACCGAAGCGGGCTTGATGCCGTGGTAATCGTCGACATGCTTCTTCTGTTTTGGTTCTTGTGGCGTCTCCTCAACAGCGGTGGTGTCGGTCGGTACGATTTCGTTTTCGCTGGTCTTACCATTTCCACAAGCCATCAACAAGGCCATGGACAACACGTAGATGACGGAAAAAGCAAATCTCTTCATAAGGCTTCATTGTTTGAAATGTCACCGCAAAAATAAGGGTTTTCTTGTACAATACGCCTCAAAAGGGCCACTTTTTTTCTAGCGAGGACAAAGAAAAAAGCAAGGCCGTTACCAGTCTTGCTTTAACGTAGCGGGAATGAGAATTGAACTCATGACCTCCGGGTTATGAATCCGACGCTCTAACCTGCTGAGCTATCCCGCCGTCTTTCGGGGTGCAAAAGTAGACATTTTTTCGTTACGGTCAACAAAAATGCGGAAAAAAAGTTTTTCTGCCCTTTTTCGTCATAGCGAGCGGAGCGAAGCAGTCCGGAAATTAAGTTTTCATTTTGGACCGCTTCGTTCCTCGCAGTGACGTTTACCGTTTGTTATTCAGTTAATTCCTTGGCCGCCTGCTCCAGTTTGGCGTCAAGTGTCTTGATGGCTGCTTCGAGACCGTTCGAGGCGTCGCCCTTCATGCTGAAGTAGAACTTGATCTTCGGCTCGGTGCCCGATGGACGGATGGTGATCTTCGAACCGCTCTCGGTGAAGAACTGCAGCACATCGCTCTTGGGCAAGGTGATGGGCGTGACCTTTCCAGTGGTGAGGTCTTTGGCTTCCTGTAGCTTGTAGTCGCGGGTCTCGATGACCTTCTCGCCAGCGATGACGCTGGGCGGTGTGGTGCGGAATTTGGCCATCAAAGCCTTGATTTCCTCGGTTCCGCTGATGCCTTTCTTGGTCAGCGAGACGAGTTTTTCCTTGTAGAGACCGAACTCTTTGTAGATGTCCATGAGCAGCTGGTAGAGTGTCTTACCTTGCTCGGCAGCCCAAGCCGCTGCTTCGGCCACCATGCTGGTGGCGATGACGGCATCCTTGTCGCGGACGAAATCGCCGGCCAGATAGCCGTAGCTCTCTTCGCCGCCGCCGATGAACTGTTTCTTGCCTTCGAGTTCAAGGATCTTGTCGGCGATGTACTTGAAGCCGGTCAACACATCGTAGCGATCCACGTTGTATTTCTTCGCCATCTCGAAGATCAGCTCGGTGGTGACGATGGTCTTCACGATATATTCCTTGCCCGTGAGCTTGCCCAGTTCCTTCCAGCGCGTCAGCAGGTAGTAGACGAAGAGGCTGCCAGTTTGGTTGCCGTTGAGTAGGATGAACTCGCCTTTGTCATCCTTTATGGCGATGCCCACGCGGTCGGCATCAGGGTCGGTGGCCATGACGAGGTCGGCGTTCACCTCTTGGGCCTTCTTCACGGCTAAAGCCATGGCGGCAGGCTCCTCGGGGTTGGGTGACTTCACGGTGGGGAAGTTGCCGTCGACGACCATCTGTTCCTCCACGCAGTAGACGTTCTCGAAGCCTTTGCGCTTCAAGATCTCGGGCACCAGGCGGCGACCCGTGCCATGGATGGGCGTGTAGACGATGCGCATGTCTTTGTGCTTCTTGATGAGGTCGAGCGAGAGGGAGAGGCCGTAAACCTTCTCTAAATAGATGTCGTCGAACTTCTCGTCCAGAACGGTGATGAGGTCGGGGTTGCGCTTGAAGTTGACCATCGAGGGATCGGTGATCTTTTCCACCTCGGCGATGACGTTCTTGTCGTGTGGGCTTACCAGCTGACCACCGTCGTTCCAATAGGCCTTGTAGCCGTTATATTCCTTGGGGTTGTGAGAGGCGGTGACCATCACGCCGGCATCGCATTTCATTTCGCGTACGGCGAACGAAAGCTCTGGAGTGGGGCGGAGGCAGTCGAAGATGTAGACCTTGATGCCGTTAGCCGACATCACGTCAGCGGTGACGTTGGCGAAGGCGGGGCTGTTGTTGCGGCCGTCGTAGGAGATGGCGACGCTGAGGTCTTTCTTGCCGGGATGCATCATCTTGATGTAGTTGGCGAAGCCTTGGGTGGCCATGGCCACGGTGTAGATGTTCATGCGGTTGGTGCCGGCACCCATGATGCCGCGCAGTCCGCCAGTGCCGAACTCGAGGTTGCGGTAGAAGCTTTCCACCAGCTCGTTCGGGTCGTTGTCGAGCATGTTTTGCACGCTCTTTCTCGTTTCTTCATCGTATTGCTCAGTGAGCCACGATTTTGCTCTTTCGATGATTTTAGGGTCGATGTTGTTCATATTGTTGATATTTTGTCGTGTTATACTCTTTGTGCAGCGGCTTGCGCCGCCTGGCAGGGACTGACGTCGCCTGGCAGGGACTGACGTCGCCTGCTTACTGGTGTGTCGCCCCTACGGGGCTCAATTCTTCCATGCACTTCACCAAACTATCCCTCCACTCCGGGATTTCGATTCCTGCATATTCCTTAATCTTGCTCAAATCCAGCACGCTATAAGCAGGTCGTTTGGCTTTGGTGGGATATTGGTCGGTCGTTATCGGGTTCACTTTGCAGGTCTTCCCGCCGATTCCCATGATGGCGGTGGCGAAGTCATGCCAGGTGATTTGTCCTTCGTTGGTGAAGTGGAAGGTCTCGTGGACTTCGTTCTTGCCGTTTTTGTTGAGCAACGCCATCAACGCTATGGCGAGGTCATGAGCCCAAGTAGGACAGCCTTTTTGGTCGGCCACCACGTTGATTTCGTCTTTGGTGTCGCCCAGCATGAGCATGGTCTTCACGAAGTTCTTGCCCACGGAGGAGTAGAGCCATGCCGTGCGTACAATCATGTAGCTGCAACCACTCTCTCGGATGAGGCGCTCGCCTTCGGCCTTGGTGCTGCCGTAGACCGACTTCGGGTTGATGGGGTCGTCCACCCGATATGGCTCGTTGGCATCGCCGCCGAAGACATAGTCGGTGGAGATGTGGATGAGCACGGCGTCGTGCTTTAGGCATGCGTCGGCCAACACCTTGGGCGCAAAGGCATTGATGAGGGTGGCTAGCTCAGGCTCGTCCTCGGCCTTGTCGACAGCGGTATAGGCAGCGCAGTTGATGCAGGCGTCGATGTGGTTGGCCTCAAAACAAGCTTCTACAGCGGCTTTGTTGCAGATGTCCAAGGTGTCGACATCGGTAAAAAACCACTGATGTTCTGCACCAGCTAGTTTTTGTAATTCTGTTCCCAATTGGCCTTTGCAGCCTGTGACTAATATGTTCATTTCAAATGGTTTTAGAATTTATGGATAAAGGCTATGCCCAGCGACTCCTTGAACTGGAGCTTGGGCACGTTGTCGACAACAGTCTCCACGCCTTCGATGGTCTCATAGACGGGGAAGGTGGTGTTGTGGTCGTATTTCAAATGGACGAAGAGGATGGTCGACAAGTATTTGGTGATGTAAAAGTTGATGGTGTTTTCCCAGTTCACATCGAGGCGTAGACGGTCGTCGTCGCGACGCTCAATATAATTATAAAAGGTGTTGAGCATCGTGGTGTAGGTGATGTTCTTGTAGATGGGACGCTTGTAGTTGACGATGACATTGACGCCGATGGCGGGGGCGACGTGTTCACCAGGAATCCACAAACTGTCCTGATCGTAATAGCCTTTCTTAACACCGAAAGATCCCTTGTCGGCCAGTTCTTGGTTCATCACGAAGGTGACTTTGCCGGCCAAGGGACTCATGTAGATTTGGAAGCACTCGTCCTTGGTCTTGTAAGAGTAACCGGCCGATACGGTAAGATAGGCAGGGGCAAAGAACCCCGAAATCACGGTGGAGTCGTTAGGGTATTTGTAGCCGTTGGCGAACTGGGTGCTGAATGTGGCCACCATGGAGAGGTTCCATTGCGTTTTGCTATCGAACGTGAGGGCATAGGTGAGGTCGATTTTGTCATCCTGTTTTTCAACACGTTTTCGGTCGGCAAATCGTGCGATGCCAAAGGCGAAATTTCCCGTCAGCTTTTGCTCAAAGGTCCTGATATGGTAGACGAGGCTGAAGTTGGCAAAGGCTTTTCCTGCAAAAGTATTCTCTCCGCCTGCAGCCCAATTGGAAAGGGCCAGTTGGTTGAGGTTCAGCCCGTAAGCTCCGTCGAACGAAAGGCGTTTGCTGAGAATGTCGATGATGTTTTCCTTGGGTCTTGGACCATCGGGACGCTTGGGCGCGAGCGAGTCCAGGTGGCGATTGATGGCCGCCAACTCGCTATCGATGGCCATATGTTCGCTTTGGGCTTCCTCAAGGTGTCGGTTCATCACATTGATGGTGTTCTCTATCTGCAACAAGTCTTGGTCCACTTGGTATTGCTGTGCGATGAGTGACTGCTTGATGCGGATGAGCTCGAGGGTGCTACGGCAAATGGAGTCGATTTTAGGCGTAAAAAAACCGTATCTTTCTTGCCCGAAGAGGGAAGAAGAAACGGTTGTTGATATGAAAATCAATAAGATAATGAATAAATGCCTAAAAGTACACCTCATTAGGATGGTCATCGTTTTCCAATCGCAAAGTTATGCGATTTTTATGAGAAAAACGCAACCTTATGCCAATTTATTACGCTTCGTCGAGCGAAATCTTGTGGTTGGTCTGGTAGAGGTGCTTCTTGACATTGTCATATTGGTACGATATCTTGGTCCAGATTTCTACGCTTTTCTTGATGCCGAGGATGCGTTTCGTTGTGGTGCGAAGATCCTCGCCGAGGCTATGGTAGATGCTGCCCGATATGCCTATATAGAACGGGCGCGCGCATTCCTTGCAGATGCGCATGGCCTTATAGATGCAGGAGCCGAACCAAGCGAAGTGCTCTGTGCCATTGTCTGACTGGGTCTTGGTGCCCATAATGTGTCCGTGGTCGATACCCATAGCGAATTCGAATCCAGGAATGGTGTCGAACTGGCTCTTGAAGTCCTCGCTGAGGGCGTGCGACACTTTCAATGCACCTTTGACGGCGGAGTGAAAGGTCTCTTCCTTGCCAGGATAAACGACCAAGAAAGCATTGGGAGCATAGCTGTTGACAAAGGCTCCCGTGTGTTCGGCGATGGCGTTAAGCACTTCCGAAACCATCGTGTAGCCTTGTGCCATCTTTCGCCGACCGTGCTCTTTAAGGATGTAGGGCACGTTCCTGATCTCTAGATAGATGATGGAGGCTTCCATGTATAGCCCCGACACTCCCAGGTCTATCTGGGAGGCATCATTGATATCCTTTGTCTCCTTGTAGTTGAATTCTTCTAAAGCGTAGGAGGATAACTTCTCGCCCAATGACTCAGTCCAACTCATGGCAATAGGTTTTTATTCCATATTGGTGTAGACGGCTTGCACGTCTTCGTCCTCATCGAGTTTGTCGAGGAACTTCTCGATTTCCACCATCTGTTCGTCAGTGAAGCTGACGGTCTGGTTGGGGAAACGCTGCAGGTTGGCCTTCACGATGTTGATCTTGCGCTCTTCGAGGGCGTCGTGCATGGTGCCGTAGTCGGTCCAGGCGGTGTAAACGGTGGTCGTGGTGGTGCCTTCCTCTTCGTCGGTCTCGGTCACGATTTCGTCCAGACCGAAGTCGATGAGCTCGAGCTCCAGTTCGTCCTTGTCCATGCCAGCGGGCATCTCGATCTCGAAGACGGCCTTACGGGTGAACATGAACTCCAGCGAGCCGATGGGCAGGAACGAGCCGCCGCACTTGTTGAAGTACGACTTCACATTGGCCACGGTGCGCGTAGTGTTGTCGGTGGCGCATTCCACCATGCATTGGATGCCGAAGGGGCCTTTGCCTTCGTAGGTGATTTCCACGAGGTTGGCGGCATCCTTATCGGTGGCGCGCTTGATGGCGGCATCGATGTTGTCCTTGGGCATGTTCTCGGCCTTGGCGTTTTGGATGGCCTGGCGGAGTTTAGGGTTCATGTCCGGATCGGGACCGCCTTCCTTGGCAGCGATGGTAATCAGTTTTCCGAGTTTAGGGAACACTCTTGACATATGTCCCCATCTTTTCAGCTTGGCCGCTTTGCGGTATTCAAATGCTCTTCCCATATTTAGATTTTTAGATTTTTAATTTTAGGGTGCAAAAATAATAAAACGCCACGAATTGACGTATTTTCTGACCAAAAATCTTCACTTTTGCCGTTTTCGTTTATTTTTGCAGTGCGAAATTAGCGTAATGAGAATACTGGTACTCACCAAGACGGATGATTGCTGTGGCCCGATGGCAGCAGCCTTTCTGCGTGATTATTCACCTACTATTGAGGTGGTATCGGCGGGGAAAAATCCAATGGAATCCGTTGATTCAATGGTGGTTGCAGTGATGAAAGAGTGTTTGATAGACTTGTCGGAATATGTGCCGAAAGCAGTCTCTGAATTGGACATGACCACTTTTGACCAAGTGTACGAATGCCCCGATTCGCCGTGTCCTGCAACGATGGAAACCTGTCGTGCGTTGAGAGATTACATCAAGAACGAGACCTATCTGTTCTTCAAACAAACCCAACCCTAATCTCTCAACTCTCAGCTTTTAACTGACTCTAAACTCTAAACTCTAAACTATTTATACACTTCATTCTCATCAATCAAGTTATTCAACAAAGCATAGACGGTGAGCCCCGACACCGATTTGATGCCGGTCTTGCGTGTGATGTTTTTGCGGTGCGAGATGACGGTGTGGATGGAGATGTTCATCTGGTCGGCGATTTCCTTGTTCATCATGCCTTTGGCCACGGCCACCAGCACGTCGATTTCACGTTTTGAGAGCTCCACATCCTCGTTTTTCTCCGTTTTGTCGCAATTCCTCTCAATCTGACTGATCTTGTTGAGGATTTTCAGTTTCGAGTCGTTGAGTTCGATGATAGCATCGTAAGGCTTTAGCAAGGAAGGCTCTATATAGGTGGTGACAAAGGCGATGACGCAAAGTTGTGGGTGTTCCTTGACGAGTTGCGAAGGCAAGTTGCGATCCGTATGTCCCAGTAGATTAGGGTTGATGATGAGCAGGTTGGCGTCGCAGGCGATGATTTTCTCCTCGATGGGTTCGGGCGTGTCGATGCGTGCCACCACGTCGCATCCCGCTATGCCTTGAAGGATGTCGTACAAGCCGGTGGTGAGGATCTCTGAAGCCTCGCAAATGATGATGCGGTTACTCATGGCTTGGCGTTTTCAAGGGATTCGACGAAGGGGATGAGGATATGCTCTTCGATGCGCGAGTGGGCGGTGAGGTCGGCGGAGAGTTCCATGATGTCGGTCGCGATGCAAATGCGCTCGGAAGGTAGGATGTCGCCCGGTAGGTATTTGATGAGGATGTTGGTCATGTCCTCCAGGGTGTCCTCAATGTTGCTGTGGTTATGACGGAACTGGTCGATGCTGTAGTCTGTGTGATGGCCTTGGCGCAGTGCGGCGATGTAAGGGAACACCACCTCGTCCTCGTATTTGAAGTGCTTCACCATCTCACGCTTGTATTCGTTATAGAAATGCTCGAGCATGTTGCCGTATTTTGGTCCGGCAGCCTCGATGATGCGGCTCAAATGCATCTCAATATGCGGGAAATGCTCGTCGAGATAAGCACGATGCGAAGCGCTGAGGTAGGTGAGGAGACTGTCAAGGTCAGCGTCGTCGGGGTCTGTCATACGTGTTGAAATGTCATGGTCGAGGTGGAGCAGACACACCTGCAGGAAGAGACGCGTGCTGATATGGTTCTGACGGCACACTTCGTCGACGCTGCGGTCACCGAATCCGAGCTGGATGCCGAAACGCGACAATAGGGGCAGTAGTGTGGGATGCTCGGCGATCAGTTCATATAGTTTTGAGCTCTCTGAAAAGAATGCGGCTTTGTTCATGTAAGTACATGTTTTGAATTGCAAAAATAAAAAAAAACCGCCCTCAAGAGAGCGGTTTTTATGCGATTTGATGAAAATTCGCGGTTTAGGCTTCAGCAGGAGCTTCGGCTTCGGCGGCCGGGGCCTCTTCGACAGGGGCTTCCTCAGTGGCAGCTTCGGCGGCGGCTTCAGCAGCAGCTTCGGCCTCGGCAGCCTTCTTGGCTTCCATCTCGGCGAGTCTCTTCTTGGCGAGCTCGGCGGCGCGGGCCTCGTTCACTTGCTTTTCAGCATCCAGACGGCTCTTCTTTTCGCCACGGACCTTCTCTTCGTTAGCCTTCACGATACCAGCCAACTTGGCTTCCTTCTCCTTCATCCAGTTCTGGAACTTGATTTCGGCTTGCTCCTCCGTCATGGCGCCTTTCTGCACGCCGCGCATCAGATGATACTTCATCATGACGCCGGTCTTGCTGAGCAGCGAACGGGCGGTGTCGGTGGGCTGAGCGCCAACGCTGTACCAATACAAAGCTCTGTCAAAATTGATCTTGATTTGAGCCGGATCGGTGAGCGGGTTGTAGGTGCCTAATTTCTCAATGAATTTACCATCACGTGGTGAGCGAGAGTCGGCAACTACGATGTGATAGAAGGGTTGACCCTTCTTGCCATGTCTTTGCAATCTAATCTTTGCAGGCATAATTTAATGTTTTAAGTTGATTATGAATGAATTAACTAAAACCTACCCGAGGTTTCGGCTGCAAAAGTACTACTTTTTGTTGGAATGGCAATCCCTGACAGCAATTTTTTTTCTTTATGGCCTTGTAATTTAAGCAGCTAGCCTATGCTTCGTTTCGTTTCTTTGATGGGACAATAACAATCTTGTCATGATTTACATGACATAGGTCGTTGATTCTAGAAAAACCGTATTTTTGCGCGCTTTTTTATTGAGATGAAATGAAACAAATTAAGGATAGGGAAAAAGAAGTCTATAAGGTGACCCTTTGGGGCAGTCTGGTCAATGTGGTGCTGGTGGTGTTCAAGTTTGTGGCAGGCATTGTCGGACATAGTTCTGCCATGATTGCTGATGCCGTTCATTCGGTGTCGGATTTCGCCACGGATATCATTGTTTTGGCTTTTGTGCGCATCAGTCACAAGCCCAAGGACAAGTCGCACGACTATGGCCACGGCAAGTTCGAGACCTTGGCGACCACGCTTATAGGCATCGCCCTCTTTGCCGTCTCGGTGGGGATCTTCATCGATGGGGCGAAAAAGATCATGGTCTGGGCCAAGGGAGGAGAGTTGCCACAGCCTGGATGGCTCGCACTGGCGGCGGCCTTGGTCTCCATCGTGTTAAAAGAGCTTACCTTCCAATACACCAAACGCAAAGCTGAACAATTGGACTCGCAGGCCATGAAAGCCAATGCATGGCACCATCGCAGCGATGCCTTGTCGTCCATTGGAACGGCCATCGGCATCGGCGGCGCCATCCTTTTGGGTGAGCGCTGGACCGTGCTCGACCCCATCGCTTCCATCGCCGTGGGCGCACTCATCGTAAAGGTGGCTGTCGACCTACTCAAGAATGGCATGGACGAGTTGATGGAGAAGTCGCTACCCGAAGAGGTGGAGAATGAGATTCTGGACATCGTGAGGCACGTGCCTGGCGTCAAGGAACCCCATGACCTCTGCACCCGACGTATCGGTAACCACTATGCCATCGAGATGCATATCCTTATGGATGGCGACATCCCGCTCAAGGAAGCCCATGACAAGGCCACCGAGATGGAACGCCTGCTCAAGGAACGCTATGGCGAGGAGACGCACATCTCCATCCATGTGGAGCCGGAAGAAGAATGAGAATCTCCTTTATTTTATTTGCACCTTGCTGATACTCCAGCTCTGTCCGTTGTAGGCTTTTACAAGATAGAGTCCTGAAGCCAATTCGGATACATCGATAGTGTGACGTTTTCCGTTGGCTTGACCTTGCATGACAGTCTGTCCGTTCATGTCGATAAGCTCATAACGGTTCATGCCGTCAAGGCTAATTGTCATCTCGCCTTGGGTGGGGTTGGGGTAGACGGTCATCATGTCGGTGACGGGGGCATCGTGTTGAGGAACGCCTTCGAAGGCACCATATTCAAAGATGTAGTCGCAGACATAGATGAGTTGTCCACCGTCGTTGGCAGCCTCCCAAGCATAGCTGATGGGACGGTTGGCGAATGGGTCCCAAGTGTAGTTGGGCTCCGGATGATAGGGTAGGAGCACATGGTTGATGGTGCAGGCCTCATCGTAGGTGTATGACACGCGTTCGGCGAGCTGTCCGTTGGAGTGCTTTTCGCGTTGCTTGCAGTTGCCGTTGGCGTCGAATAGCCTGTCGACGCTGGAGTCAGGCACCCAGCCGTTGCTCCAATAGGCATGTGTCTCATTGGTGCAGTTGCCGGCTTCATCGTAAGTATAGGTGGCGAGGGCTGAGTTGGACCATCCCGTGCCACCCCAAGCGTCGTTGTATTCTTCGAGGAGTTGCGTGCAGAGCCCTTCCCCGTTGTAGGTATATGTGCCACGCATGAGCAACGTGCCGCCAAGGGTCATCTCATAGTTGGTGAGCAGGTCACCATCATAAAAATAGGTGTAGATGCCTTGTAGCTCGAATCCACTGCCCCAGTCGTTGTAGTTGGTGCGGGTGATGCGGTGGTTGTCGTCATCGTATGTGTAGGTGATGTAGCTCGGGAAGATCCACTCGTTGTTGTAGTATTGGAAGAAGTCGATGCGGATTATGTTACCGCGCTCGTCGTAATAGAGAGAGTCGATGAGGTCGTCTATTTCGCCGCCCGTGTTGGAGATGGAATGGTAGGATTCCAGCAGGTTGTCGGCGTTGTAGTAGAACTGTATCTGGTCGACTCCATCGTCAGAATAAAAGCGGTCGAGGAAATAATCTTGCGCCATGGCTGCGCGGCAGGAGAGCAAGGCGATGGTGATGAGGAAGAGGTGTTTGAGGTTTTTCATGATGGCTGTGTTTTTTCGGTTATGATGAAGCAAAAATACATATAATTGTTGACAGTGCAAGATATTTGGCTGTTGTTTAATTGTTGATAAAAAATTCTTCCTTTCCCCCTTGCCCCATACCCAAAAACAAATTATCTTTGAACCCCGAAAATTCGAGCAGAAATCCTCCCAGCTCTAAACTATAAACTTTACACTCTCAACTGATTATGTTTTTAGTCTTCGATACAGAGACCACTGGTCTTCCCAAAAACGATAACGCCCCGCTGACCGACTTCGACAACTGGCCACGCATGGTGCAACTGGCTTGGCAGATCCATGACGAAAAGGGCCGCTTTGTGGAGAACCACAACTATCTCGTTCAGCCTGACGGCTTTGTCATCCCCATCGATTCCAAGATGGTGCATGGCATCTCCACCGAACACGCCTTGAAATACGGCAAGCCGCTCAACGAGGTGCTCGACCTGTTTATGATTTCCGCCGCCAAAGCCAAATACCTTGTCGGTCACAATATCAACTTCGACCTCAACGTGTTGGGCTGCGAGTTCCTGCGTTGCGGTCGCGAGAATCCCTTGCGCCGCTGGCAAATCATCGACACCTGCACGGAGAAGACGGCCGAGTTCTGCCAGTTTCCTGGCGGCAAGGGCGGTAAGTTCAAGCTGCCGCGCCTAGGAGAGTTCCATCACCTGTTGTTTGGCGAGTATTTCGATTCGGCTCATAACGCATGTGCCGACGTAGAGGCCACGGCCCGTGTCTTCCTCGAACTGATCCGTCGTGGTGTGTTGGATGAGACCGACCTGCATGTCGATGCCCAGTTCATCGAAGACTTCAAGGCCGCCAACCCCGATGTGATACAACCCGCTGGCATCAAGGTGGAGGCGAACTTTGACGAGGAGGAAATAGGGGAGGAGGAGCCCGAAATGGGCAACTATATTCCGCAACACTTCACGCATCTGCACGTCCACTCGCACTATTCCATGCTCGATGGCATGTCGAAGGTACCCGACCTGGTGGCCAAATGCAAGAAAAACGGCATGTATAGCCTCGCCCTCACCGACCATGGCAATATGTTCGGCATCAAGGATTTCGCCGATACGGTGAACAAGGAGAACGGTAAGGTGAAAGACGCCATCAAGGAACAACAGGCCATTATCGAGAAGCCAGAGTCTACCGAGGAGGAAAAGATCGCTGCGCAAGAGCAAATCGAAAAGCTGAACAAGCAGTTCTTCAAGCCGATCTTCGGCATCGAGACCTATTGCGCCCCCATCAGTATCGACAAGCGTGATGGCCGTCAGGACCGTGGCTGGCATCTCATCTTGTTGGCAAAAAACAAGACGGGCTATCACAGCCTCTGCAAATTGAGTTCCATCGCCTACACTGAAGGTTTCTATTATAATCCCCGCATCGACCATAGCTTGCTTGAAAAATACCATGAAGGCTTGATCTGTAGCTCGGCTTGCCTCGCAGGTGAGGTGCCACAGAAAATCATGAATGGTGACATGGAGGGGGCCGAAGCCTCGATACGATGGTTCAAGGACCTCTTTGGCGAAGATTACTATCTTGAGGTACAACGCCATAAGACCGACAAACCCGGTGGCGACACCGAGGTGTATGAACGTCAGAAAGAGGTGAACAAGATTATCTTTGATTTGGCGAAGAAATATGAGGTCAAGGTCATTGCCACCAACGATGTCCACTTTGTGGAGGAAGAACACGGCGAGGCCCATGACCGTCTCATCTGCTTGAGCACGGGCAAAGACTTCGATGACCCAACGCGTATGCACTACACCAAGCAGGAATGGCTGAAGACGCCCGAAGAGATGGGACGTATCTTCTCCGACCATCCCGAGGTGCTGGAGAACACACAGGAGATTGTCGACAAGGTGGAAGCCTACAGCATCGACTCCGACCCTATCATGCCCAAATTCCCTATCCCCGAAGACTTTGGTACCGAGGAGGAATACCGACAGAAATTCACCGAGGAAGACCTGTTCAACGAGTTCACCCGTGATGAGCATGGCAATGTCGTCATGAGCCAGGAGGATGCCGAGAAGAAGGTGCAGAAGTTGGGCGGCTACGACCGTCTCTACCGTATCAAGCTCGAAGCCGATTATCTGGAAAAACTGACATGGGAAGGCGCACACAAACGCTATGGAGAGGAGCTTACCGACGAGCAGGTGGAGCGTATCAAGTTTGAGCTGCATGTGATGAAGACCATGGGTTTCCCAGGCTACTTCCTCATCGTGAGCGATTATATCCGTGCCGCCCGAGAAGAATTGGGCGTTTCGGTGGGTCCTGGCCGTGGATCGGCGGCTGGCTCCGTTGTGGCCTATTGCTTGAAAATCACGGATTTGGATCCGTTGAAATATGACTTGCTGTTTGAGCGTTTCCTCAATCCCGACCGTATCTCGTTGCCTGATATCGATGTCGACTTCGACGACGATGGTCGTGAGCGTGTGCTCAATTGGGTGACCAAGAAATATGGCGTTGAAAGGGTGGCGCATATCATCACCTACGGCACGATGGCGGCCAAGTCAGCTATTCAGGATGTGGGTCGTGTGCAAAAGGTGCCATTGGCTGTGGTGAACGAGATCAAGAGCTTCATCCCGGATCGTAGCTTCGACGAATCTTTGGTGAAGGCTGTGGAAGGCACATTGCCGAAGAAAATGCCCAAGGTCAACCTGAAAAACTGCTATAAGTATGTGCCTGAATTGAGGGAGCGTCTCAATGGCGCCGACCCCAACATCGCGTCAATGCTTGTTTATGCTGAAGAACTGGAAGACACCAATAGGCAGACAGGCATCCACGCTTGCGGCGTGATCATCGGCGCCGACGACCTGACCAATGTGGCTCCCGTGGCCACAGTGGAAGACCGTGAGACCAAGCAAAGGGTAGTGGTCACCCAATACGACGGCCATGTCATCGAGACGGTGGGCCTCATCAAGATGGACTTCTTGGGCTTGAAGACACTGACCTTAATTAAGGATGCATTGCGTAACATCAAGAAGACGCGCGGCATCGATGTCGACATCGACCATATTCCTATCGATGACAAGGCTACCTACGATTTGTATTCTGCTGGCAACACCATCGGCACGTTCCAGTTTGAATCGCCTGGCATGCAGAAATACCTTCGCGAGCTGCAGCCTTCGGTCATCGGTGACATCATCGCTATGAACGCCCTTTATCGTCCCGGCCCGATGGACAACATCCCCGACTTCATCGCGCGTAAGCAGGGAAGGCAGGAAATCAAGTACGATTTCAACTGCATGGAAAAGTACCTGAAGGACACCTATGGCATCTGCGTGTATCAGGAGCAGGTGATGTTGCTCTCCCGCGAGTTGGCCGACTTTACCAGAGGTGAGTCTGATACCTTACGTAAAGCCATGGGTAAGAAGCAGTTGGCCAAGATGGAGGAACTCTATGGCAAGTTCATGAAACAAGGTGTGGCCAAACTGACGGTGACCGAGAACCTTCCCGAAGAAGAGGTACGCAAACGCCTCGAAAAGATTTGGGAGGAGTGGAAGAAGTTCGCTTCCTATGCCTTCAACAAGTCGCACGCGGCTTGCTACAGCTGGGTGTCGTACCAAACGGCTTATCTCAAGGCACACTATCCCGCCGAGTTCATGGCAGCGGTGCTCAACAACGAATTGGGCGACATCAAGAAGGTCAACTTCATGACCGAGGAATGCAAGCGCATGAAGATTGCTGTACTAGGTCCTGATGTCAATGAGTCGGAATACACCTTCTCCGTCAACGACAAGGGTGAGATTCGCTATGGCATGGGTGGCATCAAGAATGTGGGCGAGGCCGCTGTGGCTGGCATCGTGGCAGAACGTGAGGCCAACGGCAAGTTTAAGGATTTTGGCGACTTCCTGATTCGCGTGGCCGACAAGGGACTCAATGTCAGAGCTTTGGAAAGCATGGGAATGGCAGGCTGCTTCGATAGTTTCAGAGGCTTCCATCGTGCCATGTTGTTCTATGTCGCGCCCAATGAGTCGTCGCCATTCTCCGAGAAGGCCATGCGCATGGTGGCTTCGTATAACGAACGCAAGAATTCTTCGCAGATGGACCTCTTCGGTTTCGGTGACGAGGGTGGGGCAGAAGAAACCTTCAACATGCCTTTGCCGCAATGCGAGCCTTGGTCGAAAATGCGGGAACTGGAGATGGAAAAAGCGGCCTTGGGCTTCTATATCTCGTCGCATCCTATGGAGGTCTACCACCTACCCATCAGATATTTCGCCAATTGTAACCTGGAGACCATGCAGTTGGCCATGATGGATATGGAGAAGAATCAAGGTAGGCCGGTACGGGTGGCGGGACAAATCACCAGGTCGGAAGAGTTCCCCACCAAAAACAATCCTCAAAGCAAGTACGGACGCTATACCATCGAAGATCAGCATGGAACGTTTAATTTCATGCTGTTTAGGGAGAATTTCTTGAGATTCAACGATTTGCTGAAGGTGAATGAGTATGTGATGCTTTATGGCACGCTGTCGAAACCCTATCCCAAGAAAAATGGCGACGAGGTGATCCCGCCAACGTCTTTAGAGGTGCGCATCAACGACGTGAAGTTGCTCGACACCTTGATGGGTACTACGAGCAAAACGGTTTACATCAAGCTGAATGTCGCCAGGATGGGTAAGGAGGACGTGGAAGAATTCGTCAAGGTGATTAAGGATAATCCTGGAAAACAGAACTATAGGATCCATGTCTTTGACGCGAAGCGGTCGTGCAATTTGTCTCCCGCCCAAGGTTCCATCGATGCGCAAGAAGTGTTGCCGTTGCTGGAAAAAGAACCCTTTAGGCGTTTCGTGGAATTTGATTTGAGGTAATAAAAGTTGCGATTTGAGAAAAAATTGCTATCTTTGCACTCCTAAACTGAAAAATAGAACTGAAATCAACTTAAACAGACTACAATTATGGCAGTAATTCAAATGACTGACGACCGTTTCGAAGAAGTCGTCCTGAAATCGGAACTCCCTGTGATGGTGGACTTTGGCGCCACTTGGTGCGGCCCCTGCAAAAAGGTCGAACCCATCGTTGAAGAACTCTCTGAAGAATATGAGGGCAAGATGATTGCCGTGAAATGCGACGTCGAGGAATGCCCTGGCACCGCCGGCAAATATGGCATCATGAACATCCCCACCGTCCTTTACTTCAAGGGTGGCGAGCCTGTCGACAAGAACGTTGGCGCCGCTCCCAAGAAGGTGTTCGTGGAGAAACTGGAGAAATTGTTCTGAAAATGCTGAATGCGGAATGTGGAATGCTGAATGATTAGCATTCCTAATTCCGCATTCCTAATTCCGCATTCCATTTGGACTTTTCAATCGATAGGAACCGGCTGACGCAATTCGGCAGCTTGGAGTTCTTGGCACGTCAAATCGTGGAGGGATTCATCACGGGTTTACACAAGAGTCCCTTCCACGGTTTTTCTGTTGAGTTCGCCGAGCATCGCCTTTATAACACGGGCGAGCCCATCCGTCATATCGACTGGAAACTCTATGGCCGCACGGAGAAACTCTTCGTCAAGCGTTACGAGGAAGAGACCAACCTGCGCTGTCAACTGGTCATTGACCAAAGCTCGAGCATGTGCTTTCCTGTGAGGCAGAAGGTCGACTTCGAGCATCCCAACAAACTCTTTTTCTCCATCTATGCCGCTGCCTCGCTCATGGAGCTGATGCGTCGCCAACGCGATGCCGTGGGCCTCGACTTGTTTGACGAGACGATAGCGTTTCATGAACCAGCCAAGTCATCCAATGTGCATAACAAGTTGATCTATACCGAGCTGGAGAAACTGATTGACACCTATGACAAAAACAACCGCAAGACGACCTCAACACCGCAGTGCCTTCACCAGATTGCAGAGATGACGCACCGCCGCAGCCTTGTGGTCATCTTTACCGATATGCTTGACGGCCTCGACGACTACAAGCCGATGTTCGAGGCGTTGGAGCATTTGAAATACAACAAACACGAAGTCATCCTGTTCCATGTCTTCGACAGCAATTTGGAGCAGAATCTGGACTTCGAAAATCGCCCGTACCGTTTCGTCGATTTGGAGTCGGGCGACACTTTGAAACTCAATCCCGTTGAGGTTCAGGAGGCATATAAGAAGGTTATGACTGAACGCAAGGAAGCTCTGCTGCGCCATTGCTACCAGTACCAAATCGACTACGTTGAGGCCGATATTAATAAGGACTACAACCAGGTCTTGACGAGTTACTTAATCAAAAGAACAAAACTGCATTAATCATGAAACGCTTTGCAATCACTGTGCTGGCGGTATTCGCCTTCATACTCTCACTTCGTGCGCAAGTGCATATCCAGGAAATGACTAATTATGAGCCTGTTGGGCGTAATTTGTTGAACCAAAGGGAAATCATCGCCTTTAAAGAGACTTTTGACGTCACAATCCAACGCGCCGATTTCGATTCGGTTACGAATACGGTACTGCTCACTTTGAAAGATGAAGTTGGAAAAGATGAGAAGATTGTCGATTCAGGCATCTGTCACGCGGTGTTTTTCGACCTTGAACTAAATGAGTTGAAATGGAGGAAGAAATACTATAGGAATGAAGAGCTTTACATCAAGCGAGGCCCTATGGTCTTTAAAGTCAAAGAAAACGACTTCTTTTTGGCTGACGCGGAGACAGGCGAAGAACAGTTTAAAATTGGGACTGGCATGTGGCCTGTGTATTTCGATACAGAAGAAGGTTGGATGATTTGTATGACTGGTATGAAGGGCTTGGGCAGTAGGCGAAATCTATGTAGAATCGATTTGAAATCTAGGTCGCGGATTTGGGAGCGTGACGTCAAATCGGCTCAGGAGTTTGAGATGTCAACGAAGCTGAACGATTCAACATTACTCTTCGTTGGCGATGGTCTCTATTCGGTGAATATCAACAATGGCAAAGGCTGGCGTTTGGAAACGAATATGAAAGAAGTGAATAATGGCTATGGCGTATATGGCATGGCTTTTGGCATGACTTCTTCAGTCAGGGTTTGTTCTAATCCATATGTGGATGGTTCTGATATCTATATTGCTGGCATTAAAAGGCTTATAAAAGTCGATCGTAACGGCAAAGAGTTATGGTATGCGAGATTGCCGGAAAAAAAGACCAGTCTCTCAAGGCTGTTTGCCACTAAAGATTATTTGCTTATGGTCAATATGGGCTATGCACCTCACTCATACTCTTTCTATTATACATATCTGGGCAAATGGGGTAAACCTTTTTTGGCAGCGTACGACAAGAAAACGGGAAAGAATGTGTATATGCACGAACGTAAAAAATATGCGGATTTTATCAAGGATGTGGAGTTTAGGGATGATGATGCCTTGTTCTTGCTTTTTGCTGATAAGGATGGGCACCAGTCGGTTGAGAAATATCAGGCAAACACGGGTGCACTAGTGGGCAGAAAGGAAGTGCCGCCGGTGGTGATTCAGTCATCGGGCAGTATGAATGCTTTTGTCGGCTCCGATGTTTGTGTCAAGAAGGACAACCAGTTTGTCCACTTAGCTGAAATGGACACGGTTGGCGTTTATGTGGTTTGCGACAATGGGGTGCTCCACCTTGATGGCGGTTTGAAGAGCACGGATTTTATCAGTTTCAATGATTTGTTTGTCTATAATGGCAAATATGGCGATTTGCGTTTTTATTCTCATGGTAAGGAGACGGTCGTTGTGGACGGTGAGGATAGGGAAGTGGCGACACTCGATTTTCCCGATGTATTTTGCACCGAGTCACAGATATATAGCATTAAAGACAAGTCGTTGTATGTGATTAACAAGGAGCAGCTTTATTAATAGGTGCAATTGGCTGGTTGATACTAAGGCAATGAAACAAAAAAGTCCGAGAGTTCTCTCGGACTTTTTGTTTCCCCGAAGGGAGGAAAAATTACTTACCTAACTATATATATTACATTACTAAAACTTTCACGGAGACGCGGCTCTGGTTGTTTTCCATACGGATGACGTAGATTCCAGTGGCCAGGTTGTGGCTGATGCGTTCGGTGCTGCCTGCGTTGATTTGCTTTTGCATCACCGGTTGGCCGAGGACGTTGTAAACCGTCATCATGTAGTGCGCGTTGTCACCATTCTCAATTACGAATTCGTGGTTGGCACTCAACACCGTCACATTGGCTTCGACATTGTCGTCCACGCCGTCGTCGGTGAGGTCGATGAAGATGGGCTCGTCCAAGCCTGCGCTCGGGTTGCTGGTGTTGGCATTGGGATGCCATTGACCATTCTCGGTGTGGTATGTGTTGATGACATTGCTTTCCATGTCCACAATCATGATGGTGTTGATGCCATCCTTGTTGTTGTTGGGAAGGATGCCGCCAAACCAACCGTCCTTGCCAGCCACCAATTCCTTGTAGAAGTCGGCGTATTGGTTGATGCCAGCATAGTCGACGCCTGTGGTCTCAATGCTGGTGGAATAGATTGGACGTTCGTCTTCGGCATCGGCATGAAGCATTGCGAAGGTCATGGCCGGCTCGTTGCTCTTTGCGTAGAAGGCCGTGCCTTGGTAAGCGTCGCGTTCTGTGCCGAAGTTGAGCACGGTGGCATAGTCGTATGAGGTGAAGATGTTTTCAACCGTAGTGCCGTCGTTGCCGTCGTTGATGCGGACGCGGAGGTAGACCTCGTTGCCGGGCGTGAAGCGGGCGTTGGCCGTAGGCTCGTTGATGAACCAAACGAGGGCGATACCGTCTTCGTCGGTGGTGAACTCACCATAGCCGCCTTCTGTCGACAAGCTCGGGCTGGTGCTGCGGTAGAAGCCTTCAACATTGGCATAGATAACATTACCGGCACCAGCGGTCTCGGGACCATCGTTCGAGTCGACAAACTGGTTCACATAGCGGTAGGTGGTCTCGGGTGCCAGATTGTAGAGATAGGCAGCCACGGCTACAGGCACGCGATTGTTGTTCGACCCGTTGTTGCCTTGGATGTAGTAAGGCATCATCGCGATCATAGCAGGTTCGTCCTCGCTGTGGACTGTGCCAGTCACGTTGACCTCGGTGGTGGCTTCACCGCCTTCGTGGCTGATGGTACCTGTGTAAGTGTCAACGTCAAGGCCTTCCACAAGGCGGACATAGATGGTCACAGGTTGGTCGATGAGTTCGCCGTCGGCGTATTGGACATACAACGTCGTGAAGAAGTCTTCGTCATCCAATGAGATTTCGAAGTTTTCGCTGGCCGTCAAGGTCACGTCGCCTTCTCCCACCAGGTTGGAACCCGTCAGAGTGTAGCTCTGTGAATTCGACGGGCCTTCGCCTTCAATATAGTCGAGGCCATTAATTGTATTAGGTGTGGCCGTCAAGGTCGGGTTGGCGCCGACACTGCCCGAGACGAGCAGGATGTTGTCAACCTCCCACGCGGCGGCTTCATTTTCGTCGCAAATGTACTTGAAGGCAATGTAGCAGTTGTTGCCGTTGAATTCGTCGAGGGTAATGTCGCCCGACTCGGTCCAGGCCCAGCTGCCAGATGAGAGTTCGCAAGTCAGGGGTTCCCAGTTGGCTGCGTTGGGGTCGGTGCCATCGTAGTCATTGGAGAAGAGCACCTCGATGGCGGGGCCAGTGTAGTTCATGGCGGTGATGAAGGTCAGCACTACGTCGCTGTAGCTGTCGAGGTCGAAAGCGGGCGAGATGAGCCAGTCTTCGTTGGCGCCGTGGTTATAGCCGTTCATGTAGGCGTAGTGGTTGCCGCTGTGTTCGGCAATGGTCCATTCGGCATCTTCGCCTTCCACATTGACTTGTGTCCAGCCGTGCCAATCCTCTTCCCAGTCTTGGTTGAAGATGATGACGAGGTCGTTTTGGATCACATATTCGGCGCTGACGACGGGGCTGTCATTGTAGCCTTCCTTCTCGGCGTAGGCCCAGAGGGTCATGCTCTCGTCGACGGTGATGGCTTCTTCATATTCCTCCCAAGGACCGTTTTCAGAATCAAGGCTGTAATAGATGGTTGCGTCAGCGGTGGCACAAGTGATGGTCACGTCTTGGGTCTCATAGTAGGTACCTGCACCAGGTGTGAAAACAGGTGCTGCCACTGTCGGAGTGGGCGGGACGCCACCTTCGCCTTGCATGAAGATGTCGAGGAAGAAGTTGTACTCGCCGTTGGTCATGTTGCTAGTGGCATAGGCTTTCACGATGCTCTCCGTGTCGGTGACACGCAAAGCCATGGCACGGGTGTCGGTGGTGGCATTGATGATATTGAATCCGAAGTATTCGGGTACCAAGCTTTCAGGAGCCGAGACGCCTGTGGTAATCGTCCAGAGGGTCTTCTCACCGTTCAATACGAGGTTGGTGCCGCTGTTGCCGTAACCAATCATGTCACCGTTGGCATTGGTGAAGGTGTAGCCGTCGGCGGTGACGTCGACTGTCCAGTAATAGCTGTCCTCATCGCCAAGGATGCTGGCGGGGATGATTTCATCGCTACCGTTCATCTCGCTGGTGAACTCGGTGGTGGTGAGCTTGCCGCTCGTCGGGGTGTTGGCGATGGCGAGGTAAGCGTCGGCCGTCTCGTTGTAGCGGGCGGCGAGGATGACGCGGTTGCCAGCCACAAGAGCGCTGACATCGCTGATGCGCACGTAGTCGTCGCCAGGCACAGGCTCAGCGGTGACATTGCCGCTGCAGGTCACTTCGATGTCATCGACATCGGCGCAGGTGATGGTGATGTCTTCGTCGTTGTATTCACCCACGGCAAGTCCGGCTTTCAGGCGGACATAGATGACGGCGCCGTCAATGGTGCCATTGTCATGACTCAGCGTAAGGCTGCTTTGGGCAGTGAAGTCGTCGCCTGAGAGCAACGAAATCTCATAATCGGTGGCTTCGGCGATGACGACGTTGCTGTTCAGGTTGAGGCCGCTGACGGTGAAGCTCTGCTCGGCAGAAGGACCGTTGCCTTCGACGTAGGTGAAACCTGTCAGGGCAAGCGGGGTGACGGTGACGACGGCCTCTGAGGTCTGGCCAACGAGCATAATGTCGTCGACTTCCCAACCGGCGGCCTCTTCATCTGTGCTGGTGTACTTGAAGCCGATGTAGCACTCGGTGCCGCTGAAGCTGCTCAGGTCGATGTCGCCCGATTCAACCCAGGTCCAGCTGCCTGTCGAGAGGGCGCAGGTCAAAGGCTGCCATGTGGCAGCAGATGGGTTGGTGCCGTTGTAGTTGTTCGAGAAGAACACCTCGATGTCGGGACCAGTATAGTTCTTTGCCGTACTGAAGGTCAGCACGGGGTTGCTGTAAGCGTTGAGGTTGAAGGCAGGGGAGATGCACCAGTCTTCATTGGCATGTGCCGCACCGCTGCTGTAACCGTTGGCATAGGCGTAGTGGTTGCCTTGGTGGGTGGCCACGGTCCATTCCATCTCGCCATCCACACTGACGAAGGTCCAGCCGTTCATTTCGCCTTCCCAGTCTTGGTTGAAGATGGTGACCACACCCGATTGGATGGTGTAGGTGGCGCTGGCGACGGGGCTGTCGTTGTAGCCTTCCTTGGTGGCATAGGCCCAAATGGTCATGCTTTCGTCAACGGTGATGGCTCCGTTATAGGTTGTCCAAGGACCGTTTTCCGAAACTGTGCTATAGTGTATGGTGGCACCGTCGGTAGCACAGGCGATGCTCACGCTTTGTTCTTCGAAATAGGTGCCGCCTTCGGGGGTGAAGGTAGGCGTGGCCACGGTGGGAACAGGCGGCTCACCGCCTTCGGTCTTCACGAAGAGGTCGAGGAAGAAGTTGTAACCGCTACCACCCATGTTTTGGGTGTGATAAGGGCCGAAGTTATGGCTGCTGTTTAAAGCGAAGGCCCTAACATCGTTATTGACATTGTTGATGACAAAACCAGTATAGTTGGGCACCATAGCACCTTCTTCCGAGGTTTGAATGGTGATGGCCCATTCGGTGTTGTCGCCACCTGTAGCGAAGTTGGTGCTGCTGGTGTAGCCGATGAGATCGCCGGCAGCGTTGGTGAAGGTGTAGCCGTTGTCGGTCACGCCGACCACCCAGTAGTAGGTCTCTTCCTCATCGACGATGCTGGCAGGCAGCACTTCGTCGGTGCCCGATGTGGCGGAGGTGAAGAGCACGCCGGTGGGCTTGCCCGTCGTGGCAGCAGTCATGGCATAGTAGTCAGCGGCGTTGTCGTCGAAGCGGGCGGCCACGATGACATAAGCGCCATCGGTGAGGCTGTTCAGGTCGCTGATGCGGACATAGTTGCCATCGCCAGGAGTAGGTGGTTCGGGAGGCGTGGGAGTGCCACCGGTGACGGTGCCGCTGACATTGATGAACAGCGTGTCGGCGCCTTCCGAAACGGCATAGATTTGCTCGTTGTAGGTGCCACCCTCAAGACCGGCTTTCATGCGGACATAAATGGAGATGTCATAGAAATGGCCGGAATAGGGGATGTAGACCATGGCCGGATTCTCGGGACGGAAGTTGACGTTGGTCGAAACCTCGAAGTTCTCGGAGGGATACACGGCAACATTATTGGTGAGGTTGTCGCCACCGAGGAGGAAGGAGGCCACTTCCGACGGGCCACCGTCTTCGAAGTCATAGGTGAAGCCGCTCAACGAGGTCGGGTTGGCATTTAAGACGGGGCTCTGGTCTTCGAGTACCGTGCCGTTCAAGGCGACTGTGGCGTTCAGTGTACCAGTAGTGACGGTGACATTGCCAGCATAAGAACCGATTGCGAGGCCTGACTTCATTCTGACATAGACGTTGGCGTCCACCAGACCTTCGGTGGGTGTGAGACTCAGGTTATCGGCAAAAGGACCTTCTGCGGTAGTGGCCACTTCGAAGTCTTGCGGGGCTACGATGCTGACGTTGGCAGTCAAGTCGCTGCCCGTCACGGCGAAACTCAGGCTCTGCGAAGGACCTTCACCAAAGGTGTATTGGAATCCGGAGAGTTCGGTGGGGGTAAGAGTCAATTGCGGGTTGGGGACGTAGTTGAGGGTGACGTCGGAGGCCAAGGCAACACGGATCTGGGGCGCGTTGAAATAACCCACCACGCCGATGACGTCGACCATGTCGCCTTCGTTGATGTCGGTCAATGCAGGCACCTTATAGATGTTGGTGCTGTTTTCGCCTTGTGTCAGAGGCGTGTTGCCGCTTGTATTGATGGCACCAATGGTGGCACCTTCAATTTTCACGCGGGTGCATTGCAATGCATCGGCACCGCCAGCATTTACTTCGGCGATTGTCTTGACTTCGAGAGGTAGCGTATTGCCCGAAGAAATGATGCTGAACTCGCTAGCATTGCTGCCGTTGATGTTCGATAGCTCATAGAGCCCGTTATAATTGGCGCGTTTGCCATAGCTTTGGACCATGTCGCCCAATGCCAAAGTGGAAGGAACGGTGTTGCTGTTCAGGAAAAGGCAGATGCCTCCTGTGTTGTCTTGCACATACACGTTACGACCATCGATGAAAGTAACTATACCTTGCACCAAAGCGTATTCGTTAACACTCAAAGCCTTGGCTTCGGCAATAGTCATCAGTTCGGGGAAAGAGTAGGTGGCCGAGGCGATATTGCTAGGCGTGTAGCCACTCTTGTATGCCTTGGCCTTGACCGTTGTGGTCTCGCTGATGTTCAACGGGACACCAGGAGTGAATTGTGCACTGTTTTCATTCGGGTCGGAGCCATCGGTGGTGTAGCAAATGGTGGCGCCTTCGGTGGCACAGCTGATGGTCACTTGTTGAGGCTCGAAATAGGAACCTTCGGCAGGGCTGAAGGTCGGGGTGGCTACGGTTTCTTGTTGTTGGCCGCCATCGTTTTTCTTATATAATTGTACAGCTTGTTGGTTAGTATAGGAAGTTGACTTGAAGTATCTGAATCTCAAATTGTTACTTGCATTATTGAATCTCATTACGGATGTGTAGGAAGTGATTTTAACGCCGTCACTTTCATATTCGAGAGTGTTCAATTCAGGACTGGCGCCAAGTTTAATGGTGTTGGATCCGGATTGACCATAGATGTATTTACCATTGTTGGTTCCACCATTCACTAAGATAGAGTAACCGCCTTCCATTGCTGCAATGCTAATAGTTACCGCATTTGAAGCAGAAATGCTGTTACCACTAATGGTCATTTCTTCGTAACAATTGGCTGCATCAACGCCTGTCCAACTATAGGCTGTTGTGGCATCGGCCTCATAGACCAAAAGGTATTCTCCCGTCCAGTCGCTAGGTGAGGAGGTAACCTTTTCGTAGTTGTTTTGACCAGTCGCCATAAAAGCATTCGTGGTCAACAGCATAATTAGTGTCAACAAAAAAGTAAGTTTACGTTTCATTTGTAAAATGTTTAATTATTTGATACTTATTGATTTAATGCAAATCCAATAGGGCTATTCCCCTATATTATACAAGGTGTCAAAATTAGGAATTTGTCCTTGATGAGCGGGATTTGCAGGCGATTAGTTTTCAACATTTTATCAACAGGTTTATGAACATGTGCTGTTGAAAACTTTGGCGGGAAGGGACAAAAAAAAGAGACGCCCGAAAGCGTCTCTTTGTTCGTTTTGGTCAGTTAGGTTTAGAGGTTGAGACCCAAACCGACGAAGAAGCCTTGCGTCTTGGTGGTGATGTTGTCGCTGTTCTTTTCTTGGTCGACCAGACCGAGACGATAGCCAGCGAACAATTTAGCCTTGTTGAATTCGAGGGCTGCGCCAAACACCAGGTTGATGTTGAAGGGATTCCAGCTGCTGTTGTCACCATACCAGTTGGTCGTGGTTGAGCTACTACCAACAGAGTTCTTCGTTTTACCCGACACGGCAAAGCTGAACATGGGGCCGACAAAAGGCGTGACAGAGAGGTCACGGTTGATGCCGATGCCATAGTTGAAGAGCACCGGGACGTCGATGAGCATCTGGGTTTCTTTGGTTGTTGAGGTAATGCCTAAAACGGTGCTCGACTGGCTCCTCGTGTTCATGCGGAACTGGATGCCAGGAGCCACGCCAATACCTTTGCTCAAGGTGAAGTTGTCGGTGAGGCCGACGAAGAAGCCTTGGTAGTTTTCTGTGGTAGTGCTGTTACCCCATGAGGTGGAGAACTTCTCAGGTGCATAACCTGCGTTGATGCTGATCTGTGCTTGTGCTTGTCCGGCGACAAACATGGCGGCTACGAGAGCCACGATTGCTAATACTTTTTTCATTGTGTTTGGTTTTAATTATTTGTTGATGTTTAAATGGTTCTTTTGTTTATGGGTTCAGTGGTCTCCAGTCGAACACGGGTTCAACGGGCTCTCCGAACGATTCCAGTTTTTGAAGTCCCTCGTCTTTCGTGATGGGGTTTTCGTCGAGTTCGAACTCCGAGTCCATCTCCTCGGTCTCCATATTGAAGAGCTTCATCTCGGCTAGCGTGGAAAGGAGGGCGCTGTTTTGCAGCACGGAATACTTTGAATAGTAACATCCTGTGCCGCAGCCGCCAGCATCACCCACGACGCCTTTGAAGAACATCAGATGGCGCTTGAAGTCGGAGGCAGCCAGCAGGGTGGTCTTGCCTTGCACGATGGAATACACGCCCTTGTTCTCTTCCTGGTCGTCGCTAAGGATGAGCTCGGGCTCGCCGTCCTCATCGATGTCGAGGAGGTCATATTGCGTGAAGGGATGGTCCAAACCGCTATCCGCCACTTCATTATACAAGGCTTCCATCGATTCGAGTTCCTCCAAGGTGGTCACACACTGACTGGGCGCGTTGCCGTCCCAGACATAGGTGTGTTTGATGGAGGTCCACCAATTCATGAAGTACTCGCTGACGACAATGTCGTCGCCCTCTTGGGGAAGCGAAATGCTGAACATCGAATTGTCGAACGAGATCTTGAAGTATTTGAGGTAGTCATACTCGGGGCTGAGCGTTTGGGTGGCAGGGTCGTAGTCGTAGAAGGCCACGAAAGCCACTTCCGCGGAACTCGGTTGGCTGAGACAGACGGCAAGGAGCTGATGCCCGTTGTCGCGCTTCCAAACGCGAGCCTGCATGCTTTCCGACTCCTTGTCGTCGCTGCCTTCCGAGAAACCGACATAGCCGTTGGCCATGTCGATCATGTCGATATACTCCTGTTGGTCTTCAGGCAATTTGGCGTCGCGAAGGAAGGTGGTGACGCTGTAGGTGGGCATGGCCTGGTTGAAGGCCTCAACGAGACTTAAGATGTCGCCATCAGCGCTCTTGAAGGTCTTACTGGGCCACATCCTACACACCTGGTCGAGGTTCAACAGATCAAGCGACTCTGTCGGGGTTGTTTCAACCTTTTGCGTGTTGTTGCCACACGAGAGCAGCAACAAGGCCGGAAGGATGATATAGAATACTTTTTTCATGGCTTACTTCAGACCGGCCCAGGTACCCATGATGTTCTTGCATTGCGTGTAGGTGCTGGGGCAATTGCAGACTTTGTAGGTGGTGGAACCGGCAGGCTGGAAGACGTCGACGGCGCGTTGCTCGCTGTCCCAGCCATGGGCCAGGATGTAGAGGTAATAGGTGGTGCCGCCCATCAAAGGTGAGTCTTGCACACCATTGGGCGAAGCACACAGTTCGACGGTGTAGGGCTCCTCGGGAGCGTAGGCGTTGCTGTTGACGGCACCCTTCAGCAGGGCGGCAGCCATGTAACGCTGGATATACTTGTCATCCTCGGGGCTGTACTCCGAGGGGACGAGCTTGGTCTTCAGGATGCGGATGATGCCGTCGACGGTCGAGGAGCTGTTGCACAGCAGGTCGAAGCATTTCTTGCCGGTGTTGGCATCGCGGGCGTAGATCTCGATGGCCATGGGCACCATGGCGGCGGTGCCTTGGAGCGACTTGCCCAGGAGGCCGTTGTAGACGGCTTCAAACTCGGCATAACCCGAAGGGATGTTGGTGAAGGTCACCGTGGCAGTGGGCGTGCGGTGATCGTTGTTGTTGAAGTCGATGTCGCCATTGACGGTGTAGGTGTGCGAGCCGTAAGTCAGCGTGTTGCCAGCCACTTGGGCATCGGCTTTCGTCTCTTTGACGAGCGAGTGCCATTGGTCTTTGGGTTGCATAAGGCCTTCGGCCGCTTTGCCGAGGTTCTCAAGGTCGCCAAGCGAGACATTGCCACAACTGGCAAGGCCGAGCACGATGATGGCCAGAGCGACATAGTGCATAAGGAAGTTTCTTTTCATGATGATGTGTTTTTAAAGGTTTTGTGCTGCAAAAGTAGGACTTTTTGAGAAACAATGGCACTTTTTTTGCCATATTTCGGTAAAACTTGGATTTTTCTATTATCTTTGCACCGTTATATAACAACCGAAAAAATGAAAAAAGTAGTTCGAACTGTATGGATTTGCGCATTGTCTGGCCTGGCCTTTCTGGCCGCCTGTTGCTCCAGCAAGGGACTGACACGCGCTGAGCGGAAGCAGCTTAAGCACGACCGCGACTCTATCCAGGAAATCCTCAAGATGCGTGAGATGTCCGCCGTCTACGGCTCGCCCGAAATCATTGCCGACTATGGCATGGAGACCGCCCGTCTGCGTTATGAGTTGGATTCCATCAACGCCCGTTTAGGCGAGGATGTCGACGTGGAGAAGAGCAGACAACGCTACACTTATAAGCAGCGTCTTGCCGAACTGAAGAGAGAACTCTCCCGTAGGGAGGGCGCCTGCGTCTACGGCTCGCCAGAGATCATCCAACGCTATGGCGAGGAAACCCGACGCCTGCGCGAGCAAGTGGAAGAGGTTGAACAGCAGCTCCGCGAGCTTGACAATTAAAGGCTTGTCTTATGGCAAAATGGTTCCGTAAGCTTTGGATTGGACTCCTGTCGGGTACGGCAGCCTTGGTGTCGTGTAACTTTATTTCGCCGTCACCAAAATTATATGGCCCGCCGCCCGTCGACCCTACCGAAGACACCCTTCAAGTGAAGGCTGACCGTCGGGAAGTGCTACGCCAGCGTATCGAATCCATCCGCGCTATCGTTGAAGAACGCCAGAATTCCGAAATCTATGGTCCGCCAGAGATGATGAAGGAGTATGCCCGCGAGACCCAACGTTTGCAAGCCGAGGCCGATTCGCTTGAGCAAGAACTGAAAGCTATGGAAATGGAATAAAATAGTATTGCCCTATGAAGAAAATAATTAGTGTTATTCGTCTAGGTCTCTTTGTGGGATTGGCTTTCTTGTTTGCCTGTTGTTCGTCACCCAAAGACAAAAAACGTCATGAGCTCCGTGGCAGGATTGGCGAAATACAACAAATCCTCTCAAAACGCAGTGCGGAAGCTATCTATGGCTCCCCACAGATGCTGCAGGAATGGGAAGAGCAAAACGACCGTTTGGTGGCGGAGAGGGATTCGCTGGAGATAGAGCTGAAAAAATTAGACCAGGAATAACCGAACCTGTGTAGATATGAAAAAAATAGTTCGCATAGTGTGGATCAGCGCCTTGTCGGGATTGGCCTTTTTGGCGGCCTGTTGCACGCAAAACGGCTTGACGCGCAAGGAACGCAAACAACTCCTTAAAGAGCGTGAACAGGTCGAAATGGAGCTTGCCAATTACGAATACCCAAGCGAAGAGATCTATGCTAACCATTTTGACGTTTTTATGACATATCGAAACACAAAGTATTCGCTTGAGAACAGGCTTGACTCCATCAACTACCGCCTCGGCGACAGCATCGACCTTGGCCATAACGTCCGTCGCCGCCAACTGCTCATGCGCATCGACTCGCTCAATTACCTCATCTACAACTATACGCCTGCCTGCATCTACGGCGGTCCCGACCAGATGGGGCCGGGCAGGATCAGGACCTATTCCGAACTCGACGAATACAATGAAGAGCTGAATAAGGTCCAGGCAGAATTGGATGCCTTGGATCGTGGGGAGGAGTATCAACCCGAAGACCTTCAACCCGTTATCGACCCAAAGAAAGAAGCGGTGCCTCTGTATGGCGCCCCACGAAGGGATAAGCCCGTTAAGCAATAATGACAAGCTATGAGCGAACGTCTTGGTTTTTATAAGAAGGTGATGCTCGAACTCAATCACGCGGTGCTGCAAAAGCGCATCGACGAGCACGAGTTGCATCAATTGTTTTGGGAGTGTACGTTGCGTTGCAACCTCAACTGCCGCCATTGCGGCTCCGATTGCCGTATGCTCTCCGAGAAGGACGACATGCCATTTGCCGATTTCGCCAAGGTGTTGGATGAGATCCGCGAACATCAAGACCCGAGCAAGGTGATGGTCATCACCACGGGTGGCGAACCTACCGTGCGACCCGACTTGGCCCAATGCGGCGCCGAGATCTCGAAGCGCGGCTTCGTGTGGGGTATGGTGTGCAACGGCATGCTGCTCTCGGCTGAGAAACTCAACGAGTTTATGGATGCCGGATTGAAGTCGCTGGCAGTGAGTTTCGATGGCTTTGAGGAAGACCACAACTGGATGCGCGGCAACCCCATGAGTTACAAGAATGTGCTGCGTGCCGTTGAGGCCATGAAACAGCATCCGAGCCTTACATGGGACGTCATCACCTGCGTCAACCAACGTACTATCAAGTATTTGCCGCAGTTCCGCGACTTCCTTATCTCCTTGGGTATCCGCCGCTGGCGTCTGTTCACGGTGTTTCCCTTCGGTCGCGCCGCTAGTGAGCCTGACTTCAAACTCTCCAACGAACAGTTCGTGCAGATGATGGAGTTCATCAAGCAGACCCGCCTTGAAGGCCGCATCCGCGCCGACTATGGCTGCGACGGCTTCCTCGGCAAGTATGAGGGCGACGTGCGCAACCACTATTATTCGTGCAGTGCTGGCATCAACATCGCCTCGGTGCTTGCCGACGGCTCCATCTCGGGCTGCCTCAGCATCCGCAGCGACTATCACCAAGGCAACATCTATAAGGAGAGCTTCTGGGATGTTTGGCAAAACAAGTTCGGTGTTTATCGCGACCGTAAATGGATGAAGACTGATCAATGCGCCAACTGTAAGATGTGGCGCTATTGCCAAGGCAACGGATTCCACCTGCGCGATGGGGATGGGAAACTGCAGATTTGTCAATACCACATGATTAATCCGGAATGATGAATGATGAATGCGGAATGAGGAATGTGGAATGAGGAATGTGGAATCTTGAATCTTGAATTTTGAATCGAATCTATCTCGTCGGATATATGGGTGCCGGCAAAAGCACGACGGCACGACGGCTGGCCAACCGTTTGGGTTGGGAAGTCGTCGACACTGACGATATGTTCGAGGCGAAATATAAAATCTCGGTCTGCGATTTCTTCCATAAATATGACGAGCCGCTCTATCGCAAACTCGAGTCGGAGGTGCTGAAAGAGACGGAAAACATGGAGAATGTAGTGGTGGCCACGGGTGGTGGCACTGCATGTTTCTTCGACAATATGGAGTGGATGAACGCCCATGGCACGACTGTCTTCCTGCGCATCAGCGAAAAGGCCGTGGTCGACCGGCTGGTGCACGCCAAACGCAAACGCCCCTTGGCCATCGGAAAAACCGAAGAGGAACTGACCGAGTTCGTGCAACGGCATTACAACGAACGCCTGCCGTTCTACGAGCAAGCCCGACTTACCGTGAAAGCAGAGAACCTCGACCTCGACGACCTCGTCAATCAACTCATCCCGCGTCCCGAAGTCCTTAGTCCCCAGTCTCCAGTCCCTAGTCCTTCGTCCAACATTAACAACAACCCATGAAAAAAGCTTTATTATTAATAGGTATGCTGTGGGCCTGCCTGTCAGCCTCGGCCCAAGACCTCGACAGCCTCTACCAAGTGTTTGAAAACAATAGGGGAGAAGTGGCCTATCGTGCCGCCCTCGCCATCGATGAGACATTAGGCCGCGAGCCCAACTTTGAGGCCGACACCGACAAGGACGAAATCAAATTGAAGGTGCTGCGCACCATGATTCTTTATTTCTTCAACAATAACGACTTCCAGCATGTGGTGCAGTATTCCGAAGTCGGAATCGCGCACTATCAAAAGATCGGTGACCTTTTCAACCAGGCTGGCTGCACCATGACATTGGCCAACGCCTACCAGCGTCTCGGCCAATTGGACAAGGCCATCGAGTGCTATAATCGTTGCAACGAGCTCATGGACCAGATCGGCGGCGAGATGGCCGAGATCAACAAGCGCTATGTCATCAATAATATTGCGGAGATCCACCTCTCTATGGGCGAATGGGAAACAGCCGAGGAGATGTACCGCAAGTGCATCGACATGCTCGGCACCGTCGACCCAGCCGACACCGCCTCGAACCTTGACTTGGCCACCTATTACCAGAATCTGGCCGAGGTGCGTATCGCACAAAACAACCCAGAGGCCGTGGGTTTCGCTGAGCAGTCGCTGGAACTGTCAAGGAAATACTTGGACACGCCACATAAGATCATCAACCGGTTGATGGCCTTGTCGAAGGCCTATCATATCGTCGGGCGCAACGACGAGAGTGCCGCTTTGATGGATGAGGCCTTGAGTATCGCGAAGGAAAACGGCGAGACGTTTTTGGAAACCAGTATCTATATCCAGAAAGGCGATTTCACCAAGGCGATTGTCATGGCGGATGAAAACCATTTCGACGAGCTGCTGCAAGAAGCGCTTGAAGGTGCATATCAGGCTGAGCGTGAGAGAAATCCCAAACTGGCATTGGAATATTACGAGCGGAGCATGATGATGAAAGACTCCGTCTTCAACGAGAACCAGCAGCAGCTCATCCGCGACTATCAGGTGCGTTATGCCACGCAGGAGAAAGAACACGCCCTGGCCATGGAGCAGGAAAAATCGAAGCGCAACAAGATGTATGTCATCGTTTTGGCCGTCGTCGCTGCGCTCTTGCTCCTCATCGCCTTTATCTGGTACCGTTTGGCGCAAGCCCGCAAGAGACGCGCCGAGGAACTGGCCCATCTCAACGCTACCAAAGACCGTCTGCTCTCCATCGTGTCGCATGACGTGAGGACACCCGTTGGGGCGATGTGTCAGGTGATGCGCGACCTGACCGACAACTACGACGGCATGGTCGAGACCGACCGCAAGGCCAAGCTCGTCATGTTGCGCACCTCGTCGGAGGCCTTGAACGACCGCATGGAGAACATCATCCACTGGGTGAAAGGGGAGTTGGAGAACAGCAAGGTTGAGCCTGTCGACTTCAACCTCTCAGATTTGGTCGACGGATGCATCAAGGAGCAGGCGATGGTTATTGATGCCAAGTCGTTGAAAGTCAGTAATGAAGTGTCGAAAGTGATGATGGCTCACGACGACGCCAACGTGGTGCGCCTCGTGATGCAGAACCTGTTGAGCAACGCGGTGAAGTTCTCCTATCCCGACGGCGAAGTCAGCGTGAAGGCGGAGGAGAAGGGTGGCCGCATCTGGATCGAGGTGAGCGACAACGGCATGGGCATCGGTGAGAAGAAACTGGAGAAGATCTTCAAGTTCATGACTTCATCGGCTAGCGGCACGGGCGGCGAGACGGGCACCGGCATCGGCCTCTTCGTCAGTAAGCATTTGGTTGACAAGATTGGCAGTGAGATCTCGGTTTCAAGTGTTAAGGATGAGGGGACAGTGGTACGTTTCAGTGTCAGTGCTCATTAGTCTGTTGACCCTGACTGCTGACCCTGACCCAGACCAGCCCCACGTAAATATATAGTGTAACGATTAACAAAAGACAACATGAGAAATTTCAAAAACTATGATGTTTGGACAGACGGCGTTGATTTTTGCGTCGAGGTTTATAAAATGACAGAGCAATTCCCTAAAAAGGAAACTTATGCATTAAGCGATCAAATGCAAAGAGCAGCAGTCTCCATTCCTTCGAATGTGGCCGAAGGTTGCTCTCGCCGTTCCGAGAAAGAGTTTGGCCATTTCCTTGAAATCTCTTTAGGATCTGCATACGAAGTTGAAACGCAAATGGAGATAGCTGTTCGCTTAGGCTACATCACGAAAAACCAATTTGATAAAGCGTCAGATTCCGTTCAATCCATCGAAAAACGCCTTTCTTCTGTCATTAACAACATCAAGCCGACTAACTACTGATAGCAGTAAAAACCTTCCCCTGGTAGAAACAAGTCAGGGTCAGCAGTCAGGGTCAGGGTTAATAAAACAAGAAAGAAGAAGAAAAAAACAATGAACGAAGAAATACAAAATAGAATAAGAATCTTGATGGTCGAAGACCAACCGATTTGCCGCATGGGCATTCACTCCACTTTGGAAAACTCCAATCTCGACTATCAGATTGTGGCCGAAGTCGATACGGTGGCGAAAGCCATAAGCTACCTTGAGCAAAATGGCAACCAAACCGATCTCATCCTCTTGGACTATATGCTCCCCGACGGCACGGGCATGGATGTCATCGGTGCGGCCAAGCAACTCTGTCCCGACGCCAAGATCGTCATCTTCTCGGGCGAGGCGGGTGGTGCCACCGTCAAGCAGCTGCTGGAGGCGGGGGTGAACGGCTTCATGAGCAAGAGCATCAATTCGGAGGAGATTGCCTTGGTGTTGCGTTCGGTGATGGCGGGCAACGACTACACGGGCGAGGCCCACATGCGCATCGAGAGCGACCTCAAGGCCGACTACGAGACGATGAAGACCCTCACGCGCCGCGAGATGGAACTCATTAGTTTGTGTGCCACTGGATTGAATACCAAACAGTTGGCCGATGAGATGTGCGTCACGCCCCACAGCATCGAGAACATGAAGAGTAGCATTTTCAGCAAGGTAGGGGTGAAGTCGACCAACGAGCTCATCCTCTTCGCCTTCCGCGTCGGCCTCGTCAACTGACCTTCAAAACACAAAATTATCAATTATCAAATCGAAGATTCAACGTAGTTAATTATCAATTGTCAATTTTCAATTGTTGAAAACTCCAAGCGAATTAAGGAGTTTTCTCCTCATTTTTCTTGTATTTTATTGTATATTTTTACATCGGTGAAGCAGGTATTTTTCTTCACAATGTAAAGTATTGAATATCAATAAAATAAATTATAGTAATATGAAAAAGCATTTTTTACTCTTTACGCTGCTTTTGGCGTTGATGGTGCCGATGGCGGTACACGCACAATCTTCATTACCGTTCAACGAAAACTTCAATAACGTACCATTAAATGCTTTGCCTTCAGGTTGGGCAATAATGACTTCTCAAACTCAAGGTACAGGCATTGCGAAGGTGTTGCAAGAATCAAGCACAAACATAAACCGTGTTTTAAACTTAGGGATTACTGAATTGAGCAATAACCATGGTGGAATTGCAGTGCAGATGCCTGCCAACACTAGTAGCGTATCTTTCATGAAAATGAGTTTTAAGTACAAGACCGTTAGTGCTACAAGTGGTACTCTCTGTATTGGGTATTATGAAACAGCGCTTAGTGGTAGTACATATCAAAGTATAGAGGAATATACGGCTAGTGCTGCTTCCACTAGCGCTTGGATTCAAGTTAACGATTTGCCTGTTACATTGGGTAGAAACCTAAGGCTTGTTTTGGGCATGATTACTCAGACAGTACCAGCGGGATGGATGATCGACAATATCAGTATCACGGATGGTTTCCGCCCATCCAACCTGGCAGCGTCTAATATCGAAGACAATAGCGCAACCATTTCCTGGGATGCTAATGATGCCAACTATTGGCAAGTGCGTTATAAAGTTAGTGGTGCGTCAAATTGGACCACCATTAACGGAACGCAAGCTTTAAACACATACACATTTTCCGGCCTTCTCACAGGCACTTCCTACGATGTACAAGTGAGAGCAAAAGCGCCTTTGGGTAGTTTTTATAGTGGCTGGAGCGAAACTTATTCCTTCACTACCACTGGCTGTGCCGTCCCCACCAATGTCCAAGTATATGCCAATCCCGTTGAAGGTGTCACCGTTAGTTGGGAGGGCAATGCCAACTCCTACCATATCCAATATGAAAACATTGAGACTTGGCAATCGGCTTACCATAATGGATTGGTCACAACAACGGGCAATTCTTATACTTTCACTGGCAACGAGTCGGTGCCTGTGGTTCCGGGAATGAGATATATCCTCCGCGTGCAGGCCCAGTGCGATCCGTCGACGGCAAGCGAATGGTCGGATTGGGTCGAATTCACCGACTGCCTCACCTATATGGATCTACCCTTGCACGCCAATTTCGACTACATTCCCACCAATTGGTCATCGATGCCCCATGCCGACCTGCCTGGCTGCTGGTCGCGTATCAACAGTTCGGCCGATCCCAATTACAAAAACTATCCTTGCGTCGAGAACAACCAAAGCCTGTGCCATTCCAACTATTATCCTCAGGGACTTTACAACTACATCCGCTTCAATATACCTGAAAATGGTCCGGACCAATACCTCGTTCTCCCGCCCGTCGATCCCGTCAATGATGTGACGATAAGTTTTTGGGTGCGTAGTGCAGGCTCCGCGTACAGCTATAACGTTGGCCTTATGCCTGATAATTATAGTACAAATGCATTCTATGCCAAAGACGGTTATAACTTTGGCGGCGTAAACACTGACTATATACAAAATACTTACACTTTTTCGGCAGAAGAATTGACTAATAATGGCAATTATATTGTTATTTGGGCGAGATCATATTCAGATGCCGCATCCTCTTTCTGCATCGACGACATCGATATCTATCCTGCCAATTACCACTGCGGTGAGCCTGTCAATGTGCATGCCGAAAACATTGGAGCGACTTCGGCACAAATCGTCTGGCAGAACCCTGTCACTGGTGGCGGCGAATGGGGCCTCAAATACAAGAAAGATTCTGATGTTGAGTGGACTGTTGTGACGGAGACTGGTATAGTGTCACTGAATTACCCTTTGGCAAACCTTGAAGCTAACACTGCTTATAACGTTGCGGTGATGAATAACTGCAACGATATCGACCACAGCGAATGGGTGGAAGCTTCTTTCACCACCCTCGATGTGATTCCCGTGCCAACTAACCTTCATGTCATTACTGATTATCTTGGCAATCAACATGTTGGCAGCTCATGGGTGGACTTGGCGTGGGATTGCACACCTGTTGCGGGCCAAAGTGCAGTTAATCGATATGGACTGGAAGTCTCGGATGACGGTGAAACTTGGTATGGCCCCCAACCAAACGCTTATTGGGGCACTGTTGCCACCCAATGTATTGTCGACCCCATCTCCACTGGTACGCATTATGTGCGCGTGAGAGCCATGGACAGCGATTATAATGAGGGCGATTGGTCAGAACCGCTGCAATTCACCATCGGAAGCTGTAACACGGTCGTGACTATTCGACCTGAAGACCCCTCTGTAACCTACGACTTCAATGAGTGCCCACCTTTGCCGGATTGTTGGACCGTTTATGGCGACATTCCTTACGGCATTTCGATTAATTATAATGCGTTATATTTCGATTTCAGAGATGAAGTTGAAGCCAAATATGTCGAGCTTGAGGAATTCCTCGTTACGGGAGATTACAGCGGCCTTGTCGTCTCGTTCGATTGGCGCCATGTGGCTCCTGTTGCTGATAATACGACAAATATGACAGTACAGTTGCAGTATTGCTTGGGGCAGGAGAACGAGAATTGGCAGGATGCTGGCGAGCCCATCAGTGTGTTTAAGGATGGCTTGACCGAGCCTCAATGGTCGACCTACACGCGCATGATACCTTATGATTATTGGACCCGTCTCCGCCTGAAGTACACGGTTACCGATTATCAAGAGTTTTCTTACGGGACATACCCCTACTGCTTAATCGACAATTTGGTCGTAGCGGGCCGCCCATATTGCGCTAATCCTACCAAATGGCGTGTTGTGCCTGAAACATACGGTGGACGTGTGATTTGGGACAAGGTGGCTGCTGCCATGAGCTACGATATTGCATACCAAGTTGATGGCGACGGAGACTGGGAATCTGTCGAGGACGTTGAAGGTTATGAGTATACTTCCGACTCCCTCTTTTTTGATTTGACGGGCTTGCAAGCCAACACCACTTATAGGGTTAATATAAAGTCGGAGTGCTCGAATCAATGGCCGATAGCTATTGTCACTTTCACAACTTCAGATTTTGGGAGTTTCAACGAGCTTATGTACACCTTTGAGGAGGGCATGCCTGCCGACTTCTCTGTGTCAGGTGCTGGGGCGGCAAATGTCAGTGTGAGTACCGAACAGTCTTTTGGCGGTGATCCGCACAGCTTGAAATACGACTTCGTGTCGGGCAGTCCTTATCCTTCGCAGGCACTCGCCTATGTTGAAATCGGAAATTGTTTGAACACCAGGGGATTCAATGATTTCTTAGTGTATTTTGATATGTATTGCACTGATGTTGCAAATACCTATGAAACAGTTTACATGCAATACAAGGCTTGGTCTGATACAGATGGATGGGAGGAAAACTGGAGGTCGGTCGGAACATGGTACACCTCATACGATAGCAAAGGATGGGTTGAAAGACATGACTCATTCAGCATCCCCAACGAACTGCAAGGCACTGTGTCAAAGTTGAGATTCCGCCTTATCTTCACCGATCACGGCAGCGGTGAGAACACCTATATCGACAACATTCGCATCTTCCCCAAGGGAAGCTGTAATAATGTTAGCGGCATCAATATTGTCGCATTGGAATCAACATCAGCCACTTTCCGATGGAACGATCCCAACTACGAGGCTGGTACTACCCAGTCGGTAGGTTTCACTATCCGATACAGAAACTTGACCATCCCGACCAATACCAACACAGGCTGGATTGAAATACCTGTTTGGGTTGATGCTTCGAACCCCACGCAGCAATATTCAATAACGTTAAACGAACTTGACCCTTCAAGTTCCTATTTGCTCAGCATCCGTGCCATTTGTCCTGGCATCGGCTATACGGAATGGTTGTCGCCTAATTTCAATTTTGGTACGCAGTGCCAAGCTTACAAGTTGACAGATATGCAGCCCTTTACCGAGGACTTTGACGGCCTCTTGCTCAATCCCGCTTGTTGGACTTATACAACGAATTGGAACCGCATCTATGACGGCCATGGCGGCCACAACTGGTGCCTCCGCAGTAATTATAATCCCGTTGTAGGTTGGAACGATTATATCGACACGCCTGAGATCGAATTGGATGGCAATTATGTGAGTAAAGGGTCAAACTACCTCGTGCTTCGCTTCTGGACCAAGTGCAGCAGCGGTGACGGCACAGGCAATAAGGTGAAAGTGTTGGTCGGCAACCAAGAGGTCGAAATTTATGAAATGCCTGCTTATGGGTGCGACCAATGGCAACAGGTAGACCTCTCGTTGAGCCGTTGGCTCCCTGATAACTACGGAAGCACCAATACGATCAGCGTCAGATTCGACCATGGAAGCGATGCAGCCGCCGAGTGGTTTATCGACGATGTGGTGATCACCTCTTTCGATAACGAAAGCTACGGTATGAGTATTTTTGACGATGCGCTTAGTAACAATTCTGACTGGAATAATAGCAACAACTGGTATCCTGTCGCACCCTCATATTCACCTTCCTTGAATGTGACGCTTATGAGCCGCGCCGATGTGCCTGACGGTTGCGACCCGACAGTGGGCACGTTGCGTTTTGGTACGCAGGGTTATCTTGACATTAATTCTGGCGGTGAGTTGACGGTTGGCGAGATGGACATTCCTGAAAACAAAGTGAATGTGGAAGGCGGCGGCACCCTCAATATCGGCACGGCCAGCTTTGGCTTTGACAAGGTTTTTGCTAGTAATGAGGGCAACTGGAACATCACCACCCTCAATCAAAATTCCCATCATCTTACTATCAGCAGCGATAACGCGACGGTCGGAACTGCCAATTTGACGGCTCCTGGAAGCATCGCTGTGACGGTTGGTAGCCTGACTGCCAACACAGTCAATATTAACGGAGAATCGTATGAAACGAATCCGTTTATGGGCTTAGACATATATCCCGATGGTTCAGCTACCATTGGCACCCTCAATGTCAACGCGGCTAGAGGTTCTTACATTTGCGGCGAAGCCAACATCACTACCCTTAATCCTGGAGCCGACCTTTCCGTTATTGTCGGCCCTGGTGGTGTCCTCAATGCCAATACCATTACAGGTGAAAACGCTGTTGCGAGCGATTGGCTGCTCATCAACGACGGCGGCCAGGTGAAGTCGGCTAACCCGTTCTTCGCGACCATTGAGAAGAACATCACAGGCTATGGCGCTGAAAATGTGAACAACAACACGGGATGGTATCTTATTGCCACGCCTGCTTTAGTAATGGCCGTTCAGACGCTCGTGCCCCAAAGCGGTTCGGAATATCTGTTCGACCTGATGGATATTTACCGGTTCTCAGGAGGTAATACGTTGGAATGGGATAATTTCAAGTGTCCGTTTGAGGACGGATGCGACAGTCCTTGGGGAACGATACCACAGGGCCATTTCTCCGCTGAATTGGGTCAGCCTTTAAAGGGTTATCTTTACGCTCTTCAAGAGGATGCTACAATCCAGTTTGTCGCTGGATCTGTGAGCAGTGTACCTTTCCAGGCTACTAATGTGGATGTGGATGTCGATTTGACATGCTACACCAATCCCACCGACGCTTCGCTTAACGGATGGAACCTCATAGGCAATCCCTATACCTGCAATGCCTACCTGAAGCAGGGCGATGATTACGTCCCGTTCTATAGGATGAATGCCACGGGCGATGCCATTATCGGAGTACCTGCTGGAACGCCCATCAAGCCATGCGAGGGTGTGTTTGTGCGTTGCACTGTGCCAGGCAGCACGGTCTCCTTCACGACCACTGCGCCTGATTCCACAGGCGAGCCACAAAGCGGTCCTGCAATAGTTTTACCCATGCACTTCTTATTTGAGAACCAAGATGCTTCGTTGGCTGCCCAAACCATTGCTTTGGCTTTTGCCAGCGGCTGGAACTGGTGGGCGCCTATGGTTCAGATTACAGCTGCACAGCTCCGCGCTGCCCTCGATCCCAACTTGCAGCATCTCATGACGAAAACGGGTGAGGTGGCTACGGATGCCGTCCTCGAATCTGGACAGATGTATAAAATCCAGACCAACGCGGCTGTCGACGGAGTTACAATAACGGGCGTTCCTATGGCTGCCAGCATCAGTATTGGGGAAGATTACAACTGGATTGGCTACACAGGTGGAACGACTGACGACATAAGCGCAGCGCTCGCTTCGTATGGCATCACGCCCAACATTGGCGACAAGATTATCTCACAAAACAATGGTTTTGCCATCTACAACGGAACGAGTTGGGAGGGAACACTTACTTTGCTTGAGCAGGGCAAGGGCTACATCTATGTCAGACCTTCAACGGAATGAAGACGATTGAATAGGGGAGAAGGTGAATGAGATTCCCAAAGGGAATGGAGTTCGTCTATATCCCATAATGCGGCGGCTTGTGGCACCTACGACTCGTAGGCTCTTCAGGCCGCCGCTTTTTCATGGCAATGACTTTCCTTTCCCGAAGGGAATCTTTTTTTGTCGCTTCGCGTCATCGCGAAGGAGGCACGACCGCGGCGATCCAGAAATGCCTAATAGCCAAAAAAATGCCTCAAACTGTGGCTTGTAAGGATTATTTCGTATCTTTGAAGGACCGAAATTCAATAATTATTAACATAAAACATTAAAAATGAAACACTTACTTTACCTTTCAAAGATAATGGGTGCTCGCCCCATGCATCAGCTGAAGCGCCTCGCCGCGCTGACATTCGCCCTCTTCTGCTGCCTTCAGACAGCGTTGGCCTACGACTTCTCGGCAGTAAGCCCGTCGGGACATACTATTTATTACAACATTGTCGAGGGTGGATACCAAATTCCCCGCGTGTCGGTGACTTATCCGAATACCAGTGAATCACCGTGGGGTAACATTCAAAGGCCATACGGTAATTTGGTGTTGCCTGAAACAGTGACTTATAACGGCACCACATATAACGTGGCTTACATAGGTTCGAAAGCATTCCAAGGTTGCGCAGGCCTAGTCTCTGTGGTCATTCCTTCGTGTGTGATTACCATCGAGTATAATTCTTTTTCGGGTTGCGAAAGTCTGACCACGGTGACCATTAATAGCGCCTCCATCGCTGCGGGCCCCTATAACTCCTCTTATAATTTAAAAAACATATTCGGAAACCAGGTCACGAGCTATACTATAGGCGCGGTGTCCACCATAGGTAGTTGTGCATTCTATGGTTGCACCAACCTAGCTTCGGTGACCCTCCACCATGCTATTCTTGCCATTGACAACAATGCCTTTTATGGTTGCAGCAACATGTATAGGGTCAACATCACGGATTTGACCGCATGGCTCAGAATCAACTTTGTATCTGAATATTCCAATCCGCTTTGCTATGCACACAACCTTTACCTCAACGGAACTAAAATCACCGAATTGACCATCCCAAGCGGCGTGTCTACCATTAAGAAACATGCTTTCCGTGGCTGCTCTATGACCTCAGTGGACATTCCTAATTATACCGTGACTTCCATAGGCAACTCCGCATTCGAGAGCTGCTCAAGTCTGACCTCGGTGTACATTGGCAACTCAGTGACTTCCATAGGTGAGAATGCTTTCCGCGGATGCAGCAACTTGCCCTCAGTATTCATACCCAGCAGCATGACCGTCATCAATGCGGGAGTGTTCCGCGAATGCACCAATTTGACATCGGTGGATCTCCCCAACGGTATCTCACAAATAGGTGAAAACGCTTTCTACAATTGCAGCAGTCTGACCGATCTGGTCATACCGGATGAAGTGCCTTCAACAATTGGAGCCTATGCTTTCTGTGGCTGTTCCAGTCTAACCTCGGTGACCATCCCTAGTACGGTGAACTCCATTGGGAACTTCGCATTCAGCTCATGCGGCAGCTTGACCTCGGTGACCATCAACAGCAACGCCATTGCCTCGGCCTCATACTCCGAATTGTTTAATATGAAAAACAAATTCGGTAACCAAGTCACGAGATATACTTTTGGATCAAACATCACTTCCATAGGCCAAAATGCATTTTATGACTGTACGGGCATGGCCGAGTTGATTCTCCCCAGTTCTTTGTCTTCAATAGGAAACAATGCATTCCAAAACTGCAGCGGCCTGAATTGGGTCAAAATAAGCGACTTGAATGCCTGGTACGCGATTGACTTTGCCAATGCCTACGCCAACCCCCTTTATTATGCCAACCATTTCTATGTCAACACAAATGAGGTTGTCAATTTGACCGTCACCAGTAACATATCTGAAATCAAAGACTATGCTTTCGTTGGTTACAAAGGCTTACATTCGGTGAGTATTGGCAATTACGTGACATCCATAGGCAACTCTGCCTTCGAGAACTGCTCAGGTCTGACCTCGGTGACCATTGGCAACTCAGTGAATACCATAGGTGATGATGCGTTTAAGGATTGTACCAACTTGACCTCTGTAACCCTCAACAACAATGCCATCGCATCAGCCGACTACACCAGCACCAACAACCTGAAAACCATTTTCGGCAATCAAGTCACAAACTATACTTTTGGGGCTATCGTTTATTCCATTGGCAAGTATGCCTGCTACGGCTGCACGGGCCTGACCTCGCTGACCTTTCCTAATACTTTGCAAACCATCGGATTGCATACATTCAACGGTTGCACGAGTCTGACCTCTGTTACCCTTCCCAGTTCAGTGTATTTTATTGACCAATCTGCATTCCAGGGATGCAGCGGTTTGAATGGAGTCGTTATCAGCAATTTGGCCGCTTGGTGCGCGATCGACTTTGGCAATGCCTACGCCAACCCCCTTTGTTATGCGAAGCATCTCTATCTTAACAATAACGAAGTCATTTATTTGACCATCCCCAGTAGCGTGTCTGAAATCAAGGACTTTGCTTTCACAGGCTCCACAGGCTTACGTTCGGTGACCTTCCACAGCGACGTGACTTCCATAGGCAGCCAAGCGTTCAAGAACTGTACCCATCTGTCCGCATTGGACATCCCTAGTACCATAACTTCCATCGGCGAATATGCGTTCGAAAACTGCTCAGGCATGACCACTTTGACCCTGCCAAGCAACATGTCCTCAATAAGCCATGGCGTTTTCTATAACTGCACTGGCCTGGCCGAGATACATGTCGACGCCACGGTGCCGCCTGTCATTGCCGGTAGCACCACTTTTGGTAATGTGCCGACGGCCATCCCCGTCTATGTGCCTTTGGGAAGCGCGCCTTCCTATCAAGCGGCGCAATATTGGTCAAGGTTCACCAATTACGTGGGTGCGATCGTCCTTGGCGACCTCACGGTGACCGTGCCTTATGAACAAGAATTCTATCAAAGTTTCATCCCTGGCAAATGGACCTCCTATGAAGGACAACTGGTCTGGAATGGCTCGATAAACAAGTACACGGCTAACTTGTCGACGAACATCGATCATTGGTACTTCGGATTTGTCAATGGCGTCTTCCTCTCCTCCCACGCCTGGGCCAACATTGGGAACACGAACCATGCCTTCTGGCTGGTGTCGCCTATCATGCACCTCGATGGAGAGTACAACATGCTCAGCTTCGATATGGCCCTCACCCAAGCCTCGGGCTTCTTGACGCCAGTTACCCCGGGCGCGCAAAATAACACGCGTATCTTTGCGCTCGTCTCGACCGACCACGGCTTGACGTGGACCAAGCTCGAAGCATGGAAGCATGGGTTGGGTGGCTATACCGAAATTGAAAGTCTCACACCTCATGCCACCACTCTCGAATACAACCTCGCGAGCTATGCCGACCAAGACATCATGGTGGGTTTCTACATGGAATGCACCAATGCTAACGACGCTGCCAACCGTGTGCATATCGACAACTTTAAGGTAGAGGGATATGATTTAACTATTCCGCCCACCATCACCAGCGTTGAGACCGATGGCCATTCGGCCACCGTCAGATGGGAACCGGCCAACCCATGGCAACAAGATTGGGATGTTTATTATGATGTCAATGGAAGTAGTTTGCCTGATCCATATAACAATCCTTCTTTCTTTACGATGGAATGGCTGAACAATTCAGGCCGATATTTCTTTGTCTCTGGTAACACCCATGAACAGGTCATCAATGGTCTGGAAGCCGCTTCATACTACCGTGTCTGGGTGCGTCATCGCGATCCGTTCTTTGGAACCGAAAGCAGTTGGACCCCAACCACATATTTCCAAACCACTTCGCTTTGCGCCCCGCCCAAGAACCCCCAAGTGGAGACCACACAAACCACCGCCACCATCACTTGGGAGCCTGGACAGCCCAACCAGACCAGTTGGTCTATCTATGTGTACGGTTATGATGATATGTATGGTCACGATCTCACCTCGCCTTCTTTTACAATGACAGGACTTACACCTGGTTCAGAGTTTCAGGCCCAGATTAGCGGCTCTTGCACGGGAGGCGACGGTGGTAGTGAATCCATCTGGGTGGAGTTCTCAACCGATGACTATGACCATCTTACAGTGAACGAAGGTGACGAGACAAATGAAAATGTGGTTATTATGGGCGATTATTGCTGCATGTCCAACCCTATGTCACAGACACAATTTGTCATCCCGGCTGATATGCTGACTGATATGCAATACAGCACCATCAAAAAGTTGAGTTTCTATAGCGAATCAGATAGTGAAAGATGGGGTGATGCATCCTTCCAGATCTTTATGACGGAGGTTAACACATCTGACTTCGTAAATAAATGTGAGGCCAATACCGTCGATTTCGTGAATTGGAACTACATGACACAGTTTTATAATGGCACACTTAGCATTGAACACCATGTGATGACGATTACTCCTTCTTTCGGTGGCGGATTCTATTATACCAACGGCAACTTGGTGGTTGGAATCAGACAAAATCAAACAGGCGATTGTCATCAAGGCTTGGAATGGTATGGCGTGAACACCAATACCACGCAGGCCCTTTATAATACACAACTTGCGGGCGTACATTGTGAAGAGTTTCTTCCCAAAGTTACTTTTGCATACGAGCCCGACCCTTACAAGCCGCCCACCGACTTCTTTGCCTATCCCACTAGTAGCAACGAAGTGTATTTCGGCTGGATGCCACGCGAAGGGGTTACCTTTTACGACATTGAGGTCTCTTGGAGCCCCGACTTCGACGAGGAAGAAGACCAGCTTCTCACAGGCCTGGAAGGGACTGACTACACCTGGATTGACTATGAGTACCTGTTCCCGAACAGAGCATACTACGCCCATATCCGCTCACATTATGTGGTGGATGGCACCGACCATGTCAGCAGCTGGTCGGAAAGCTTCGAATTCGAGACGCTGGAGGCCTGTCCTGTTCCTACCGACCTGACTGCCACAGAGGTAGGCAACCTTATCGTTGAGCTGGATTGGACCGAGACTGGTGACGCCACCGAATGGGTAATCGCCTTCCAGGCGGACGGCGAGATAGGTGAAAGGTACCTTAACACTTATCATCATCCCTATTATCTAGAGGCACCTTATCTCGAGCCTGGCACCACCTACACCGTGAGGGTGCATCCAATGTGCCCCAACGGCGGTTTTGTCTTTAGCGACCCCATCACCTTTACCACCTCTAGCAATATCGTCTTCGCTGACCAGAATGTTAAGGCCCTCTGTGTGACCCATTGGGACAGCAACGGTGATGGGGAATTAAGTTTCGCTGAAGCCGCTGCGGTGACGGGTTTGGGTACGGTGTTCCAAAACAAGAGCAACATCCATTCGTTTGACGAATTGCAGTATTTCACAGGGTTGACGTCTATTAATTCCAATGCATTTTATAATTGCATCCATCTGACATCTGTCGTTGTTCCCAGCAGGGTGACGTCCCTTGAGAGCTATGCGTTCCAACTCTGTACGAACCTCGAAACGGTCATCTTGCCTAACACGTTGACGGAGATAAAGAGCAACGCCTTTAGAAAATGTAATGCGCTGACAGACATCGAACTTCCAGAGTCGTTGACCACAATTGGTACAACTGCTTTTTATGAATGTACCAGTCTGACCTCCATCTTCATACCTGCATCGGTGACCACTATCGATGCTAATCCCTTCATGAAAAACAATTTGGAGTTCATTTTTGTGGATTCTGCAAATGCGGTTTTCGACTCACGCGACAATTGTAATGCCATCATGAAGAAATCCAACAATCAGTTGGTTGTGGGTTGCAAGAACACGGTTATCCCAAGCACCGCCCTCAGTATTTGGGACCATGCCTTCAGGGAATGCGAAGGATTAACCTCCATTTACATTCCCGAAAACATCCATTACATCTATAGTAATGCATTCTGTGGATGCACGGCATTGACCAGTGTCAACATTCCTAGCCAAGTGGAGAAAATCTATTATTGTTCTTTCCAGGATTGTTCGAGCCTTACGTCGATTACTCTGCCATCGGGTGTCACTGAAATTCAAACACTTGCGTTTTATGGCTGTTCAAGCCTCTCCGAGATGACACTCTTATCCACCAATCCGCCTACCGTGGGCGAAAACGCTTTCGCCTATGTCGACAAAACCATCCCCGTTTATGTGCCCTGCGACTATATGACGGATTATTATGACATTAATGGTACTGGCACATGGGGCGGCTTTACCAACTTCATTGCCATTGACTGTGAACAGCAGTCGCAAGTCATCGCCCTCCACGAAGGCTGGAACTGGTGGGCCCCGAAGGGGGAAATGTATTTTGCCGACCTCGGCGATATCCTTGATCAAGGCCTAATCGTCCTCTCGCAGGACGAGGGTTTTGCACGCTATGAGGACAACCTCTGGCAAGGCACGCTGAGCGAATTTGTGCCAGGCAAGATGTATAAAATCATGGCCAATGAGGATTGTACCATTGTCGTCACCAGCACGCCCGTTAGTTCTGCCACCGTCACCATCGAGCCTGGCTTCAACTGGATTGGCTACACGGGTCCAGCTGGCCTCAGCATCGCCGAGGCATTGGGAAGCTTCGAGCCAAACGATGGAGACGAGATTCACGATGAAGATGGCGTACGCATGGCCTCATACGATGGCGAGAGCTGGGAAGGTAACCTTCCGCAACTCGTGCCTGGCAAGGGATACCTCTATTATTCCACCGCTACCGTAAGCAAGCCGCTTATCATAAGCCATTAATATGCAAAGGGTGAAAAAAGGCGGCTTGGCCGCCTTTTTTCGTTTATCTCAGTTCCAACAAACAGACGTTCTCCACATGCTGGGTGTGCGGGAACATGTCGACGGGCTGCACCGCCATCACCTTGTAGGCCGTGTCCATCAACTGCAGGTCGCGGGCCTGTGTGGCGGGGTTGCAGCTGACGTAGACGATCTTCTTGGCGCGGATCTTCAGCAACTGTTCCACTACCTTCTCGGCCATGCCCGCACGGGGCGGGTCGGTGACGATGAAGTCGGGACGGCCGTTGCTGGCGATGAAGTCGTCGGTGAACACCTTGGCCATGTCACCGGCATAGAAGGTGCAGTTCTTGATGCCGTTGATGTCGGCGTTGACCTTGGCATCGTCGATGGCGGCCTGCACGTATTCGATGCCGACCACTTTGTTCACAAACCTTGAGAAATACTGGGCGATGGTGCCCGTTCCCGTATAGAGGTCGTACATTAGCTCGTCTCCCTGCACATCGGCGAGGTCGAAGGCGGTCTTGTAGAGTCGCTCGGCTTGGTAAACATTGGTCTGGAAGAACGACACCGGTCCGATGCGGAACTTCAGGTCGTCGTATCCCGGGCGCGGCGATTTCATGGTCTCGATGAGGTAAGGCTCGCCTTTGAGGCACTCGAACGGTAGGTCGTTGATGATGTCGTTCAGCTTCGGGTTGATGACCAGGAGCAGTGACACGATCTGTGGGAAAGCCATCTCCAAGGCGGGGATGAGCTCGTGGCGTATCACTTCGTTCTCCTCGCTGATGACGAGGATGACCATGAACTCGCCTTTCGAGTTGCAGCGGACGACGAGGTTGCGCATCAGTCCCTCGTGGGCGCGGAAGTTATAATAGGGGAGGTGGCGTTCCATCGTGAAGCGACGGACGAATAATCGGATGTCGTTCGAAGGATCGGCCTGCAGGTGGCATTGCTCGATGTCGACGACGCGGTCGAAGAGCTGGGGCAGGTGGAAACCGAGACCCTTGCAGGCGTCTTCGTCGTGGGTGCCTGTGGGTGCGCCGTCGGTAAGCCACTTGCGGTTCGAGAAGGTGTATTCCAGCTTGTTGCGGTATTGGAACTGCTTCTCGCAGCCGAGGATGGGCCGTATCTCGGGGTATTCTATCTTGCCGATGCGGTCGAAGTTGTCCTTCACCTGCTTCTGCTTGTAGTAGGTCTGCCACTCATAGGCCATGTGCTGCCACTTGCAGCCGCCGCAGAGGCCGAAGTGCTGGCATACGGGCTCCACGCGCTTGTCCGACATCTTCTTGAAGTTCAGGATCTTGCCTTCGAAGAAGTTCTTCTTGCGCTTGTAGACTTCGATGTCGACCACGTCGCCGGGCACGCCAAAGGGGATGAAGACCACACGCCCTTCGGGCTTGGCCACCGACATGCCTTCGGCACCAGCGTCGATGATTTCAACGTCTTCGATGTATTCAGGTTCTCGTTTAACTTTATTTCTCACCATAGTCTTTGTTCTTTTAACCTTGACCCTGACCACTGACCCTGACCTTCCTGACAGTAAAGGCAGGTCATGGTCATGGTCAATGGTCATGGTCGTTAAAAATCTCCCAGGTTTTCTTCGCCTGTTCCTCAAACATCTGCATGCCGCCGTATGTCTTGGCACCCCAGGACTTGCCCAGTTCCATGAATGATGTCTCTATTGGATTGTAAATCAAGTCGATAAGGGTGTGCTTCTTATTTAAGCCTTGGTAGTGCAGGTCGGGGAATTCGTCGATGCGCGGGTACATGCCCAAGGGTGTTGTATTGATGATCAGTTGGTGTTGCCGCAAGACCTCATCGGTCAAAGTGTCATAGGTGTAGTCGCCACGTTCGGCATCGCGGCTGACCAGCGCAAAGGGGATGCCTTTTTGTTTCAGCACATACTGGACGGCTTTTGATGCCCCTCCAGTGCCTAAAACCAGTGCGTGCTCAATGGTCTTGCCGTTGATGGCGCGGTCGAGCAGTTGCTCGAAGCCATAGACATCGGTATTGTAGCCTTTCAGTTTGCCATCAGTGATCTTCACCACATTGACGGCACCCACCGCTTTCGCCACGTCATCGATGTCGTCCAACATCGGGATAATGGCTTCTTTATAAGGTATGGTGACATTGAACCCGCAGAGGTCGGGGTATTTCTCCATCACCTCATGGAGTTCGTCAAGTGTCTTGAGGTCGAAATGCTGGTAGAGGCAGTCGAGGCCTTCGTATTCGAATTTCTCGTTGAATAAGTGCCGCGACAGCGAATGCTTCAGCGGGTGTCCTATGAGTCCGTAGCGTTTCATAATGTCTTCATTCTTGACGCGGGACGCGGGACTGCGAGACTGCGTGACGTTCCATAGTCTCGCGTCTCGTGTCTCGAAGTCTCGTGTCCAAAGCCGATATGCATCAAATTGTTTTTATTGAATTCCAAACCAAGCGCCAAATCCTAAAATACACAGCACACCGATGATGACGCTGGCCAACACAATGCCACCGATGACGGCAAGGACGCTCTTCTTGAAGTCCATGTCGAGGAAGCTGGCGGCGAGGGTGCCTGTCCAGGCGCCAGTGCCGGGAAGCGGGATGCCCACGAAGAGCATCAACGCCACATAAAGGCCACGACCGGCTTTGGCTTGCAGCTTCTGTCCGCCTTTTTCGCCTTTCTTGAGACACCAACGGCAAAAGCCTCCGATGACTTTCTTGTCCTTGCCCCACTCGAGGAAGCGGCGTGCAAAGAAAAAGATGAAAGGTACGGGCACCATGTTGCCGATGGCGATGATGAGATAACTCCATATCACACTGGTGAAGGGGTGGGCCGCGTCATAGAAGAAACCGTAGGCCACGGGGAGGGCACCACGCAGTTCCACGATGGGGACCATGGCGATGCCGAAGATAATGAGGTATTGGACGAATTTGCTCATGTCGGGTGCTTATTCGGTTGGGTTGGCGTCTTGGCTTTTCTTGTGCTGCTCGATGAGTTCGAGGATCGCAGTGTCGTTGGCCAAGAGGTCGCGGTCGTATTCGATGAAGTCGGGCCACATCTCGAAGTCGGCAGTCAGGGCCTGGTCTAGGGCTTCGATGCCTTCCGGGTGTTGTCCTTTGACGAAGTAGGCATAGGCGAGGAGATAGAGCAGCGACGGGTCGTTGTCGGTCTGCAGCAGCCCGAACTTGATGGTGTTGATGGCCTCGTCGATCTTGTCCTGCTGGCCGTAGAGGTCGGCGATGTAATAGTAGGCGTCGGCGTCGCCGGGGGTCATCTTTTGTATCTGTTGCAGGTATTCCATCGCCTTGTCGTAGTCTTTGAGCTTCATGTAGTCGGTGGCGATGGAGAAGAGGTGGTCGGTCTCCCAAGGCTCGTATTCCAAGGCTTTCTCGAAGCACTTGATGGCCTTGAGGCTTTGGCCGCGGTCGCTATAGACATAGCCGAGACCTGCATGGCCAGAACCTATCATCGGGTTGATTTCCAGAGCCTTCAGGAAATGCTCTTCGGCGGCCTGTAAGTCGTTGAGGCGGTAGTAGCAGTCGCCGATGGTGGTGTGTATCATCGAGGTCTCCACCTCGTTGCGCAAGGCTTCCTCGAGGGTGTCGATGGCTTCCTTGTAGCGCCCGAGGTCATAATAGATGTCGGCCAGGTGCATATTGGTCCAGAGGTCCTCCGGGTCAATGCTGAGGGCGTATTCGTAAGGGTCGATGCTCTCTTCGTATTGGCCCATCATGCGGTAGATGTCGCCGATGTTGGTCCAAGCCTTGCTGTTATAAGGGTCTTTGTCGATCATGTCTTGGAAGAAGGCAAGGGCGTCTTCCTTGCGGCCAGCGCTGAGGAAGCAGCAGCGAATCTCGTGGTAGATGGTATCTTTGTCGTCGGCGAGGGCCAAGGCCTTCTTGTAGAAGTCGAGGGCCTGGTCGTATTTGCGCATGTGCTGGTATTCGTAGGCGATGGCGTTGTAGAGCTCAAATTTCTCGTCTTCGTCGAAGTACGGTAGGGCGTTGAAATAGTTCTCCAAGGCCTCTTCCGACTTGCCCAGGGCTGCCAGACACGAACCTAGGGTGAGGAAATAGTCGGGGTCTTCGTCGTCGTCGACACGTTCCACTTGCTGCATGATGTCGAAAGCGCGTTGGGCGTCGTTTTCCAGAAGGTATTGACGCGCATACTTGATCTTCAGCATATTGCTCTCCGGGTGCTGCTCCATGGCCAGCTCCACGGCCTGTCGCGACCGCTTCAGCTGGTTGTTTTTCGTGTAGTGGTCGATGATGTATTCGAACTCTTCGCTGTCGAAGTAAACCGAATTGTGGTCCTTCAGCATCGCCTCATACCTCTCGATGGATTTCTCCATCTCCGCTTCGTGTTCCAAATAGTTGTCTTCGTCGTCAAACATGATAGATTTCCTCAGAAATTTGGTGCAAAGATAATAAAAACTCGGTAATTTGGAGGTCTTTTGTATCTTTGTGCTTTCTAAAGCCTAACCACAATGCGAAAAATCTGCCTACTCTTGTTTTGGATGTGCCTGACAGTCACGATGATGGGACAAAAGGCATGGACGGTACGCACCGTGCCCAACACACGCCTGGAGAGCAATGACATCCATGTGAGCGACCCTGACGGCTTCCTGTCGGACAGTGCCGAGATGAACATCAACACGGCCTTGTGTGCCATCCGCGACAAGGCGGATGTCTTCGTGGTGACGTTAGCCAGCATCGGCGATGCGGAACCTAGGCCTTTTGCCACGGAGCTCTTCAACTACTGGGGCATTGGCGATGCCGAAACCAACAACGGCGTGCTGCTGCTCTTCGTTGAGGACCAGCATGCTTTGGAGACGGAGACGGGTTACGGCGCCGAGGAGACGCTCACCGATGCCAAATGTGAGCGCATCTTCACCAATACCATCGTACCTTTTTTCAAGGCAGGCGATTATGAAGGCGGCTTATGTGCAGGCGTGGGTGAGATTGTAGGTGTGTTTGGAGGCGAGATCCCAGCTGGGTTGAAAACGACGCTACCTGACCCGGATAATGGTGAAGGCGACCTCACCCTTGGCGATGGCCTTTTGGGTTTGGGAGGACTGACCGTCATTGTGCTGCTTCCTTTGTTCGGCCTCATCTTTTGGGCGGTCAAGAGCAAGACGAAATCGCCACTCAAAGACAAAGAGACCGTGGAGTCTGTCGAAGAGGACGGCGTCCATTATGTGAGTGAAATGAAGACCTCTTGGACAGGATCGCCTTGGGACGGCAAGGGTTGTGCTGGAGCCTTGATGATTGGTTTCTCGTTCTTTATCTTCATGCTCATCGCTCTAATGGTTGTGGTGGCTGTCTATCCTAATATGGAGTGGGGACGCCAGAGCCTTTGGTCGTTCCTTATTGCTACAGTCTTGTATCTCACGTGGGTGTGTTTCCGCCACAACCGTCGTTTGCTGAAGACGGCCAAGAAGTTGGCCCAGACCTCTGTCAACCCGAAGTCGGTCTACCAGGCGGCCTATAACCATAGCGCGAATAAGGTGGCGATGTGGATGGCGCCATGGCTGGGCTGGATCTTTTATCTCATTCTGAAACGTAAACTAAAGAATACCGAGGAGGGATGTGTTTGCCCGACCTGTGGGAATCCGCTCAACCAGACCAAGATCTTCATGCTGACTGACAAGCATGCCGTCGAGGAGCGTCTTGGCGCATTGAAGTTCACGCCATACCGCTGCGTCAACGGACACACCTATGTGGTGAAGGAGCATGGCCAGGCGTTCAATCGCTATGTGACCTGCGAGAAATGCGGCGCCATGGCTGCCAAGTTGACCCAGTCGAAGGTGTTGCGTCCAACCAGCTATTCGCATAGCGGTGAGGAAGAGAAGACCTACGAGTGCCAATGTTGCGACTCCATCTACACCTCGATCATCACGATACCCATGTTGGTGCATGCAAGTAGCAGTTCGTCGAGCTCTTCGAGTGGGCGCCGGTATTCCAGTGGTTCTTCACACCGTTCCGGAGGCTCGTTCGGCGGTGGCCGTAGTGGCGGTGGTGGACATTCGGGGCGTTGGTGATTTTAGTTTAGAGTTTAGAGTTTAGAGTTGAGAGTCAGTAAAAAGTTTAGAGTTTAGAGTTGAGAGTCGGTAAAAAAGTTTAGAGTTTAGAGTTTCAAGTTTAAAGTTTAGAGTTAAGAGTCAGTGGAAAGTTGAGGGTTTAAAGTTGGAAATTGAATTCATGAAAAAGAAAAAAACCAAGAAGCAACAGTTCAGCAACGTGAAGGCGCTGCTCAAGGCCGACCGAGAGCGAGAGATCGAGACATACGGCAAGCAGGTCAGTCTGAGGCCGTCGCGCGTGCACAAGTCGAAGAAGGACTATGACCGGAAGAAAAACAAAGTGCAGGAGCGTGATTTGGAATAGTTTTTTTGTAGATTTGCAGTCAGAATGAAAGAATAGTAATTAATAGCATTCACTATGAATATCAACGAATTAGAAAAAGTCGCCACCCAGGTCCGCCGCGACATTATCCGTATGGTGCATGGGTGCCAGTCGGGTCACCCGGGCGGCTCGCTGGGCGCGACCGACATCGTCACCGCCCTGTTTTTTGACCAAATGAACATCGACCCCGCTAGTTTCCGCATGGACGGCAACGGCGAGGATATGTTCTTCCTCTCCAACGGCCACATCAGCCCGATGCTCTATAGCATCATGGCTCGTCGTGGCTATTTCCCCGTGAGCGAACTGGCCACTTTCCGTCGCCTCGGCACGCGCCTGCAAGGTCACCCCACACCAATGGAGGGTTTGCCAGGCATCCGCATCGCCTCGGGCTCGCTCGGACAAGGACTCTCCGTCGCCTGCGGCGCTGCACAAGCCAAGAAACTCAATGGTGACAAGCACCTCGTCTTCGTCCTCATGGGTGACGGTGAGCAGGAGGAAGGTCAGATCTGGGAAGCCGCCATGTATGCCCCCGCCAAAGGCGTCGACAACCTGGTGGCCATCATCGACTACAACAAGAAACAGATCGATGGCTCGACTGATGATGTGCTCAACCTCGGCGACCTCCGTGCCAAATACGAGGCCTTCGGATGGAATGTCATCGAGGTGAGCGGCAATAACATGCAGGCCGTCGTCAACACGCTGAAGTTCGCCCGCGACAACGCCTTCCAAGGCAAGCCACAGCTTATCCTCGCGCATACCGTGATGGGCAAGGGCGTCGACTTCATGGAGAATAACCACAAGTGGCATGGCTCGGCCCCTAACGACGAGCAGGCCGCCAGCGCATTGTCACAATTACAGGAGACTTTAGGAGATTATTAAGGGCTTCTGGCTATTGGCCTTTGGCTTCTGGCAGATTCCCTACAGAGCCTCATTGCGGGCGAAGACCCGCAATCTCATGAACAAAGGGGGGACTGCCAAAAGCCAGTAGCCAAAAGCCGTAGCCGATATACAATTCAACAATCAACGATTCAACTTACACAATGGACTTTACAATTCAAAATCAAAAAGATACAAGATCGGGATTCGGTGAAGGCTTGCTCGAGGCTGGCCGCCGCAACCCCAAGGTGGTGGCTTTTTGCGCCGACCTCACCCCATCGGTGAAAATGGGCGACTTCGCCAAGGAATTCCCCGAGCGTTTCTTCCAGACGGGCATCGCCGAAGCCAATATGATCGACATGGCAGCCGGCATGGCATTGAGTGGTTTCGTGCCGTTCACAGGCACTTTCGCGGCTTTCTCGACAGGCCGCGTCTACGACCAGATCCGCCAATGTGTGGCCTATTCCAACAAGAACGTCAAGATTGCCGCCTCGCACGCCGGTGTCACCCTTGGTGAAGACGGTGCTACACACCAGATTCTCGAGGACATCGCATTGATGAAGGTGCTGCCTAACATGACCGTCATCGTGCCTTGCGATTTCAACCAGACCAAGAATGCCACCCTCGCCGCCGCCGAGTACGAAGGCCCTGTCTATCTGCGCTTCGGTCGCCCGAAAGTGCCGAACTTCACCCCTGTGGACGAGAAGTTTGTTATCGGCAAGGCACAACTGCTGCAAGAAGGCACTGACGTGACCATCTTCGCTTGTGGCCACCTCGTGTGGAAAGCAGTGCAGGCCCTGCCTATCCTGAAGGAGATGGGCATCAATGCGGAACTCATCAACATCCACACCATCAAGCCTCTTGACGTGGAGGCCGTGCTCAAATCGGTCAGCAAGACCCGCTGCGTGGTCACCGCCGAGGAGCATCAGCGCAATGGCGGACTGGGCGACAGCATCGCACAGGTGTTGGCCTTGCATCAGCCTTGCCCGATGGAGATGGTTGCGGTCAATGACGTGTTTGGACAAAGCGGCACGCCCGATGAGCTGCTGCAGTTCTTCCACCTCGACACGCCCGACATTGTGGAGGCCGTGAAAAAAGTAGTGGCTCGCAAACAATAAAGAATAAAAACAGACGATATTAATGAGATTCCCCTGCGGGGAATGGAGTCGTAAGTTTTTTGTGTAATGCGGCGGCTTGTGAAGTTAACAAGTCGTAAGACGCATGAAGCCGCCGCCTTTTAACTATAGACAGAACTCCATTCCCGAAGTGAAACTCACAAACTAAAAGATCGATTCAATGAAAAGAATAACCTTTGTATTGTTATCCTTGGCCATTCTTACCCTGTTGCCTTCCTGTAACAACAAGAAGGAAGAACCCCAGGAGCAACCCAAGGCCATGAATGTCATTTATATGATTGGCGATGGCATGGCATTGCCTCAAGTCTATGCCGCTATGTTGGCCTCGCATGACAAGATGACGTTCTCGCAATTCCCATACATCGGCGTGGTCGACACCCATTCGGCCAGCAACGACATCACTGACTCGGCTGCGGCTGGTACGGCTTTGGCCAGCGACCACAAGACCAACAACGCCATGTTGGGCGTGAATCCGGACTCCATACCCGTGAAGACGGTGCTTGAGGTGATGGCGGAACAAGGCAAGGAGACGGGCATTGTGGTTTCGAGTTATGTCACCCACGCCACACCTGCCGCTTTCTATGCCAAGGTGCCGCATCGCAAGCAGTATGAAGAAATCGCCATGCAGATGGCGGAGAATCCGTACCTCAACTTGATCATCGGCGGCGGCATGAAGTATTTCAACCAACGTAAGGACAGCCTCGACCTCGTCGCACGCATGGAGAACGAACTAGGCTGGAAGGTGTATGACACCCTCGACAATATCGACATCACCTGCAAGAAATATGCGGTGATGGCTAACGATAACCATATGCCACCGGCTGCCGAGCGTGGCGACTTCCTCCCGCGTGCCGTGAAGACGGCCTTGAAGACGTTGGACAGCGCCGAGAATGGCTTCTTCCTCATGGTGGAAGGCTCACAGATCGACTTCGCTTGCCACGGCAACGACTCCACCTGGATGATGGACGAGATGCTCGACTTCGACTATGCCATCAAGGTGGCCCTGGACTATGCCAAGGAGAAAGGCAACACCCTCGTCGTCGTCACTGCCGACCACGAGACGGGTGGACTCACCTTGCCCGACCCACAAGGCAAGTACACCAATGTGGTGTTCGATTATTCCACGGGTAGCCACACCTGCCTGCCAGTGCTGGTGTATGCCTATGGCCCTGGTGCCGAACAGTTCACGGGCTGGATGCAGAATACCGAACTCAAGGGCAAGATCTTGAATGCCTGTGGCTACGAGAACATCGGTGACGGCCTTCCCGAAGGGAAAGGACCGAAAATCATGCCCCGCAAGGTGAATCTCGACTCGCATCCTTCTCCGAAATAATACCGTAGCGCATGAAACTTTCCGTCGTCATCGTCAACTACAACGTCGAGTATTTCCTCGAGCAGTGCCTGCACTCGGTGCGCCGCGCCATGCAAGGCATCGAGGGCGAGGTGTTTGTGGTCGACAACAACTCCGTCGACGGATCGTTGAAGATGCTGGCCCAGAAGTTCCCCGAGGTGAAGGTCATCGCCAACAAGGAAAATGTGGGCTTCAGCCGTGCCAACAACCAAGCCATCCGCATCTCGACAGGGGAGTATGTCTTGCTCCTCAACCCCGACACCGTGGTGGAGGACGACACTTTCACGAAATGTATCGCCTTCATGGACAGCCATCCCGATGCGGGAGGCCTCGGCGTGAAGATGGTGGACGGCAAGGGACAGTTTCTGCCCGAGTCGAAGCGTGGACTGCCTACGCCAGCCACGGCGTTCTATAAGATGTTTGGCCTTTGCAAACTCTTTCCTCACAGCAAGCGCTTCGCCCGTTATTACATGGGTCATCTCTCCAACGACGAAACCAATGAGGTGGAGATTCTTGCCGGCGCCTTCATGCTGATGCGCAAGGAGACCTTGGACAAGGTAGGCTTGTTGGACGAGACCTTCTTCATGTATGGCGAGGACATCGACCTTTCGTACCGCATCACGCAGGGCGGATACAAGAACTACTATTTCCCGGAGACGCGCATCATCCATTACAAGGGCGAGAGCACCAAGAAGACCAGTGTCAACTATGTGTTCGTGTTCTACCGCGCCATGGAGATCTTTGCCAAGAAGCATTTCGGCAACACCTGGGCCAAGTCGTTCTCGTTTCTCATCAATATGGCCATCTACATCAAGGCCTTCTTCGCCCTCGTGTCGCAGTTCTTCCACAAGGCAGCCATCCCGTTCCTCGACGCGGTGTTGGGTTATGGAGGATTGGCGGCCATCAGCTATTATTGGGGTCGCAGCACCATCTACGCTGGTGTTGGCAGTTATCCGACGCTACTCTTTGCCGCCGTGTTGCCGGCCTATATCCTGATTTGGCTGCTGTCGACCTATTTTACTGGAGGTTACGACAAACCGTATAACATTGGCAAGGCCGTGCTCGGTGTGGCGTTTGGCAGCGGTATCATCCTGGTGCTTTATGCCTTGCTGCCCGAGAGCCTGCGTTTCTCGCGTGCCCTGATTCTTTTCGGCATGCTGTGGCTGGCACTGGAGATGAGCCTCACACGGTGCATCGGCATCCTCACGGGCAATGAGAACTTCCAGTCGAAACGGACGGAGAAGAAACGCTTCCTTGTCATCGGTAGCCCTGAAGAGACGCAGCGTGTCAACGCCATTTTGGAGAGCACCTCCATCAAGCCCGACTTCATCGGACTGGTGAGCTCTGAGACGCAAGGGGAGGCCCCCGAGGGTTTCATCGGTAACCTCTCTCAGGTGCCCGACATCATCGAGATCTACAAGATTACAGAGGTCATCTTCTGTTCCAAGGATGTGCCGCATCAAGTCATCATTGACAAGATGGTGGACTGGCATGCCACCAATGTCGACTATAAGATCGCTCCCGAGGACAGTCTGTCTATCATTGGCAGCAACAGCATCAACACGCGTGGCGACCTCTATACCGTCGACATCAAAGCCATCGACACGGTGGCCAACCGCCGCAACAAGCGCCTCTTCGATGTGGTGATGAGTGTGTTCAGCATCGTCTTCTGGCTGCCTTTGGCTTTGGTGGTGAAGAAGCCTGTGCGATTCCTGAAGAACGCCTTCTTCGTCTTGTTGGGCCGCCGCACATGGGTAGGCTATTGCCCGACGGAAGATGCCACACAAAAACTCCCCAAGATCCGCAAGGGCGTATACCACCCCGCTTCGTATATGGAAAAGGACATCGAGACCGATGCCCTGAACCAGATGAATCTGCTGTATGCGCGCGACTACACCGTCTGGAAAGATGCCGAAATCTTTTTCAGGTCGGTGGCGGCCAAATGAGTGACAAAGAAAAAGCCTCGGTGGTGAACCGAGGCTTTTTTGTTTGTTTAGTGTTGGATGGTCATCAACCGAATGTAATTGAGTAACTTGTTGCTCCACTCGGCATCACCTGGCAGTTGGTAACGGGTGTTGCCTTTAGGGTCAGGAGTGAAAAGGGTCTCGCCTGTAGGCGTGAGGGTGATCCATCCGCGTTGGGAGATTTGGTAGATGGCCTCGTCGCCTTCCACCGCGTTGATGACGGCCAGCGGATCCCACATCTTCTGGAATTTGTCTTCGACAAGGAACTCATAGATCCATTTGATGGGGTGGACATCGGTCCAACTCAAGTCTTCGATGACTTGCTTGGCGGAGTAATAGAGCGGGTCGCCCACCTCGCCAGGTGAGAAGACGATGTCGACATCTTTGGGCATCATCTCGAAGAATTTCAATGAGTATTCAATGGCTGCGGTGAGGTTGTAGTCATGCTCGAACGAGTCGCCAAACACACCGCCCATGATATAGATGTCTTTTATCTTCTTTTGCACGAGTTCCAGGCCGGTCATCGGGCTGAACTCGTCGGGACCCGACTGAAGCAGACGCGACAGGCAAGTGACGAAACCGACAGAGACGACGGTCACCGACTTGTCGGGCTGTTGGGCCAGGATCTTGCGGTAGAGTTTGTAGCCATCCATGTATTCGCCGTCATCACCCACAGTACGCTTGAAGATGGGCTGGCCTTCGGTGTTGCGGGCATAGGCCATGTTGTGGTAGGGGATGAAGACACGAGGTGCCTTCACGCCAAACTTCTCCAGGCCGATGGGGATGTCGGGATACCCGTAGTAATTGTTCAACACATCGACGGCATCGGCATTGGCACGGTTCATGCGGTCGACGACGACACCGAGCAGGTTGCAGCGTTTCATGTCCATGTAACGGTAGAGCATCATCAGGGCGAAGAGGTCGTCGGTCGAGCTACCCATATCGCAGTCGTAGATGATGCGGATGTCTTTTTGCTCGTAGTTGGACTTGACGCTGATGCCGAATTTGTTGGAATAGACGATCTGCTGCTCGTTCTCGCGGGCAAAAGCGAGGGCAGCGGCCAAGCTGTCTTCAGGGAAGGGTTTGTTGCTGTCAAAATAGTAGTCGCCCTTGTCGGGATCGTACCAACCGCCTACGATGTTCTCGTGGGCATGGGCATGCTTGAGTACCTTGCGGATGCTCTTGCGACTGAAACTGTTCTGCGTTTCTTTATAGGATACCATAATCCCTTCGGTAGGCTGGCGCATGGTGTTGAGATCCAAGGTGAAGCCTTTGGGATACATCTGCCCCATGACATAAATGACATTGGCCATGTCCTTGTCGGAGAGACGGTAGTCTTTGGCGTCTTTTTTCTGCGCAAACCCCATGGGGATGGCCATGAAAGCGACTAAAACAAAGGTGATAAAGCGTTTCATCATTTCAATCTTTAGATTTAAGTCTATATACTCTCAACTCTAAACACTAAACTCTCAACTCATCAATGTTGAATAGCCATCAGGCGAATATACTTGAGCACCATATCGCACCACACGGCGTCTCCAGGATGTTGGTAACGAGCGTTGCCCTTCGGGTCGGCCTTGAAGAGGGTCTCGCCATTGGGGGTGAGGGTCACCCAGCCGCGTTCGGAGAGTTCATAGAAGTCGTCGCCTTCTACGGCTTGGAGGACAGCCTGCGGGTCCCACATCTTTTGGCCCGTGTTGCAGTTCAGGAATTGGTAGGTCCATTTGATGGGGTGGAGGTCGGTCCAACTCATGTCTGAGATGACGGTCTCGGGACGGTAGTCAAGCGGGTCGCCCACCTCACCGGGTGAGAAGACGATGTCGACTTCCTTGGGCAGCAGCTCAAAGAACTTCAAAGAGAAATCGATGGCCTGCTTGAAGTTGTAGTCGGGCTCGACGGCTTTGCCGAACACACCGCCCATGGCGTAGATGTCTTTCACCTTGGCGCGGACCAGCTCGACGCCGTTGAGGGGTGAGAACTCATCGGGACCGGATTCGAGCAGTCGAGCCAGGGTCGTGACAAGACCGATGGAGGCGATGGTGACGCTGTGGTCGGGCTGTTCGCTCAACAGTTTACGGTAGAGTTTGTAGCCTTCCATATAGGTGCCGTTGTCACCAACGCTGCGTTTGAACATCGGAACACCTTCCGTGGAACGGGCATACGGGAGGTTGTGGTAGGTGATCCACACATGGGTGTCCTTCTGTCCGTCGGTCTCTAAACCGATAGGGATGTCCGGGTAACCATAGAAGTTATTCATCACGTCGACGATGTCGGCATTGGCCTTGCCCATGCGGTCGACGATGACGCCGATGAGGTTGCAGCGTTTCATGTCCATGTAGCGGTAGAGCATCATCAGAGCGAAGAGGTCGTCGGTCGAACTGCCCATGTCGCAGTCGAGGATGACGCGGATGTCGCGTTGCTCATAGTTCGTCCAGATGTTGATGTCTTTCGAGGCTACATAAACGGTGTGTTGGTCATTGTCGCGTGCGAATTGCACGGCGGCAGCGAGGCTGTCCTCGGGGAACGAACGGTTGCTGTCGAAGTAGTACTTGTCTTCCTCTGCGTTGTACCAGCCACCCACGAGGTTGTTGTGGGCGCGAGCATGCTTGATGACGGCAGGGATGCTCTTGCGGTCGAAGCTGTTTTGTGTAGCTTTGTAGGAGACAATCAAGCCTTCGGTAGGCTGGCGCATGGTGTTGAGGTCGAGGGTGAATCCGTCGGGATACATCTGTCCCATGGCATAGATGACATTGACCAGCTCTTTGTCGGTCAGCTTCTCTTGGGCGAAGCCGAACGAGGTCAGAGCGAGGAACATCACGATAAGGAGTCTTGCTTTTTTCATATTTGTAAGTTTTTAATTGGTTGATAATTGCGAGTGTTGAGCCGTCAGCTATAAGCTATGTTGCTTCTTTGCTTATAGCTTACGGCTTATAGCTTATAGCTTAAAGCTTATTGTGCATGCTTATAGCCTTTCACCTTATCCCAGTCGCCACGCGTGAAGTCGGGCATCTGCACCGGCATACCGCCATTGGCGATGGAGGCGGCGGTCAGCTCACCGAGGCAGGACCATTCGGCGGCGTCGTAGACGTCTTGGTCAAGCGGCAGGCCATGTTGCAGGCAGTAGATGAGGCGATAGTCCATGATGAAGTCCATGCCGCCATGTCCGCCAACTTCCTTGGCTTTCTTTTCGATTTCAACCGCGATAGGGTGGAGGTAATTCTTCAAGATCATGTCGCGCACCTCAGCAGGAACGAAGCCGTGAGGGTTGAGTTTGGTGCCTTCGGGCAGGAAACCGGTGTGGAATTTGTCCTCGAGCACGGTGAAGCCTTCGATGGGGTATTTGTTGGCAAAGCCTTCGGTGCCGGTAAGTTGGTACAGACGGTTGTAGGGCCTATAGGTGTAGACGTTATGTTCAATCAGGAAAGTCTTGCCTTTCTCGGTCTGGATCATCGTGGTGGTCATGTCGCCGTTGGCGAAGTCATCGACGCCCATCAGTTCCTTGGCGATTTTCTTGCCATTGTAGGACGGCGTGCTCATACAGACGAGGGTCTTCATGCGGTCGCCGCGGTGGATATTGAAGGCTTGGCAGAGGGGCCCGAGGCCGTGGGTGGGGTAGACGTCGCCGGCATGGGCTTGGTTGAATTCAAGACGCCAGTTTTCGTAGTATTCGCGCCAATAGGGCTCCAGGTTATGGATGTAGGCGCCTTCGCCATGGATGAGTTCGCCGAACATGCCTTGTTGGGCCATGTTGAGGGCGGTCAACTCGAAGAAGTCGTAGCAGCAGTTCTCGAGCATCATGCAGTGGCGTTGGGTCTGTTCGGCCACGTCGACGAGTTGCCAGCATTCTTCAATGGTGGTGGCAGCAGGCACTTCGAGGGCCACGTGTTTGCCATGTTGCATGGCGTAGGTGGCCATCATGACGTGGGTCTGCCAGTTGGTGCAGATGTAGACGAGGTCGATGTCATCGCGCTCGCAGAGTTCGCGCCAGCCGTCACGACCTGTATAGGCGGCGGCACGCGGCAGTTTTTTCGCTTCAAGGATGTTGGTCTGCACGGCTTCCACGCGGTCGGGCTCGATGTCGCATAAGGCCACGACAGTCACGCCGTCAATGTAGGTCATGCGGTCGACGGCATCGGGACCGCGCATGCCGAGGCCGATGAAGCCGATGCGGACATTCTCGATTGGGGCGACAGCGAGCTGAAGGACGCTCTTTTGACCTTCGACGCGCAAAGGCTCGTCGAAGAGGATGCTGTTGTCGACGATGACATAGTTGCCCTTGCGGGTGTCAGCTCCTCTTTGGGCATTGCAGACGAGGGCAGCAGCCAGCAGGAGTAGGGTGAGGAGGAGGTGGGGGATTCTGTTTTTCATGTGGTTTATGTGTTTGGAAGCCCTACACTGCACTGCGTTTGTGTAGGGTAAATTAAGGTATCGTGCCTTCGGCACGAGGTGACCCTCGAGCCTAAAAGTCATTGCAAAATTAGAAAATATCCATTCAAAATTCCTATCTTCGCCAAAAATTTCAGTGTAATGAACGAACTTTTCACCATCGCGCGGCATTTCGTCGCCCCGAACACCATCGAAGAGATAGCACTTCTTGGCAATGGACTCATCAACGACACCTATAAGATAATGGTGAGTGGCCAACCGAAGTATGTGCTGCAACGTATCAATAACGCCGTCTTCACCGATGTGGAGATGCTGCAAGGCAACATCGAGGCGGTGACGAGCCACATACGGCAGAAATATGAAAAACAGGGCGTTGCCGACCTCGGGCGGAGGGTGTTGCATTTCCTGAAAGCCGACACAGGGAAAACCTATGTCTTTGAGGATGGGAAATACTGGCGTGTGATGGATTTCATCGCCGACAGCTACACCTATGAGGCCGTCACGCCGGAGTATGCCTACTATGCCGGTCGTTCCTTCGGTGACTTCGAGTCGCTGCTGACGGATCTGGAGGCGCCGATAGGGGAGATCATCCCTGATTTCCATAACATCGAGTTTCGTTTGAAACAGCTGGATGAGGCCATTGCCGTGGATAAGGTGGGGCGTATGAACGACCCTGAAGTGCAGGCATATGTGGCCAAAATCAAGGCGGTGGCAGATGAGATGTGCTTGGGAGAGCGGCTCTATCGAGAGGGAAAGTTGCCGAAACGCATCTGCCATTGCGACACCAAGGTGAACAATATGCTCTTTGATAAGGACGGCAATGTGCTCTGTGTCATAGACTTGGACACTGTCATGCCGAGTTTTGTCTTCTCCGACTTCGGCGATTTCTTGCGTTCGGCGGCCAACACGGGAGCCGAGGACGACCCTGATTTGGACAATATCCATTTCAACATGGAGGTCTTCAAGGCTTTTGCGAAAGGCTATCTGGAAGGCACCAAGTCATTTCTGTTGCCGATAGAGAAAGAGAACCTGCCTTATGCGGCAACACTGTTCCCTTACATGCAGGCGGTGCGTTTCTTCGCGGATTACATCAACGGCGACACCTATTATAAGATAAGGTATCCCGAACACAACATGGTGCGCACGCGGGCCCAATGGAAATTGTACAAGGAGGCAGTAAAATGCCTGCCCGAAATGAAACAAATGTTGGATGTATAGAGACATACGGCCGTACGTCTCTACAACACCAACGTGATTTGTTTTGCCTATATTTTTTCTGCATTTTTTTCGTGATTCAGGTAAAAATGGGAATTTTTCCCATTTCCATCCTTTTTTTTCGCTATATTTTTGCTGCGTGGAATTGTGTATTATTAACGAATTAAATAAATGACATTATGAAACGCAAACATTTACTATTAACGCTGCTGCTGGCCTTATTCTTGCCTTGGGCAGCGATGTCACAGACACAGACAGTGCTTTTCTCCGACGATTTCGAAGGCTCCTCTTGCGACTGGCAACTCATCAACGGCAGCCAAACCAACCAATGGGCTTGGGGCACAGCCGGCAATAATGGAGTCGGTCACAGCCTTTACATTAGTAACGATGGCGGCGAACACAACACCTACACCGTCGACGCACCGTCAATAGTTTATGCTACCAAGCTACTCAGTTTTGCAACAAGTGACTATTACAGTTTCGAATACACTTGGAAAAACCATGGAGAAGGTGTGTTTGGAGACACTGGAGAGCCTACTCCTTTTGACTATTTGAGGGTGGTCTTGGCACCGAGTACGGTTGCGTTAACCCCAGGTGAATTGCCTACTGGCATGGATGCCTATAGCTTACCCGAGGGTTGGATGGCCTTGGACGGTGGGCATTGTCTCAGCGGACAAGATGAATGGATGAGGAATTATGAGGAAACCTATCTGGAAGCAGGTCTCTACACGATGGTGCTTGTATGGTGCAACGACGGCAGCGGGGGATGGGATCCTGCGGTTGTCGACGACGTGAGCATCTCTTTGGTGAGTTGCCCAAAACCTACGGGCCTTGTTGTTAACGAAGTTACGAACGATTATGTCGCCTTCACCTTCGATTCTGAGGTAGGTGCCGTTTACCAGTATTGCATCGTGGCTGCCAATAGTAACGTGTATGAGTATATGTTTGAAGGCAACACGACAAGTCCTGCCACAGGTACTGTATTTTACGTTGCTTATCCCTTGAATGGTTTCAATACCGACACCGACTATGCCGTTTATGTCCGCAGGAAATGCGGTGAAGACGACTATAGTACTTTAGCCGCCGCACCTTTCACCACTTTGGACCAATGCGCCGAAATGCCCACAAATGGCCTTTACTACACTGAAGACTTCGAAGGCTATGATATTGGCGAAGCTATTTGGGGTGTACCTCTTTCTGGGTGTTGGGATGCCTACAACAGTTCCACCGATGAGTTATGCGGCATGTTTCCCTTGGTTAATGTAGACTCAAATAACGGAAACAAGAGATTGTATTTCGCATCAGTTATAGGAGGCCAAATAGTAGACCCGCAAGACCAATACGCCATTCTGCCGCCTATGGAAGATGTGAACCATTTGAAAATGACGTTTAATGCAAAAACAGATTCCGATTACATTTCGCCAATCCATGTGGGTGTGATGGAAGGAAAGGATCCCACTACGTTCACTTCCATAGCAGACTTCAATGCCATAAATAACAACGGCCAATACACGGAGTATACCGTTTCGTTTGAAAACTACACGGGTAATGGCAATCGCATCGCCATCAAGTTGGATAAAGCAACTGAGGGCAACAGTTTTCGTGTGCTCTATGTTGACGACATCACCGTTGAGCTAAACTGCCACTCGCCTAACAACGTGGCCGTGAGCAGCGTCACCTCCACAATGGCCACCGCCGACTGGGGAGGCTCGCCTGCTGCACAAAGCTACACGGTGAGATACAGGGAGACCCACACAGGCGCGGCCCCTTTCGCTGAAGGTTTCGAGAATGGCCTCGGCGCGTGGTACTTCTCCAGTTTGAATGAGGCAAATGGCCTCAATGGAGTGGAAGAAACACGTGCAGGAATTCACCAGGATGCCGCCCATAGCGGTACATATGGCTTCCGGTTCTCGTCTTTCCAAAACATATACGGCGATGGAGATTACTGGCAATACTTGACCTCGCCCGAGTTTGAACTGGATGGGCCGAGTGTCCTTAGGTTTTACTACAAAAAGTATTCTAACCTTTACTACGAATCATTATATGTGGGATATATAACAGACTTAAACAATCCGCAAGAACTGACATTTATCAGCCCAGAAATTCATCCCACCGAAGATTGGCAGTGCTACATATTGGATATCCCATCCGATGCGAAAAAAGTGTTCTTCTCCTATTATGGACCACACACATGGTATGTCTACCTCGACGACATCACCATTGCGCCTGCGTGCGAGTGGCAATATGTCAATAATATTGCTGCTACCACCATCACGCTCAGCAATCTTACGATGGGCACAGAGTATGACCTACAGGTGAAGAGCGACTGCTCCGACGAGTGGAGCCAAGCAGTCTTGTTCACCACGCAGAGCTGCGAGGCACCAACCGATGTCGTAGTGAGCAATGTCGGGCATTACAGCGCCCAAGTCGACTGGGAGGGCGAGAGCGAGAGCTACACGGTGAGCTACAGAGAGGCGGAACGGCCAGAAATCCTTCATGAAGAGGATTTCGATTCGAATAGCATCCCTTCCGAATGGTCGACATATACTGGTTTGCTGAACGATGTAATGGATGGTACCGCTCAGCTCGTTGTAAACACTGCAACTAATTACACTAATTGGAGAATGGCCAATACCATATTTGGTGCATATAGTGCTTGCTGTAATATCTATGCAACTAGTAATAAATGGCTTGTTACTCCTGAGTTCACTTTCAACACCAGTGGCTCTCTTAGTTTTGACCTTGCACAGACAAGTTACAATAACTCAAATGTTCCCAATGGTGAGCGTACGGATGACAGATTTATTGTCTTGATTTTCTCAGATGACCAATGGACCATTCTGCGTGAGTGGAATAACACTGGTTCTGATTATGTATTCAACGACATCACTAACACATGTCAAACCATATCCGATATTGACCTTTCCGCTTATGTTGGGAAGACCGTGAAAATCGCTTTCTACGGCGAGTCAACAGAGAGTAACGGCGATAACGATATGCACATCGACAATGTGGTCATCAATGTCCTGGTGCCTGCCTCTCCATGGCAAACCCTAGAGAACATTGCTGCAACTACTTATGACCTTACTAACCTCACCGCAGGAACTGAGTATGAAGTGAAAGTGCAAGCTGCTTGCGGCGCAGAGAGCGAGGTGGTCTCCTTTACCACCTTATCGAACGACCATAAGATTTTCGTCACCGAAGGCTACTGGAACGACGACAGCAACTGGATCCCGTATGGCGCTCCCACCATCGATCAAGATGTGGAACTGCGCGCCGATGTCACCATTCCGAGTGGATATTTGGCTACTGCCAACCAAATTGAAGAAACTTGGGAGCATGGCATCACCATTGAAGATGGCGGTCAGTTGTATCACACAAACTACCTCCTCGCTACAGTGAAGAAGCATGTCGGTGGTTACGGCCAAGAGAATCAAGGCACAAACAACGGATATATCTTATTGGCTCAACCTATCCAATACACTGTATCCGTTGAACCCAACGATGGATCAAATATCAGAACTGGAGTCTATGACTTTTATGCTTGGAATCGTTTGGGCGACAACGAAGGAAAAGAATGGGTCAACTATGGCGCCAGCAACTCTTCAGGTTTATCGATGGAAGAGGGCAAGGGCTATCTTTATGCCAGCCAAGATGACAGAGAATTGACCTTCTTGGCTAATATTCGTGGCAATGCTTATGCCTACCCGATAAATAATTTGGAATACACAGCTCCTACTACAGGTGCCATGTTTACGGCTTGGCATCTTATCGGCAACTCGTTTGCATGCAATGTCTACTTGACCAATGCCCGCACTAATGGCAGTGCTCTGCCTTTCTACAAGATGAATGCCGATGGCAACGGCTTCGAGGCTGCCATCGGTACGACTATTGCCCCAATGGAAGGCGTGTTTTATGAAAAACCTGCTTCAACTACTAGCTATCAACCATGGTTCACTAGAACGCAACCCACGCGCAGCAGCAACCTCAACATCAGTTTGGCTCAGGGCTCAACGACCGCCACTATCGACAACGCCATCATCCGTTTCGACGATGGAGAAACGATGGGCAAGTTAAGCTTCCGCGAAGGCAGCTCAAAGGTCTACATCCCCGTCGAAGGCAAGGACCTCGCTGTGGCGCAGGCCGAAGGCCAGGTGGGCGAATTTCCTGTCAACTTCAAGGCCGAGGAGGACGGCACTTACACGCTGAGCTTCACTAGCGAAGAAGTTGAATTTAGCTACTTGCACCTCATCGACAATCTGATTGGTAACGATGTGGATTTGCTGTCCCAGGATGTCATTTCGACCGAAGGGAAGAAATCTCCTTCTTATACCTTCACTGCCAAGACCACAGACGACGAGAACCGCTTCAAGTTGGTGTTTGCCACCGATGGTAGCCAAGTCGACCATCTGGCTTTCGAAGCAAAGGATGCTGGCGGCCTTCGCAGTGCAGTGTTGACGCCTCATGTGCCCGATCATCAGCAAACAGAGAACCAAGATGCAGATTTGTTCGTCCAAGCCATCTCGTTGGTCCAGGGCTGGAACTGGTGGGCTCCCATGGCGAAGATTTCAGCAGCCCAGCTCCGTACGGTCCTTGGCTCGACACTTCTTGAACTCAAAGCAAAAGAGGGTGATGTTGCCGCTGATGCTGACCTGATGCCAGGAAAGATGTACAAGCTTCAAACCAGTGCCGATGTCGAGAGTGTCGTGAATGGCGTCGTGGCTCCTGCCAGCAATATCAGTGAACCAGGTGTCTATTGGATTGGCTACACTGGAGAGACCTCTTCCAGCATAACCCAGGCTCTTGTTAGCGTCAATATCTTTCCTAATGCTGGCGACAAGATTATTTCGCAAGACGGAGGTTTCGCCATCTTTGTTTACCCAGGTTGGACGTGGCAAGGCACCCTCACTGAGCTTACACATGGTCAAGGCTATGTGTATATCCATGTCGCGAGTGGACAATGATAATTCGGCCATTGGTTGCCGATAAAAAACTATCTTTGCATCATCTTATAGAATTGAACGATTGATGAAAAGACTATGTGTCATCTGTCTGTGCCTCGCCATGTCGATAGGATGTCTCGCCCAAGACGCCGACAGCCTTGACAAACTCAAAAAGCGCATCTATTCCCATTATTACCAGTCAGAATTTTCGGAAGTGGTCAATTGTGGGAACGAAGCCCTTGAGGTCTACAAGGCCAACGGCCTCCTTTTCGATATGGCAGGTTGCTACAACGTTATGGGTAACGCATACCAACGTTTGGGGCAGTTCAAGGAAGCCATCGAGTGTTATGAGCTTTGCGCCGAGACTATGGAAAGCCTGAAAAATAGTGAAAGCGATGAAAATCGTGAAGAGGCTTCAGCGTTTTACGACAAGAACATCCGTTATACGCGCAACAACATGGCTGAAATCTACACTACCTTAGGCGAATATGACGAAGCCGAGAAGCTCTATCGCAATTGTGTCGAGATGCTGGGCGAGCCCACCGACACCATCGATTTCCTGGATCTTTCGGTCTATCTGCAGAACCTGGCCGGTGTGGGCCTCAAACAAGCGGTCGTTTTGGAGGGTGACGAAAAGCAACAACGGCTTGACTCGGCAGTTGAGATGGCCGAGCAAGCCTATGCCTTGTCGGAACAATATGGCGACAAACCTTTCAAGCGCGTCAACAAGACATTTACGCTGGCTCAGGCATATTTTGCCATTGGGCGTACCGACGAGGGCCTTGCCCTTGCCAACAAAGCGTTGGACATGGCCGAAGCTCAAGACGACCCCTATCTGAAAGCCGAGATACATGCCATCTTAGGCGGGTTTGAAGCACAACTGGGTAAATACGCTGCGGCAGAAAGACATTATCGTACCGCTATGGACATTGCGGAAGAGAACGGCTTCGATGAGTTGCTGATGACCGCGCTCAACGGTGGCTACGAATCGGCAAAACAATTCGACCTGAAGCTCGCTCTCGACTATTTCGAGCAAAGCACGGCCATCAAAGACTCCATATTCAATGCGGACCAACAACGGCTTTTGCGTGATTATCAAGCACGTTACGATCTCAGTGAGAAGGAGCACCAAATTGCGTTGCAAGAGGAGAAAAACAAGACCATCAGAATCAAATTCGTCGTATTGTCCGTTTTGGCGGTGCTTTTGTTGGTGCTGATGGTTGTCGGCTTCTATGTGGGTTTCAAGCGCAAGCGTCAGAATGCAGCCTTGGCCAATATTAACAAATCGAAAGACCATTTGCTCTCGGTGGTGTCGCACGACTTCAAGACCTCCGTGGGGTCGCAGAACCTCATGCTCGACGCGATGTACAATAGTCTCGAAAAGATGCCGATGGAACAACTGAAAGACAAGGTGCTCATGCTGAAAACCTCGTCGGATGCCTTGTACGAAAAGATGTTTCATCTGTTTGAGTGGATGAAGTTGGAATTGGGCAGTGGCGCAACCAAGCACGAAGCATTCGATTTGCTGGCCTTGGTGCAGGATTGTGTCAAGGCACAAGAAACCGAAATCCATCAGAAGGGAATAGAAGTGGTGGTGGCCATTGATGAGGGCATGATTGCCATGGACAACAAAACCATGGTGCGACTCGTGATGCAGAATGTGATCGGCAATGCCGTCAAGTTCTCGTGGCCACGAAGCCAAGTGAACATCAAGGCCACGCAAGAATCGGCACGTTTTTGGGTTGAGGTGGAAGATCACGGCATGGGCATGAGCCCGGAAAAGAATGCCATGGTGCTGAAAGAAGTGGTGACCCCTTCGAAGGGCACCAATGGCGAGTCGGGAACAGGTGCTGGACTGTTGCTATGCGCCCATTTTTTGGAACGCAATGGAGAAAAGATAGAGATTGAAAGTGCCGAAAGCATTGGCACCAAGGTGAGATTTAGCATCAAAGCAATGACTTGACTATGGCAAACAAAACCAGAATACTTCTTGTTGAGGATCATCCCATATTCCGTGAGGGACTGCACATGGTGCTGAGTTTTGCGGAGATGGATTTCGATGTGGTAGCCCAGCTGTGCGATGTCAGACAAGCCGTCGACTTCATTCAAAGCCATCCCGAAGGTGTCGACTTGGCCATTCTCGACTTTTTTCTGCCCGATGGCAACGGCAGCAATGTGTTGGACAGCTTGAACTCCTTCTCGCCACAAGCCAAGGCCATTATTGTGACTGGCGAAGTCGATCATCCTAGCGTCAGACAACTGGCTGGGAACCATGGCGTGGCTGCCATCATCAGCAAGAATGTGCCGTCTGCCGAATTGTTGCAACTCATCTCTTCCATCATGAAAGGGGAACATGTCATGACTCCTGGAACGCCTTCGCAAACCGACTGGCTTGCTGAAACGGGCTTGACCCAACGCGAAGTGGAGATTATCCATCTGATAGCACAAGGCAAGGATACCAAAGCGATAGCGGCTGCCTTGTTTATCAGCCCGAAAACCGTTTATCGGCACCGTGAAAACATCTTCCTCAAGACAGGTACCGACTCGACGGTGGAGTTGTTGCGCTATGCCATCAAAAACGGCTTGCTGTAACCCAAGGAATCTGTCGTGCCCGTATTTTCTTGGCCATGATGCGCTTGTCGCGGTCGAGGACGTAAATCAGAGGTGTGGTCTCAATGTCGTAAAGGTCATACAACGCGTCAACCCTGATGTCGTCGGTGTTCATGTCGATGGCCAGCACTGTGATTTCAGGATGCACAACGCAAACTGAATCCAATTCCTGCATTTCTTGGTGGCAAACATCGCAGTCATGGTCGTAGAAAAACAATACCGTGTATTCACTTTCAACGGAATGTAAATCAACGGAATCGCTGATGGCGAAATTGGGAGCGATGTTGAATAAGGCCAATCTCCGGAATGACTCGGCTTTGTTGCGGATTAAAGCCAAATTGGCTGCGCTCAAATCCTTAATTTCCAGCTTGGAAAAGTAGTGGTCATAAAGCCAAACGAACACTTGGTCCTGGCTCATGTATTCGGGATGGCGGTATTTCTCCAAGAGATGCCATAGGATGAAGTCGCGGAGATCGGTATTGAAACTGGTTTTTTCTACCAATCGATCGATTTCGTTGGTGATGGAATCGGGTAGGGGAGCGACCATCTTGTCGAAATAGAAATCAAGCTGTGCTGCCAGCACGGGGTTCTCGTCAGTGGGACCGTCGAAGGCTTCGATGCCGTCCCAGAAATGGGCGTTTTGGCCCATGGCGGGCAGGGAACAAAAGCCCAAAAACAAGGAGAGTATGATGACGACAATCTTTAATTTCATGGCGCAAAAATAGAAACAATTTCTTACATTTGCAGCGGAAACAAATTGTGTGCCGTATGAAAAGAATGGTTTTGCTTTGTTTTGTCTGTTTTGTGATTACAAACATGGTTTTTCCCCAGGATGTTCCTGTTCGCATTGCCTTCTGGAACATGGAGAATTTCTTCGACCCTTTTGTGGACAGCACCAAGACTTACAATGCCTTCACCGAGGACGGCATGCAACATTGGACGAAAACCCGTTTTTACCGTAAGCGCAACAACATGTACAAGGCCATCCTGGCCATGTCGGAGAACCGTCCGTTGGGCATCCTCGGCATGTGTGAGGTGGAGAATGAGTATGTGCTGAATGCCCTCTTTGAGCAGACCCCGCTCAAGAAGCATAACTACCGTATAGTGCATTACGAAGGGCCCGACAAGCGCGGCATCGATCCAGCCATCGCGTATTCCCTAGACCATTTCCAACTGGTGGAGAGCGCGGTGATTCCTTATTATAATCCAGAAGACACAGCCTATCATTCGAGGGATATCCTGTATGCGAAGTTCGTTGCAGTAGAAGGCGGCGTTTCGACAGGCTCAACGACCGCAATATCTAAGGTCCCTGAGCCTGTCGAAGGGCCGATTCAAACCGCCGACACCTTCCATGTCTTCGTCAATCACTGGCCATCGCGTTACAGCGGCGAGTTGGAGACGGTAGGTTCGCGCTCCTGCTCGGCGGCCATCCTGCGCGCCAAGGTCGACTCGATTGTTGCCGCGGCGCCCGAAGGCTACCAGCCCAAAGTCATCATGATGGGCGACTTGAACGACTGTCCCACCGATCCCAGTGTCTACGATGTGCTGCGGGCGCGTCATCCCAGCGAGAGGGAAGCTGGCTGCCTCTTCAACTTGTTCGGCAAAAACGAAGACCTGGGCTTTGAAGGCACCTTGAAGCATCAGGCCGATTGGCAGATTTTTGACCAGATTATCGTTACGGAAGGCGTGATGAATGACGGGGAAGGCCTTCATTATCAAGAAGGAAGCGCCCGTATCTTCCATGCCGACTTCATGTTGGAGGACGACGAGACCTATCACGGCAAGAAACTCTTCCGCACCTACATCGGACCGCGCTACTTCGGCGGCTTCAGCGACCACCTCCCAGTCTACATCGACTTGATCCGTAATAACCCATGATTTGCCCCTTTCACATTCCACATTCTTCATTCATCATTCCGCATTGACTCCGTCGAATGCTTCGCATTTCATCATTCCGCATTCATCATTCATCATTCCACATTCAAAAAAAATCCCTACTTTTGCAGCCGCTATTAAAACACACACATCATGTGGGTAGTCCTTTCTTTGATTTCAGCCTTCCTGCTGGGCTTCTACGACATCTTCAAGAAACAGACCGTCGTCAATAACGCCATCATCCCCGTCCTTTTCTATAGCACCTTGATCAGCGGACTCATGTTCGTGCCTTTTGTGCTGCTGTCTCAATTCAAGCCTTTCATCTTCGAAGGCGACTTCATGTCGAAACTCTTCATCGAGCCGCTGACGGCACGACAGCATCTGCTCATCATGGGTAAGACGGCGCTCATCCTATGCTCTTGGATGTTCAGCTATTCGGCCATGAAACACTTGCCCATCACTGTGGTGGGGCCTGTCAACCAGTTGCGTCCTGCCATCTCGGTCATCCTACTGTTCCTGATTTTCCAGGAGAAACTGACTTGGCTTCAGTGGACGGGCGTGGTGCTGGCCATCGTGTCGTTTTACCTCATGAACCGTTCGGGCAAGCTGGAAGGCATCCACTTCAAGTCGAACAAATGGGTGTATATGCTGTTGGGTTCTGCCATTCTCGTGGCGTTGAGCGGTGTCTACGACAAGTTCCTGCTCAGCAAGGAAAGCATTTCGCCTGCCACCATCCAGGCTTGGTATACCATCTATGACTTTCTCATGATGGCGGTGTTGTTCTTCCTCATCTGGTTGCCGAAACGCAAGGAACAACCCTTTGAATGGCGTTGGGGCATCGTGGCCATGGCCGTTTTCGTCACGGTGGCCGATGTCATCTATCTTACCGGCCTGAAACAAGAGGCGGCCGTGGTGGTACTCATTCCACTTATCCTCTATGGCGTGCGTCTTGTCGTGTCGTTTGTCTATGGCATCTTTGGTTTCAAGGAGCAGAACATCCGCAGCAAGATCATCCCGCTGTTGATGGTGTTGGCGGCACTAGTGTGTTTGTGCCTGAAGGCATGATTTGAGATTCCCGCTGCGGGAATGGAGGCTTGTTTTTTTTCATCATCTTGCGGCGGCCTGTTATGTTTATTGTTAACAGAAATTCCTACGGCCGCCGCGAAATAAGCTAACGGCAGGGCTCCATTCCCCTGCAGGGGAATCTCTTTAATGGAATTGTTACCTTGAAAAAAAGCGTTTTTCAGTGAAAAAATAGTAGCGTATATGGATTTTCCATATATTTGCAACTTTATTGAAACGAGATCTTTTTGGATATGGAAATCAAAAGAGTATTTGATCTTCTCGACAATTATGTGGAGAAGTATCCCAACCAGCAGGTAGCCCTTGCTGGCAAGAAGAATGGACAATGGGTGAACTACAGCTCGCAGTCCTATAAGGAACAATCTGATACATTGAGTTATGCCCTCATCGAGTTGGGCATTGAGAAGGGCGACAAGGTGGCTATGATCCTCACCAACCGTCCCGAATGGAACATGCTTGACATGGCCATCAGCCAGGTGGGCGCCATCACCGTGCCGGTCTATCCCACCATCAGCGAGGAGGACTACCGTTACATCCTTCACGACTGCGATGCCAAGATGGTCATCATCGACGGGCTCAGCGTGATGAACAAGGTAAGCAACATCCTGCCCGATGCTCCCAATGTGAAGATGGTCTACACCATGGTCGACCGCGAGAAATATCCTTATTTCGACCAACTTCTCCAACTCGGCAAGGACCATCCCCATGTCGAAGAACTGGCTGCCCGTAAGGCTGCCGTTGATGAGATGGAGTGTGCCACCATCATCTACACCTCGGGCACCACGGGAACGCCCAAGGGCGTGATGCTCTCGCACCACAACCTGATGAACCAGTTCCCGAACTTCCACTACACCATCAGCGATACTTCGAACAAGGCTTTCAGTTTCCTGCCGGTGTGCCATGCCTATGAGCGCGCACTCAACTACTGCTACCAGTATCGTGGCATGTCTATCTACTACGCCGAGAGTCTGGGTACCATCGCCAACGACATGCGCGAGGTGCATCCCACGATGATGTGCGCCGTGCCGCGTGTGCTCGAACGTTTCTATGACGCCATCCTGCAGTCGGGCAAGAAGCAGAAGGGCATCAAGAGAAGCATCTTCTTCTGGGCCGTGCGCCTAGGCGAACGCTACAAGATCGATTCTGTCAGCCGACATTGGTTCTATGATTGGAAGCTGGGTATTGCCGACAAGTTGGTATACGCCAAAATCAGACAGGGGATCGGTGCCGACAACTTCGACATCATCGTGTCGGGTGCCGCCGCCATCTCACAAAAGATTGCCGGTTTCTTCTCGGCCATCAAGATGCCGGTCTTTGAAGGCTATGGCCTCACCGAGACATCTCCCGTCATCGCCGTCAGCAACCGCAACCCGCATGGTCGTGAGGTGGGCTATGTGGGCCAACCGCTACCTGGCACCGAGGTGAAGATTGCCGATAACGGCGAAATCTGCTGTCGTGGCCACAATGTGATGATGGGCTACTACAAACAACCCGAACTTACCAAGGAGGTCATCGACGAGGAAGGCTGGTTCCACACAGGCGACATGGGCGAGTTTGACCAATACAACCGCCTGAAGATCACAGGTCGTATCAAGAGCCTCTTCAAGACCTCGGGCGGCAAATACATCAACCCCGATGTCATCGAAGCCAAGTTCTGCGCCTCCAAGTTGATTGAGAACATCCTTGTGGTGGGCGAGAACCAGAAGTTCGCTGGCGCCCTCATCATCCCGAGCTTTGGCGACCTCAAGGCCTGGTGCGCCGAGGAGAAGATCCCCTACACCACCAACGAGGAGATGATTAAAAACGCTGAGGTGCTCAAACGCTTTGCGAAGGAAGTCAATGAACTGAACAAGGGCTTGGGCGAGACCGAGAAGATCAAGAAGCATGTGCTGCTCGCCGACGAGTGGAGCATCGGCAACGGCTTGCTGACGCCCACGCTCAAGGTCAAGCGTAAGATCATCATCGCTAAGTACAAGGACATCATCGACAAGATGTTCGAATGATATTGTAGAGACGGTGTGCACACCGTCTCTGCCCAAGAACAAATGGCCGCTTCAACCTCGTGTTGGAGCGGCCATAGTCGTTTATAAAATTGTTATTAAATACGAAAAACTAAAAATAGGTAATTTTACGGATAGACAATTCGTATTTTTACCTTATATTTGTCTCGTCGAATAGTGTTCATCTATTCAACAATTTATGAACATTATGTATCTAACAAAAATCAAATCATTATGAAAAAAATTGTACTATTCATTATGTCGTTGATAGCCTTCACTGGCATGGCTTTGGCCCAAGATGTATACACTGCGAGTTCTACTAGTAACGATGTAAGTACTGAAAACTCTACCGTCTTCAAGAACGGAGAACTGCTTTATTCTCAAGGCGATGACCCCTCTTTTTATCACATGTCCAATGATGTGCTTTGCCTTGATGGCAATGTGTATTGGGTGGATTATTATTACAATACGAATACGGGTGAAAAACACGGCAATGTCTACAAAAATGCCAATCCTTATCTGGTGAATGAAGATGGCACTTGCGTCAAAGCGTTGTTTACCGATGGCACTGATGTCTATGCCGCTGGTTATAAGATCGTCAACACGGTCAAAAAACCCGTAGTATGGAAGGGTACTTCATCTACTCCTATCATCTTGTTTGACACAGGTGGCAACGAAGGTTGGATCGACAAGGCGGTAATTGACAACGGCATCATCTATGCCTGCGGACTGAAGTACAATGGCAACGATTATGAAGGCGTAGTATGGGACTCCAACAATGGAGAGATTCTGAACTTCGGCGAAGATGTTAGTGCCGACGACATAGTTTATTACAATGGCAGCGTCTATACCGTTGTCAACCAACGCTCAAATGAGTGGAAGACATGGGTGTACTGCGATGCCTACGAACTTTACGCGTTGACCGGTCAAGGTGTTTGCTCTTCAATAAGCATTGACGCAGGTGATATCTATGTGTTTGGTGCAGACCAGAGCATTGCCAAAGTGTGGAAAAACGGAGTTGTCTTGTACGAACATCCTGAATTGAATGATTACTATAATGATATTGTGGCCAATAGTACAGGTGTTTATTATTTGACAGACCATTCTGTATTCAAAGACGGAGTCATACAATTTGAAGGCGAACATAACATCGCTATGTTCGTCGATGTCGATTGTAAGAATTATACCGCCCGTAACCTGCCTTATTATGAGAGTTTCGAGACAGGAACAACGGATTGGAAATGTTGGGCTCAAATGGATTTCGACCAGCAAAACGAAGGCTATGCTTCCTACTGGCAAAGGATAGGGCAGGATGGAGCTGTTAGTCCCGCTTCAGATCAATATTGCGCCATGCATAGATTCAACAGCAACTACAATCAAGATGGTTGGCTAACCACTCCGCTCATTAATATTCCTGCAGGCGGCAGTGTCACGATGACATTCAAGACCTATGAACGGTATTCCAGCGACTATGGTTATGAAGGCGTTTGGGTGATTGAAGGCGGACATAAAGCCAGTGCTGAAGTTTGGACACAAACCGAGCCTTCGGACGAATGGAAGACGGTCACCATCGACCTCTCTGCCTATCAGGGAAATGATGTTGAAATCGATTTCAGATACAGCGGCGCAAACGCCCATAGCTGGTACATCGACGATATCATGATTGTTTCGGATTATCAACCTTGTCCGCCCGTCATCGCACCTTATGTCGAGCATTTCGACACAGGTTTGGGCGAATGCATGTATGTCTTGGATGCCGACCATGACGGAACCTGTTGGCAATGGAATGCAATGTATCAGGCGGCCATCCATCCTCGTGGGGTAAACATTAGCCAAGAGGGAGGCTTGTGTACACCGAGAATCGCTCTTTCGGCAGACAAGTCGTACCAGCTGAAATTCGACTATCGTACGATATTGCCCAAGGGTGAATCGTGGAAAACGGTGGAGTACAGCGTTTGGATGATGGTGGACGGTAATGGCCTCAACAATCTTGAAGATTTTAACGAGATATGGAGAAAAAACTTCATCACGGAAACCAATGAATTTGAGACCGTGACGATTGACCTCGCACCTTATTCAGGCCATATGGTACAGTTCGCTTTTTCTTACGAGGGCTTCGAAGCGTTTATGTGGCTTCTCGACAATATTGAGGTGGTGGAGAAAACAGGCGTGGATGAGAACGGGAGCAATGGCCTCGCCGTTTATCCCAACCCCGCCTCTGACCGCATCCGCATCGAAGGTCTTGAGGCCGACAGCGAGGTGCAGATCTACAACGCCATTGGCGAACTGGTCAAGACGGTGAAGGCCGAGGCCAATGGCGAAATCAACATCGTTGAGTTGGCCAAAGGGCTTTATCTTGTGCGCTGTGGCGCGGCTACTATGCGTTTTGTGAAGGAATAAAGACACGATGGCTTATGACAATGGCCTATGGCTTGTCCTCTGTAGGATAGCCATAGGCCATTTGCTATATGCCATAGTCCCAATAAAGACTACTCCAAATAGGTATATCCGTACAAGCCCGAGCGGTAGTTGGAAAGGAACTCTTTGCCCTCTTCAACGGAAATCTTGCCTTCCTTCACGCACTTGGTGACCCAGGTCTCCACCGTGCGGACGAGTTTCTTCGGGCTGTATTGTACATATTCGAGCACATCGGCCACGGTCTCGCCATCGATGACTTGGTCGATGTAGTAGCCTTTCTCGTCGACCGAGATATGCACGGCGTTGGTGTCGCCAAACAGGTTGTGCAAGTCACCCAAAATCTCTTGATAGGCACCCACGAGGAAGACACCGATATAATAATGCTCCTTGTCGCTGAACGAGTGAAGCGGGATGGTGTGCTGCGTTGACTTGGCGACGAAGTTGGTGATCTTACCATCGCTGTCGCAGGTGATGTCCTGCAAGGTGGCTAAATGGGTCGGGTTTTCATCAAGCCTTTGAATCGGGATGATGGGGAAGAGTTGATCGATGGCCCAGAGGTCGGGCAGCGACTGGAACAACGAGAAGTTGCAGAAGTATTTGTCGGCAAGCAGCTTGGGTAGTGAGGTGAAGTCCTCGGGCACGCGCTTCAGGCTGTTGGCGATGTGGTTCACTTCGCGGGCGATGCTCCAGAACAATCTTTCAATTTTGGCGCGCGACTTGAGGTCGAGCAGGCCGAGGCTGAACAGGTTGAGAGCCTCTTCGCGAATCTCCTGGGCATCGTGCCATATCTCCAAAGAGGAGCTCTTGGTGAGTTCGTCCCATGACTCGTAGAGTTCCTTGATGAGTTCATGGTCGCCTTCTTCGGGCTCTTCGTCGTCGTCCCATTCGGGCAGCGAGGTCTTCTCCAGCACCTCGAAGATGAGCACGGAGTGGTGTGCCGTTAAGGCGCGACCTGACTCGCAGATGACATTGGGGTGGGGGAGTTCGTTCTTGTCGCAAGCATCGACGATGGTGTAAATGGCGTTGTTGGCGTATTCCTGGATGCTGTAGTTGACCGAGCTGGCACTGCTTGAGTTGGTGCCATCATAGTCGACACCGAGACCACCGCCCATGTCGACATATTCGATATGGTAGCCCATCTTGTAGAGTTGCACATAGAACTGTGCCGCCTCACGCAAGGCTACATTGATTTTCTTGATCTTGCTGACCTGGCTGCCAATGTGGTAGTGCACCAGTTTCAGACAGTCTTTCATGTCGTGCTCCTCGAGGAAGTCAAGGGCTTCGAGCAGTTCGGATGAGGTGAGGCCGAACTTGCTGCCGTCGCCGCCCGATTCTTCCCATTTGCCTGCGCCCGAGCTGGCCAACTTGATGCGTACACCCAGGTTAGGCGTGACCTTCAGACGTCGGGCGATTTTTGCCGTAATCTTCAGTTCATTGAGTTTCTCGATGACGATGATGATCTTACGGCCCATCTTCTGGGCGAGCAAGGCGAGTTCGATGAATTCCTCGTCCTTATAACCATTGCAGACGATGAGCGAGTCGGAGTCGGTGCCAAGGGCGATGATGGCGTGGAGCTCGGGTTTGGAGCCAGCCTCGAGGCCGATGTTGCACTTCTTGCCGTGGCTGACGATCTCTTCGACCACGGGGCGCATCTGGTTCACCTTGATGGGCATCACCACGAAGTTCTGGCCATGGAACTCATATTCCTTGGCAGCCTCCTTGAAGCAGGAGTCGATTTTGTTGATGCGGTCGTCCAAGATGTCGGGGAAACGCAACAACATAGGAGCCGAGACATCGCGGAGCGACAACTCGTCAACCAGTTCCGGCAGGTCGACAGAGGCACAGCCTTCCTTGGGTGTCACGACCATGTGGCCTTTTTCGTTGATGGAAAAATAACTACCTCCCCAACCTTTTACGTTGTACAGGTCTTCGGAGTCTTCGATGCGCCATTTTCTCATTTCGCTTTGTTTTATTGGTTTTGGGCTGCAAAACTATTAAAAAAAATGTTTGTTGATGCGTTATTTGTGTTTTATGTCTAATTTTGCACAAAATAATATGGGAAAGACAAACATAAGCCTTTTCCCTCATGGCGGAGGAATATCCGCCATCCCCCAAGCGCGAAGACGAGTCTTACACGTTTGGGGATTGCGGATCAAGCCCGCAATGAGGGATTAAGGATGTAGGCTAGTCGTTCCTCATCATAGATAATAACCGTATGAGATTAATCATCGATGCCGGATCAACCAAAATGGAATGGATCCTGATGGAAGGAAACGTAGTGAAATCGCGTTTCATGACCGAGGGATTCAACCCCAATTATTCCGACAGGCAATGCCTTGTAGAGACGTGCCACGGCGCGTCTCTACCCAACGAAATCCATTCGATACATTATTATGGAACGGGTTGCGGCAATCCTCAGAATTGCCAAATGATCGGAGAGGTGTTCCAAAACCGTTTTCCTGATGCTGAAATCCATGTCACCCACGACCTGATGGCTTCATGCCATGCCGTTTTAGGTCACGAAAAAGGCATCGTCTGCATTCTTGGAACGGGATCGAACGCCTGTGTCTATGATGGTGATGAGATTGTGGACAGGGCCGTCTCCCTTGGTTATCTCGTCGGTGATGAAGGCAGCGGCATGCACATCGGCAGGGAAGTGGTGCGGTCGTATTTCTATGGCTTCATGCCCGAGGACTTGAGGCAGCAATTCGAAGCTGCCTATCAGTTGGAGTTGAATGATTTCGTCCATCATCTGTATCACGAGGGACAACCCTCAAAATACCTGGCTTCCTTTGCCGAATTTGCGGGCGAGCATAAGACACATCCTTATATCCATGGGCTGGTGAAAGCTTGTTTCAAGGCCTTTGTCGAAGCTTTTATCCTACGTTTCAATGACTGCAGCTCTATGAAGATTGGCTTCGTGGGCTCGGTGGCTTTTCATTTCAGCGATGTCATGGAAGAGACCTTGTCCGACTACGGCCTTGTCATGGGCGAGGTCCTGCAGACTCCAGCCGCGGGTTTGGTGCGTTATTACCAATAAATGTATATCTTTGTGGCGATGAAGAAACTGTTTTTACTCATAGTATGCCTTTGTTCGATGGTCGCGGCCAATGCCCATGAAATCGACAGTCTGTATGCCGTTTTCCTCGGCAGTCGTGGCGAAAACGCCGTGCGATTGGCCAACGTGATTGTGACGATGGCGGGCGACTCGGCTGGCTTTACGAATGTTACCCCGTCGGATGTCATGAACGATAAGTTGCTCAAGTCATTGATCTTTTGGCATTTCGATCGTTCCGAGATGGTGGAGGTCATCAGTTATTCCAACAAGGCTCTCGAGCAATATAGCCAGAAAGAAGACCTTTTCAATATGGCAGGGTGTTATAATACCCTTGGCGTGGCTTATCAGCGTACTGGTCAACTTGAAGAGGCTATTGACAGTTACAACCGTTGTAATGAACTTATGATGCAACTCAACGAGCAGGAATCCAATCCGTTTTATGAGAAGAACATACGCTACACTACCAATAACATGGCGGCCATCTATAGCTCGATGGGCGAATTGGATAGGGCAGAGGAAATGAATTCAAAGTGCATCAATCTGATGGGCGAGTTGGTTGATGACCGTGACTATCAAGATATGGCGACCTACCTGCATAACCTCTCCGATATCTATCTTTCGCAATCGGAAAGCATGGAGGGACAGCGTAGAAAGGAAAAAGTGGAGAAGGCTGTGGCGCTTTCCGAGCAAGCCCTGGAGTATTCACTCGACCACAATGACTCGCCTAACAAAGTGGCGCAACGTCAGATGGTGTTGGCACGTGCCTATTTTGCTGCTGGTCGTGAAGACGAGGCCTATACGATGATTGAGGAAGCTTTGCATTCGGCGGAGACGGAGGAGGATCTTTTCGTTCAGGCGGAGATTGAGACTTTGTTTGGACATTTCCTTCTTGTCGATGGGCAATATAGGGATGCGGAAAACCATTTTCAGAAAGCCATTGCCCTCTCGAAGGAAGGTAATTATGACGAGTGTCTGCTTAATGCCTACAAGGGGGCCTGCGATGCCTCGAGGCATTTTGATGCAAACAAAGCCTTGGCATATTATGAGATGAGTTCAGCCCTAAAAGATTCGATTTTCAATGAGAGCCAGCAAGCTCTCGTTCGTGACTATCAGGTGAAATACGATCTTGCTGAGAAAGAACACCAGTTGGAGATTCAGGAGAAAAACAACCGGACACAAGCCGCAGAAATCATCATACTGTTTATCTTTGCTGGATTGCTCATCATCATCATGGTCATTTTGGTGCGTCTGATTCGCGTTAGGAAGAAGCAGAACAAGACATTGGCACGGCTCAACGAGACCCAGAACCGTATCCTTTCGGTCGCCTCTCACGACGTGAAGAACTCAGTGTTGGCGCAGAACATGGTGTTGAAGTTGGCCAATGAGCATTTCGACAGCCTCAGTCGCGAGGAACTGAAGGAGAACATGGTGGCGCTGAAGAAGGGTTCCGATGAGTTGAAAGACAAGCTCTACACCATTCTGCATTGGATCTATGGCGAGTTGGGCAAGGAAGCCAATCCGCCGGCGATGTTCAACTTGTTGCAGACCGTAGAGGAAGGCGTCAGGCCTCACAACGAGGAGTTGAAAGTCAAGGGCTTGGTGGTAATCAATGACATCGCGCCCAGCCTGCAATGCTACGATAAGGTCAACGTGTTCAATATCGTCTTCCAGAACTTGCTCACCAATGCCATCAAGTTCTCCAAAGAGGGAGGTGAGATTACGGTGAGGGCTGTTGAGGAAGACAAGCAGGTATGGGTCGAAGTGATTGATCATGGCGTCGGTATCAGCCAACAGCGTTTGCAAGAACTGATGCACGAAACGGTGAAGCCGACCGAAGGCACTTATGGCGAGCGCGGCACGGGCATAGGTCTTTTTGTCAGCCGTCAGCTGATGGTGAAAAATGGTGGACAACTGCTTATCGAGAGCGAAGAAGGACAAGGTACCACCATTAAGTTTAATGTGAAAAAAGCTAGATTATGATGCGTAGCAAAAAAATCGGAATCCTGATGGTCGAAGACCATCCGCTCTATCGGGTTGGCCTTCGCATGGCATTGTCATATTCAGGCCTCGATTGCGTCATCAAGGCCGAAGCCGAGAATGTGAGCCAGGCTTTGGAAGTCCTCAAGCAACAGCCCAACGAGATTGATTTGATCCTTTTGGATTATTTCCTTCCTGATGGCACGGGCATGGATGTGCTGAAGGCGGCCAAACAGATGCTTCCCAATATTCTCAATGGCTTTGTCAGCAAGGATGTCACTCCACAAGGGCTTGCTACGGTCATCACCTCCGTTTTTGCAGGTAAGGACTATTTTGGCCATGACTCTGAGGAACTCTCGTCGGAAGGTGCGCAGAAAAGCGAAAGCCTCACGCAACGCGAACTCGACATCATCCGTCTTTGTGCCTTGGGCAAGACCTCAAAGGAAATCGCAGACGAGCTCTTTATCAGTGCACGTACGGTGGAATCCCATAAAAACAAGATTTTCAATAAATTGGGTTGTGATTCGACCACCGAAATGGTAAACTATGCCTTCTTGAATGGCTTGGTTTGACGGATGACTTCCTCCAAATCATCGGACGTTACCCATTGGTAACTTGTGTCTTTTCTTAACCAGGTCATCTGCCTTTTGGCGTATTGCCGCGTGTGGATCTTGATTTGTTCCACAGCCTCATTAAGGCTGCAGTCTCCATCGAAATAGGCAAACAATTCCTTGTAACCGACGGTGTTTAAGGCATTCAGTTGGCGTTTGGGATACAGGGCCTTGGCTTCGTCCAACAATCCCTGCTCCATCATCAGGTCGACGCGGCGGTCGATGCGTTTGATAAGCTCCTGGCGGTCCCAGAGCAAGGCGTATTTCTTGATGTCGAAGTCGCGCTGGGCAGTATTGCCGCTACGGAAGGAGGTGAAAGTCTGACCAGTTTGGTAGCAGACCTCCAAAGCGCGTTGCAGGCGGCGTGGGTTCTGTTGGTCGACAGTGGCATAATAATCTGGGTCGAGTCGCTGCAAAGCCTCTTGCATGCCATGCAAGCCTTTGTCTTGGTATAGTTTCTCGACTTTTTCCCTTATTTCGGGCTGTACATCAGGCATGGCGTCGATACCGTTGCAGACCGCATCGATGAAGAGGCCGGAGCCACCAGTCATGATGACGACGTCGTGGGTCTTGAAAAGCTCGTCCAATAACTGAATGACATCTTGCTCATAGTCTGCCACGTCATATTTATCCTCAATGCTGATGTGATGCACGAAGTAGTGTTTTGCTTGGCGCAACTCTTCTGCGGTGGGTGCTGCCGTACCAATGCTCATCTCCTTGTAAAACTGCCGGCTGTCGGCGGAGAGGATGACGGTATCCAAAGCCTTGGCCAACTCAATGGCGAAAGCTGTCTTGCCCGAGGCGGTGGGACCAGCGATTACTATTAGTGTTTTGTTTTTATCGGACATGAGACTTTAGACTGAGCTGGGTTACTATTGCGCTTTTAACCCTCATGGCGGAGGAACATCCGCCATCTCCCAAGCACGAAGACGAATCCTTATTGCTTGGGAGATTGCGGGTCAAGCCCGCAATGAGGGTATAAAGCGCAGTTTTTGGCATATAGCCTATGGACTTGTTATACTTTATTCGGCACGGGCCCGTTATTTGCAACCACAATTGGTTCTTGGATTTCCTTCATTACACTGAGGCCTAGCTTTTGGCCTTCTTCCTTCATAAAGGCATAAGCCTCCTCGAAGTTGTTGCCGATGACTCCGTCAAGAATGGCATCGCGGATGGCGTTTTTGATGACGCCGACCTCGCGTCCCTCGGGGATGCCGAAGGTCTCCATGATGGCGATACCATCGATGGGCGGCTGCCAGTTGCGCAGGTGGTCCTTGGCCTCAATCTCTTTCAGTTTCTCCTGCACGATTTCGAAGTTGTGATGGAATTTCTTTACCTTCTCTTCGTTCTTCGAGGTGATGTCGGCATGACAGAGCAGCATCAGGTCGTCGATGTCGTCGCCAGCCTCGAAGAGGAGACGACGCACGGCCGAGTCGGTGACGATATCCTCGGCGAGGATGATAGGACGCATGTGGAGTTGCACGAGCTTCTGGACATATTTCATCTTCTCGTTGAGTGGCAGCTTCATGTCGGTGAAGATCTTGGGCACCATTTTGGAGCCTTTGAACTCGTGGCCGTGGAAGGTCCAGCCCGTGCCGTCCTCCCAACGTTTGGTGAGGGGCTTGGCGATGTCGTGCAGCAAGGCAGCCCAGCGCAGCCAGAGGTCGTCGCTCTTTTCGGCCACTTGGTCGAGCACCTGTAAGGTGTGCAGGAAGTTGTCCTTGTGGCCCCTGCCTTGTACCACCTCGATGCCTTTCAGTTGCGCCAGTTGAGGGAAGATGAGTTTCAACAGTCCGCTTTCGTCAAGCAGTTTGAAGCCGATGGAGGGTCGGGGCGAAAGGATGATTTTGTTCAGTTCCTCGGTGACGCGCTCCATGGAGACGATTTTGATGCGGTGGGCGTTGCGTTTGATGGCCTCGAACGACTCGGACTCGATGTAGAACTTCAATTGTGAGGCAAAACGCACGGCACGCATCATGCGCAAAGGGTCGTCGGAATAGGTGATGTCGGGGTCCAAAGGAGTCCTCAACAGCAGTTCCTCCATGTCATCCATGCCGTTGAAGCGGTCGATGAGTGTGCCGTAGTCTTCAGGGTTGAGGCTGAGCGCCATAGCGTTGATGGTGAAGTCGCGGCGGCTGATGTCGTCTTCCAGGGTGCCGTTTTCTACCACGGGCTTGCGGCTGTTGCGGTCGTACGACTCTTTCCTGGCGCCCACAAACTCCACCTCCATGCCATCGAAGCGGATCATGGCCGTGCCGAAGGCACCGTAGTATTTGGCTTCCTTGTGGCCGGGCAGGAGGGAGGCGACCTTCTTGGCCAGCGTGATGCCGCTGCCCACGGTCACTACATCGATGTCATTCGACGGGCGGTGCAACAGGATGTCGCGCACATAGCCTCCGATGACATAGCTCTTGTAGCCCAACTCATGGCTGGCAAAGGCAATTACCTTAAAGATCTTGCTGCTGATATGTTTCTTGAAGTCGTAGTTCATCAGACTTGGGCTTCTTCTTTGGCTTCCTTGAGGACTCTTTTCTCGTTGGGAATGATGTTGGCGATGGTCTCTTCGCCGTTTTCGGCCAAGTCGATGCTGATGGTGTCGCCGATGTGGAGGTTGGCTCCGATGATGGCTTCGGCCAAGACATCCTCGACATACTTCTGTACGGCACGCTTCAGCGGACGGGCGCCATATTGTTCGTCCCAGCCCTTCTCGGCGAGGAAGCCCATGGCCTTCTCGGTGAGTTCCATCTTGTAGCCCATTTCTTCAACGCGTTTCACCACATCGCGGATCTCGATGCCGATAATCTTTTGGATGTCGTCCTTGTCCAAGGCGTTGAACATCACCACATCGTCGACGCGATTGAGGAACTCGGGCGCGAAGGTGCGCTTCAAGGCGTTGTCGATGACGCTCTGCGAGTATTCGTTCTTGGAGTTGAGTTTGGCTTGTGTGCCGAAACCGACGCCCATGCCGAAGTCCTTTAACTGGCGCGAACCAATGTTCGAAGTCATGATGATGGTGGTGTTCTTGAAGTCGACCTTGCGACCGAGGCTATCGGTGAGCTGGCCGTCGTCGAGCACTTGGAGTAGTAAGTTGAACACATCGGGATGGGCCTTCTCGATTTCGTCGAGCAAGACGATGGAGTAGGGCTTGCGGCGCACTTTCTCTGTGAGTTGACCGCCTTCTTCGTAGCCTACATATCCGGGAGGCGCTCCTACGAGGCGCGAAACCGCGAACTTTTCCATGTATTCGCTCATGTCGATGCGGATGAGGGCGTCTTCGCTGTCGAAGAGGAACTTGGCCAGCACTTTGGCAAGGTAGGTCTTACCGACACCCGTGGGGCCAAGGAAGATGAACGAGCCGATGGGCTTGTTCGGGTCTTTCAGTCCGGCACGGTTGCGGCGGATGGCACGGGTCACCTTCTTGATGGCCTCGTCTTGGCCGATGACGGTACCAGCCAACTCGGTCTCCATGTGCATCAGGCGGTCGCCTTCGTTTTTGGCGATGCGCTGCACGGGCACGCCGGTCATCATGGCGACGACCTCGGCGACATTCTGTTCGGTGACTACTTGGCGATGTGTCACGGCGTTGTCTTCCCATGCCTGCTTGGCGGCCTCTAACTGTGCCATGAGCTTCACCTCTTCGTTGCGGAATGCTCCTGCCTCCTCGAACTTCTGCTCGGCGATGGCGGCTTTCTTTTCCTTTCGGACGGCTTCGAGTTTCTGTTCCAACTCGGTGATTTCGGCGGGTACGTCGATGTTCCTGATATGGACGCGGGCGCCAGCCTCGTCCAAGGCATCGATGGCCTTGTCGGGCAGGTGACGGTCGCTGAGGTAACGGTCAGTGAGTTTCACGCAGGCTTCGATGGCCTCTGGCGTATAGGTGACCAAATGATGGTCTTCGTATCTCGACTTGATGTTGTTCAGTATTTCGATGGTCTCGGCGGGCGTGGTGGGCTCGACGAGGATTTTCTGGAAGCGGCGTTCCAAGGCACCGTCTTTCTCAATGTATTGGCGGTATTCATCCAAGGTGGTGGAGCCGATGCATTGCAACTCGCCACGCGCCAAGGCGGGCTTGAACATGTTGCTGGCATCCAAGGAACCGTTGGCGTTTCCTGCTCCGACGAGGGTGTGGATCTCGTCGACGAAAAGGATGATGTCGCGGTTGTTCTCCAACTCATGGAGGATGGCCTTGATGCGTTCCTCAAACTGGCCTCGGTATTTGGTGCCGGCCACGATGGAGCCGATGTCGAGCATGACAACACGTTTATTAAATAAGGTGCGCGGCACACGATGCTGCACGATGCGGATGGCCAGGCCTTCGGCGATGGCCGACTTGCCCACGCCAGGCTCACCGATGAGGATGGGGTTGTTCTTCTTGCGGCGACTGAGGATTTGGGCGATGCGCTCGAGCTCACGCTCACGGCCGACGATGGGGTCGAGGCGGTTCTCCTCGGCGGCCTTGGTGAGGTCGCGGCCGAAGTTGTCGAGCACCGGGGTCTTGCTCTTGAGGTTGCTTGTCTTCTTGGGCTTTTCCTGTTGTGGCCGTATTTGGTTCATCAAGTCGTCTTCCTCTTCCTCCTCATCGTCCTCGAAGATGTTGGAAGCATAGCCTTGTTGTTCTTCGGGTGTCGATTCTTGCTGTTCGCTGTTTTCGGCCGTGAAACGCAGTAGTTCCTGCTTGAAGTTATCGTAGTTGATGCCTTCAAATTCAAGGTTTTGCGAGATGATGTTGTTCTTCTCGTGCAGGATGGCCAGCATGAGGTGCTCGGAGCGGACGATGTCCGAATGGAACTCCTTGGCGATGATATAGGTGAACTTCAGCACGCGCTCGGCCTGCTTGGTCAGCGGTAAGGCCAGCACTTGGCTGGTGTTGCTTGTGGCGGTGCGCACCGAGGCTTCCAGTTTCTTCGAGAAAACTTCGATGTTCAGGTTGAGGTTCTCCAAAATCTTGATGGCGCTGCTGCCACCTTCCTTCAACATACCCAGAAAAAGGTGCTCCAACCCGACATATGCGTTCCCTAAGCGTTGTGCCTCCTGATGGCTAAGTGACAAAATGGCACGAACGCGGGGAGAAAATTTTGCATCCATATAATTACAATTCTTTTATTTTCAATACTTTAATAAAAAAACCAACTTTTCACTTGTCAGATTCATTCAGAGTGCAAAGGTACAAACAAAAACCGCGCCGCGCCAGTGCCAAAGTCAGATTCTTTAAAATTGAACAAAATCCACCTTTTTTGCACAACCTATCGGATTATTTTGTATCTTTGCACCCTTATTTGTAAAAGCGAAAAATAACACCCGAAAATGGACGATAACAATATCAACAATCCTGAAAATCAGGGAGAAACCCCAGAAGAACTCTCAGGAGAAAAAATTATCAAAGTCAATCTTGAAAACCAGATGAAGTCGGCTTACATCGACTATTCGATGTCCGTCATCATCTCGCGTGCCTTGCCCGATGTGCGCGATGGCCTCAAGCCGGTGCACCGTCGTGTGCTTTACGGCATGAAGGAACTGGGCGTCACATCACGCAGCGGCTACAAGAAGTCAGCCCGTATCGTGGGTGAGGTGCTCGGTAAGTACCACCCGCACGGCGACTCGTCGGTCTACGACGCTATGGTGCGTATGGCCCAGAGTTGGTCATTGCGTTATCCTTTGGTCGATGGCCAAGGTAACTTCGGCTCGGTCGACGGCGACAGCCCTGCCGCCATGCGTTACACCGAGGCACGCCTTCAGAAGATTGCAGAAGAGATGCTCGACGACCTCGACAAGGACACCGTCGACTTCCAAAATAACTTCGATGACTCGTTGCAAGAGCCTACCGTGCTGCCTACCCAGATTCCTACCTTATTAGTTAACGGCACCAACGGTATCGCCGTGGGTATGGCCACCAACATGGCACCCCATAACCTCAGCGAGTGCGTCGACGGCATCATCGCCTATATCGACAACCGCGAGATCACCACGCAGGAGCTGATGCAATACATCAAGGCTCCCGATTTCCCGACTGCTGGCGTCATCTACGGCTACGAAGGTGTGCGCGAAGCGTTCGAGACGGGTAGGGGACGCATCGTCCTCCGCGGCGAGACCCACTTCGAGGAACACAACGGCCATGAGCGCATCATCGCCACCTCCATTCCTTATCAGGTCAACAAGGCCGAGATGATTAAGAAGACCGCCGACCTCGTCAACGAGAAGAAGTTGGAAGGCCTGGCCGACATCCGCGACGAGTCAGACAGAAAAGGTATCCGCGTGGTGTACGAGCTGAAGCGTGATGCCAACCCCGACATTGTCCTGAACAAACTGTTCATGATGACTCCGCTGCAGAGCTCGTTTAATGTGAACAATGTGGCCTTGGTCAACGGCCGTCCCTATACCTTGAACCTCAAGCAGCTGATTGAGCATTTCGTGGCTCACCGTCACGAGATTATCCTGCGCCGCACGCGCTTTGAGCTGAAGAAAGCCGAAGACCGTGCCCACATCTTGGAAGGTTTGGCCCGCGCCATCGACATCGTCGATGAGATCATCGCCACCATCCGTGCCTGTAAGGGCGGCACGCCTGAAGCCAAGCAAGCCATCATGGACAAGTTCGGCTTCGACGACCCGCAAGCCAGCGCCATCGTGGCCTACCGTCTCGGTCAGTTGGCTGGCCTCGAGATCAAGAAGATCATGGACGAGTTGGACGAAATCCACGAACGCATCAAGCATTTCCACGAAATTCTACAAAATGAGGAATTGCAGTTCCAGATCATCAAGGACGAACTGCTGGTCATCAAAGAAAAATATGGCGACGCCCGCCGCACCCAGATCGTGCCCGCCGCCGGTGAGTTCCGCATGGAAGACATCATCGCCGACGACGCCGTGGTCATCACCATCTCGCACCTTGGTTACATCAAGCGCACGCCGCTGACCGAATACCGCGTGCAGAGCCGCGGCGGCAAGGGTTCGAAGGGCTCCGCCACTCGCGACACCGACTTCATCGAACATATCTTCACGGCCACCAACCACAACCATCTGCTCTTCTTCACCGAACAAGGCAAGTGCTACAAACTGCGCGCCTTCGAGATCCCAGAAGAGGGCAAGAACAGCAAGGGTCGTGCCATCCAGAACCTTTTGCCGCTCGACAAGGACAACAAGGTGATGGCCTACCTCAACGTGAAGAGCATGACCGATGAGGAATACCTCGAAAACAACTACATCATCCTCTGCACTAAGAAGGGTATCATCAAGAAGACCAATTTGGCCGCCTATAAGAACGTGCGCCAAAATGGCATCATCGCCGTCAACATCCGCGAGGACGACCAGCTGCTTGAGGCTTGCCTCACCAGCGGCAACGATGAGGTGCTGATGGCTGTCCGTTCGGGCAAGGCCGTTCGCTTCAACGAGCAGACCGTCCGCCCGATGGGCCGTACCGCTACGGGCGTGAAAGCCATCACCTTGGGCTCGCCCGACGACGAAGTCATCGGCATGGTGTGCATCAACGACCCGCAACAGACCATCTTGGTGGTCTCCGAGAAGGGCTTCGGCAAGCGTTCCGACATCGAGGACTACCGCATCACCAACCGTGGTGCGAAGGGCGTTAAGACCTTGAACATCACCGACAAGACCGGCGACCTCATCGCCATCAAGGCCGTGACCGACGACGAAGACCTGATGATCATCAACAAGTCGGGCATCGTGATTCGCATGGCCGTTAGCAAGCTGCGTGTGATGGGTCGTGCCACCCAAGGCGTGAAGCTCATCGATCTGCGCGGCACCGACGAAATCGCAGCCGTCACCAAGACCGAGCATGAGGACGAAGAAGAAACCGAGGTCGTTGAGCCTGTCGAAACGCTGACCGAAAATAATGACTCTGTCGATGGAGTCGAAGGGCCGACTGAAGAAGGTGAAACCACTTTGGAACAATAATTGTAAGGAAAGATAATAACCAACGAAAAATTGTCAAACTTTTAAATAACAGGAAAAATGAAAAAAGTAATGATTTTGCTGGTCATCGCCCTCACGGCTAACGTGATGATGGCCCAAAAGAAAGACAGAACCGATGCCTTCATGTACAACAAGAACGGCCAATATGCCAAGGCTATGGCCTCTATTGAGAAGTGCGTCCACCACGAACAGTTCTTGGGTATGAAGCCCAATGACCAGGCTACGGCATGGCATTATCGTGCCATCATTTACCAAAATGTGCTCCAATCAGGAGATGAGGCACTGATTGCCCAAACCCCGGATGCCTTGGAGATCATTTACGAGTCGTTGATGAACTGCATGAAGAATCCTAGTTTCCTTGAGGACAACAAACAGGATATCTACCAACGTGTGGAGATCGTGAAGAGTAACTACTATAACAGTGGTTATGAATTGTTCAAGACCCAAGATTATGCTGCAGCTGCACCGTTGTTCAAGAAAGCCTATGATATTGCCAAAACTCTGGGTACTTCAGACGCCAACGATATGCTGTATGCTGCCGGTCAAGCAAGTATGCTGTCGAAAGATTTCAATACGGCTCTTGAGTATTTCACGGAGCTGAAAAACAATGGAATGGAAAACGGTGATGTCTATCGTCATCTCGCCGCTTGCTACAATGGTCTGGGCAATGCCGAACAGGCCATGGCCATGATCAACGCAGGTCTGGAGAAAGATCCCAGCGATGCCAACCTCATCCTCGAGAAGGTGAATGCTTATCTGAAGGACGGTAAGGGCGCTGAAGCCATCGCCGACCTCGAAAAACTTCTTGAACTTGATCCCGAAAACGCCCAGTTGCTCTTCGTGCTTGGCACCATCTACGGTGACGACACCAACGAGGCTCTGTATGACACCGAAAAGGCCCGTCAATACTACGAGCAAGCCCTCAAAATCAAGCCCGATTATTATGACGCTACCTACAACATCGGTGTGCTTTACACCACGATGGCTAACAAGTACATCGAGCAGGCCAACGAAATCACCGGTTTCTCGAAGAAGGAACAGGAAGAGTACAATGGCCTCATCGAGCAAGCCAACGAGCTGCTTCGCACGGGTCTGCCTTACCTGCAGCGCGCTTACGAAGCCCAGCCTTCTGATGATGTGAAGAATGTGCTCCGTTCCATCTATGTGAAATTGAACATGATGGAAGAAGTGAAGGCCTTGGATGGAAAATAATCCTACCTTGCATATCTAAACCATCAAGCCCCGAGAAATCGGGGCTTTTTTTGTTTAAAAACTTGTGATTTTTGTTGACATATTAGAAAATCACTATATTTGCAAGGAATTATACCCATGAATAACTAACTCAACTTCCATAAATTATGTTCGATATTTTACATAAAGAGACCTTTGCGGCTGAGACTTACCTCATGGATGTCTATGCGCCGCGTATCGCCCATTCGGCCTTGCCGGGCCAGTTTCTCATCATCAAAATGGAGGAGAACTCGGAGCGTATCCCGTTGACCATCAGTGACTACCATCGTGTTAGAGGTACGGTGACCATCGTCTTCAAGGCCATCGGCGAGTCGACAAAGAAGATGGCTGAATACAAGGAAGGCGATCGTTTTGCAGACATCGTCGGTCCCTTGGGCAAGCCTTCTGAATTTGCCACGATGACTGCCGAGGAGTTGCGTAAGCGCTCATTCGTCTTCATCGGTGGTGGTGTGGGTATCGCACCAATCTATCCTCAAGTGAAGTGGTTGAACGACCATGGTGCCACAGCCGACTGTATCATCGGCGCCCGCACCAAGGACCTGCTCATCTTCGAAAAGGAACTGGCCGAGGTCAGTAACCTGTATGTCACCTCCGACGACGGCTCCACGGGTCGCAAGGGTTTGGTGACCGACGTGTTGCGCCAGTTGGTGGCCAGCGGCAAGCAATATGATGAAGCTGTGGCCATTGGTCCTATGATTATGATGAAGTTTGCCACCAAGACCTGCGAAGAACTGGGTATCCGCTGCACAGTGTCGCTCAATTCGATCATGGTTGACGGCACAGGTATGTGCGGTGCTTGCCGTGTGAGCATCGGTGGTAAGACGAAGTTCACCTGTATCGATGGTCCCGAGTTCTTAGGTAAGGATGTCGACTTCGACGAGGCCATGAAACGTCAGGCTATGTATAATAATGTGGTGACACGCAAGCAACTTCAAGCCGAGGAGAAAGCCGAAGGCCATAAGTGCCATATCGGAGGCATTAGCGAAGAGACATTCGACAAGAAAAAACGCGTTCCCGTGCCGGAACAGAAGCCTGAGATTCGCGCCCACAACTTCGACGAGGTATGCCTCGGCTATTCGGCCGACATGGCCATCATGGAGGCCCAGCGTTGCCTGCACTGCAAGAACCCGCAATGCGTGGAGCATTGCCCTGTCAGCGTCAACATCCCGGACTTCATCGCTCGCGTGGCCCAAGGCGACTTTGCGGGTGCTGCCGGTGTCATCAGCTGCGAATCGGCATTGCCTGCCGTATGCGGCCGTGTATGCCCGCAGGAGACCCAGTGCGAAGGTGCCTGTGTGATGGGCAAGCATGACCTGCACTTCAGCAGCCAAAGTATCCCGAACGGTCACAAGGTGGCCATCATCGGCAGTGGTCCTTCAGGCTTGACCTGCGCCAAGGACTTGCTCTCGATGGGTTACGATGTCACCATCTTCGAGGCTTTGCACGAGTTGGGAGGCGTGTTGATGTATGGCATCCCGTCGTTCCGTCTGCCGAAGGATACCGTCGTGAAGAAAGAGGTGGAGAGCGTGCGTAAGTTAGGCGCCAAGTTCGAGAAGGACGTGGTCGTCGGTCGCACCATCACCATCGACGAGTTGATGAAACGCGAAGGCTTTGAGGCTGTCTTCGTCGGCTCGGGTGCTGGCTTCCCGATGATGCTGAATGTGCCTGGCGAGAACCTCTGCGGTGTGGTTTCGGCCAACGAGTTCCTGACCCGTAACAACCTTCTCTTCGCCTATAAGGAGGGCTATCAGACTCCGAACTATGTAGGTAAGAAAGTCGCTGTGGTCGGTGGCGGTAATGTGGCTATGGACGCCGCACGTACCGCTTTGCGTCTCGGTGCCGAGGTGCATATCGTCTACCGTCGTTCCGAGGCCGAGCTGCCTGCAAGAGTGGAGGAGGTGCACCATGCCAAGGAAGAAGGCGTCATCTTCGACCTGCTGACGGCTCCTGTCGAGGTGCTGGGCGACGAAAACGGCTGGGTGAAAGGCTTTAAGTGCGTGAAATGCGAACTGGGCGAGCCTGATGCCTCGGGTCGTAGGAGCCCCGTTCCGATCAAGGACTCGGAGTTTGTCCTCGATGTAGACATGATCATCATGGCACTCGGTACCTCACCGAACCCGTTGATTGGCAGCACGACGCGCAACCTCGAGTTGAACAGGAAGGGCTGCATCGTGGCCGACGAGGTGGGCACAACCTCGCGTCCCGGTATCTTCGCTGGTGGCGATGCGGTGAGTGGTGCCGCCACGGTCATCCTCGCCATGGGTGCTGGCAAGAAGGCCGCCAAGGCGATTGACGAGTACATTAAGAGCCTGCATTGACGCTTAGCTGCGTAGTAAACAATGCCCCTTTTTCCTCATGGCGGAGGAACATCCGCCATCTCCCAAGCGCGGAGACGAGTCTCTATCGTTTGGGAGATTGCGGGTCAAGCCCGCAATGAGGAAACAGGGGTTTGTTATTACTCTTTGATTTCCACATAAAACACCGTCGGGTCATCTTCCTCATCGAATGACTCGTCCGTATAGTATTGTCCGGGTTTGCCATCGTCCTGGAAGAGGAGGAGGGTCACCTTCTTGAAGGGGATAGGTTGGCCGTTTTTGCTGTAACGCTCGATGTCGGCTTCGGTGAGACCTTCCATATGCATCATCTTGAGCATCATGGCGAGGTCGAGGTTGACATTAAGGAGCTCCTGTTTCCATTCGATGCTGATCACCGCTGTGGTGTAGAGCTTAAAGTTTTTGACTTCGACTTTTTTCATGGTAATTACTTTGGCTACTGGCTGCTGGCTATTGGCTTATTTGGCAGTACAGCCAAAGGCCAAGAGCCAGAAGCCAGAGGCGATTGATGACGCGAAATTCCGAAAAAAAACCGAATTTGAAAGATTTTGCATGAAAATTGTAGTCCTTTGAAATGAATTTTATAATTTTGTCCATCATTTAAAAAGAATAAGACAATGCGTAAGACTTTGATTATTATTGTTATGGCTTTGTGTGCCATGCCGATGTTTGCCCAAACAGTCGAAACGGTTGACGTAAAGAAAGCTCCCAACGGAGTGTTTACGACGGCTGTTGCCGATTATACGATTGAAGGCACAGTGCTAAATGGGCAGAAGGTGGGCACTTGGTTTGAGTATTTCAACAATGGCTCCTTCCTTCCCAAGAAGACCGTGAACTATGTCAATGGCAAAATGAATGGAGCATACATCGAAATCGACAAGACGGGCTCGATTACCAAAATGGCCGAGTATAAGAATGATAAGCTGGACGGCCAGTATTGCGAGTGGTATCGCGGTGGACGCCTTTCGAAGATGAACACATATAAGAACGGTGTGCTGGAAGGTAGGCAGATCCTTTGCTACGAGAAGGGTGGCAACCTTGAAGTCTCCGAATACAAAAACGGTGCCCGTGACGGTTTGACGACATGGTACTACGAGAACGGCAACAAGAAGATGACCATCGAATATAAACAAGGCCAGTTTGATGGCAAACAAGAGACTTTCTATTCTGACGGTCAGCTCAAGAGTGAGGCCACATACAAAAACGGCAAGATGCAAGGCAAGAAAAAGACTTATGCTGAGAAGCCGCAGGCCAAGAAGGATAAAGAGGACGGGAAGAAAAAGTAAGTTTTTATAGGTAATGAACATACGCGGAGAGGGAAGCCTTTCCGCGTTTTTTTGTGCCAAGAGACGGCCATTTTTTGTAATTTTGCCGCCATTATGAGGTGTCTTTGGCATTATATGGTATGTGTGTTCCTATGCGTTGTGAGTCTCTCCCTTCGCGCCCAAGACACTATCACGCTGAACGCGGTGGAGGTGACGGCCGACAAATACCATGATATTGAAGCCCTCAAGCCATTGGTGATGAAGAAGTTGGATACCATCGTGCTGCAATCAAAGAGTACCTCCAACCTTTCGGATCTTTTGATCAAACACAGCCCTGTATTCATCAAGACCTATGGGCCTGGCGGTACGTCGACGGCTTCTTTTCGTGGCACTACAGCGAGTCATACCTTAGTGCTATGGAATGGATTTCAGCTTAACGCGCCCACCCTCGGGCAAGTCGACTTCAGCACCATCCCCGTATTCCTTGTCGACGATGTCAGCCTTAACTGGGGCAGTGGAACCTCCAACAACAGTGGTGGCTTGGGCGGCACTGTCAACATCGACAATACTCACCACTTTGGCGATGGATTTCTGCTCGACCTGAAGCAGACCTACGGTAGCTTCAACACCTTGGGCAGCTTTGTGACGGTGGGTCACTACGGTAAGAAGTTCTCATTTCGCGTGAAGGCCTATCGCAACTCGTCGGACAACGACTTCGAATACAACAACACAGGCGTGTTTCCTGCCCAGCGCATGAAGCAGCGTAACGCCGATTTTGTCGACTACGGGGTGATGCCCGAGGTCAGTTTCATGCTGAAAAACAGCGTCATCAGCGCCTCTTCGTGGAACCAGTGGAACGACCGCAACCTGCCGCCCATCATGACCAATGCCAACAACAAGAACTTCGAAGAGTGGACCAAGGATAGTTTCTCGCGTAACTTTTTGTCGTTCAAAACCTTCTGGAATACGGGTAACCTGCAATTGAAGTCGGCTGCCTTTATTGAGAACCAACGCTATTTCCTTGAGGTGCGTAATCCGGAGACCAACGGATTCGTGACGGGTATCAACTCGGAGAACCATGCCTTGGTGCTGCACCAGATTGCCAACCTTGAGCAGCAACTCTACCAGAGTTGGACCTTGAAGGCCAAGTTGCAATGGGACAACGAGCGCGTGCGCTCTAACAACTACGAAGGGCAGAAACTACGCAATATGATCTCGGCCTATGCCGCTGTTGACGGAGAGCCGTTCAACTGCGCCAAACTCAACCTAACGGCGCGCTACGACTGGACCGACGGCAATCCTATGGGCCTGTTTCCGACGGCGACCTTTTCGTACCAACTGCCCTTCTATAAGGCGGTCAGCTTCACCTTGGGCTACAGCCATAACTACCGCAACCCGTCTTTAAATGACCTCTATTGGTATCCAGGCGGCAACCCCGATTTGTTGCCAGAGAACGGCCGTACGGCCGACCTTGCCTTGAAATACGGTTTGCAGAAGGGACCGTTCAAGCTCGATTTGCGCACGGGTGGTTACCTCTCGTGGGTCAAGAACTGGATCCAGTGGAAACCCAGTTTCTATCGTTATTGGGTGCCAGAGAATGTGGCGATGGTCTTCGCCCGAGGCATTGAGAACCATGTTGACGCCTCGTTTGTCGAGGGCGACTGGAAAGTTAGCCTGTCGGGCAATTATGTATACACCGTCACCACTGATGAGAGCGAGGCCGCACAGATGCAGGGCGTCAAGGGCAAGCAGCTGATCTACATCCCGCGCCATCACGGCAATATGTTTATCGATACCCGATGGAAGACCTGGAGCTTGAGTTACACGCTGGAAGCCACTGGCAGCCGTAGCACCTCGTATGCCGACGAGGAGACCTATCCCTTGCGGGCCTATTGCCTCCATCACATCGCTATTGGTAAGCAGATCAAGAAATTCCGCGTTGAGTTGCGCTGCAACAACCTCACCGACAAAGAATACCAGAATGTTATCTGGCGTGCCATGCCGGGTCGGAGTTTTGAGGTGATGGTGAATTACAAGTATTAGATGACGCGCAGTTTCTGGCGGGTGCAATGATGCTATTTACTATATTTGAGAACTAGACAATAGGCTATGACGAAGATGACGATGAGCATAATCGCACCAACCATGATGTAATAGAGGGCTAAAGTCAGAGAGCTGCGCCAGATGGTCTTGACCATGCTGAATCCCATCATCCTTCTGAAACAAGCCGTTAATGCCGTAATGATGGCGATCGGCTCGAGTAATGCCATCATTTCGTAAATGTTAATGGAGATGGGATAGATGAGGGTGATCACACTGCGGTACAGCACCAAGATAACCAAAGCATAGACCAAGGCGACGGTGTATTCGGCCCAATAATAGCGTTTCCGATTCTGTTTGCCAAAACAAATCCTTGCCGCGATGACGAATAAGGGTAAGGTGAGCATGTAACACAGCGTGTAGTGGTTGAGGTAAAAGTGGAAAGCTTTGGTCACGAGTCGGTTAATCTCGAGGACTATTTGCGCATTTACTGGGTTATTTTTGGAAAGCTCCAAATCCAAGTCGGCTGATACCCCACCTTTACTGCCGGTAAGAGTAAAGATTAAGATGTATACTGTTAAGGCCAGAAACAACATGGGGAAAGGGGAGACGTACTTTCTACGCTTCCCGTCGAGAATCTCTACAATCATCTTTCCAGGACGCGAAAACAGGTTCTTGAGGGTGTAGGCAATGCCTCCGTCTCTGCCTAAAACAGCCGCGAGAAGGTTCCCGAAAATGAAGTTCAGTGTGAAGCGTCCCGTTTCGGCGCTTTGTCCGCACTCTGGGCAGAAATTGCCTTCGAACTCGGTGCCACAGTTGAGGCATTTTGTGGTGTTGTGTTCGGATTGGTTTTCAGTCTGTACTTCGGTTTGTATTTCGTTCTCCATGATGTTCGGGTTGATGGGGCAAAGGTAGGGAAAAACGTAGAAATTTGTTTCTTGTGAGCTGAAAAACCGTATTTTTGTAGTCGATAGTTTGAAGATAGTTATGGAAATCATCAACAACATATCCAAAACCCTCAAAGATGACCTGATGGTGGAAATCAAGCCCGAAAGCAAGATTTCCATTGCGGCCTCGTGTTTTTCGATTTATGCTTTTCAGGAGTTGAAAGAGCAGTTGAAGGACATCAAGGAACTTCGCTTCGTTTTCACGTCGCCCACTTTTACCACGGACAAGGTGAGTAAGCAACAGCGAGAGTTCTATATCCCTCGGTTGTATCGTGAGAGAAGTCTGTATGGATCCGAGTTTGAGATCAAATTGAGGAATGAGCTGACGCAGAAGGCTATCGCTAAGGAATGTGCAGAATGGATTAGGCAAAAGGCTTGCTTTAAGTCAAACAAGACCAACGAGAGCATGACGGGTTTTGCCAATGTTGACCAGACCAATTACATGCCGTTGAATGGTTTCACCACGGTAGATTTGGGATGTGAGAAAGGCGATAGCGCTTATACGATGATTGTGAAAAACGATTATCCTTCCTCGAAAGAGTTTTTGACTTTGTTTGACCAAATCTGGAATGACAGCTCAAAACTACAAGTGGTGACGGATGATGTGATTGATAACATTTCAAACGCTTATAAGGAGAATGCACCTGAGTTTCTGTACTTTGTCACGCTTTACAATATATTCCACGAGTTTTTGGATGACCTGTCGGAGGATGATTTACCTAACGAAGCCACAGGGTTTAAGAACAGCCTCATTTGGAACAAATTGTATAACTTCCAGAAAGATGCGGCCTTGGCCATCATTAACAAACTTGAAAAATACAATGGTTGCATTTTGGCGGATAGTGTAGGTTTGGGTAAAACGTTTTCGGCGTTGGCGGTCATCAAGTATTACGAGAACCGCAACAAGTCGGTGCTGGTGCTTTGTCCCAAGAAACTGAGTGACAACTGGATGACCTACAGAAGCAATTATGTGAACAACCCCATTGCAGGTGACAGGTTGCGTTATGATGTGCTTTATCACACGGATTTGTCACGGACTTCAGGCGTGTCGAATGGGATGGAGTTGAACCATATCAACTGGGGCAACTACGACCTCGTGGTCATTGACGAAAGTCACAATTTCAGGAATGGTGGCAAGGTGACTGCTTCTGAGGACGATGAAGACCCCAAGGAAAACCGCTACCTGCGTTTGATGAACAAGGTGATTAAAGCGGGCGTTAAAACTAAAGTGCTCATGCTTTCGGATACGCCTGTCAACAACCGTTTCAACGACTTGAAGAACCAGTTGCAGCTGGCCTACGAAGGCGATGCTTCGAGAATCAATGGTTTGCTGAAAACGGAGAAGCCTATCGATGAGATTTTCCGTCAGGCACAAAGAGCGTACAATGAATGGGTAGAGTTGCCACTTGATGCCCGAACGACCGAAAGATTGTTGAAGTCGCTGAGTTTTGATTTCTTTGAAGTGCTCGATTCGGTGACTATCGCCCGAAGCCGTAAACATATTGAACAGTTTTACGATACGGCTGACATTGGTAAGTTTCCGACACGTTTGAAACCCATTTCCAAAACGCCTCCTTTAACGGATATTGACAAGGCTATTACGTTTAGGGACATCATCGAAATCGTTCAACAGCTTAATCTTTCCATTTATACCCCTTCGGCATTCATCCTGCCGAGCAAGAAAGACAAGTACGGCATTGACACCGAGGACGAATTGGATGCTGAGACAGGCTCACACCGCCTTTCCATCGAAGACCGTGAGTTGGGTATTCGTCGTCTGATGGGTATCAATATGCTAAAACGTCTCGAGAGCTCGGTTAACTCGTTCCGTTTGACCATTAGCCGAATCCAGCAGCTTATCGCCAATATGATTGAAAAGATTGATTCGCGGACGGAGGAGGAATATGTTGAGGAATTTGACTTCGACGACCTTGACATTGAGGATGAAGGCGACACCATCATTGGCAACAAGAAAAACAAAATCGACCTGCGGGATATTGACACCATTTCTTGGAGGAGATACCTGGTCGAGGACAAAGAACGTTTCGATTTGTTGCTTCTGATGCTGAAAGATATCAGCCCTGAACACGACAGCAAATTGCAGCAACTTGTTTGTGATTTGAGGGAGAAGTTTGCCCATCCCATCAATGGATCAAACAAGAAAGTGCTCATTTTCACCGCTTTCGCTGACACTGCCGATTATCTTTACAAGAATCTGGCACCGTTGATTTTGGAGAAAACAGGGTTGCATTCCGCGATGGTGTCGGGTACGATTGAGGCGAAAAGCACCGTCAAGTTGAAACAAAAGATGGACTTCAACACGGTATTGACCTTGTTCTCGCCTGTGTCGAAGGAAAAGGATGTTTTGTTCCTTGGTTTGAAGGATGAGGTTGATGTGCTGATTGCCACGGATTGCATCTCGTAAGGCCAAAACCTGCAAGACTGTGATTACCTAATCAATTATGACATCCATTGGAATCCCGTTCGCATCATCCAGCGGTTTGGGCGTATCGACCGTATTGGTAGCAAAAACGAGGTGATTCAGCTGGTGAACTATTGGCCCGACATGGAGCTTGACGATTACATCGACCTGAAAGGCCGTGTGGAGTCGAGAATGAAGATTTCGGTGCTGACCAGCACGGGCGACGACAATCCTTTGTCGGTGGAAGAAAAAGGCGATTTAGAATACCGTCGCCAACAGCTCAAACGCTTGCAGGAGGAAGTGGTTGACCTCGAAGATATGAATACGGGTATCAGCATCATGGACTTGGGACTGAATGAGTTCCGCCTTGACTTGTTGGATTACATGCACGAAGGCCACGACATCGAGCACACGCCATACGGGATGCACGCCGTGGTGAAAGGCGGCGAAGGGATGCCATCTGGGGTGATATATGTGCTGCGGAACCGTTCGCAAGGCGTTAACATCGACCATAAGAACCAACTGCATCCGTTCTATTTGGTGTATGTGGACGATAATGGTGGTGTAGTGGTGAACCATCTTTCGCCCAAGACATTGCTTGATGATTTCCGATTGCTATGCAAAGGCAAAGCGAAGCACGACAAATCACTTTGCGCCGCTTTCAACAAGGAGACCAAGGATGGCAAGAATATGAAGCATTATTCTGAATTGCTGGGCAAGGCCATCCAGTCCATCATCAACGTGAAGGAGAAGAGCGACATGGATTGCTTCCTCGAAGGGGTTCAAACGGAACTTTTCACCAAGGAAATCAAAGGTTTGGATGACTTTGAACTGATTGACTTCTTAATTGTGAGATAATGTTTGCCCTGCCTGCCACAACAGAAATAAAGAAGTCGCTGCCGAAAAAGGCCATCTACGAGAAGTTCGGCTTGAAATCGGCGCAGCGTGATGCCTTTGATGCCGACATCAGCCGCATCGACATCGTGAATGTGGTCTCGCCCTCCACCGTGCCTGGCTTGAAGGAAGGTGAATGCGTGAAGGAGTTCTATGTTTTGCTCGTCACGCTAAAACGTCAGCACTTTGACGAGAAAAACATCCTGCTTTTGACCAAGTTGATCAAGCAGAACATGATTTTCGCTTTGGTTTACAACGACATGGTGCGTTTTGCTGTCGTACATGAGAAGCTCTTTGTCATGGATTGGGAACTGTTGGAAGATGCCGCATTGCCCTTGATGGGACTTGACTTGGACAAGGTGTGGGAAAATCTGGTAACGACCATTGGCAAATTTGAGGTGATGGAAGGCGTGACCATGGAAGAGCAGATTGCCATCGACGGCGAGAAACTGAAGAAGATAAAGGCGATTGAAAGCCTTGAGAAGAAGCTTAAGGTGGAGAAGCAGCCGAGGAAGAAGTTTGAGATGTATCAAGAATTAGTAGAATTGAAGAAATTTCTTTCAAATTCGTAAGTTTTTTACAAATAATATAGATTTTTTTGTTTTTATTCCAAAAATAATATCTATTTTTGTAGCGGAATAACATAATAATGCAATTATACAATGATACGAGAATTTTGGGTCGAAAATTTCCTTTCAATTAAGGAACGACAATCTTTAAACTTTGAAACCAAGTCAAAAGAAGATGAATGGGCTTCTGTGGATTTAGGCGGCGAAAGGCGCGTTAATAAAATTGCAGTCATTTATGGCGCAAATGCATCAGGAAAATCGAACATGCTTGTAGCCATTCAGAATATTTTTGAAATTTTGTTTTACCCGAGAACTGATCGACAGAAACCTGTTATGACGAGAAGGCCATTTGCCTTAAGTCAAGATGAACCGACACATATGTTTGTCTCGTTTTATGCCAACCATATAAGGTATGATTACGATGTTTTATATACAAAAGATCATATCATTGATGAATTGTTGGAATGGTACCCTAAAGGTTCAAAATCCCTTTTCTACGAAAGACATTATGTGTCGCAGGAGGCACAGGTGAGTATAAAATTTGGTTCCGGTTTAAATGTCTCTTCGAAAACAAAGGATGCTTTTTTGCAAAACACGCTTAATAACCATTCGCTTTTGGCTTGTTTTGGTAAAAACTCATTTAGTGAAGATGCTAAACCAATGGCAGACCTTTATTATTGGATTGCATCATATATGCATGAGATAAACAGTCAAAATGGATCGCTTGAGAGAAGTCTTAAATCCATAGAAAAAAAGAAAAACGCAAAGCGGTTCTATCTTCAAATGTTGCAAAAAGCAGATTTCAACATTGTCGATTTTTACACGGAAACGATAACGGAGAAAATTCATAGGCCAGGATTCATATTCGATGATGACACACTTGCTTCTGAAGATGGGGTGTTTCAATTTGAGAGAATTAAAGTGTATTTTGTTTGTCAGGCGGGTAATGATAGATTTACATTAAGTTATGATGAGCAATCGGAAGGAACCAAAAAGTTCCTGTCGAATCTGTCGGCACTCTATAGTGCAGTAACAGGAAATCACGTGTTTCTTATCGATGAAATCGATTCTGAATTGCATGATGATTTGTTGCTGTTTTATCTAAACACATTTATAATGAATTCTAAAGAGTCTCAATTGTTGTTTACAAGTCAGGAGACCTCTTTGCTGAATGAAGATTTATTGAACACCCATCGTGATTTTGTATTCTTTGTGGAGAAAAACCGTGATGGCGCCTATTCTGAATATACGCGTGCGGACGAATTTGGCTTGCACAAGAATCTTTCTTTATACAAATCATATAGAAACGGTCGGCTAGGAGCAGTCCCCCAATTGGGTTCACCTTTATTATATTTGGAAAACGATGAAGAAGATTAAAGATTCCATTATAGTCATTGGCGAGGCGATTACGGAGTATTATTATTTCAACTCGTTGAAAGACACGTATAGGCAACTCAACATCAAGCCTGCCTATCCCAAACATTCCACAGGGCTGGATTATCTTGCCCAGGAAATAGACAAGGCAATAGATGATGGACATTCGCTAATTATTTGTGTTGTTGACATGGACAACAAAAAAGAAGGGAAAGAAAAGGAAAACTACGAGCGTTTCAAACAGCGCAGAGAAGGAATTCATAAAATAAAGAAATCCGGTTTCAAATATGAGATACGCTTTATTGAGAATGAACGTTGTACCGAAATCTTTTTCTTATTCTATTTTGCCTATACATCGCATTGTTTCCAAAATCAACCTGAGTTGCTTGATGAGCTGAATAAACATTGTGGATATGAGAAGACAGAGAAGTTTTTCCAGAGGCATCCGCTTCATCAGTATTTTGAGGGCGCAGGAGGCGATTTCATGCAAGCTTTACGCAATGCAGCAAAATCCATGAAGGAAAAAGAGGAAACGGATAGAGATTACACTTATTCTCAAATGGCTGAGTTGTTTGAGGCATTGGGAATTAAGGCAGAATAATAATACCAACAAAGTAAATGAACAAAACAAAGTCTAGAAATACAGTAATAATTACTATTTGCATTGCCTCGGCACTGATGTGCATAGCACTTACGTTTTGGGGTAATTGGAAAAACAATGGTGTATTGACAACTGATGCTTTTATTGGTGTGATGGCAACATTTATTGGCGTATGTGCAACAATTATTGTTGGTGTTCAAATTGTCAATCATCTTGAATTAAGAAAAATGCAAACCAGCATTAAAACTATTGAAGAAGAAAGAAAAGAACTCGAATATCAACGCAAAGCTTTTTCTGTCGAAATGTACAACACTCGTTTGGGTCTAGGAAACGCTTTGTCTTTAATGGCATTGACGGCCAAAAAAAACAACAATCTTGCAATTGAGTTTGAATCTTGGGTGATTTCTATCATTTTAGATGATTGGAGTTCAATGAAAGGTTCTGTCTTGCTAAAAAGATATCAACGACTTGTTGAAATAGCTAATAGTATTATTCCTAGTGCCGATGAAAATTTTTTGGAGGATACATATAACGAACTCTCTATTTTAGAGGTGCCAAAGAGCATTGAACATTATGATGAAATTATGTCTTTGCACCATGGACTACTCAATGATATTAAAAAGAATATTCAAACTATCAAAAACGAAAGTGTTTCGAAAAACTAATACATTTTGATTATGGATCTAAAAGAATTCACCAAAGAAACCTTGATTCAAATTGTTCAAGGAGTTGAAGAAGCTAATTCCGTATTGGCTGAGAAACATGCACATGTAACTTCCCATGCAATCAAAAACAGTTCGGGAGGTATATTGATTGACCATAATTATATTAACGCTGTAGAAGTTAATTTTGATGTAGCTGTAACCGCCTCAGAAACCGATGGAACAAAAGGTGGTGGAGGTATCAAGGTGGCTCAAATTCTTCATGGTGGCATTGAAACGAGCAAAAGCACCGAAAATCAATCAATAAGTAGGGTTAGATTCTCTTTGCCCCTTGTCTTGGATGATAAGAAGTCCGATGACTTTATCTATGGATAAGTAACATCCTTAACGATTGTTTTTGAAATTTCAATAATAACAATGGACAAACTCAACATGCAAACCACCAACCAAGTGGACGAAAACATAAAGAAGATAGCCGAACTCTTCCCCAACTGCCTCACCGAGCGCCTCGATGAGAACGGGAAGCCGGAAATGGCCATCGACTTCGACCAGCTCAGACAGGAACTCTCGAAGGACATCGTGGAAGGCCCCGAGGAACGCTACCAGTTCACCTGGCCCGACAAGCGCAACGCTATCCGGCTGGCCAACGCGCCGACTACCGACACGCTGCGCCCCTGCCGCGAGGAGAGCGTCGACTTCGACAACACGCAGAACCTCTACATTGAGGGCGACAACCTTGAAGTGCTGAAACTGCTGCGCGAAAACTACTTGGGCAAGGTGAAGATGATCTACATCGACCCGCCCTACAACACGGGCAACGACTTCGTGTATAACGACGACTTCGCCCAGACTGCCGGCGACTATGTTCACAACAGCGGGCAGGAGGACGAGGAGGGCAACCGCCTCGTGGCCAACACCGAAAGCAACGGCCGCTTCCACACCGATTGGCTCAATATGATTTATCCGCGCCTGAAAGTGGCCAAGGACTTGCTGAGCGAGGATGGGGTGTTTTTTATTAGTATTGATGATAATGAGGTAGCCAACCTGACTAAAGTGTGCAATGAAATTTTCGGGCAGAGCAATTTTATTACAGATATCATTTGGGAAAAAAGATACACAAGAAATAATGATGCAAAACTAATGTCCACAGTCATAGACCACATCCTATGCTACCGAAGATCTGATAAACTCATCAAGTTAAGGGAACCAAGAACAGATAAACAAAATTCTACATATTCAAATCCGGATGATGACCCAAGAGGAGTATGGACTAGCGTTCTTTTTACTAGTCAAAGAACTAAAGAAGAACGGCCTAACTTGTCGTATCCCATAAAAAATCCTTTCACTGGTGAAATGGTAGAGCATCCAACCAATGCATGGAAATATAGCAAGCAACAATACGAGCAGCTTGCGGCCGACAACAGGCTTTACTGGGGGAAGGACGGTGGCAATTCATATCCTAGACTGAAAAGATTTCTATCCGAACTGGACGAAGGAATTGTTCCTATTAATCTGTGGTACTATAAAGATACGGCAACTTTAGATGAAGGAACAAAATTAGTAGATAGTATTCTTGGAAAAGATGTTTTTGATTACCCCAAACCAATTCAGATAATTCAACGAATGCTTCAGTTGATGGGTTCTAAAGACTTTATCGTGATAGACTTCTTTTCTGGTTCCGCTACCACTGCCCATGCCGTCATGCAACTCAATGCCGAGGATGGCGGCAACCGTAAGTTCATCATGGTGCAGTTGCCCGAAGCAACAGACGAAAAGAGCGAAGCCTATAAAGCAGGCTACAAAAACATCTGCGAAATCGGCAAGGAGCGCATCCGCCGTGCAGGCAAGAAAATCGTTGAAGATCAAGAAAAGAAACGGATGGAAGAAGGTTTGTTTGTTGGCTCTTCGGCAGGCTCAGAGGCCAGGCCGTTGGACATCGGCTTCCGCGTGCTGAAACTCGACAGCTCCAACATGCAGGATGTGTATTACTCGCCCGAGCAGTTCAACGAGAACCTGCTCTTCGAGGACAACATCAAGCACGACCGCACCGACGAGGATCTGCTCTTCCAAGCCATGATAGAGCTTGGCATCGAGCTTTCGGCCAAGATAGAGCAACGCGAAATCGCCGGCAAGACCGTCTGGAGCGTCGCCGAGGGCTACCTCATGGCCTGCTTCGACAAGGACGTGAACGAGACCGCCATCACCGAAATCGCCCGCCAGCATCCCTACTACTTCGTCCTCCGCGACAGCAGCCTCGCCACGGACAACGTAGCGGACAACTTTGAGCAGATTTGGGAAGAGTATTCGAAAGAGACGGTAAGGAGGATAATATAAAGCGCTATGAAAATAAGGACAATAGACGATTTGCAGTCTTTGATAGACAACGAAATTGAAGAATCTACGGTGTTAGATTATAAAAGTACCATTGATAAGAATAAACCAAATTGGAAGGAGGAATTGGCGAAGGATGTTAGTGCAATGGCCAATGCAAATGGAGGAGTAATTATTTATGGAATTATGGAAAAAGCTGTTGGTAAGGGGCATTCTGTTCCTGAAAAGTTAACCCCCATTTCTAATACTTTAATGTCAAAAGACAGTTTTTCTCAGTTGTTATCCTCAAATATTCAACCTGTTATTGAAAACGTGGAAATAAATTACATTCCTTATAATGATCAGAGTGGTTTTTTTGTAGTTGAAGTACCACAAGGTATTACTGCACATCAAAACAGGTTGAGTCATCAGTATCATCGGCGAAGAAACGCTATTATTGAAGCAATGGAAGATTATGAGATTCGCGATGTGATGAACAGGAGCAAGCATCCAGTGATTGAAATGGAATTTGAGTTGCATAAAACAATAACAAATACCATAGAAAAGCCATTGAATATAGCTAAATTATATGACCATCGAGAAGATAAACATTATACAGAAACCAAATATGAGTTAAAGTTTAGACTGGTTAATGTAGGTAAGGTATATGCTAAGTATATCAATTATTTCATTCATATTCCTTTGGAAATAATCCCAGAAAAGGATAAACATCCTGACAACATTGATAGAGAGAATAATTGTTATGAGTATTTTGGAGATAATACGGTTAGAGATTTGACTTCGTTCAAAGGTGAACATGGCCCGGCAAGATATGACCCATTATTACCGGGAATCAGGGGAGGAAGAGAAACGATTGAATTGAATTGTGATGGTATTGACGATATCTGCTCGTTGCCACCGATTAGTTATTCATTAATGGCAGATAATGCTCCAGAACGGAAAAAAGTATTTGAGTGGAGAGATATTAAGCTCGTTGAAAAAACAAAATCAATTACAAAAGACCTTAATAATATTGGGTTTAATCCATTGCTTTTTAAATAATGAAATTCAAAACACAACATATGAAATATAAATCAATTCTAATTGTTATATCATTGCTGTTATGTATGAGTGTTTTCGGACAGCAAAAGAAAACTGTACCAATGACGGTGCAGCCTCAAAAGACGGAAGTGCAAGTATTGGAGGAAACTGTTTTGCAACTGCAAGCGGAAAACCAAGCTTTTCATAAGCAGTTGGAGAGCATGGAGAAGGAGATTGAGATATGTCGAGAGGATGTTCGGCATAAAGAAACAACAATTAATGATAATCAAGGGCACTGGTTAACCATACTAAGCATTGTGATTGGAGCAATTGTGTTGATTCTTGGTGTAGGTGTGCCATTGATTCTAAATAATAAAAGTGAGAAGTATATCGAAAAAATGTTGTCTGATGCCAAACAAGAAGCAAGTTCTGCAAAAGAGCAAGCGGAGAAAGCAGAGAAGGCATTAAATAGTATACAACCACAAGTAGAAGCAGTCAAAGAACAAGTGGTATCGGCAACAGAGCAAGCAAAACAAGCAAAACAAGCTGTTGCAGATATTGGAGAATTAAGAACCCATGTTGATGCAATAGAGAAGAAAATCAACGAAGATGCGCTTGCAGTAGAAAAGGCTTCAAAAGAGGTTCAGGCAAACCGATTGTTTACTCAAGCGTATTCTGAAAAGGATTCTTCTAAAGCAATTGCCCTATATACAAAAGCGATAGAATTAAAACCCGATTTTGCAGCTGCATATAACAACCGAGGGATACTGTTATCTGAATTGAAAGATTTCGCAGGAGCTATGAGTGACTATAATAAGGCGATGGAATTGAATCCGAATGATGCAGATGCATATGTTAATCGAGGAATCTTAAAAAGTAGTATGGGTGATGATGAAAAAGCTGTCATAGATTATGACAGAGCAATAGAATTGGCTCCAGATGATTATGCAGCATACAATAATAGAGCTTGTTCATTTTTGTTGTTAGGTAAACTTGATAAAGCTTTTGAAGATGTAAGTATGGCATTAAATAAAAATAAAAATGATAGTTATTCTTATGATACAAGAGGGCAAATATATTTGGCAATGGGGGAAAATGATCAAGCGTTAGAAGATTTTAATCATGCCTTGTCAATAAACAATGTTCTATATGAGGCATATGTAAACCGTGCAAAGTGTTACAGAAAACTTGCAGAATCAGAAAAAGATCCAACAAAGAAAGCTGAATTAATTACCAAAGCAGAAGCCGATGAAAAGAAGGCTGAATCGTTAAAATAAGAATTCATGAAATTCAAATTCAAAATACAGCAATACCAGACCGATGCGGTGGAAAGTACGGTGAGCGTGTTCGCGGGGCAACCCTCGAAGACCAACGCGCAGTACCGTCGCGACTTAGGCAAGCAGAAACAGCAACTGAAAGCCGAGTTTGAAGAGGAGTATGTGGGCTACCGCAATGCCGATGTGGAACTCAACGCTAGTCAGTTGTTGGAGAACATCCACCATCAGCAGGTGCGGAACGACATCCCGCTGAGTAAGTCCTTAGCAGCCACCAACGGCCTCGGTGCCTGCTCGTTGGATGTGGAGATGGAGACGGGCACGGGCAAGACCTACGTCTATATCAAGACCATGTTCGAGATGAACAAACGCTTCGGCTGGTCGAAGTTCATCGTAGTAGTGCCCAGCATCGCCATCCGTGAGGGCGTTTATAAGAGCTTCACCATGCTGGAAGAGCATTTTATGGAACTCTACGGCAAGAAAGCCCGCTATTTCATCTACAACAGCGCCAACCTCACCCAAATCGACTCGTTCAGCAGCGATGCCAGCATCAACGTGATGATTATCAACGTGCAGGCCTTCAACACCTCGTTCAAGGAAGGCGCGGCCAACAAGGAGGCACGTATCATCTACTCCAAACGCGACGATTTCCAAAGCCGCCGTCCCATTGACGTGATTGCCGCCAACCGTCCTATCATCATTATGGACGAGCCGCAGAAGATGGAAGGCGAAGCCACCCAAAAGGCCTTGCGCAACTTCAAGCCGCTGTTTGTGCTCAACTATTCCGCCACCCACAAGACTTCGCACAACTGCATCTATGCGCTGGATGCCTACGATGCCTACAAACAACGCTTGGTGAAGAAAATCCAAGTGAAGGGCATCACGGTGCAGAACCTGTTGGGCACGCAGAGTTACATCTATTTCGACAGCATCATCCTTTCGAAGAACCACGCACCGGTGGTCAGGCTTGAAATCGAGGTGAAAGGCGCCGCTGCCACCCGCCGACAACTTTGCAAGTTCGAGCAAGGCGATTCGCTGTTTGCCGTTTCGCAACTTTCAGCATACAAAGATTTTGTGATTACGGAAATCAACCCATTGACCAACACGGTCTATTTCCAAAACGGCAAACAACTGCGTCAAGGCGAGGTGATGGGCGATGTCAGCGAGAAAGCCATCCAACTGATACAGATTCGGGAAACCATCAAGTCGCATTTTGAGAAGGAAAGAGCCTTGTTCCAGCAAGGCATCAAGACCCTTTCGCTGTTCTTCATCGACGAGGTGGCCAACTACAAGAGCTATGACGCGGACGGGAACGAGGTGCAAGGTCCGCTGTGGAAGATGTTTGAGGATGAATACAATCGCTATCTGAACGAAAACTTGACTCTGTTTGAGGACGATTATCAGAGATACCTGCGTCGTTTCTCGGCTGCACAAGTACACAACGGCTATTTCTCCATCGACAAGAAAGGCCATTCGATTGATTGTGAGGTGAAACGCGGCAAGGATACATCGGACGACATCTCGGCTTACGACTTGATTCTGAAGAACAAAGAACGCCTGTTGAGTTTCGATGAGCCGACACGATTCATCTTCTCCCATTCTGCCCTGCGCGAAGGTTGGGACAATCCCAATGTGTTCCAAATCTGCACGTTGCGTCACGCCAATTCCAGCACCGCCAAACGGCAGGAAGTCGGTCGCGGTTTGCGAATCTGCGTTGATAATGACGGCAACCGCATGGACAAGGAACGCTTGGGCGATGCCGTACATGACACCAACAAACTGACCGTCATCGCCAACGAGAACTACAGTTCTTTCGTTGATGCTTTGCAGAAAGAGACCAAAGACACTTTGCGTGAACGTCCGACACAAGCCACGGTCGATTATTTCAAAGGGGTTACCGTTAAAGTGGGCGAGGAGAATCACACCATTTCGGAGCAGGAGGCTGCCAGCATCGTAAGTTATCTGTTCGATAATGACTATATTGATGAGAAAGGCAACATTCTGCAAGACTATCATACCGATATGGAGAAGGGTACTTTGGCTCCGATGAGCAAAAAACTGCAAGCCATTGAAGAGCAGGTGCATAAACTGATTCAGAGCATCTTTGACCCTGCCGCTTTGGACGATATGGTGGAAGATGCCAACGGCAAGGCAGAAGTGGTGAACGAGCGTTTAAACGACAATGCCGAGAAGAAGGAATTCAAAGCCTTGTGGAACGAAATCAACCACCGCTATGTCTATACGGTGCATTACGACAGCGAAGAACTGATTCAGAAAGCCATTGCCGCCATCAACAGCGAGTTGAATGTCACGCAGTTGAAGTATGTCGTGACCACAGGTACGCAAGGCGATGATGAACTGGACTTCACCGGTGAGCAAAGCACGCGGACAAAGGAGATGCGTGATGTGTCAACCAGCAATGTGCCCTACGACTTGGTGGGCGACATCGCCAAAGCAGCCACGCTGACCCGCCGCACGGTCACTCGCATTCTGAAGGGCATTCAGCGGTCGAAGCTGTACATGTTCAAGAACAATTCCGAAGAGTTTATCCGCAAGGTAAGCCATATCATCCGCGAGCAGAAAGCCACGATGATTGTGGAACACATCAGCTACAACCGTACGGAAAACCAATACGATTCCGACATCTTCACCAAGGAGAAGAGCCGGCAAACGGTGGATAAGGCCTACGAGGCCAAGAAGCACATTTTGGATTATGTCTTCCCCGACAGCCAAGGCGAGCGCACTTTTGCCGAAGACTTGGACAAAGCGGATGAAGTGTGTGTCTATGCCAAACTGCCGAGGTCGTTCCAGATTCCTACACCTGTGGGCAATTACGCGCCCGATTGGGCCATAGCCTTCAACGACAACATGGGCGTCAAACATGTGTTCTTCATCGCCGAAACCAAAGGCTCGATGGATTCCATGCAGCTGAAAGGCGTGGAAAAAGCGAAGATTGACTGTGCCAAGAAGTTGTTCAACAATGTCTCAACCAGTCAGGTGAGATATGGTTGTGTGGATTCTTATGGCAGTTTACTGGAAGTGATGAAGGGGTTGAATTGATTTTCGGGAAACCTCGCTAAATCCCACCGACAAAGATGCCCGCCAACGCACAAGCCCACGCTGGCATGATATTGCTGCTGACTATTAATCGGTGCGACATTTTGTCGTACCCCCAATCCTTAACCCTTTGATTTAGTGACATTTTGTCATAAACTATGCCGTTTTTTCAAAGCTTTGAATTTGGTTGGGAATTTGATGAACCATAACCCGAGTCTGCGAGATGGCCCTTCGACGGGCTCAGGGACCTTTCCCTAGTGATTCAAAGTCCCATGGTCCCGCAGTCTCGAAGTCAAATCGAAAGAAAGGAGAAAAGAAATATGAACATCAACCAATTCACAATCAAATCACAGGAAGCCATCGGGAAGGCCCAGGAGATAGCGCAAAGCCATCAGAGCCAGACCGTGGAGAACTTCCACCTGCTGAAGGGTATGATTCTGAGCGACGACTATCTGGTGCCCAACCTGATGAAGAAGTTGGGCGTCAACCTGTCGCGGCTCAATGATGCCCTCGATCAGGTCATCAACAGCCAACCGCGTTCGAGCGGCTCCGAATTGTATTATTCCTCCGAGGTCAGCAAGACCTTCAATGACGCCATCGCAATGGCCAAGAAGATGGGCGACGAATATGTCTCCATCGAGCACCTGCTGTTGGCCGTCTTCGAAAGCAACGGCATGACCTCGCAACTGATGAAAGACCAAGGCATCCGTAAGGATGAACTTGAGAAGGCCATCATGCAGTTCCGTAAGGGCAAGAAGGTCGACTCGCAAGACGCCGAGCAGAACTACGATAGTTTGAACCGTTTCGCCAAGAACCTGAACGAACTCGCCCAACAAGGCAAGCTCGACCCGGTCATCGGCCGTGACGAGGAGATCCGTCGTGTGCTGCAGATCTTGAGCCGACGCACCAAGAACAACCCTATATTAATAGGTGAGCCTGGTGTGGGTAAGACCGCCATCGTGGAGGGTCTGGCCCAGCGTATCGTCAACCGCGACGTGCCGGAGAACCTGAAGAGCAAGACCGTGTTCAGCTTGGATATGGGAGCCTTGCTGGCAGGTGCAAAATACAAGGGCGAGTTTGAGGAGCGACTGAAGAATGTTGTCAAGGAAGTGGTCGACAGCGATGGCGAAGTTATCCTGTTCATCGATGAGATCCACACCTTGGTAGGCGCAGGTGGCGGCGAAGGCGCCATGGACGCGGCCAACATCCTGAAGCCTGCCCTGTCGCGTGGCGAGTTGCGTGCCATCGGTGCCACCACCTTGAAGGAATACCAACAGTATTTCGAGAAGGACAAGGCACTGGAGCGTCGTTTCCAGAAGGTCATGATCGACGAGCCTGACGAGGCTTCGGCCATCAGCATCCTGCGTGGTTTGAAGGAGCGTTACGAGACGCACCATCACATCCGTATCTTGGACGAGGCTATCATCTCGGCTGTGCAATTGTCGGTGCGTTACATCTCCGACCGTTTCCTGCCCGACAAGGCCATCGACTTGATCGACGAGGCCGCCTCGCGTCTGAGGCTGCAAATCGACTCGATGCCTGAAGAGCTCGAAGATGTGGAGCGCGCCATCCGTCAGTTGGAAATCGAGCGCGAGGCCATCAAGCGCGAGAACGACACCAAGAAGGTGGAGGAGATAGGGAAGGAGCTGGCCGAACTCAACGACAAACGCTCCGCTATAAAGGCCAAGTGGGAGACCGAACGTAACTACGTAGAACTCATCCAAAAGGAGAAGAGCAACATAGAGACCTATAAACATCAAGCTGAGGTGGCTGAACGTGACGGTGACTACGGCCGTGTGGCTGAACTGCGTTATGGCAAGATCCGCGAGGCCGAGGCCGCCATCGAGAAGGCCAAGGCCGACTTGAACGCGGCACAAGGCGACCACCCGCTGGTGGATGAGGAAGTCGGTGCCGACGATGTGGCAGAGATCGTGTCACGTTGGACGGGCATCCCGGTCAACAAGATGATGCAGAGCGAGCGCGAGAAGCTGTTGCACCTCGAAGACGAGCTGCACAAGCGTGTGGTGGGTCAGGACGAGGCCATCACCGCCGTGAGCGACGCCATCCGTCGTAGCCGTGCGGGCTTGCAGGACGCCAAACGACCTATCGGTTCCTTCATCTTCATGGGTACCACGGGCGTGGGTAAGACCGAGCTGGCCAAGGCCCTGGCCGAGTTCCTGTTCGACGACGAGAACGCCATGGTGCGTATCGACATGTCGGAGTATCAGGAGCGTCACACTGTGTCGCGACTCATCGGAGCGCCTCCAGGATATGTGGGCTACGAAGAGAGCGGCCAACTTACTGAAGCCGTGCGTCGTAAGCCGTATTCCGTCATCTTGTTGGATGAAATCGAGAAGGCTCACCCCGATGTGTTCAACATCCTGTTGCAGGTGTTGGACGACGGCCGTCTGACCGACAACAAGGGCCGTACGGTGGACTTCAAGAATACCATCGTCATCATGACCTCCAACATCGGTGCTAACATTATCCAGGACAATTTCGCCTTGCTGAATGGCAGCAATGACGAAGAGGTTTTCGAGAAGACCCGTAACGAGGTGATGGAGCAGCTGAAACAGTTCATGCGTCCTGAGTTCTTGAACCGTGTCGACGACATCATCATGTTCAAGCCTTTGGACGAGAGCCAGATTGCTGACATTGTGAGGATGCAGTTCCGCAGCGTGCAGAAGATGCTGGCTGCCAACGACATCAAGATTGACATCACCGATGCCGCCGTCGATTTCATTGCAAAGCAGAGCTACAACCCGCAGTACGGTGCGCGTCCTGTGAAGCGTATGATGCAGCGTGAGTTGCTCAACTCGCTCTCGAAGATGATCCTGGCCGAGTCGGTCGACAAGACGAAGACCATCATCAATTATTTATATATTTGCAGCAAATCTTTTCGGCCATGAATCCATCGGGGGTGATATACGAAAACGGAGACACTAGATTATGCTTTGATAACGGTAAGGCTATACTGTTTTACAAAGGCGAGACCTACACTTTCGGTTACCATCCTTATGAGCCGATGGCGATCATCTACAAAGACGGTACTCCAGTAGCCTATATCCATAATGCTTTTGATGTGTATACTGAGTGTCAGGCATTTATGACAAATCCGGAACATCTTGTCAACACCGTCACGCGCCATTACCACAACGCCGAGCATTTTTGCCGACTCCTCACCGTTGCCATCGACCGTGGCTATGACTGGCAAATTGACGAACTCGAAAAGGAAATGTTTGAGCTGGTGCGTTGGGAAAACCATGAAGTGTTCTACAAGACCGAAGACATCGAGTTCGGGCGATATGGTGACGAGCCGGAAGACGAGAATGATCCTACTGAATGGGATGAAGATCCTGATGCTGATATTTTAGAACATGCAGAATATGAGATTCTTTATGTCATCATCGATGGGGTGAGATATGTGTTATATGGGGATTGGATATCCACGTTGGATATAAAAATCGCTGGTGAAAAGGGCAAGAAGGCCGTCAAGGCGCGTATACATCAGTTCACTGGAATACCAGAGGCCTATCCTGGCTATTGGCGTAGGGGTGAACTTTTCTACCTTGTTGCAACAGGGATAAAAT
>ONJF01000041.1 GCA_900318085.1 uncultured Bacteroidales bacterium
CGACGATGATACTGCGCGAGAGCGTGGGAAAGTAGTTCGCCGCCCACCCACAACGGAGAGCCCGTCAGCATCAGCTGGCGGGCTTATCTGTTTTTATGAAGTCCTCAATCGGTTATTCTCCAAAGAACTCGTCCTTGAAATTCACAAAATACACTCGCTCCTGTGCGCGTGTCAATGCAGTGTAAAGCCAGCGTAGATCCTCCACTTCAAGCGTTTCCTTGAGATTGAGCGACGAGTCGATGAAGACGGAGTTCCATTGCCCACCTTGGGTCTTGTGGCAGGTGAGAGCGTAAGCGAATTTAACCTGTAAGGCATTAAACCATGGATTTTTCTTCATCTCCTTATACCGCTCCCTACGGTTCGGGATATCCATATAGTCCTCCTCAATGGCCGTAAAGAGTTGTTGGCTTTCTTCATTCGTTAGTGAAGGGCTGTTGCTATTCAAGGTATCCAAAAGGATTTTTGCTTCTATATTGGGCGCATCGGGATAGTCGGTGAAACTCAACTCGACATCTGCAAAACGGAAACCGTACATGTCTTCAAAATGTTTGATTTTCCTGATTTCTGCCATGTCGCCATTGGCAATGAAACTGATGGTGTTGTTCCCTTCCGCCCAAAAGTAGTTGTTTTTCACCACCATGAGTTTGTCACCTGTCGCTATCTCACCTTCGATGTTGAGGATTCGTCCGCGGATGGCTTGATTGAACATATTGGCACGTTTGTTAGACTTGCAGACGATGACCGCTTCATTGTCAGAAATGTTCGCGAATGCGTTGTGAAGCATCTCTTCAAAGGTCTCTGGCTCAATCTTTTGGATATCATCGAAACCTTGGAGATGGAAGATGGGAAGCGCGTATTCGTAAAGGTTTTGGCTTAACAATTCTCTGATGTCGGTGGCATTATATAGGATGCCCGATTCTAACGCCTGTCGTTTGACTTCAGTCAGTTCGTAGGTGGCTGCAGTGATGGGGAATTGGGATTTCAAGTAGTCACAATTCAAGGCTGGACTTTCGTTGCTTTCTACAGGTGGCAACTGGGCTGTGTCACCTATTAGTAGAAGACGGCAATCCTCGCCACTGAAGACATAACTCAATAGGTCGTCAAGAAGGCTTGAACCGCCAAATTCCTTTTGCTCGCCAATCATGGAAGCCTCATCTACGATAAAGAGTGTGTGTTTGTATTTGTTTTCGGCTCTTGCAATGCGAATGCTTCCGTCAGGATAGGTCATGGCTTGATAGATCTTCCTATGGATGGTGCTGGCGTTTTGTCCAGTATAGTTGCTGAGTACCTTGGCCGCTCTTCCCGTTGGGGCCATCAGCACATACCGCATCCCTATGGCAGGCAAGGTGCGAACCAAGGTCTTGACTAACGAGGTCTTTCCCGTTCCAGCATAACCTCTTAAGATGTAGGTGGGGTTTTCTTTTTGTGAGAGTAGAAATGCGGCCAAGTGGTATAGTACAACGGATTGTCCTTCAGTAGGTTCAAAACCGAAGGATTGGGTGAGGCGGCCGTATAATTCATGTCTTTCCATGGCCTTTCTCGTCAGAAGGGATAGCCGATACCCATCTGTAGTCTTATGTTGTCGCCTTTACCGAAACGCCAATAGTTACCGTTGCTGTCTGGGTACGGGTTTCGCATGGCGTAGGCGAGGTCGAGGCGTAAAATGAGGAAGGAGACGTCAAGACGGAGGCCCAAACCTGCGTCGATGGCCAGTTGATCATAGAATGTCCTGAAGTTAAACTCACTATTGGGCATGGATTCGTTAGGATGGAAGGTCCATACATTGCCCGCATCGACGAATACGGCTCCGTTGAATATGTTGTAGATGGGAAATCTATATTCAGCGTTGAGTTCCAACTGAAGGTCGCCTGTCCGTTCAACATCGTCGGTGTTGGCAACATAGCCACCGGGTCCGACGGTGCGGTAGAGCCATCCACGTAAACCGTTGGCACCACCACCATAGAAGCTGCGTTCGAAGGGGAGGTCTTGTGAGTTGCCGTATGGAATACCGATGCCTGCAAACTCACGGAACACCAACCAAGAGTCTTCTCCGATTTGAAGATGCTGCCTCACATCAAAGCTGCCTCTTACATATTGCGCATAGCGTATGCCCAACAACTCATGGTGTCCGTTTTCTGTTGTGATGAGTTTTGTGTCATTGAACAAAGATAGTAAGTTGCCGCTTGATTCGAAGTCGGCTTTCAGATAGAAAAAGCTGCCTGTTTTGTTGATGTTCTGTGTATTATATACCAGCGAATAGCGTGTGCCCAAAAGGAGGTGGCTGGTGTATTGGGCTTTTTTACGTTGGCTGGTCTCGGCATCAAGATACTCTTGGAAAGTCGGATTGATGTTTGCGATTTTCACGCTGTTAAGGAAGATAGGCGAGAAGGTCTGTCCCAGCCTGAAGTTGGTCTTCCAGTCATAACTATATGAGGCTGTGGAGATGTAGCGTGAGTAATAATAGCGGATTTGCGAGTTGTAACCTATTGAAATGGTTGTAGTAGGCTGGTAGTCTCTGGCAAATTGTAGGAAGGAAATGGGCGAAAGGAACTTCGGAAAGATGACGCTCGCCGTTATGCCCAGCTCCCAAGTGTTGAACACGTGTTTGCCACTTTCTGTGACTTCGTTGCCTATGAGTTTTTGGGCTTCCAAGCCACCTTTCAGACTGAGTTGGAAGGTTTCAGCACCATGGAATATGTTTTTGTTGTTGTATGACAAGCTTCCCTTGACACCCAAGTCTCCGTCGGAGTTGGTGCCTTCAGCTTGTATGGTAAAGGAGTGCTTGTCGCTTTGTTGCATGGTGATGCGACAATCCAGCAGGTTGAGAGAATCGTTGGGGTTGCTTACACTGTCGAACTCAATGTTGACATTGCGGAACAGGCTATAGTTGCTTAAGGCCTTGTAGGTGTTGGTGACGCTCCGTTGGATATAAGGGAGTCCCTCAATGATGTTGATGGCCTGCGAAAAGGTCTGGGGCTTTACCTGTGGTTTGTCATAATAATAGAAATCCCAAGTGTTGGTTCTCTTAAGACGCCCAAACTCTACGGTGAGCGTGGCCGAGTCGGTGGGACGCTCATTCATTCGGAATATGGAGAAATCGGGGTAAATCTTGATGTTGCGGATTCTGTATTGTTTATAGGCCAAAGGAGTGTCTTTCAGCTTCATAGAAAGTTTCAATGTGTGGTTCATGAAGTTGCTGTCGACTTCATAGTACACATTGTCGTGTGTGAAATAGTAATAACCCGAGTTGCGCATCCTTTCGGTGATGAGTTCACGCTCGTCCTTCAAAGCATATGCGTTGTAGATGTCGCCTTCTTTGAGGGGGAATTTGGCGCTGTCGCGCATGATTAGCTTATTGATGAGGCTGTCTTCAATGACATAGTCAATCTCATTGACGGTGTAAGGCTGGGCAGGAAAGACATGATAGGTGACTTTGGCTCTCTTCCTCCATTCTCTCTTTTTTACAGAGTGTGTCACTTTGGAGTTGAAATAGCCCACATTGTCGAGATAGCGCATCATCTGTTTGGATGAATTGTTGGCCTCTGATTTGTCGTAATATACAGGAGGGTTGCCAAATTTCTTGTTCATCCACTTCCAAAACGAGCTGTTGGGTCGGCGTTCGCTCTTGTAGTAGATCCAAGTTGGAATGTTGGTTTGTAATGTATTTTTGTAAGGCTTGAGTGAGATGTATTGCGAGATGCCCGACTTGCTAATTTCGGTGCCTTTTTCCTCTATGACAACTTTGTTGCTCTGAACCAGGTATTTCCCTTCGGGGACGAAACGGCGGAGAGAACACGACGACATGAAAATGGCGACGAGCAGGCCAATGAAAAGAATATGGTACTTTTTGCCGAACATTGGGAAGGCATATTTGGCGCAAAGTTAAGAATATTTCCTTTACACCACTTCGGCAACGGTGAAATTGCTTCCGCCGACGAAGACGATGTCACCAAAATGGGCGTTGTTGACCGCTGAACGGAAGGCATGGCTGACCGATTCGTACACCTGTCCGCGCAAACCCATGTCAAAAGCCTTTTGGGCTAATATGTTGGCATCCAAACCTCTCGGGATATCTGCCTTGCAGAAATAGTATTCGGCGCCATGGGGCAATAGCTGGAGTACGCTGTCGACATCTTTGTCATTGACCATACCGAGAACGAAATGAAGTCTCTCGTAATTCATCTCGGCGAGTTGCAACACCACTTCCTTGATGCCTGCCACATTGTGGCCCGTGTCGGCGATGGTCAACGGGTCGTTGTTCAATATCTGCCAACGGCCCATGAGGTGCGTGTTACGGATCACCCGACCGATGCCGTCGCGAATGATGTCATCTGTGAGGTTGAACTTGCTGCGTAACAGGTCGAGGGCGCACATCACGGTGGTGAGGTTCTTCTGCTGATAGTTGCCCAACAGAGGAAGTTCGAGAGCTTCCATATAGAGCTCGCTGTTTTTCCAAACATCGAACTGCTGCACATAGTTGGATTCGATATGGATTTTGTCGCAGTCGAAGATTTGGTCGGCGAAGCAAATGAAGCTGTTGCATTCTTTGGCCTTGTCAATGAAAACTTGTTCCGTTTCAGGATGGGTCTCGCCAATGACGACGGGGATGCCTGGCTTGATGATACCTGCCTTTTCGTAAGCGATTTTGGCCCGCGTGTCACCCAAGAACTTCATATGGTCGAAATCAATGTTGGTGATGACGCTCAATTCAGGCGTGATGAGGTTGGTGGAATCCAATCGTCCGCCCATGCCCACCTCGACGATGGCGATGTCGATTTTTTCTTTCGAGAAGTAATCGAAAGCCATGCCCACGGTCATCTCAAAGAAGGAGAGTTCCATTGCCTCAAACTTCTCCTTGTAGGTGTCAATGAATTGTACCACATTCTCCTCGGGAATCATCTCACCGTTGATGCGGATGCGTTCGCGGAAGTCGCGCAGATGGGGCGAGGTGTAAAGGCCTGTCTTGAAGCCAGCTTCCTGAAAGACGGAAGCCAACATGTGGGAGACGGAGCCTTTGCCATTGGTGCCGGCCACATGCACCGACTTGAAGTTGTTTTGCGGGTTGTCGAGAAGGTTGAGAAGTTGGATGGTGTTGTTGAGGTCGGCCTTGTAGGCTGCTGCTCCGATGCGTTGATACATCGGGAGTTTGTTGAACATCCAGTCGAGGGTATCGGTATAATTCATAGGCGGTGTTTTAATTCGGAATGAGGAATGCAAAATGCGGAATGATGCAAAGTGATGCTAAGCTCCATTCCGCATTCCACATTCATAATTCTGCATTTAGTTTATTGGTTGATGACAAAAGTGTAAGTGATGGTGCCATGTTGTTCTTCAGGAGCATCTGGATCGGATTGGAAGGTGGAACGCAATGCGGCTTGTTTGGCTTTTTGACGCATCTCGCTGTTGATTATGGTGGTGCCTTTTTGGGCCACTTCGGCGCGTACCACTTGCCCTGCCCGGTTCACCCAGATATCAACAACGACATTGCCTTCTTCGCTGAAATCGTCATTGGGACGGTGCAGACTCTTGGCGCCACGGCCTCCGAGGTCATAGCCTGTTCCATTGCCTTTGCCGCCATTTCCGTCATACTTTCTGACGCCAGCAAGCCCATTGGGTTTGCCTTGGTCGCCAGGCTGACCGGTGATACCTTCCGAACCGCCCGCTTGCGGGTTGTTGCTGCCCTTGTATATAGCCCTGCTGTTGACTTGTGGCTTGGGCTCTTCAGCAGGCTTTTCCTGTTTAGGCTTTGTGGTCTTGGGTTTCTCAATGGCAGGGGCTTCTTCGTCGTTTTGGGTGACGATGTCCTCTTTGGTCTGGCTTTGCTCCTGTTTGGGTTGGGCAGCCATGGGAATGGCGGGCTTCTCGGGTTGGATGTTGCCCATGCCTTGGTCCATCATGCCCAAGTCGACCTCAACGCCTTCCTCTCCTGGTAATGGCAAGGGAGTCCTGAAGGCCATCAGGAACAGAACGAGCAACACCAACGCGTGTACCGCAATGGTACCCACGATGGCTATGCCTTTGTCCGCCTTTTCTTTCTTGTCCATGTTGTGTTATTTTTTCGGTGAGGTGGCTAAAATGACTTTGTGGTTGTTGCCCGTGGCATTGTTGATTTCGTTGACGGCATCAATCACATTCACGATGTATTGCACGGGGACGGTCTTGTCGGAACGGAGCACCACCGTGGCTTGCGGGTCATTGCCAATCTGCGTATTGATGAGGTCCATGAGTTGGCTCTCGTCGAAAACCTTGATGTCGTTGACTTGATATTGGTAGTTCTCGTCCACATAGACGGTGACGGTCTGCTTGGCCATGGTCTTGCTGGTGCTCGATGGCAGCATGAGCTTGATGGCATTGGGTGCCACCAAGGTCGAGGTGAGCATGAAGAAGATCAGCAGCAGGAACACCAGGTCCGACATGGACGAGGAGTTGAAAGTGGGTTCGACCTTATTTCTTGATTTTATGGCCATAATGCACTGGTTTTATGCGGGTTCGTTCAAGACATCCATGAATTCTGTCGCCTTGCCTTCCAGCAGGTTGACAACTTTCTGGATCTTGTTGGTGATGATGGCGTGGAAGAAGTAGGCGATGATGCCGACGATAAGACCGCCGACCGTGGTCACCATGGCTTCGTAGATGCCCGATGAGAGCAACTCGATATCAATGTTGTTGCCGGCCATCGACATGTTATAGAATGCGCGAATCATACCCGTTACCGTGCCCAAGAAACCAATCATCGGGGCGGCACTGGCAATCATTGCTAGGATGCTGACGCCACGCTCCAGTTTCGCAACTTCCAAATTACCAACATTTTCAATAGCCGAGTTGATGTCACCTAAAGGCCTGCCAAGGCGAGAGAGACCTTTCTCAATCATACGCGAGATAGGAGTGGAGTTGCCTCTGCACAAGGCTTTTGCCGAATCGATCTTGCCTTCTTTCATGTATTCGCGGATGCGGTCCATGAAGCTTTTGTCGTATTTCGTGGCTCGCGAAACGGCAATGAATCTTTCGATGAAGATGTAGACCGCTATAATCGACAAAACGGCCAATAAAATCATAATCCATCCGCCCTTGGTGGCAAGTTCGAGGATGGAGAGTTTGAATTCCGTGGGCTGGGCGACAGCTTCAGCAGCAGCTGTACCTAAATCATTGGTGGTTTGTTGAATTTGAAGAAGATTCATATTGTTGCAGAATTGTTGGATTGACTATGTCTATTTTTGTTTGTGTTTGTAGAGACGCGGCGCGCCACGTCTCTACATAATAACAATTATCGTTTTATTTTATTGCGTTACCGCATATCTATCACATCCACATTAGGGTGTTTTTTCGTGTCGAAGGTGAAGAATTTATCGTCCAGTTTTTGGTCGAATTTCATTTCTTCCACATTGATGACAACCTTGCTGCCGTCTTCCATGTAGATGTCAGCGCTTTTCAGTTCGGTTTTCTTCGTGTTGATTTTCAAGGTCACTCGCTTGTATTGTCCCTTGGGGTTGGCAAGTTCGATGGTGGCAATACCTTGCGCGTCGATGCCCGACAAGGTGGCTACATAGCTCTCGTCTAATGAGGTGAGAAGTTTCAGTGGCGTGTTGTCAGTGCCGTCGCTGGCTTTGCTTACCATGACCTCTTCTTCGTCGACGAGATACGACCAGATGGTCTTGCCGTCGCTGATGGTCTGTTGGTCAGCCATCTCGATTTTGTATGCCTCGCCTTGCAGCCAGGCATGGCCTTTCTCGTTGTCGCTAAAATTTTTACCGTCAGGACTGATTTGATAGTTGAAGGCCATCTCCATGTTTTTGTGGCTCTTCACCTGGTCGACCATGAGACGGATGATGGCCTCTGCATTGTTTTGGGCTGTAACTACCTGTGTTGCAAATAATAACACAAGGCAAGCGATAATGTTTCTAGTTTTCATTGTCAGATTCCGTTGTCTTTGTTGTAAAGATCCCTCAAAATCTGTTCCAAAGCGGCTTCGGAAGTCACTTTCACCTCGCGCGATTTGCTGCCGGAGAACGGTCCGACAATGCCAGCGGCCTCCAACTGGTCGATGATACGTCCAGCACGGTTGTATCCAAGTTTCAGCTTGCGCTGGATCATGGAAGTGGAGCCTTGTCCTGTCTGAACCACGATGCGAGCCGCTTCTTCAAAGAGGCTGTCGCGCTCGCCTTCGTCGTCGATGTCGGCGCCTTCGCCCTCTTCTTCGGGTACTTCAGGCAACAGGAACGGCTCGGGATAGCCGTGTTGGTTGCCGATGAATTCGGTGACGGCTTCCACCTCGGGCGTGTCGATAAAGGCGCATTGCAGACGAACGAGGTCATTACCCGTCGAGAGCAGCATGTCGCCACGACCAATGAGTTGGTTGGCACCGCTTTGGTCGAGGATGGTCTTGGAGTCGACTTGCGAGATGACGCGGAAGGCGATACGTGCGGGGAAGTTGGCCTTGATGGAGCCCGTGATGATATTGACGGAAGGACGTTGGGTAGCGATGATGAGGTGGATGCCGATGGCACGGGCTAATTGCGCCAGACGTGCAATGGGAGCTTCAACTTCGCGGCCTGCCGTCATGATAAGGTCGGCAAACTCGTCAACGACCAAGACGATGTAAGGCAGGAAGCGGTGCCCTTCGGTCGGCAGTAGCTTGCGCGCTTTGAATTTCTCATTGTATTCGATGATGTTGCGGCATTCGGCTTGCTTCAGCAGGTCATAGCGTTGGTCCATCTCGATGCACAACGAGTTGAGCGTGCGCACCACTTTCTTGACATCGGTGATGATGGCGTCTTCCGAATCGGGGAGTTTGGCAAGATAATGGCGCTCGATGCGGTTGTAGAGTGTCAGCTCCACCTTCTTCGGGTCGACCATGACGAACTTCAACTCTGAAGGGTGTTTGCAATAGAGTAATGAAGCGACGATAGCGTTGAGTCCCACCGACTTACCTTGACCAGTGGCGCCGGCCATGAGGATATGTGGCATCTTGGCCAAGTCGAAGACATAGGTCTCGTTGGAGATGGTCTTTCCGATGGCGCAAGGCAGTGCATATTTGGATTTTTGGAACTTCTCGGAGCTGAGCACGCTACGCATCGAGACAGTCTCGGGTTTGCTATTGGGCACTTCGATGCCGATGGTGCCTTTACCTGGGATGGGGGCGATGATACGTATACCCAAAGCGGCAAGGCTCAAGGCAATATCGTCTTCAAGGTTCTTGATTTTTGAGATACGGACACCCGCAGCTGGGACGATTTCATACAAAGTAACCGTAGGGCCGATGGTTGCCTTGATCTTATCGATGGCGATGCCATAATTGCCCAATGTCTCGACAATCTTGTTCTTGTTGGCGTTCAGTTCTTCCTCGTCAATTTCCGATTTTCCACCGCCGTAGTCGTTAAGCATGTCCAAGGTGGGGAACTTGAAATCGCGCAATTCATAGTGTGGGTCGAAAGGCGTGTCAATGGTGTGATGCTCCATGTTCTTGCCTTCGTCCACGGTCTTCTCGGCCTCCGTGTTCTCGATGACCAACTCCACTTTTTCCGCTTCATTGTCATTCTTCTCGGCTGTGTTGTCCGATTTGTTTTCGGTTTCCTTCGTCAGCGAAGGTGGGGTGATTTCGGGCTCTTGAGGGTTCTCCTCTTTTTTAGGAATGATGGTGTTCTCTTTGTGCTCAGTCTTCTCGGTGTTGGAATCGGGATTGACGATGACGAAGGTCGGGTCTTTTGTGAACGAGGTGACGGGGGGCAAATTGGATCCGTTGTTGCCTTCATTTTCTTCTTCCTCATCGTCGATGAAATCGGGGTCAATGTCCTCGCCACCGTCGGTCATGTTTTGGTTTTCTTTTTCCCATTGTTCCCTGATGCGTTGCTCGGCGAGGATGGCAGCCTGTTTGCGCGCTTCTTCCTCTTTCTGCTCCCGTCTGCGCTTGAAATAGTTGAGCGTCAAGTTGAACTGGTAGACGAGGAAGACCAGCATCAAGAAGGCGAGGATGATGATGACACCCGCGTTGCCGATGTAGTTGGTCAGCAGGTCGTTGAGCCATTTGCCGACCGCACCTCCAAAAATGGCACATTGAGGAGCGAATTGGGAGAGGAACCCGAAGAATAGCGGCATCCAAACCAAGCAGAGGAGTGCCCATTTCCAAACATTCCACATCTTGAATTTGGCTGTCTCCGTCAGCCGCAGGCCAATAAGGGTCAAAAGGTAGACGAAGAAAAACGCTCCGATGCCGAACGACTCTTTGATGAGCGTTTGGGCCAAGAATACGCCACCGCTTCCTGTCCAGTTGTCAATCTCTCCTTTGTGACTGAAAATTTGGTAGCCCAGTTCCTGGTAGTGTCCGCTGAAGAAGCTCACTAGATACGAAATCATGGAAAGTCCAAGGAAGACGGCCAGGCAGACGAACAGGATGCCTATGATTTTCTGAATCCTACCGGCTTCTTTCGGTTCTTTCTGTTCTTTCTGTTCCTTCTTGGGCTTAGGTTCCTTGGCTTTCGGTGCCTTCTTTTCCTTATCTGTGATTTCTTTTTTCTTGCCTTTCTTTTCTTCGGTTTCTTCAGCAATGACCGCCGGAGTCTCTACCAGTTCAAGCTCGGTCGGTTTCTTTTTGAAAGTGTTCTCTCTACGGTTGTTCTTGTCGCTCATTTTCTGACGTCGTTATAGGCTTGCAAAAATAAACAAAATAGTTGGTTTGGGCATGGCGCAAAAAGGGAATTTTGGGCAAAAAAACAGGCTGCCATTTTTTTGACAGCCTGTTATGAGGAGTTATTTCGGGATCTTGAACATTCGCTTCCATCGGATGCCGCCATTTTCCTTGTCTCTTGAGAGCCAAACGAGGATGGGCTTTCCAACGATGTGGTTTTCGGGAACAAAGCCCCAATAGCGCGAGTCGGCGGAGTTATGGCGGTTGTCGCCCATCATCCAGTAGTAGTCCATCTCGAAGGTGTAGCTGTCCGCAGGCTTCCCGTCGATGTAGATTTGGTTGCCTTCCACTTTCAGGTCGTGGAGTTCGTAGGCATGGATGACACGCTCATAAAGTGGCAGTGTGGTGAGGTCCAGCTTCACTGTTTCGCCTTTCTTCGGGATGTAAATGGGGCCGTAGTTGTCTACATTCCACGGATAGAGGTCGGGACGATGGGGGAAGATGCTGGTGTTGGTGCCTTGGCCCGGGGCTTCCACATTGCGCATCACCGAGGTGATGTAGGGCAGCTTGATGAGTTCGTCTGCCACTTTCGCGCTGATGTTGAGGACAAAGGTGTTTTCGTCAATGGGATAGCCTTCGGTGATGTCGTATTTTTCCACGGTCTGCTTGTTGATGCCGCCAGTAGTGGTCACCACGGTGTAGTTATGCTGCATATTCTCGGGCTCGTAGGCCTTTTCTCCATCGATATAGACCACGCCGTCAACGATTTTCAGGTTGTCGCCTGGCATTCCGATGAGGCGTTTCACATAGTTCTCGCGCTTGTCGACAGGATGGGCGATGACTTTACCGCTTGGGGTCGGTTGACCATTGAGGCCTAAAGTCACCTTACCGTTCCATACGGCTTCGCGGCCGTATTCGCGAACAAGGTCATAATAGCTGACACTGCTTTGGTAGTTTTCGCACACTGTGTCGCCAGCGGGGTAGTTGAACACGATGGGGTCGTAACGCTTCATCGTTGTCACACCAGGATAGCGGTGATAAGGCATCTTGATCCATTCCACATATGATTTTTTGCTCTTGCTCCACGGCAGGGTGTTGTGCACGAAGGGGAATGAGAGTGGCGTGTTAGGGCCTTTGGGTCCATAATGTATCTTGCTGACAACCAGATAATCACCAACGCAAAGGGATTTCTCCATACTCGATGTAGGGATGGTGAACATCTCGAAGACATAGGTCCTGATAATCAATGCAGCGACCACTGCGAAGACAATGGCGTCGAACCACTCGCGGGCGGTTGATTTCTTGGGGCGTTTGGTCGTGAGCGGGTCTTGGTATTTATCGTCTTTGGCAATGATGGGGAAGAAAATGAAGGGCAGAATGGCGGCCATGCCTTCTTCCCATACCTTGAATCGGCCAAAGCACTTGCCTAGCTCGACGAGCATGAGCAGCAGCATGAAGATGTTGATGTAGGGGAAGACGATGAAGAACCACCACCAGAACTTCTTCTGTTTGCCGATGATTTTCAGCATGACATAGATGTTGTAGTAGGGGATGAGGCTATAATAGCCTTTTTGTCCGGCTTTCTCGAATTGCTTCCAACAGAATGCAATCGGGATGGTAAACAGCGCCGGGACGATAAGAATGAAAAGTATTAGTGACATTTTTATTTGTGATTTCTTGATTAACGAATGAATAAATGAAATAGTATTTTCGGCTGCAAAAGTAGGGAGAAATTCTTAATTTATTGAGGCTTGCATGATTTTTTATTCTTTGGTACACAATTTTGTGGACCACAAGTTTGTGTACTAAAAGAAAAATGTTTATTTTTGCACCAAAATTTAATGGAATCATGAAGAAATCTTTCATTTATGGGGTGGCCGTAAAAGGCGACAACTTTACAGATCGAGAAAAGGAGACCAGGCGTCTGAAACAAGACTTCGAAAATGGGCAGAACATGATACTTATTTCTCCCCGAAGAATGGGTAAGACTTCTCTTGTGAGGAAAGTCCAGACGCTTGTGGACACACAATCCATTGTGACCGTATATATGGATATCTATGACTGCCGCAATGAATATGAGTTCTATAACAAGTTTGCTGCAGCATTGATGAAGCAAACTGCAGGCAAAGCCGAGGCCGTCATGAAGAACATCAAGGAGTTCTTGGTTCGCTTGTCGCCAACTATCTCGTTTGGTCCCGACCCTAACAATGAGTTGTCTATCTCTCTCGGCATCACGCCAAAAGACTATTCTCCGGAGGAGATTCTGCAACTGCCTGAACGCATGGCGGCCAAGATGGGTAAGCACATTGTTGTTTGCATCGACGAATTCCAACAGATTGGGGAGTTTCCTGATTCGCTTACAGTGCAGAAGAAAATGCGCGGCATTTGGCAGTTGCAAAGCAATGCCTCGTATTGCTTGTTTGGAAGCAAAAAGCACTTGCTTGCCAATCTTTTCCAAAACAAGAGAATGCCTTTTTACCAGTTTGGCGACATCATGTTCCTTCAACCAATCCCTACGGAAGACTGGATTCCCTTTATCCGCCAGAAGTTTGAGGAAAAGGGCATGAGCATTTCAGATGCCATTATCGAAAAGATATGTTCGATAGTGGAAAACCAGTCCTCGTATGTGCAACAACTGGCTTGGAACGTCATGCTCAACACCACAAAAAAAGCTGACGAAGCTGCTTTGGAAACCGCCATTGAGGACCTTCTGAACCAAAACTCGTTGCTGTTTTTGCAGCAAATAGAGAACCTGACTGCCTATCAAATGAACTTTCTGAAAGCCGTTGCCAAAGGCGTACACACGGATTTCACTTCCAAAGAGGTGTTAGCCAACTATGACCTAGGGTCGAAGTCCAATGTCACAAGAATCAAGACCGTATTGACACAAAAGGAACTGATAGAGCAAACACCTAACGGAATCGTGCTTACAGACCCCGTTTTTGAATTATGGTTTGTTAGAGAATGGTGTGATTAATTTAATGAGTTTGAATTAGTTACAACGGTATATTAATGGTTCGCAACTTTGTGGACCACAACTTTGTGGACCGCAATTCTATAAACAAAACAAATCCTCCATCCCAAACACGCCCGTTTTCCTGATTTCTCCTAATATCTTTTCGGTTTTGTTAGAATCTGTGATGATAAGCCCTTGCGACTTCAGTTTTGAAATTTGGCTGAATTATGACGGAGAAACAAATCTCACATAAATCCTAAACAAATCTGCGGTTGCCGCATATCGTTGTTTTCCCGCATTGCAAATGCTGATATTCATGGCTTCCGAATTGCAAATTCGGAAGAACTTGATTGAGCAAAATAGTATTTCATTGGATAATTCACGCACTTTGAAGCTCCATTCCAAGAGAGTGCAAGGTGTGTCGAATTTGTTGCAGGCGTTGTTCGCTTGGTTTGGAAATGCCGTAGATATAACGGGCCAACAGGCTTTTATTGATGCCAATGGCACGGGCCACCTCTGAAACATTGAGCCACGGGAAACGCTTGAACATTTCAGCAACTTCGTTTTGACCATTCGGCTCGCTTGTTTCGTAGAAACTTGAAATGTGCATGTCGGCATCCAATTCTTCCCAGCGGATGGACTCGCCGTCGCTGTCGATGACGAAATCGTTACGTTGTTCCATCGAGGCTTCTTTCAACTCGGGATAAGCCTCCAAAGGACGGCTCAACACGCGACCTTCGGTGGTCTTCATGTAGATTCTTTTTTCGTCAAACCAGATGTTTTTTATCTTTTCCATTGCGTTGATTATTAATAGTTTAGTCAAACCTTTTATGCCATTCTGCTATAAAATCGTCACGATAGATAACACAAGTGTCAATAGCCTTTTTGATTTCTTGCTCTTTTAATCCGTGGTTGTAAACTAGACTAATCGAAGGTTCCAATGCGATCTTGGCTTTCTTCCCATTGCAGTCTATATGCACATGAATGGGCTGGTGCTCATCCAAATAAAAGAAGAAACGCATTCCGAAAGTTATCAGCAATGTCGGCATAGCAGAAATTTTCTGCAAAGATAGGTATAAATTTTTATACCAACAATAATTTATTGCAAAATGGTTGTAAAAAACTTGAAAAGGCCGACATTATCGCCAAATACCGCCAGTTTACCGCCAATCGTATCAATTACCGCTTGTTTGTCAATTACCTCAAATGCTTTTCCTTGGTACGCGAGGATTCTTATGGTTGCGTATTGTAAAAATAACAGCACTAAAAAAGCCGACCTTGCTGTCGGCTTTTCTGTTTTCTATGATATTGTATTGTTATCGATTAATATGTAATTCAAGGGATAATTTCACTATTACACGAACTTTTTCCCCTCCAACCCAACCAGGTTCCCATTTTGGCAATGAAGATATGGCCTGGGTAATCTCTTCATCAATAACGAAGCCGTCTTCCGTTAATACCTTCAAATTGGAAACATTTCCATCAGGTTCAACAATGAAACAAACAACCATTTCATTATTTTCAACAATATAATCAACAATAGTTGGATCAATCCCTTTTGCGTTTTGTAATATACCAATGAGAAACAATTCTTTTTTGCCTTCAGGATAGGATGGCTTCACATCTACAACATCCATATCGAAAGCTTCTTTATAGTTTAATTCTAATTTTTCCAATTCTTCACGTGAAAGATAGTAAGTATATTTGTATTCATACTCAAACATACCGTCAATTACAGTAATGTCGCCATGAATATAATCAATACAACGTATCGGATTGCCATCTTCACCATATTCGAATTGATACTCGTGATCGCTGGTCTTTCCTCCTTCTCTTCCTTTTGAAAAAGAATAACCAATTTTCCTATATGAAATAAGATCGCCTTTAGTATCATAGACCCAAGAATAATCGCTATAATTATCTTTATAAGCGATTATTCTGTGATTAGAATCATATTGGAAACCACTCGTTGCCCCGCGCGACTCGGCACCGAAAAATTCATTTACTTTTGTTATGTTTCCATTTTTATCCAAACTATAATTATATGTCCACTTTCCTTGCGTGGCGCTTTCAAGACGGTTTTGTGAATCATATTTAAATCTGCACTTTGAACCATCTTTTATTTGATACTCTATAATTCTATCATCTTCGTATTGAAAAGAACAATTTGACACTTTGCTAATTCTCCCTTGTTCATCATACAATACTATAGTGGTGCTACAACACTCATCATCACATGATCCGATATAACGACTTTTGCATCGTGTATATTCTCCTAAATCATCATTATAGTAAAGATTGTATCGCGTAATGGTAATGCTTTTTGTAAGAGGCTTGTATTGAGGCAAAAAGTTGTAATATGTCATGCCGACATTATTATCTGCAGTGTTAGGGAGCATCCTTAATTGTCCATTTCCCGAAACCATAAAGGAATGCTGTCCATTCATACTAAAGGGGAGAAATGCTGTAATAAATAGCACATATCCTATTGTAATTTTTCTCAATGCATTTTTCATTTTTCTTTCAATTTTTAGAAACTCTCAATCAGCACATTGATGGGAGCTTCTTTTTGTTTTATCTTGTTTTCCTCCAATTCTGATTGTCAGTCATGTTTCCCCGAACATTTGGAGAGTTTACCCTTATGTCTTTGTCAATATTTAGTTCCGAGTGGTTATCTACCAAAAATCTACCAATCTTAGAATTCACTATTCTAAATATGCTTTCACACTCAATATTCTCCAATAGCATATTTACATATTCTCTTTCGAAAAGGGTCAAATAACTATTAATGAAATCATGTGAGTCAAATTCCATTGGCAAATTGTGTATGACTACATTTGCTTCTTCTATGGTAATCATTGTTGTATCCCTTAATTCGTGTCGGGCGCAACCTTTTCTGCCTATAGTTCCCCTAATTCGGCAACAGTCAATACAAAAGAAGGCTAGGAAACTAATTGTACTCGTTATCAGTTACAGGCCTGGAAAACCTTGCAGAATAATTTGTACATGTTTACCTAGCCTGTATGTAATCAACAGAATATCTGATTGATACGATATAGGCTGGCAAATCCATGTCAAATACCTCTGCTTAAATTTTCCAGATTCGTAACTAGGTATTAGCACAAATTGCCTTCAATCGTTCGGATTTCTCCCCGAACAATCGAAGGCAAAAGTACAAATTATTTCAAACAACAGCGATTTTTGGACTGATTTTATTCATATTTCTTGCGAAGCAATCATCATAGACTGCTTCGTTCCTCGCAGTGATGCAAAGCGGCTGTAAAGCCCCAACTGGGCGACAAGAATAATCATTCCCCAAACAAATCCTCCATCCCAAACACGCCCGTCTTGCCGATGAGGAACTCGGCGGCAGCAATGGCGCCCAAGGCAAAGCCTTGGCGATTGTAGGCCTCGTGGGTGAGGGTGATCTTGTCGGCTGGTGACTCGGCCATCACGCTGTGGATGCCGCTCACCTCGCCTTCGCGGGTCACGTTAATAAATAAGGTATGGTCGGCGGGGGTGTCGATACTCCAGCGGTCATAGTCGTGGTCAATGGCGAGGATGTCGTTGGCCAGTTTCACTGCCGTGCCGCTGGGCTTGTCGAGTTTGTGGATGTGGTGCGTCTCGGCCATGGAGAGTTGGTAACCATACTTTTCCGCAAACTTGGCCAGTTGCTTGTTGAGCAGGAACATGATGTTCATCCCAATGCTGAAGTTGGGTGCGGTGAAGAGGCTTTGCTTTTCTGCCAAACAGCGTTGTTTGATTTCCTCGAAATGGTCTTGCCAAGCTGTAGTGCCCACTACAACAGGCTTGTGCATATCAAAGCAGCGGTGGATGTTGGCCACCACTTGGTCGGGCTGGCTGAAGTCGATGGCGACATCGGCTTGCTTGACGAGGTCGAGGCGTTCCTCCCATTCTTGGGGATTGTCGACGGTAACGACGATATTATGTTGGCGGGCGAGGGCGGCTTTCTCCACCTCGTGACCCATCTTTCCGTATCCGATTATTGCGATTTTCATGGTGCGTAATATATGTTCAAAATAGAGCTTGAAACACAAACCTTCTGCTTTTTGCCTCATGGCGGAGGAACCGTCTTTCCGCGAAAGCGGAACGCCATCTCCCACGCTCGAAGACGATGTCGAGTGGGAGATAGCGGGTCAAGCCCGCTATGAGGGCAAAGAGCAGGTTTTGTGG
>ONJF01000021.1 GCA_900318085.1 uncultured Bacteroidales bacterium
ACGTTGCAAGGCCATCGGGTCCTTACGCAGGTCGATGCCGTTGTCCTTTTGGAACTCTTCGGCCAGCCAGTTGATGATGACTTCGTCGAAGTCGTCGCCGCCGAGGTGGGTGTTACCGTTAGTCGACTTCACCTCAAACACGCCATCGCCCAATTCAAGGATGGAGATATCGAAGGTGCCGCCGCCGAGGTCGTACACAGCGACTTTCACGTCGTTCTTTTTCTTGTCCAAGCCATAGGCCAAAGCAGCAGCCGTAGGCTCGTTGATGATACGGCGCACGGTCAAGCCGGCGATTTCGCCAGCTTCCTTGGTGGCCTGACGCTGGGCGTCGTTGAAGTATGCAGGCACCGTGATGACGGCTTCCGAAACGGTTTGGCCGAGGAAGTCTTCAGCGGTCTTCTTCATCTTTTGCAGCACCATGGCAGAGATTTCCTGCGGGGTGTATTGCTTGCCGTCGATGTCGATACGAGGCGTGTTGTTGGGGCCTTGCACGACTTTGTAAGGCACACGGCGCATCTCGGCGCCTACCTTGTCGTAAGTCTCGCCCATGAAACGCTTGATGGAATAAACGGTACGCAGCGGGTTGGTGATGGCCTGACGTTTGGCAGGCTCGCCGACCTTACGCTCACCGCTGTCGGTGATGGCGACCACGGAAGGAGTGGTGCGGTGGCCTTCGCTGTTGGCGATGACAACCGGCTCGTTGCCTTCCATAACGGCCACACATGAGTTAGTTGTACCTAAATCGATACCAATGATCTTTGACATAGTTTTGTTCTCCTATTTTTATTTGTTACTTGTTTGTTGTCTAATCGGTGTTGCATAAGGATTGCAACGGCCTGCTCTTGTCAATCTTTATGCCAAACAAAAAAACTGACAAAATGGCAATAATCCATTTTTTCTTGCGTTTTTCTCCCGTTATCCCCTTGTCAGTTCAAGGGAATTTTGTACCTTTGCACCCTTATTTTTCACTTTTAAAACCCATAAAAACTATGAAGAGAATATCAGCCCTTATAATTTGCCTATTGTTGTCATCCCTCGCCTTCTCACAAGATAACGAAGGTTTTTTCAAACGCATCAGAAAATCGTTTACCGTTCACGACACCGTATATATATACATCCACGACAATGACACCATCGTCAACCTGGAAGACGACGATGAGGATGACGAGGAAGAAGACGAGGAATTCTCGGAAGGCATCGCCATCCCTATCGATACGCTCAATACCACCGACCGCTATACCAAGGTGGTGCTCTTCGACAACGGCACATGGCTGTACTATAATATGGAAAAGCCCGACATCCCGGACTCGTTGAGCTATGACCACTGGGACACGGAGACCGTACACAGCTATCGCGACATCTCACTGAAAGACCTTCCCGATGAGGTGACGCTCCGCCTCGTCGACTCGGTGCATCGTTTCTGTATCCCGCATCCCGGCCCTGTCACCTCACAGTTCAAGTTCAGATGGCACCGTCCGCACCGTGGTGTCGACATCGGTCTGCACACTGGCGATGAGGTGTATGCCGCCTTCGACGGTATCGTGCGCGTGGCCCTGCCCACCTCCATGACTGGCGGTTACGGCAATGTACTTGTCGTGCGCCATGCGAACGGTTTGGAGACTTACTACGGCCATCTCTCCAAGTTCCTCGTCAAGAGCGGCGACGTCGTCAAAGCCGGCGAAGCCATCGGTTTAGGCGGCTCCACTGGACGCTCCACTGGGCCTCACCTCCACTTCGAGACGCGTTACATGGGTCAGTCGTTCGATCCCGAGCGCATCTTTGACCTCGAGAATGGCATGCTCCGCGACGAGATATTTGTACTGAAAAAGCACTATTTCAACATCAACTCACATTATGGCCAGACCGACGAACAGTCGCTGAGAGCCTCGCAGAAGGCACCGCAAGAGCAAGGCGGCAGCAAATCGAAGAAGGTCTACTACACCGTGAGGAAAGGCGACACGCTCAGCAGAATTGCCAAAAAACACGGCACCACCATTAAGAAGATTTGTCAGTTGAACGGCATCCGACAAAACAAGAAATTGCAAATCGGACAGAAGCTGAGAGTGAAGTAAAAACAAAACCCCGAAAGTCGCTTGGCTTTCGGGGTTTTTCTTTTCAACGCGCCGGCTTATTTCATCCAGGCCTCGACGTCCTCCAACTGCAAGGCGGGGATGTCGAGTTTGTTCTTCTTGCGCAAGCCGTTTAGCTTCTCGCGCAGGGCGGATGGCTTCTCGGCCTTCAGTTGCTCGATGGTGTTGTAGCCGTTGGTGAGCAACAGCGTCGCCCAAGTCTCGGCCATACCCAAGGCCATAAAGTCTTCCTTGGTGGCGTTCTTCACAACCTTCTCGGGACGCATCATCGGGAACAGCAGCACCTCTTGGATGGTGGTCTGACCCGTCAGCAGCATCACGAAACGGTCGATGCCGATGCCCATGCCCGAAGTCGGGGGCATACCATATTCAAGCGCGCGCAGGAAGTCCTGGTCGATGAACATGGCCTCGTCGTCGCCGCGTTCGCTGAGTTTCATCTGCTCTTCGAAGCGTGCACGCTGGTCAATGGGATCGTTCAGCTCGGTGTAGGCGTTGGCCAGTTCCTTACCGTTGACCATCAGCTCAAAGCGCTCGGTCAGCTCGGGGTTGTTGCGGTGACGCTTGCATAGCGGCGACATCTCCACGGGATAGTCGGTGATGAAGGTGGGCTGGATGTAGGTGCCTTCACACTTCTCGCCGAAGATTTCGTCGATCAGTTTGCCTTTGCCCATCGTCTCGTCCACCTCGATGCCGAGTCGCTTGCACACCTCGCGCAGCTGGGCTTCGTCCATGCCTGTGATGTCGATGCCGGTCTTCTCCTTGATGGAGTCAATCATGGTGATGCGCTTGAAGGGACGCTTGAAGCTGATTTCGTTGTCGCCCACTTTCACGGTTTCCTTGCCCAAGACATCCATCACGCAGCGATGAATCATCTCTTCGGTGTAGTCCATCATCCAAAGGTAGTCCTTATAGGCCACATAGATCTCAAGTCCCGTGAATTCAGGGTTATGGGTGCGGTCCATGCCCTCGTTGCGGAAGTTGCGCGAGAACTCATACACGCCCTCGAAGCCGCCCACGATGAGGCGCTTCAGGTAAAGCTCGTCGGCAATACGCAAGTACATCGGGATGTCCAAGGCGTTGTGGTGCGTGATGAAAGGACGCGCCGTGGCGCCGCCGGGGATGGCTTGCAGCACAGGGGTCTCCACCTCGAGATAGCCGCTCTCGTTGAAGAAACGGCGGATGCTGTCGATGATGCGGGTGCGGGCGATGAAGATGTCCTTCACCTTGTCGTTCACCACGAGGTCGACGTAACGCATACGGTAGCGCAGTTCGGGGTCGTTGAATTCGTCGTACTTCACGCCGTCTTTCTCTTTGACGATGGGCAGCGGCCTCAGCGACTTACTCAACACCGTCAGTTCCTTGACATGCACCGAGATTTCGCCCATCTGCGTGCGGAAGGCAAAGCCTTTCACGCCGATGAAGTCGCCAATGTCGAGCAGGCGTTTGAACACCGTGTTATATAAGGTCTTGTCCTCCTCGGGGCAGATCTCGTCGCGCTTGATATACAGTTGGATGCGGCCTTTCGAGTCCTGCAGCTCGCAGAACGAGGCGGCGCCCATGATACGGCGGCTCATGATACGGCCAGCGAGGGTGACCTCTTGGAATTGGTCGGGGTTGTTGTCGTCAAATTGGTTGAGGATGTCCGTGGTGAACACGCTCACGGGGAACGCGGCCTGCGGATACGGGTTGATGCCGAGCTTATAGAGTTCGGCCAACGAATTTCTTCTGATTTGTTCCTGTTCGCTTAACATGATGCGTTGAAATTTGCCGCAAAGGTACGACTTTTTGGGACAAATTTGTATTTTTGCGACGCATTTCAAACGATTTCATCACAAGGAATGAGATTCAGCGACGTCATCGGCCAAAGCGCCATTAAACAAAGGCTTATCCAGAGTGTGAGGGAAAACCATGTCTCTCATGCCCAACTCTTTCTAGGTCCTGCCGGAAGTGGCAAGCTGCCTTTGGCCTTGGCTTACGCCCAATATATCCTCTGTCCGAACCGCACCGAGACCGATAGCTGCGGCGTGTGCCCCACCTGTCAAAAAATGCAGAAACTGGTGCATCCCGATTTGCATTTCGTGGTGCCTACGGCAACTACAAAGAAGATCAAGAGCAATCCCGAGTCGGACCTCTTTATGGAGGAATGGCGCGAGTATGTCATTCAGAATCAAGGGTATGTCGACACTTCGAGTTGGTACACCTTCCTTGATGTGGAAAACAAGCAGGGCTATATGTCGGTGCGCGACGCGGCCTCTCTGCTGCGTAAGTTAAGCATGAAGTCTTACGAGGGCGAATATAAGATCGCTATCATCTGGATGGCGGAGAAGATGCGCGTCGACACGGCCAACAAACTGTTGAAACTCCTTGAGGAGCCGCCCGAGAAGACCGTCTTCCTCCTCATCGCAGAGGACCAAGAAGAACTGCTGGCCACCATCAAGTCGCGGACTGTGCTGGTGAAGATCCCGTCTATTGATACCAACGAGATTGAAAAGGCTTTGGTGGAACGCCTCGGATGTGCTGAACAACAAGCCCACAATGCAGCGATGATTTCGGAAGGTGACTGGAACACCGCCCGCCATTCCATCTGGGAATCGGAAGACCGCACCTACTTTTTCACCACCTTCCAGCAATGGATGCGTCTTTGTTTCCGCGCAGCCTATTCCGAGTTGATCGACTTCTCGGGCAACATCAAGGGCATAGGGCGTGAGAAACAAAAAGAATTGCTGAACTACGGCTTGCGTATCATCCGCAATTCGCTGCTGTTCAACAACAACCTAGCGGACATCGTCATGCTGCCCGAGGACGAAAAGGTGTTCAACTCGAAGTTTGCGCCTTTTGTCAATCCTGCCAATCTGGCACAAATCGCCAATCTCTTCGAGGAGGCCATCCGCCAAATCGAGCGTAACGGCTATGCACCGCTCATCTTCACGGATGTGAGCTTCAAGATGATAGGTTTGTTGAAGAAGAAATAGATTTACTCGTAAACCTCCACGGTTCCCATCTCAAACTGGATGGGGTGGCCAGCTTCATAGTACCGCACATCATGCAGCACCTTGTCGAAGACATAGTTCTGGATGAGGACGAAGTCCTTGCCGTCGTTGACGAGGGCATACATACGGTCGCGGTCAACATCGCCGAGTTCCCCACCCATGTCGGTCACGCCATTTAACACCAATTTCCGGAAGGTCCTCATGTCCTGCTTGTTGCCGTCCTTGTCGGTCACGACGACATAGTGCACATAAGGCGAACCCGTGATGGAGTCGATGCGCTCCTGCGGGAGCGTGTTGTTAAACAAGGCCTCGAAGCGGAGGTCACCAAACGACGATAGGAGGTTGATGACTTTCAGCGTGTCGTAAGGCAGCTCTTGGTGGTCGGAGAGACGCGTAAGCTTGTATTGGTGCTTGCCCATATTCTCAATGGCAAATCCTCCCTCGGGGTCTTCGTTGAATTCGACGGTAACCGACTGTATGTCGGCCAAATTCTCATGGAAGATGGTATGGTCGCGCCAGTCGTCGGGGTTGGCGGTGAAACGCGTGGTGATGAAGCCACGGAAACTGGGGATATAGACAATATAGGCATTGTCGGCGCCTTCCATCAGCATGAAGGTTCCGCTGCTGTCCATGGTGGCGTCGCCCACATAAAAGACCTTGGTGCGCTTCTCATGGTAGAACAGTTTGACCTTATCGAACAAATTGATGCGCGGCACCCATTGGTAGATCTCCACCTTGGTGCTCTGCGAGGCCAACTGCTTGACAATGTTGTCGTGACTGGCTCTCGAGACAGGCATCTTGACACGCACCTTATACAAGGTGGTCAGCAGATACTGCACCTGCTTGGAATGGGCCTTATAGGTACCATTGAGGGTCCACCCATCGCCTTGTCTTTCAAGCAATGACTCACGATCGCGGCGGTCGGCCAGATAGACCTTGGTGACGGAGGCAGTGTCCCACACGGTGAAGTCGGCACCTTTGCTCCTACTCTTGCCGATGGGACCCGACGAATGGTAGAAATAGTTGGCCAAGGCAATGCCAGCGATGGCTGCCAATATGATGACAATTACGATTATGGCTCTGTTATTCTTTTTCATTGCGTTTTATGCTTTCGTTTTTCTACTGTATTTCACTTTTCTGATGAGCGACATGACGAAGCCCAAAATGACGATAAGCGCGATGGGCACCAAGGTATTGACCACCTGCCAAGTCACTCTTTGTTTGCTCACCTTGGTCGGGTCGAGGAGGCGCACCTTGAGCTCGCGCGAGCGTATGTCGACCAAACCCTCTCCGTCGACGAGGTAGCTGATGCAGTTCTCGATGAATTCCTTGTTGGCGTAGGTGATTTGCGTAAACTGGTCGAAACCCAACGGCAGGGGCTGGCGTGTCCTGATGTCGATTTGGTTGCGTATGATGTCGCCGTCGGTCACCACGATCATGGCGGTCGGCTTGCTCGTCTCCATAAAGTCGGTGGCCTGGTCATCCATAATCTCCTGCGGGATGCGGTTGGCATAGAGCGAGGTGAAGGTGCCTTTCAAGAGATAGGCCACGGTCTTGCCTTTCGTGCTGAACATCCGCTGGTCGGGCGTCTGCCGCAGCATGGCCAAGGTGATGAAGACGGGTGCACCCGACACCTTGGTGTAGTCGCTGGTCTTGAGCAGCGGGATCTGTTCGATGTCATCGGCCGAGGTGGTGGCATCCATCGAGCTGACAAAGTCGGCCTTGATGGCGTTCATGTTGCGCACCATGGGATGGTCGGAGGCGGCTTGCAGCAAGGGGAAGTAATACCAACGGAAATACTCCAAGCGGGCTTGTCCGCCCACCTGTCCCGTGCGAATGGGCAGGGCGGCACATGTCAAGTCGAGGAGAAGGTCGCGGTTGAGGCGCACGCCATATTTGAAGAGCATGTCGTCCAAGTTGAGGTCCTGCTCGATGCCCACAGTCGACTCCTGACTCTGCAGGCTGTCCATAGTGGCGAAGACGGGCTCGACGAGCCACAGCACCTTACCGCCATGCATGATGTATTGGTCGATGAGGAACTTGTCGCGCTCATCAAAGGCCTGCGTAGGCTTGGCGATGATGATGGCATCGTACGACGGGAAGGCACTCACATCGCGGGTGGTGTCCTGCGTGCGGTGGATGAGGGCATCAATCTTGCCGTCAATCTCGAGGCGAACCACATTATAGTTCTGCGACAGCGACTTCGTGATGTCGTACACATCCTGCTCGCCGAGTTCGCCATGGCCTTCCACAAAGGCGATGTTGGGTTTCATCAGTCGGGTCACTTTCTTCACCGCGTCAATAAGACGGAACTCGAGGTTCTGCATCGAGGCGTTGAGGGCCTCGTCGTCCGACTGGCCCACCTGGTTCTCCAACAATTCGATGGCAATCTCGGTATTGTTGCGGTAGCTCACCAAGGCGCCCGGCCAGATGACCATCTGCTTCGACGAGCCGTCGCTGTTCTGCACATTGAGGTCGGTCGGCTTCAGCCCTGCCTGATACAACTGCTTGTAGGTCTCCATGATTTCGGCCTCCTCGCCACTCTCGGCAGGGTTGATGAACTCATAGTCGATATACTTGGAGTAGGCACGGAACTCATCGAGCATCTCCTTGGTCTCACGGCGCAGCTTCTTGAAACCTGCCGGGAAGTCACCGTCGAGATAGACCTTGAAATAGACATAGTCGTCAAGGTCGTTGAGAATCTCCTTCGTCGTGGGCGAAAGGGTATAGCGTTTCTCGCTTGTCAAGTCGAAGCGGGTGAACAGGAAGGAACCTGCCACATTGATGACGGCGACTACGGCCACCAGGATGATAAAGGCGAATATTTGTCTTTTTTTCAGACTCTTGCGTTTGTTTTCCATCACTCTATCCTCCTTTACCATTTACGACTTGATAACACCAGTTTCGTCGCACCGAGAAACAGTGCTATGACACTCAAGAAATACAAAACATCACGTGTGTCGACCACGCCGCGGCTCAACGAACTATAGTGGGTGCTCATGCCCAGCTGTTGGATGAACAAATCGAAAGAACCAAACAGCGACAGCGAGTAGATGAACTCGAAGCCGATGAAGAGGAATCCACAGAGGAACACAGAGAGGATAAAGGCCAGGATCTGGTTGTTGGTCAGCGAACTACAGAAGATACCGATGCTGACGAAGCTGGAGCTTAACAGAAACAGGCCGATATAGGAGCCCCAGATGCCACCGCTGTCGAGGTTGCCCATAGGCATGCCGAGACGGTAGACCGAGAAATAATAGATGAAGGTAGGGATGAGGGCCAGCAACACGAGGGCCACACCAGCGAGGAACTTGGCCCAGATGATCTGCCAGTCCGACAAAGGCTTGGTGGCAAGCATCTCGATGGTGCCCGTGCGGTTCTCCTCGGCAAAGCTGCGCATGGTGACGGCGGGCACGAGGAAGAGGAACACCCAAGGGGCGAGGATGAAGAGGCTATCGAGGTTGGCATAGCCGAAGTTCAGCAGGTTGAAGTCGCTTTGGAACACCCAAAGGAACAGCCCCGTGATGAGCAGAAACACCACGATGACCATGATGCCGATCAACGAGCTGAGGAAGTTGCTGATTTCTTTCTTGAAGAGGGCGTACATACGCGTATTTGATTTAACTTCGTTGATTCTTTCGAATTGGGGTGCAAAGATAGTGTTTTTTTGGTTTAGAGTTTAGAGTTTAGAGTTTAGAGGGGTTGAAAGTTGAGAAAAGAAGCTATAAAAAGAGCCGCGACGCAAGTCGCGGCTCAATTTTCACCTCATTGGTCTTATTGGCCAAGGTAGAGTGTCTTGGTCTCCGAGGCTTGTGAGACATAGACATAACCCTTGCCTGGAACGAGGGTCGTGAGCGTGCCGACCCATTGTTCACCGTCGTAGATGGCGAAGCCTTGATCTTGCGAGACAACCTTGTCACCCACTTCAGGCTCGAAGTCGGCGAAGGCATCATCCACCGACATTTCGCTGCCGATGAAGCCGAACCAGTTGGCGTCTTGTCCAATCTCGATTTCAGCCGAGGTAGCCTGGGCGCCCGTGAGGATAAGCTCGCAGTCGTCATTGACGAGGATGCGGTACATCTCTCCCGGTACGAAGGTACTGACAGGCTCGCCGTTCTCCGTTATGACAGCCTCCACATAGTCGCCGATGGCCGTGGCAAGAACATCCACGCTGACCTCTGAAATGGGAGTCCACCAGTTCCAGCCTTCGGAAAGCAGAACGGTTGTCGGTGTTCCGCTACAATCCATCGTATAGCTGACGACATCTGTCTGGTTTGGCGTTCCATTCAAGTAATCCATAACCACCTCCCCAGAAGGATCGTAGATGGCAAAACGATGTTCATTAGCGCAACAATTACCATAAACATACATGAAGTCATAAGTTTCACCATCACACAAAGCAAGTGTACCTGCTAACTCATATCCGTCATTGGATTTCATAGTAAGACGGGCGACCTCAGTATCACTATTATGATGAACCACACTGACATAGGCATTCTCCCAACTATCACCGTATGAATCTCTCAGAATATAACTGATGGTACATTGGTTCTCAGGATTGCAGAGCGGTGTGACAAACGAAACCATGGCGGGATTGCCATATTCACCGACACCGCACACCGCTTGCACCCTTGCTTGACAGGTGGTTCCAGGAGTGAGATCGCCAATGGTATAAGTCGGCGTAGTATTGACCACAACGCCTTCTGACCAATCGGCCGGTCCATAAACCACCAGCTGGTCGAGGTAGAGGTTGGCAGGTTCATCACCACAACCGTGATAGAGGAATAAGTAGCCATCACCTTGGTATCCGCTCAAATCGACTACATACTGCTGTGGATCCTCAGAGAGAAAATGCTGTTCTATTGATTCCTCAGAAAGATTGTTAACATTCATACCCACCGGGCTACCACCTTGGTAGATGCCAACGAGCAATGCTTCGTCTTCGCTACCACGCGCCGTAACGACAGCCTGTCCGCCTAAGGACACAGGAATAAAGAGGAAACTCATGGTATTGGAAACCAAAGCACCGTTCTCAGGAGTCCAGTCTTCAGTTTCCACCAAATTATAGTCCTCGTCGAATGTCAACGGCGTCCAATTCTGAGGCAACGCCGTCCAATCCGACTGATTGAGAATGACATCGCCCATGGCATTGAGATCCTTGTAGCTCACCAGCCAGCTCGTCACATCACCACCTTGCTCCCAAGTCAAGGTTGCCGATTGGGTCGTAAGGTTCGATGCCATCAGGTGAGTTGGCCACTGGCATACATCGCAGTCCATGGTGAATTGGATATACGGATCATCCTCCTCGGTTAAACTTTGGAACTGTGCATAGCTGGCGATAACCTCACCCGCAGGGTCATAGACGGTGAAGTCGACATAGCCCTTCCCGCCGTAATAGCAATACAAGTCATAAACTTCATCGTCACACAGACTGAAGTAACCCATACCAGAAGTGCCATTCTCCATTCTGCACATGGCCACCCTGAGGCCGCTTTCATGATGGATGACTTTCAGATAAGCATCACTCCATGGACCATCACCGTCAACGGTATTCCATTCGTATGAAATCTGGCATTGGTCTCCGCTCTCACACAAGGCTGGGACAAAGGAAGTCGTCTCCAAATCGCTGTCGTCCTCCTCGCCGCAATGGGCCTGCACGCCCACGGTATAGACGGCAAGCTGTTGCAAGTCGTTCAGTTGAAGCATGTTGTCACTCACCGTAGTGGTCGTATAACCCATCGAAGGCACATCGAGCGTGAGGTCGTCAATCACCAGCGAAGGCTGATCATTGGCAATAAACTCCAGATAGGCCATACCGCTATAATCACTCAAATCCAATTCATAGTCAGCAAACGCATCCGTGACCGAGATTTGGGTTTCTGTAATCACCTCATCAAAGTTCCAATCCCATATAGCGACCGTATATTCCACCGCCTCGGTAACTTCCAGCGCCTTGGCACGGAAGGTGACCTCACCACCAAGTTGAATGGGGAAGTCGGCGTAGGCACCACCCCAATCGTTGGTATAATTTGCCTCCGACATGAGATAGCCATTGTCTCCGTCATATTCGAGCGACCATCCATCCAAGTATACATCATTTCCAAGGGTTCCTTGGTTGAAATTGAGTGTTTGATTCGTCACGGTCATACCAGGCATATTGACCGTAATGTCGTCCAAGGCAATTTGACCTTCGAGTTGCAATCTCAAGGTACCCTCTCCTTGGTAATCAGCCAAGTCAACAGTGATCTTCTTATAGGTATCAGAAGTGACTATATAACCACCCATATAGGAATTCCTGTCTTTATCATTGCCCCTACCTTTATAATCGCCTCCGCTTCCGCTGCTGGAGTTACCATCATAATAAATACTAATATACACGGCGTCGTTCTCGTCTTCAACCAGGCTCTTGGCCCAGAAGGAAGCTGCGCCACCTCCGTAAGCGGGGAATTCAATATAGCCATAACAATCAGGCGATTGCATGTAATGGGAAGTGGAATGAGCGTTATCCGCATCTTCCACAATAGACCATGGGGTTTCGTTGTTTTCAGAATAGACAGAATACCCGGGTGTCGTATTCTCGCTCTCAAAATCAAACATAGTGGCAGGCGCTACGGCATATATCACATTCCACTCCGTTGGCATGTTGTCCAAGCCTTGTTGCGGGTCGATGCCCCAGGTCAGGGTGGCGGTGGTGGTGCCCAATTCAGAGACTTGGAGGTCGGTCACGGGGAAGCATGAGACAGGAGTGTAGAAATAAACGGTATTGCTCCATTCGCTCCATCCGTCGGTCTCACCACACCAAGCACGCACCTTCACATCGTAGTAACCAGATTCAGCGTCAAGTCCGGAGAGAGTGAATGGAACGTTGTCTGCGGTGACAAGGCTAGTTTCGTCGTTATGATAATACTGGATTTCCCATTGTGTCGGTTCGCCATAGAGGTCGGTCCAATTGAGTGTGGCGGTGTGTCCCGTCACATTCGTAACCTCTAGGTTGACTGGGATGGGACAAGCCACCTCGGTGGTAAAGGTATAGGCATCCGACCATGGGCTGTAGGTGCCATCGCCGCAAAGCGAACGTACCCATGCGTAATAGGGCGTTTCAGCTTCCAGACCATTGATAGTGCTGGGGTTCGTCGTCACGGTTTGAAGACCTTCAGGCTCGGCGGGCAGCACGTTTTCGGTGGAGACATACACCTGCCATGCACTCGCGCCGTCGTCGGTCCAGCTGAGGGTGGCGGTGTGGTTCGTGATATCGAAAGCTTCCTCGATCTCAGGCTCTTCGCAGCTCGGAATGGGTTCCACAGTGACATTGTCAACATACAAGTTACTATAAAGGCCATTTTCGGTAGGTGCCACCTTGAGGGCGATATAGCCATCGCCGCCCGTGTAGCTGTCAAGACTCACCTTAAACTTCCTGTAGTTGTAGTCCGAAACAGTAACCTCGCCGACAAGCGTGAAGGTCGAGGCATCCGCCGGGTCGGTCATCACACCCACATAGATCACGACAGGGCGATCCGGGTTTTCAATCTGTGCATAGAACTTGACTCTCAAGTCATCGAGGTTCTGCATTTGCGGCAGAATGGCATATTGGTCCGGATAGCTGGAGCTTGAACCATATTTGAAAGCCAGGTAATAGCTACCCAAATAGTTCTCACCTGAGGCCATCAGGATATTCGGGCAATTGTTGTTACCGATGCGGTTCCAGCAATAGGGCATCACTCCACTGCCAGAGCCGTAGCCTTCGAAGTCTTCAAAGAAGGGAATGTCGGCGTAGGTGTCACACTCCGTCAGGAAGTCGACGGTGAAAGGCACGCTTTCGTTTTCCCCATAAAGGGCTTTCACGCGGAAGCGTTGGTGCTTTGCTTGTTGCAATCCTTCAAGCGTCACTTCCGTGTCGTTAGTCGTTGTCCACTCCTCGGGCCATTCTTCGTTGCGAAGCTTGTATTGGTAGGCATAGCCAGTAACGTTCTCATTGGGAGCCTCCCAGGAGAACAGGGCCGTGGTGGCGGTTACGGCAACCGTCACAACGTTATCCATTCTCGGATACTCCGTGGGGATGTATCTAAAATAGATTAAAGGGAGGAAGTTGTTGGAGTTGTACTGGTAATCACCTGATTCAGAGGTCTTATGGGCATACACAGTGGAATAGGAGGGACCATTAGTTGCACCATACCAATAAGTGTAGGTGATGCTGCTACCTGGAATGCTGTCCATGAAACCAACCATCAAGTTGTCGCCACCATAGACGAATCCCTCGTCAAGTTCAATCCACATCAAGCCTGAAGAAATGGTGAGGATGCCTGTATAAACTTCAGACATCGAGTTCCAATCTGTCCAATCGGCTGCCGCTGGCGTAGCACCATTGCTGAACGATGTATTGTCAACCTCCTTCACGAACACCTTAAACACGGCATTGCCGTATGTGCTATTGGAAGAGGAACTACTGCCATAGCTTGAGTGTTTCTGGAAGCCCATTCTCTTTACTGTACCACCAGCTAATCCCGACAACATCTCGGAAGGGATGATGAACTGGCTTTTCGTTCCGTAGTTAACAGAAGATCCATAGAAAGGCACATAATTGTGATAGGTGCTGGTGACATTGAACTGGAAGTTGGCATATGCTGGGGTAAAGCTAATAGGATTGGCCCATAGTTCTTCGTTGCAGTCAGGTCTCACACGAACATAAGTGGCAACTTCGGTGAGCCCTGTGAGGACATAGGAGACGTGGTTGCCGTCCACCACCTCGAAGCCTTCGGTGATTTCGATGGTGGATTCTGTGTCGAAGACATTGTCTGTATTGTACTGCAACACCCAGTCGGTGGCTTCGCCGTTCTCAGTCCAGCTGATGATGGCCATGGAGCCGTTGTAGGGCACCAGGGTGGCAGTCAGGTCAGTGGGCACGTCACAGAGGTTGTGCGTGGTGAAGGAGACATTGGCGTATGCACTTTCGCCTTCATTGGGATAAAGTGCCTTTACCTGGAAGGTGTAGGGGGTCACCACGGTCAAGTCTGTGAGGTTAACCACAGTGTCGGTGGTGCTTCCTACAGTCCATTCCTCTGCCCCATCGGCCTTGTATTGGTACTGGTAGCCGGTCACGTTTTCGGCAGGTGCCACCCATTTCATGGTAGCCGTCCTTGCCAAGACGCAGTTGGCCGTCAAGTATTTGGGACGCGGCGTGTCGGTGATGGCACGAGCGACATAATGGACAGTGGTATTCGGCAGGTACTCTTCCGTGGTAACAGCGCCGTATTCGCCTTGCGAATTTGAGGCATAGGAATAGACAGCGGTAACGGCGTCTTGTTCTTCAACTTTCCACCAGTAGTAATCGTATGATGATCCAGCTGTACCATATTCATACTCATAGAAGCCGATCATCAGGTTGCCGCCATTATAATAATACGGGGTGTCAAAAGTGATGGTCATCTGGTGTCCATCGCAAGTAAGGTGACCATCATAGACCTGAGTCATGTCATCCCAGTTGTAGTATTCTGCCGAGGCAAAGGTGTTGAAATCGACTTCTGCCAAATAGATCTTAAAGCTGTCGTCATACAATTCAAACGCTGTCGGTGACGAGGGATAGAACGTCAAGGCCTTGATTTCTCCGTCGACAACTTCAAACAAGCGGGTGTAAGGAATAATGAACTGGCTTCTTGTTCCTTTGTCAGCATATAGGCAGTTGAGTGGGATGTATCTGTTTCTGCTTGTTGTTCCGTTGACGACGGTCAGCGAGATCACATCGGTCGGGGTGAATTCCACCACATTGCTCCAGTAGCTTTGGTCGCCACCGCCGCAGTCGGCCTTCACGCGGGCGTAGTAGGTGACTTCAGGCGTCAAGCTGGTGAGGTTGGCCGTGATGGCGGTGCCTTCCACGGTGAAGCCCGTGGTCACCTCAGTGTAGGTGCCGTCGGTGAACTCGCTGTCGGTACCGTATTGCAGCACCCAGGCTTCCTCGAAGTAGCCTTGCTGCCAGGTCAGCGTGGCCACGGTGCCGTCGCCCACGGTGGGGGCGTACTGCAAGTCGGTAGGCTTGGGGCAGGTAGCAAGGACGGTGAAGTTGAGGGAGACGAAATCGCTGGTGCCATCGGCATAGAGGGCCTTCACACGGAAGGTGTATTCGCCTTCGGGGGTCAGCTCTGTGAGTGTCACCGTAGTATTGGTGGTGCTTGCCAAATCCGTCCATTCGCCTTCGCCGAGTTTGTATTGATACTCGTAACCCGTCACGCTGCTGTCGTGCGCCGTCCACGCAAGGTCGGCGGTATGAGGCGTGATATTGTCAACCATGAGATGTCTGGGTTTCGGGTATAAGGTGGGCAGGAAGCGGATGTTGTTATGGCTATTGGTGGTGTTGGCTGTATAATTGGTCAAAGTGGCAACGTCAAAAACTGTGCTGTTATCATAACGATAAAGCGATGTAGTATATGTTGTAGAAGTAGTGTAAAATGTACAACTACTGTTTCCCGTAGGACAGCCTTCTGTAGGATCGATGACGCAAATCAGGATGTTGGTGCCGTCGTAATCGAACTCGTTGTCCAAGACGAGGGTGGTCCAGCCGCCTTCGGCAGGAAGCTCAAGTGGACCTTCATACACCTTGTCTGCCTCACTGAGGGCTACCAAGTCGGAATAGCCGCTGAAAACGCTCTTGTCCGTATTAATCATATACACCTGGATTCCTTCCATGGTATTGGAGGCATTGGCATAGCCTCTATAGTTAAAAGCAATGGAAGTAAAGGTTCCTGCACCGCCCTTGGCAGCAATAATCTCATCGGCTGTGTAAATCTGCTGGGTGAATGAATAATTGTAATAGGTGCTGACGGGGTGTGAAGATGTGGCGCTGTTTCCATCGCCAATGGTGATGTATGCGGTAGGTATGAATTCACAAGTGAGGCTCCATCCGCTTTCGATGCCGCCGTCATAGTTGGACTTCACGCGAGCATAGTAGGTGGTCTCAGGTGTCAATCCAGTGAGGTTAGCGGTAATGGAATTGCCATCAACGGTGAAGTCGTCAGTCATCTCGAGGTAAGTGCCTTCGGAAAACTCGCTGTCGGTGCCATATTGCAGTGTCCAACTGGTGGCTTCTCCCCTCTCTGTCCAACTTATCGTAGCCGTGGTAGGTATGAATGCACTCAGTGATGCCTCAACATCGGATGGTCTGGGATGGGTGTCGGGCATAATGCCCAGCCTGATGTTGTTGCGTATTGTTTGCATTGAACTACTGTTACCACCCGGATCACTTATGTACTGGGGAACAGCATTGCCATTATAATTATAATCCCAATGTACAGTCCTATAAAAAGGATTCGTTGAGGACATATAGAATAGGCAGTAGTTACCATTCAGTCTGCCATCTGTGTCGTATCCATCGTAAAGCTCAACCAACAAGTTACTCACACCGTCGTATGCAAATGGGGTGTCAAGGGTGAGGGTTACCCAGCCATCCCTAATCGCCTTGAAGGTACCTGACCAAACGATGTCGTCCTCTGTCGTGGCTTCCATGTTTGTCGAAGTGAATTCGCTCCTCGTCACGTTCTTCATTGACATCACGATGTTGTCAAAGGAGAAGGATGAGAAAGACTTGTAGTAGAAACTGATGTCGTAGATTAAGCCTTCCATGCCTATCTCTTCAGCCATATAGATTTGCTGTGTCCGAGAAGTGTTGTTGTCCAATCTGACGGGGAAAGTATGGGTATTCGTCTCGGTGCCAATGGTAACATAAGTGCACAGGGTAGGTCTGAACTCAACCGAATAGCTCCACTCGCTTTGGGTGCTGCCGCAGTCGGCTTTCACGCGGGCATAGTACTTGGCTTCGGCTGTGAGACCGGTGAGGTTGATGGAGGGGGTACCGCTCACGTTCACCGAGGTGGCATTCGTGAAGTCTTCCTCCAAGCTGTATTCCAGCACCCAGTTGGTGGCTTCGCCTTTTTCTTCCCAGCTCAAGGTCGCAATGGTAGCATCGGTCGGATCAAGCGTGGCCTGCAAGTTGGCAGGTCTTCTGCATGAAACCGGCAAAACGCCAAACTGGATATGGTTGCGGGATTGCCCTATGCTTTGAGATCCTGTGTAGTTAGTGATATTGTCGGTTGGATCGGGATTTGCTGTGTCGTGGTACCAAACGATACTCTTATTTCCTGTGCAGGATCCTACGCGGAATATGTAATTGGAAGAAAGCTTCCCGTTGGTGGGATCCCAAACGGCGACCAACAAATTGCTTACGCCGTCGTAGGCAAAGGAAGTGTCAAGATTGATGGTGAACCATCCAGACTGGTCAGCCGAAAAGGTGCCCGTCCACACGAGGTTATCCTCGGTCAGCGGTTCCTTTTCGTAGTTGACAAACACACTGCGCGTCACGTTTTTCATATAAATCTTAACACCAGATATGCTGAACGGGTTAGTGTTAGTATAGTAATAGAAGCCTACGGAATATATGGTGCCTTCTCGTCCTATCTCATCAGACGTAAAAATCTGCTGCGACATGGAGTAATTATTCATCGAGCTGAGAGGATAATAGTAACTGGAACTCGTACTATTACCTAAAATCTCAACCAAGTCGCAACTGGTGGGCCTGAATTCGATGGATTTGCTCCACTGGCTCTCGGCATCACCACCGCAGTTGGCTTTCACGCGGGCGTAAAGTCTTTGCTCGGGAGTGAGGTTGGTGAGGTTGGCCGTGATGGTTGTGCAATCTACAACGAAGCCAGAGGTCATCTCGGAGTAAGTTCCTTCGGCAAACGTTTTGTCAGAGCCGTATTGCAACACCCAATCGTTGGCCGAGCCGTTTTCCGTCCAGCTCAGGGTGGCCACGGTGGCATCCGTTTCGGTGAGGGTGGCCTGCAAGTTGACGGGTTTGGGGCATGTCGGAGGCAAAATGTCAATGAGGATGTTGTTGCGGTACGCGGGGTAGTATCTGCTGCCTGAATAGGTGTTGGAAGTCAGATTGGGGACATAGCTGTTGCTATACCAATAAAGACACTTGGCTCCTGTGCAAGAGGTTGTGAGGAATCTGTGGTTATCTGTAAAACACCCATTTACATTGTCATAAACGGCGACCAACAAGTTACTATTGCCATTGTATTCGAAGGGTGTGTCAAGGTCGATGGTCACCCAGCCTGGCTCGGAGGCCGACAAGGTTCCCGTCCACACAAGATTGTTATCGTACAGAGACACCTTGTCATTGTTGTTGGATATGAACACACTGCGAGTCACGTTCATCATGTACACCTTGAGGTTGCTCATAGAGAACGAATAGGATGAATTATAGTAGAAGCTGATGGAGTAGATCGTGCCTTCAATGCCTATCTCATCGGCCGTATAGATTTGTTCCGTAAGGGAATAATTATAGGGCATGGTGACCGGGTAATAGGGGGAATAATTCGTAGTCGCTTCATCACCAATGACGATGTTCAAGCAGTTGGTTGGCCTGAAATTAACCGGCTTGCTCCAGTTGCTCCCGCTATCGCCGCTTACGGCTTTCACGCGGGCGTAATAACGGACTTCGGGTGTCAGGCCAGTGAGGTTACAGGTGGGCGTGCCGTTCACGGTCAACGAGCTGGCCCCTGTGAAGTCGGCAGCCGTGCCGTACTCCACCATCCAGCTGGTAGCCGAGCCTTTCTCTGTCCAACTCAGCGATGCCGTTGTGGCGTCGCCCTCGGTGAGGGTGGCTTGCAGGTCGACAGGTCTAGGATAAGCGACAGGCAAGATGTCGAACTGGGTGTTGTTGCGAGCATAGTTGCGGCCATTTGAACCACTGTAAGAAGTACTATTATTATACGGATCTGGGATATAACTACTGGAATTGGTGTACCAATATAGACATCTATAAAAGTCATAAGAGGTACTTCGGAATTTGTAATCGTTAGAGAAGCTCCCGGAAGTGTTGTCGCAAAGGCACACCAAAAGATTGCTTGCCCCGTCATAGTCAAAGGGCGTGTCGAGGTAGATGGTCACCCAGCCTGCCTCGGTGGCTGAGAAAGTACCTGTCCAAACGAGGTTGTCAGCCGTCAGAGGTTCCTTGTCAGTAGCATTGGCGAACTCATTGCGATCCACATACTTCATGAACACTCTTATGTTATCCATAGAGAATGGGGCGGTATTGTCGTAGTAGAAACTCACCGCATAGATTGTGCCTTCCATGTCTATCTCTTCAGCCGTAAAGATTTGCTGCGTCAGGGAATAATTATAAGTCATAGCAAGGGGAAACATGGCGGTAGTACCGGTGCCCTCGCCGATGGTGACAACGTTGCAGTTGGTAGGCCGGAAGGTGAGTGTGTTGCTCCACTGGCTCTGGTCGCCACCGCCGCAGTCGGCCTTCACACGGGCGTAGTATTTGGTCTCGGGTGTGAGGTTGATGATACTACAAGAAGGCGTGTTGTTTACATTCACTGCAATGGCGCCCGTGAAGTCGGCATTCGGGCTGTATTGCAGCACCCAGTCGGTGGCCTCGCCGCTCTCGATCCAACTCAGCGTGGCCACGGTGGCGTTGCCTTGGGTAAGCGTGGCTTGCAGGTCGACGGGTTTGGGGCAAGAGACTTGGGTATGGAAGGTGGTGGTAGCAAAGTTACTTTCGACATTGTCGGGATAGAGGGCCTTCACCTGGAAGTTGTAGTCGGTGTCGGAGGTCAGACCATAGAGCGTGACAGAAGTCTCGGTAGTGCTCTCCAAGGTGGTCCACCCGCCTCCTGCAGGCTGGTATTGGTATGCGTAGCCGATTACATCCTCGTTGGGGGCAGTCCACGACAGGGTGGCGCCATGGGAAGTAACGTTGGTGGCGGTGAGATTCTTAGGTTTGTTGCCATATTCATAAGTGAAGGTAGCCTTCGGTAGGAAGTTGCGTTGCGTGGCAGAGACCGAACTTAGACCACTGTTGCTATATCCTTGCACCGAAGCTCCTGACACTGTCTCTCCATAGAAATTACAAGAACTATACGAATCCGGTGCTGTGCGATATACACCTATCAATAGGTTGCCTCCATTGTAAGCATAGTTTTGAGCAAAATTCACAATAACTTGTTGACTAGACACATTGAGTGTACCTTCGTAAACGATGGTAGCACCACTATTGCCTTGATAAGAACTTATAGACGTAAAATCTACTTCCTTCAAAAACACTTGGAAGGATCCATTCCAATTATTAGGATTAGCTTCGGTGTAGAATTGTAGCTTATTAATCTCACTGCCATTCATGGCACTGAGTTCAGCAGCAGGATACACCATCTCGCACTTTTGATAGGCATCACACCAATAGCCGTAGATAGGAACATACCCATTGGTCGTGCTGCCATTATGCACAGTTAATGTTTCCTGTCCCATAACACTCATTGGCACAAGAAAAGCCGCCAGAAGGAGCAAAAGGGCAAGCCTGTTTCGGCTTGTCAAATGTTGTAAAGCTTTCGTTTTCATATGATTAAGTTTAATTTGATTGTTTTTATGAGGGTAAAGTTATGAAATCTTTTGATTCATAATGATAAAATGGGTCAATAATGAAACTTTTTTTACAATGATTCCATTCTTTGACAAAAAAACGGGGATTTCAGAAAAAAACCATATCTTCGCACCCAATAGGCAAAAACAGCCAACCCAAATGCAACCACCGAAATCCATCCTCCTGCTGGCCGCCACCTTCCTACTCTGCTGTTGCACACCACAACAGCAAGGGCCCAACATGGAACAGATGTATGCCGAGTTCCAACAGCCCGCCTCGCAATACCGTCCCTTCGTGCGCTGGTGGTGGAACGGCGACAAGGTGGAGGCCGATGAACTCGTACGCGAGTTGCGTCTCTTGAAAGAGGCTGGCATCGGCGGCGTTGAGATCAACCCCATCGCCTTCCCTACCTATTGCGACAGCCTCGGCAAGACCTCCCTCCCATGGCTCAGCCGTGAATGGATTGACATGCTCAAGGTATGCTTCGACGAAGCCGACTCCCTCGACCTGACTTGCGACCTCCTCGTGGGCTCTGGATGGCCTTTCGGTGCCGAGTTTCTCAATGAAGAGGAACGAGCGCAGATTGTGGTCAACTATGCGGAGACGGTGACGGGCCCCACCACCCTCACCCTCATCCTCGACAGCATTTGCGAGAAAGCCATGCCCAAGGTGAGTTCGCCTTATAAGGGAAACACCAAGGAGCTGATGATGCTGAAGCTTTTTCCGAATCCTGCTTCGAGCGTTGATGAGGGCATTGACATCATGACGGCCCTTCGACAGGCTCAGGGACCTGCTTCTCCTGATAAAACAAAGGCGCCTGAGCCCGTCGAAGGCCCGACAGATAGCATCATCACTATCGAAGTCCCCGAAGGAGAATACACCCTTGCCGCATTGGTGAAAATCAATGGTTTTTTGGAAGTCATCAACGGCGCGCCAGGCGCGGCCGGTCCCGTGCTCGACCATTTCAACACCGAAGCAGTCAACCGATACCTTTATAACATGTCGGACAAGATTGAGGCGCAGATTGGACCGTTGAAAGGCAACATCCGCGCCCTCTTCACCGACAGTATGGAACTCGAAGGCGCCAACTGGACGAATGATATGGCCGTGGAGTTCCAAAAACGCTACGGCTATGACATCACGGAATGGCTGCCTTTTATCCTCTTCAAGATTGGCTCGATGGGTAGCGCACTCAACTATGAGCCTGTGGTACCGATGACAGATGAGTTCCAAAAGGAGGTCCAACGCGCCCGCTATGACTTCGAGGACTTCAAGGCGCAACTGATGCAGGAACGCTTCACCACCACCTATCTCGCCTGGTGCCACAACCTTGGCGTGAAGGCTCGCGCCCAAGCCTACGGTCGCGGCTTCTACCCCCTAGAGAATGCCATGGGTTACGACATCCCCGAAGGCGAGTCTTGGACCACCAACTGGCTGCGCCACAAGCCTGGTGAGGAGATGTCGGAGAACGACTATCGTCGTGGCCGCGCCTACACCATGGTCAACAAGTTCGTGTCGTCGGCTGCCCACCTCGCCAGCAACCGCATCGTCAGTTGCGAAGAGATGACCAACACCTACACGGTGTTCAACATGACACTTGAGCAGCTCAAGATCGGTGGCGACCAATCGGCCATGTCGGGCGTAACCCACAGCGTCTTCCATGGCTTCAACTATTCGCCCAACCTCGAAGTGCCCTTCCCTGGATGGGTGCGCTACGGCGCCTATTACAGCGAGAACAACAACTGGTGGCCATATTTCAAGTACTACAACGACTACAAGGCACGACTCTCCTATGCCCTACAGCACGGCACCTATTATGCCGACATCGCCATCCTCAACCCTGAAAACGACATGTGGAGCACCATCGGGATGCAAAACGAACCCTTCCCCAACACCACGCGCGCGCCCTACAAGACTATGATTTGGGAAGCCATCAACAAATGCGGTGGCGGCGTGGACTATGTGAGCGAGAACATCATCAAGGCGTCAACCATTAAAAAAGGCAACCTTTGTTTTAACCAACGGAAATACAATACGCTGATGCTCATCGATGTGGAGAGTCTGCACCCCACGACCGCCGAGCAACTATTGAAGTTCGTGGAGACAGGAGGTAAGATTGTCTGTATCGACACCATACCCTACCAATCGTTGGGCAGGCCTTGCGACCATCAAAAGAACGATTCCCTGGTGAAAGCCACGATGGAAAAAGTGATGCGGCATACCGACAATTTTGTCTTCGTTGAGCCACCGAAAGAAGGCTTTATTCCTTGGTATGACAGCCTGATGTATGCAGAGCGTCTTCCCCACTACCTCAACATCGAGAGTCCCGACCCTTATGTGATGCAAAATCGCTACACCACCGACGACGGCAGCGAGATGGTGCTACTCTGCAATAGCCACCGCTATCAGGCACACCAAACTCAAATCACCTTCGACAAAGCTTTGACACATAAGCGGAAAGCCCAAGTTTGGGATATGCAAACCGGGAAACGCTATGCCTTGCCGTTGGAGGAAGACGGCAGCTACACCTTTGACCTTGGACCTGTCGAATCGGTGCTCATCGTGTTCGAAAGGACCAAAAAGGACCAGCACATGCCCATTTGGCAACCGCTGTATACGAGAATTAATGCGATGTCACCTACCGACCTCTCAGAGGACTGGAACATCACACTTTGTCACAGCCTCTTGCACGACACCACCGACGCCCATTTCGGCACCTTGTTCGACTTGAAAGACAGCGAGGCTTACCAGCATTTCTGCGGGACTATCGTGTATCGCAAGACTATTGATGTAGGTAGAGACGGTGTGCACACCGTCTCTACAATCCTGGATTTAGGATTGGTGGAAGGTGTGTCCGAGGTATTGGTCAACGGGCAATCCGCAGGTGTCCAATATTATGGAAGGCGCATTTACGACATCGGAAAACTTCTCAAAGAAGGCCCAAACGACATTGAAATCCGCGTGACAACCACGATGGGCAACTACCTCAAGACCTTCAGCCGCGAGGAAAACCAGACCACTTGGGTCTATGTCAACCACCCCAGACGGGACCAGCCTTTGCAGCCTATGGGGATGATAGGACCGGTGAGGCTTTACACAGGGGAAACCGCAGACCGTCAACACGAAGGAACCGACATATCGATAAAGCAAAACGATATCCCCTCAACAGAACGACCACCCATTTGATTGGGAGATCGCGGATCGAGTCCGCGATGACGCCCCAAAAAAAAGAAGTCATTAACAAACAGAAACAAACAACAAAATGAAAAAGTACCTGCTAACCTTCTTTCTGGTTTTACTGACAGTCTTTGCGCAAGCACAGGAACCTAAACCCACCTACAATGCCTCGAAGTTCGGCATCCGCAGCGACGGCGTGACGATGAACACCCGCAGCATCCAATTCGCCATCGACTGGATTGCGGAGCAAGGGGGCGGCACCCTGCGTTTTTGGGTGGGCCGTTACCTCACAGGTAGCATCCACATGAAGTCCAATGTCACCATCGAGTTGATGGAAGGTGCCGTGCTCGTGGGCAGCACCAACCCCTTCGACTACGACCGCCTCAACGCCACCAACGACCATGGCCTCATCTTGGCCGAAGGCGTCGAGAACATCCGTCTTATCGGCGTCTATAACAGCGGCGGTGTCATCGAAGGGCAAGGACGCGAGTTGGGTAACAACTGCACCGATTTGGTACACAAGGGCCTGATGAAGGACAAGTTGAGCAACGACCGCGTGGGCGAGGGATTCCGTCCTAGACTGTTGATTTTCAGGGAGTGCAAGAATGTGGAAGTCGACAACGTCACCTTCCGCAACGCCGCCAACTGGGTGACCATGTACGACCAATGCGAAAATGTCAAGGTCAACAATGTGCGCATCCAAAGCACCGCCTTCTGGAACAACGACGGCATCGACATCGTGGACTGCGACGGCTTCCTTTTGACCAACAGTTACATTGACGCCAGCGATGATGCCATCTGCCTCAAATCACACAGCGCCAAAAAGTTGTGCCAAAATGTGGAGGTACGTCACTGCACCGCACGCAGCAGCGCCAGCGGTATCAAGTTCGGCACCATGGGTGCAGGGGGATTCAAGAATGTTAGGATTATCGACAACACCGTTTATGACACCTACCGCAGCGCTATCACCGTTCAAAGTGTCGACGGCGGCATCTGCGAAAACATCCTCGTCGACTCGCTCTATGCCACCAATGTGGGCAACGCCATCTACCTCAACGTGGGCGCACGCCGCGACAAGCAGAGTTTCATGGACGGCATCACCATCCGCAACCTCTATTGCGAGGTGGCCGCCACCAAGCCCGATGCAGGATACGAGTATGAAGGTCCTATAGAAGACCTACCACGCAACATCTCGCCTTGTAGCATCATCGGACTGAAAGACAGCAAGATAAAGAATGTTACATTGGAGAACATAGAGATTGTCTTCCCCGGTGGCGGCGATCCTCACTATGCCCATGTCGGCCTTGACGAACTGGACAAAGTGCCCGAGATGCCCAAGGCCTACCCAGAGTTCTCGCAACACATGGAATTGCCCGCCTGGGGCTTCTTCATCCGCCATGTCGACGGACTCACGATGAACAACATCACATTAAGAGCCTTGAAAAAAGATTATCGTACCGCCATTGTGCTGGACGATGTCGACAACCACAGCATCAGCCAACTCAAGGTGGAAGAACCTCACGGAGACCATAAAGAATCTATATTTGAACGCAAATGAGTCTTTGCTTTTTTGGGAAAATCTCAATAAACGGCAGACCCCTTTGAAAATCAAGGCATTAAAAATGTAATAATCTTATTTTCAATATTTTAAAGAAAATCATCAAATTATTTCTTATCTTTGCGTTCGATTTTGAAAAACGAACAAACGACATTAGAAAAAATTACAAAGGATTATGTACCAAATTTTTAAAGACCAACTTGAGAAGTCAAAACTCATCATTTCTGGGGTCAAGAGGAACCAACGCCTTGGCCGCGACGCTGGCGTGGAAGAAAGCGTGTTGCAGAAACTGGAGGAAGACTGCAAGCGTTTGGAGACCCTCTCTGCTGAAATCGACAAGCTTCGCGATGAGATGCAAAAGAAAAGCGACGAGGCTCACAAAGCCTTGAACACGCTGAAAAGCAGGACGCTCACCGTGAAGAAGGCCGTCAAAAGCAGATATGACCAAACTTGGTGGATTAAGTTTGGCATCCCCGACAAGAGATGAGTATGGATTTGTTAAGAACCAAAAGAAACCGCTTCGTCAGAGGCGGTTTTTTTTGTGCGGATGATGACCTTTTTCTCCCCTCTCAAGGTAGTGGCAAACAGATAAACCTCATCGCCATCGCCGATTTTCAGTGCCTTACGCAACTCGGCCACGGTGAGAGGGAAATTACGCACCGCAATACTGGCCTTATCGACATCCACTAGCAATTCCTGCTTTATCTTTTTATGATAAGCGGCCCATCCTTCCACTTCAAAGATACGGCCAGGAAAATCGGGCACCAACTGATCAGAAGTGTACAAATTGCTGTTTTTGTGCAATTTCAAAACCGCGAAACGCTCTGTCAACAGTTTGAAACATCCGGCCTTCATCAAGGCGGGATGGGGCTCGTATAGGTATTGCAACACACTATCAGCCATCTTGCACTGGCAATTCCGCTCTTCTTCGAGAGCAAAACGCATCTCGGGCTGGTCGGTCAGCAGGTTGACACAAACCAACTGTGGCTCCCCTTGATAGCCACGCTCCATGATGAAATCCAGCTCCTTGCACTCGTTGGCGACGGCCACCACATGCACTTCCTTCACATGGTGAAGTTCCTCCAATGCCTGGTTGATGTCGAGCATCGGCGACAGCTTCACCATCACCGTTGTGGCGTTTTCGAGCAGCACATCCTGCAAGGCTACCACATCGGGTGTGCAGTCTCCAATAGAGACCGTCTTGCGCCCATGTTCATCCCTGCGGGCAGGGTCAACAAAGATGCAATCCTTTTGACCACATTCCTTCAGATACTCTTCAGCGGTCTCGTTCCACACCTTGATATCAGCCTCAAGGACTGCAAAATTATGCCTTGCCAGATCGCAGAGTTCGGCTTGTCGCTCCACATAGTCGGCCTGTTGGAAGTTCTGTGAAAGAAAATAGGAGTCTATGCCCAGACCACCCGTCAGGTCGGCGAAAGTGTCGCCTTTCAATAAGTTGGCCTTATATCTGGCGGTCGCCTCCGACGAGCATTGCTCAATGGAGAGATGGACGGGGAAGAGCAGGTCCTCGTTCTCGGCCCATTGCGGCACTTTCTTTTGGAGCAGTTGCCGTGCGGCAATCTGTCGCAGCGCCAATGAAACGTCAGTGCCGACGGGCGCCTTTTTCAAGGCGAGCGTCGGCACGTCGGCATTCAGGTTTTCCCTGATGAATTGTTTGGTGATCTCGTTCAAGTTCAGATCTTCTTCAGGTTCACCACCTCGAGGTCGGTGAGGAAACGCCACTCGCCGCGAGGCAGTCTGTATTTGTCGAGACCCGCGAACATCACGCGGTCGAGCTTGGTCACCTCATAGCCGAGGTGTTCGAAGATACGACGCACGATGCGGTTGCGGCCAGAGTGGAGCTCGATGCCCACGCTCTTCTTGCTGTCGTCATCCTGATCGTAGGCGATGCTGTCGGCGGCGATAGGGCCGTCGTCAAGCTCGATGCCTTCGGAGATGCGCAGCATGTCGTTCTTGGTCAAAGGCTTATCGAGGAGCACATGATAGAGCTTCGGCACTTCGCTGCTCGGGTGGGTCAACTTCTTGGCCAGGTCACCATCGTTGGTGAACAGCAAGAGGCCTGTGGTCTGCTTGTCGAGACGGCCCACGGGGAAGATACGCTCATGGCAGGCATCTTTGACGAGTTCCATCACGGTGTCGCGTTCATACGGGTCATCGCTGGTGGTGATATAGCCTTTAGGCTTATTGAGGAGCAAATAGCGCAGTTTCTCGCGGTTGAGGGTCTGGCCGCCATACACCACTTTGTCAGTGGTCTTGACCTTATAGCCCATCGTGGTAATCACTTCGTCATTCACCGTCACGCAGCCGGCCTTGATGAGGTCGTCGGCTTCGCGGCGTGAGCAGATGCCACAGTCGGCCAGATATTTGTTGAGGCGGATCTCACCAGTAGCTCTCGGACGATCATACAGCGGGTCTTTCTCGCGGACATAGCCCTTGCGGCCACGGCGCGGCTCTTCCTCGTCATCGAAACGGCGACGGGGACGGTCTTCGAAGCGGCGGCCACCACGAGGACGCTCATCATCAAAGCGACGACGGGGACGCTCGTCATCGTCAAAACGACGCCTCGGACGGTCTTCATCATCAAAGCGGCGACGCGGTCTGTCATCGTCGTGGAAACGGCGTTCACGCGGCTTGTCGTCATCGAAATGGCGGCGGGGTTTGTCGTCGTCATTGAATCTGCGACGCGGTCTGTCGTCGTCACGGAAACGGCGCTCTCTCGGTTTGTCATCATCAAAACGGCGGCGCGGTCTGTCTTCATCGTCAAATCTGCGACGCGGACGGTCGTCGTCGTGGAAACGGCGCTCACGCGGCTTGTCGTCGTCAAAACGACGGCGCGGACGCTCGTCATCGTCAAATCGGCGGCGGGGGCGGTCATCGCGACGGCCTTCACCGCGTTTCTCGTCATCGAAGCGGCGGCGGGGGCGGTCACCAAACTTACGTTCGCCGAACCTACGGTCGCCACGTTCGTCATCAAATCGGCGTTCACCTCTCGGCTTCTCGCCAAATCCTCTCTCTTCGTGTCCTTCCTCGTCACCGTCACGGTGATAGAATTTGAAGGACTTCCTCTGTTGGAACACTTCGGGTTCGTCAACAGGCTTTCTGGTGCGCGGACGCTTGCCAGATCTTTCGTTGTCAGTCATTTATTGTAATGTATTAAGTTGAAAATGCCATTCCTTTTGCGGAATGGGGCGGCAAAAGTACGAATAATTTGGGAAACAGAGAGTTATTAATAATTATTCTTTGAAAAAATACCAACTTGGAATGCTATCAGATAATTCTGGTGTTTTTTAAAACACAAATTATCAGGAATTTATCACGAATTAGTTCACAAATTGAATTTTTGACAATTTGTGGATAATTAATGGCAATTCATGTTATTTTGGTTTCCTTTTTTCCCGCCACTCCGAAAAGCACTTAAAGAAATCATAATCCAAAATATCGCAGATTTTCAGCAGCAAATCGGTGTAAATCCATTTGCGGTTGAGAATCTTGTAAGTGTTTTGCCGCGAGCAACCGAGCTGCTTGGCCAACCACGTAATGCTACGCCCTTGCTCGACTAGTGCTGCCTTGATGATTTTCCCTATATGCGGTTCTTCGTTCATCGGTTCGCCTTTGCGGGGAGCCTCGCTCGGTGGGCAAACAAAATGGGCGGAACCGTTTTGATTGCTTATCCATACATCGTGGCTCTGGTAAACCGTTGGAGTAAATAAGCACGAAACAGTTCACGCCCAACGGACATGAACCTTTCGCACCTTATTCTTTCTCCAAAATGTACCAGATTTTCGATGTAAAAGAATAAGAGCGTAAAAGCTCGGTATTATATCTTTATTTTCCTCTTTTTATCGATTCTTTTTGTGCCACAAAAATAGAAAAAAAGGTCGACCGATGGACGACCTTTTCATTCTTTTCGATTAATTTAATTCGAGAAACTCTCACATTTGGTGCCTGATACTTTTTGAACCTTATACTCCTTCAAGGAATAGGTTGAATTCCCATTATACTTCTCTTGAATGGGAATCTCGATTTTACAAGTTGAACCAGGGCAACTTTTCCCTCTGCCAGTATACGTTTTTGAAAAACCACCGAGATAAGAAACTACCACTTCAACTGTAACATTAGCACAAGTTTCATTGCTATCATTTTCTAGATTGACAACTACTTTGCTGCCATCTTGATAGTCATTTGTAACCATAACGGTCGAGCCATCGTTAGCACCGCTGATCTTGCAGGATTGTGCATTCGCAGTCATGCCGAAGCAAATCAGCGCGAACATCATTAAAAGCACTTTTTTCATTTTGCGTAAGATTTTGTTTATTGCTTTCTAAAGACAAATCCGTTCATGTAGATGCAGATTCCCTCGTTTTCGGGCCAAGCAATTGTTACAGTACCTGCGGAACGCCCATCAACATAAAAAGTGAGGTCGGCCATCTGCCCTCTTGACAAATTACCATCAATGGAGTAAGTCCCCGTCGTCGTGGTTACATACCCGTCTGTCGGATCCACTAACTTAAAGGTACAATTTGAATTTAGTGTGATTGTACCAACAACATGTCCGTCTTCTTCAGCGATGAAAACACCAGAGATACATCCTTCACTATCAACTGTAATTGACGAGGGATGATTGATTTCGTCATGTTGTGTAGCCATGGCAACTTTGGCGAAGCCGACTGACAACAAGACCGACAGTGCGATAAAAAACAATTTTTTCTTCATTTACTTTTTTTGCCAAGTTATATCCCATTAGGCTCTTCGGGTTTGAATTGCGGTTAATTACGAAATTTCTTGATATAAGAATGTTATCATTTCATCCATCTCATTTATTCCAATGTACTGCGCAAGTGTATTTCCTTTATCATCAATGATTATAAAAGTTGGAGTTGCTACAATTGAAGGAGCTTCTACAGGGACAAATGTTTCCGACTTTAGAGACATAAGTTGAGGCAATTTAATATTATGATTATCAACGTAAAACCTTAAATAATCCAAATCATTCATTAAAGGAAAGCAATAAATCCCAACTGCCTTTTCATTCAATTGATGCTGGAAGAACTTTTTACAATAATTACATGTCGGCGACCAAAACACCAATAAATTTCGACTCCTATATAATAAGGTATCTGTCAGTGATATTGGTCTACCAGAACAAATGTCATAAACCGTATCAGAAATAATACTTGTTTTCAACAAATTGAATTGTTTGTGTTCTATACGATAATCCATTATCCGAGGACGAAAGATATATCCAAGAATAAAGCCAAGTACAAAAAAAACAATAAGAATAAGCAAATTTCGAGCAACGGTTTTCATTCACGATAATTATTTACAGAAACAATTTCCTGTTGACGGATAATATTCATATGCACTTCCGCCTGCTCTTCTGCATGCTTCTTTACAAGCGGAATCACTAGAATAATTGCCTATGACAGTGTAGCCTCTGCTACCAGAATTAACGCCTTGTGAATAACCAGTGGCAAATGATGCAACTTCAGCACAAGATGTAAGAAATGCAACTACAAGAATTGCTGCCATAATAAGTAGTGTTTTCTTCATTTTCATATCACCCCGTTCTATCCCATCGGGCACATCGGTTTTAAGGTTAATTTTTACCTCGCAAAGGTAAACACAACCTTTTTATAACACTCATTTTCAGCGTCAACTAGTTGGCGTGAAAAGTAATCCTGTTTTGTTGTCGGAAATGTAAACGAATAGTTTACAATTTAGAAAAAGCGTATGTTTTTTATCGCAGATTTATTGGAAAAGCGTATGTTTTTTACCTCAAATTTATTGGAAAAACGTATTTTTGCAGCGTAAAAACTTCATAACATGCTGAAAAGAAAGATACAAGCCTACATTGAGCAATATCTGAAAAGCAACTCGAACAAGATGCTCGTTATTGACGGGGCAAGGCAGATAGGAAAATCATTTATCATCCGGAAAGTGGGCAGCCTTCTGTTCCCCAACTTCATCGAAGTGAACTTTGCTAAGGACAAGAACGGCCCGAAAGTGTTCGCCGAAGCCAACTCCATCGAGAAATTCTATTTCCAACTCAGCACCATCGCTGGTGAAAAAATGCACGAGAAAGCCAACACCTTGGTATTTTTGGATGAAATACAAGCCTATCCACACATGCTCACCATGGTGAAATTCCTCAAAGAAGACGACCGCTTCACCTACATTGCCAGCGGTTCACAGTTGGGAATCACCCTGCGGCAAACAGTTTCCATTCCCGTCGGAAGTCTGGAAATCAAGCACATGTACCAACTTGATTTTGAGGAATTTTTGTGGGCAAATGGTTTCGGGGGAACTGCTATAGACGATTTGAGAAGAAGATTTGAAGCCAAAGAATCGTTGGACGAAAACCTTCATACAAGGATGCTCGACCTGTTTAAACGCTATTTATTAATTGGTGGAATGCCTGACGCAGTTAATGAGTATCTCAATTCAAGGAACATCGTGGCTGTCAGGAAGATACAAGACGACATCCGACATCTTTATGCGCTCGATGCTTCGCAATACGACGAAGAACACAAACTGAAAATCATGAACGTTTATAATATGATTCCTTCCAACATGGAAAACAAGAAAAAACGCCTCGTTTATAAGGCAATAGAAGGCAACGACAAGCGTTGGAAAGACTTTGCTGACGAGATTGAGTATTTGGTCAGTTCGGGCATCACACTGGATGTGAAAGCTATTTCTTCACCGACATTTCCATTGGTTGAATCGGCGAGCAAGAACCTTATCAAACTGTATCTCAACGATGTAGGACTGCTAACCGATGTACTTTACCAATATAATGTGTCGGCAATTTTGAATGACGAACGAAGCGTGAATTTGGGAAGTGTGTACGAAAGCGTGGTTGCTGCTGAACTTAAGGCGCATGGGCACGAGTTGTTTTATTACGACAACAAGGCTAAAGGCGAGGTTGATTATATCGTTGACGACTACGAAAGCCTTTCTGTGCTGCCCATCGAGGTGAAGTCAGGCAAGAACTATCAAATTCATCGTGCGTTGAATGCTTTTGCGGCCAATGAAGATTATAATATCAAACGAGGAATCGTCTTGTCAAACGAAAGGGAAGTCCTTTCAAAAGGTATAATCAATTATTTTCCAATTTATTATGTAATGTTTTTGGAATATCGCATACCCAAAAAGATTGTCCTATAATTCCAACAAATTATCTAAGTATACCTTCGGAAAATCTTTTTTCAACTCATTGATTTTCTTCTCTCTCAGCGATTCAAACCTCTTGAACGCCACACTCTCTGGAAACAAAGGCCTATGCTGCAGCATCTGCTTCAATTCGGCAGCGGCTTTCATGGCGGGCCTTTCCTTTGGGTCAACAGCAAAGTCGGTAAAGCGTTCCCATATATAACGCACGGCCTGCTCGGTGGGATGCACCATGTCTTCCTTATAAAAGCGGTAATCACGCAACTCGTCCAGGAGGATTTCGTAGGCGGGGAAATAATGGGCGTTGTCGAATGTCTTGCACACTTCGTCAACGGCCAACAGCAAGGCGGCCTTACTCACTTGGTTGCCATGCATGCCATCCTTGACATGACGCAAGGGTGACACGGTGAAGATGAACTGCTTGTCGGGATACATCTTGGCCAACCCCGAAAGGACCGCTACCGAGGTAGGTACCGACAGGCAAATCCTATCAAACAGGCAGGCGGGCAGTTTATGGCAATTGGCGACCACCTCAAGTGTTTCCAGCGAACGATACACCCAAGAGGTCCCCAAACTGACAACAACCCAACGAGCAGCCTGAAAATGCTTATGCGCCGACAAAAGACTGGCATTGACACTTTCCAGCAAAGCCTCTTCGGTTGGCTGCCAAAAAGCCGTGTTGTGGCTGAAGGTGCAATAAAACTCCTCCCCCGTTCGGATGACCTCCTCATGGGTAAAGGATCTGCCGTTGGCCAAACGATGTACTGCGTTGGCTATGCTGATGGGGTTATACAACACACCGAAAGGATTCACCAAGGCATCGAAGCCCATGCCACGGCAAAGTGCGCCCACTTCATCGGCGAAGCAGGAACCCAAGAAGAGCAAACCGTCGCCATAGGCGATGGTTTGCTCCAAAGGTTGAATCTTTATTTCTGTATGAAGAATCATTGATTCTCTGCCAAAAACCTCTCCACCTCGATACCCGCCATGGCACCCGTTCCGGCAGCCACGATGGCCTGACGGTAGATGCGATCCTGGCAGTCGCCGCAAGCGAAGATACCTTCCACACTGGTGGCCGTCGACTTGGGCTTGGTGATGATGTAGCCTTCCTCATCCATGTCAAGGATGCCCTTGAAAGGCTCGGTGTTGGGTGTGTGTCCGATGGCCTCGAAGAAACCATCCACATAGATGGTACGCTCTTCCTTGGTATCACTGTGATACAGCACAGCACCCTTCAATTTCTTCATAAAGCCTTGCTGCTCGCCAAAGAGTTCCTTGGTCTGATGCTTCCACAGCACTTCGATATTGGGTGTATTCAGCACACGATGCTGCATGGCCTTGGAGGCGCGCAGCACATCGCGACGGACGATGAGATACACCTTGTTGCAGAGTTTGGCCAGATAGGTGGCGTCTTCGCAGGCGGTATCACCACCACCCACCACAGCGACATCCTTCCCCTTATAGAAGAAACCGTCGCATGTCGCGCAAGCCGACACGCCACCGCCTTTGAATTCCTCTTCGGTAGGCAGACCCAGATAACGGGCAGCAGCGCCAGTAGACACGATGATGGAATCGGCCAAGAGCTCGCCGTCATATTCAGTCGTCACCTTGAAGGGTCGCTGGCTGACATCAATGGCAGTGACTTCGCCTTCGCGAATCTCGGCGCCGAAGCGTAAGGCCTGCTGACGGATGTCTTCCATCATATCGGGACCGTTAATGCCCTTGGGATACCCAGGGAAATTCTCGATTTCGGTGGTCTGGGTGAGCTGTCCACCAGGTTGCATGCCTTCGTAGATGACAGTTTTCACATCAGCGCGGCAGGTATAGATAGCGGCAGTATAGCCAGCAGGACCAGAGCCAATTATCAGACATTCAATATGTTCCATTCTGTTCAGTTTAAAGTTTAGAGATTAGAGTTTAGAGTTATACCTTGCAAAGGTAACTTTTTTTTCGGAAAGTGAACATCAATTCAAAAAACATTCGTATCTTTGCAGCCGCAAAACCAATCGGGGTGCTTGCATGGGGTGCAAGCGGTCGCCCGTTCGAGTCGGGCCACTCCGACAAAAAAGCAGCTGAATAATCGGCTGCTTTTTTTGTGCGGTTTTGTGGCCAAAACCGCACAAAAAAAGGACACCCTTTCGGATGTCCTTTTTCATTGTCATTGGCAAACCATCAATATTCCCAGAGGCTCTGTTCGAAGTCAAACATTTCGTTCTTGATGCGCTCCGATTCGTAGAGGGCGTCGATATTGAAAGCATAGGAGTTGATGTAACGGTCGTAAACGTTCTCTTCTTTGATGATGTAGCTGTCGAAGATACGCTTTTGCAGGACTTCGTCATAGGTGCGACGCTGTGCCGAGTTGTTGCGGTTGAAGGCAAAGGCCTTGGCCAACACGTCACGAGAGTCCTCGTAAGGCACCCAGCACACTTGCGACAGGCCACCGTCATCGTCGACAACGATGGGTCCGAGGGCGATGATGCGGACGAGGAACTGCGACAATTTCTTGTCGAAGTACCAGTCTTCCTTGATACGCAGACGGGTCACATTGAGCATACGGTCCTTAAATTCGATCTCATTGGGCACTTCCTCGCCATCTTTCCAGATGACCGGCGGGTCGCCAATCTTCGTGTTTTCTTTTTCAAAATCGGCCAAGGTCAAGGGGGTCACCATGTCGTCGATGTTGTTCTCCACACGGTAAGGCGTGATGTCACCACTCTGGATGCCATCGTAGATCACCGTGATGAGGTTTCTCCAGTCCTCGGTCGGATTGATTGGGTAGTAGAACACTTGATTGATCTTCTGACGGAAGTCGATTTCCCTAATCACCGTCTTCTTCCACATCACATTCGACTCGTCGATGACCGGAAGCGGCGAAGGGGTCTTTTCGTTCATGATTTGCTGCTGACCAGAGAGGATGCTGTTCTTCGGCGGCTTGATGTCGGTCGTCTGGGCATTGAGGCACAGACTGCCGAAGAGCGCCACAAGGGTCAACATGGAAACAAGTGTCTTTTTCATTGTATAAGGGTTTAAATTGTTTACTTGATTTCAACACCGATAGGCGTTTCGAGGGTCTTGACCTTACCGTCGTTACCGCGCACCTGGATGGCAGTGAAGAGGAAGGTGTCGCCGACATTGGAGCCGCTGATTGCCGTCTTCATCTCATCGGTGAAGGCGCCGCCATTGGCCTTGGCTTCCTTGGTGGTACCGCTCTTGGTCTTGTAGCGGAAGGTATAACCCACCACATCGTATTTGACGCCGTCGAAGTCGAAGTCCTTCATCTCGGCTTCCACACGGTTGGCGGCAAGCAGAGCGCTCTTCGAAACGAGACCATTCTGGACGTTGCGGATCAAAGCCGTAGGCTTCGGCAGGTCTTTCACACGGAACTTCATGCTACCGAGGCTCGAGCCACCCGAACTGACGCTGATGGTCACCTCGTCGGCAGAACCTGGGAGCAGGTTATAGGTACCGTTGCCCGTTCTGGTCAAGGAACCACTGCTAGCAGAGGCACTGATTTCGCCACCGACACCGCCGCCGACAGCAATCGGGTTGTTGATACCACGATACACCACATTCATCTTGGTGGCCGACACACTCACCGCAGGAGGAGCAACCGTGAAGGTGTTCTCAAACGGGAAGTCCTTCAATTCGTTGGTCGAAGGATCGAGCATCTTGATGTAACCCGTGTATTTGTGCTGACCCACGCCGCAGTTGAAGTCGAGGTTGATGACACCTTGACCGTCGCTGGTGTATTCCTTTTCGGCACCACCGTCCAACTTGACATAAGCCTTGGTCTGCGTGTTCTGCCAAGCAGTCACCATAGCTTGAGCCTTATAGGTCTGACCGGAGAGGAGGTAACCACTCTCGGCAAACACCTTGGCACCGATCTCATCAAACTTATAGTCGGCAGCGTGGATGTTCGTCATCAGTTGGGTGACGGCATTCAACTCTGCAGTCTGGGCTTCCGAGATCAACTTGTTGAGGAGGGTGACATCAGCCACCAACACCGTGTGGTGGAAGTTGTGGTATTCCCAGCCTTTCTGAAGTTCGTCGGCAGTTCCGGGAGCATAGTCGATTTTGGCACCGTAGTACTTAATCGTAGTAGTATCCACCTTGACATTGTATTCTTTGGTAGGAACATTTCCAAGAGCGTCCTTGTCGCGGTTGAAGATACTGTCGGTCATCAAGCCCATTTCGTGGATGTGTTCCGCGCCCACGGCCTTGAAGATCTCGGTTCTGAACTTACGGATTTTTTCAGAGAGTTCAAAGGCTTTGCCGTTGCCTTCAGGTTCGCCCATCATGTAAGCGGTAGGTCTGTTGTAGTTGTCTCTCGACTTCACCTTCGAGGTGTTGATGTCATAGAGTCTACGACCGTTTCTCAAGGTATCGGTGTTTTTCAGCAAACCTCTTTCAAGAGCCATTGCCACAGCTTCATCTGAGGTGTTAGCCTTGTCGCATTCAATTTTCTTCACCAAGTCCCACTTGAGGGCCTCGACGTAGTTGATGAGGTCGTCGGCTTCAGCCTTCAGGGCTTGGGCTTTCTCCCAATAGGGACCAGCCTTTTCCTGTTCCTTGCTGTATTGTTCAGCAAAGGCGGCGTATTTCTGATCGATTTGATTCGAAAGGGTGATATTCGTGGTCTGAACGCCACTGTTCACTGTGTCGAAGGCATCCAAGATGTCCTTCGAGACATTCATGGCTAACAAGGCAGTGTAGACCAGGTACATCATACCGATCATTTTCTGTCTTGGGTGATATTCATTGCTGACAACATTCCACCATAGACGTTGTTCAGGGCGGTCAAGCGCTGTGACAACTGGGTCAACTGTTGGTTGAGTTGGCCGGCATTCTGTGATGAAGCGTTGAGGTTATCCATGTACTTGTTCATAGTTTCAGTCAACTTCTTGCTGGCGGCTGAAGTCTGCTCGGCACCCTGGAGTTGGAGCTCATAGATGGAGTTGAGGGACTGCATGCTGCTGGCCACCTTCTTGATGGTGTTGGCATCGAGGGCACTGAAGTCGAGCTTACCCAGAGAGTCGGAGAGCTTCTGGTTGGTCTCAACATAGGCGGACGAGAAGTCGGAGATGGACTTCGTGGCACGGTCCATGGCGTTGGCATAGTTGGTCGTGGCAGCCATGGCATTGGAGATGTCAGCCATTTGGCCGGCGTTCTCTGCCAATCTGTCAATACCTCTGCCCAGTTTCTTGAAGGTATCTTCGCTGACGTTCATCTTTTCGAACATCTTGCTCAACATGGCTTCTTCCACATCGGTGGGAGCAGCGGCCGATTTGCCGGTAGCACCAGTGGTGGCGAACTGCGTCTTCTGAACGCCATCCCAGTCTTCCTCAAGTTCAACGAAAACATTATCCCAAGCGTACTCCATGTGTTGAGGCTCAAAGGCCGACATGAAGAAGATGAGAGCTTCAATACCCAGACCAAGGGCCAGCATGAAGTCTGCACCGGGGATGTGAGTCAGTTTGAAGTAAGCACCAATCATAACCACAGATGCGCCCCAACCGTAGAGGTAGCCCATAAAGGTTTTATACTTCTTTGATGCAAGGAATTTCTGGAATTTACCAAGTTCTTTTTTTGCCATGACAATTGATTTTTAATTGATTTAACTTTTATTTTGTTTTGTTGTTTGCTTTATTAGGTTAGGTTATCTGTAGACTCTCGACATTCTCGGGTTGTCGCCCTTGTTGCGGCCCAGATAAGGTTGGATGCAGCGGAAACCAGTGTAGCAGTTGGCCGTATCCTGATATTGATAGTCGCGGGTGGTGACTTGCATATAGTAGGAAACATCTTTCCAGGAGCCACCGCGCACCACCTTACGCTTCATGACCGGCGGGTCGTCGGCTTTGGCGTTGTAGGTGTAGTTGGGGTTCATATCCCAAGTGAAGTTATACGAGTTGGGATCGTAAGCCGTGTTAGTCCATTCGGCCACATTACCGGCCATGTCGTAGAGGCCCCAGCCATTGGGCGGGTAGCAGCCCACCACGAGGGTGCGCAGACCACCGTCGGCGAGGTAGTTACCACGACGAGGCTTGAAGTTAGCCAAGAAACAGCCTTTGGCGTTGCTGGCGTTAGGACCGCCCCACGGATAGGGGTTCAGCATCTTGCCGCCACGGGCAGCCCATTCCCATTCGGCTTCGGTGGGCAGACGGAACTCCGAAAGGTCGACATCCTTCTTGGTACGCAGGTAGGAGTTGAGCAACTCGGTGCGCCACACGCAGAAGGCACGGGCCTGCTGCCAAGTGACACCCACCACCGGATAGTTGTCATAGGCCGGATGCCAGAAGTATTTCTCCGTCATCGGGTCGTTGAACGAATAGCTATAGTCGTGGATCCAGCACAAGGTGTCGGGGTAGACATTGATGACCTCTGCACGGGCATACACCGAACGGTCGCTGTAGCCTTGCTTACGGTTCGACCAAGCGCCCTTACGGTCGACATTAATGCCGGCATCAGCCTCGCCAATCGAGTAGTCGTTCTCGACCAACTTGCCATCGGAGAAGTCTTTCTTGGCGGCGGCGACCATATCAAACCAGAAATAGGAATAATAGAGCTTTCTCGTGTCGATTTCCTTGCGGCGGAAATATCTCTCATGCTCGGGGAGATACATCGGCTCAAGGGCCTCGCGGACTTCTTGCTCCTTGCTGTTCCAGTCAAGTTTTTCCTTCCAATTCAGCCTCGGCGGGTCGTACACCTCACCCGTTTTGCTCTCGGTGATGGCAAACCTGTCAGGGAAATTGTCGGCAAGAATTCTTCTTGCGATGGAGTCTCTAACCCAATTGACAAATTGGCGATACTCATTGTTGGTGATTTCAGTCTCGTCCATAAAGAAGGCCGACACGGAAACCGTTTTTGGCTCATTCAGGTAAGAACCCGTGATGTCTTCACCACCTACACCCATAGTGTAGCTACCTTGCGGGACGAACACCATCCCGTAGGGGTCGGGCTGGTTGAAGGTCTTGTTTGACTTTCTCACTCCAACCAATTCGCCTTGATTTGAGTTACCGCAGGCTGTGAGCAGCAGCGCCACGGAAAATACGAACAATAGTCTTTTCATCTTCTTGACAATGATATGATTACTATCTTTATTTATTTCTTTTTATCTGATGGCCCCCTCGCTTTTAGGGGCTACTTTACCCATTAAAAACCGCCAAAATTAGGAAATATTATAATTTACCCCTCTTTTTTTTCTACTTTTTTTCCATTTTTTTTCGTTCAAACCTACCAATCGCCACCCGAAACGACCCAAAAAAATCACAGGTATCTGACACTCCTGTAGTCTCTCGGAGTCCTATCCAAATCGAGTTTGAAACAATAACTCAATCCTATCTCATGTGAGCCCGGTACAACACTCAAGCCCATCGTATTAATATCATATGAATAAACCAATGTGAGGTCCTTAATCGTAAGTCCTGCCATCAGGCCGACCGACTCTTGGAAGCGGTAATTGACACCCAACGAGAACAAGTTGTTGTAAATCACACGGGCACTTGCGTTAAACTGCGTGGAGGCGATGTCGCTCATCACGCTCACCGAAGGCACGAAGGTCAGGTAAGGGATGTCTTCGAATTGGAAGGGATAGCCTGCCACGGCATAGAAGGTGCGGTCGGTGGTGAAGCTGGCGCTGCTGGTGTTGTTGTCGTTGAGCGCTTGGCCCATGCTTTCGAGAACATTAATGACGGAGACACCGAAATAGAACGACTCGGGGACTTGATAGAACAAGCCTACATTGAAGTCAAACAGCATGTCGCTCTCTTCGCCCAGACCCGAAATGAGCGGGTCGCCTTCCTGGTTGGGATGCAGTTGAGCGAAGTCGACAGTACGGTTGAGCAGGGTACCGGCCACGCCGATGCCAAGCGAGGAGCCTCCTAAGTCGATATGGAAGGAATAGCCTAAACCGATGTTGACATTGTTCTCGAAGCCCAACTTGTCGCTCATCACGGAGAACTCGAGGCCGCCATGGAGCTTGCGGAAAGGCATGTCGCCCGTCAGCAGGAAAGTCTGTGGCGCCACCTCGTTGCCATCGTTATCGACGAAACCCGCCCACTGCTGGCGGTAAAGCCCCAACAGATTAATGCCTTCGCTCATGCCGGCAAAGCCCGGATTGGCGTAGGCATACGAATTCGAATAGTTGGTAAAGATAGGAGCCTGCTGTGCTTTAACGCCAAAAGCCGTCGTCAGCATCATGACAAGCAAGAGTGCGATATGTGTGATTTTCGTCTTCAATTCAGATGATTTACTGCGATTGAAACCGCGAATTTACGAAAATAGTATCTATCCAACCAAATTAATTTTTGTAAGACTTTGCTAAAACCCTGTCTTTCAATATGATATTTTTTACTTGAATAACCTGATGATATCGTTGCCATTGGCAAGGATGACCAGTCCCAAGACAAGGATGAGTCCCACAGTCTCGGCCACTTCCATGAACTTGTCGGAAGGCTTGCGGCGGGTGATGATCTCGAAGAGCAAGAAGAGGATGTGACCGCCGTCCAAAGCCGGGATGGGCAGGATGTTCATCACGGCAAGAGCGATGGAGAGGAAGGCCGTCATACGCCAGAAGATACTCCAGTTCCACTGGTCGGGGAAGATGCTTCCGATGGAGATGAAGCCACCCACGCTCTCGTACGCTTTCGTCTTGGGGTTGAAGATGAGCTTGACCTGTTTCCAATAGTCGGACAGGCCGTCGAAGGTCTTGAGGAAGCCGGCAGGGATGGCTTCGAAAAGGCTATATTCTTTGGTCTCCAAGTCGAAATAGTCGGGCAGGTAGGTCTTGCAATAGGCACCGATCACGCCTTCCTCGGGCAGGTGCATGGCCAATGCCAGCGTATCAGCGCCACGGAGCACCTTGACCTCGATGTCCTGGTTCTTGTATTGCTTGATGCGTTTGATGAAGTCCTGATAATACGGCGTCGGAATGTCATTAATACCGATGATGGCGTCGCCCGCCAACAGACCTCCTGCTTGAGCGGCTGAGTTTTCCATGACTTCAGCGACGACAAAGGGAGTACGATAAGAGATGAATCCTGCATCTTGTTTTTTGAGCAGTTTGGTCAAAGCATCATCGGGCAGCACGATAGTCGTGTCTTTGCCGTTGCGTTCCACCTCGATGGTCTTCGCCTTTTCGAGGATGATTTGCATCGAGATTTCCTGGAACTCTTCGATATACTTGCCATCGACGGCCAAAATCTTGTCGCCGTCGCGCAGGCCGAACTCGTAGCCCAGACTATCGACCGAGATACCGTATTTGTTGACTTCTGCGGTAGGCAGGTAAGTCTCGCCTTCGTGGGCCAGCAGACCGATATAGATGATGAAAGCGAGCACCACATTCATGAAGACACCCGCCACCATGATGATGAAGCGTTGCCAGGCGGACTTGCTGCGGAACTCCCATTCCTTGGGAGGCTGCTGCATCTGTGACTTGTCCATCGACTCGTCGACCATGCCGGCGATTTTATTGTAACCACCCAACGGGAACCAGCCGATACCATATTCCGTGCTGTCGCTGCGGCGCCAGTCGTCCTCGGGCAAGGTGCTCAAATCAATGGGTTCGTAGTTTTTCTGTTTCTTTCCAGCAGCGTCTTTGTATTCGGTCACCGTGTATTTCTCTGGGACATTCTTCGAGAAGAACTTGAAGCGCCACTTGCCATTCACCTTCTTGCAGCGGAAAAGCGAGAAGCCCCAGTCGAAGAAGAGGTAGAACTTCTCGACACGGGTCTTGAAAGCCTTGGCGGCAAGGAAGTGACCCAACTCGTGAATGAAAATCAAGATGGAGAGGGAGAGGAAAAACTGCAGTACCTTTATTAATATGGTCATAGTTAGATATTTTTTTTGACACGGGACGCGGGACTTCGAGACACGGGACTTCCCTTTTCAGAAAACAACCGTCTCGCGTCACGGAATCTCAAGTCAATTATGTGTTTAATAATGTCATTTACTTTATGAAAAAGCGTGCAAAGATAGGGAATTTTAGTTTCCGTTGGGATTAATGAGCGACATATAATCGGCAGGATTGACGGCGATGCCGTTGTGCCACAGCTCGAAATGCAGGTGCTCGTATGTTTCCTTGTCGCCCGAGCGACCCAAAATGGCGATGGCCTCGCCCGCCCTGACATATTCTCCCTCCTTCTTCAGCAGGGTAGCGTTGTGCTTGTAGATGGAGAAGTAGCTGTCTTCATGTTGGATGCCGATGCAGTAGCCGTTGTCGATGCTCCAGTTGGCAAACACTACAGTGCCATCGAGTGTGGCATTGATGATCTTGTCGCCAGCGGTGGCAATGTCGACGCCATAGTGACCTTCATCGGCATTGAAGGCTTTGAGGATGGAGCCGTTGAGTGGGATGAAAAAGTTCTTCACCAACGAACTCGGCTTGGTTGACGGCTGGTAGTCGGGGCCGAAGAGGTTGTATTGGTTTTGGGCCTCATATTCGGCACGCAGCAGACTATCCTGCAACGACTTGCGCAATTGAATTGTATCGATAACACTTTGAGGCAGGGGTTCGTAGATGTTGAGCGAAGCCAAGGCACTGTCGGCGGCGAAGTCATAGCCTTCGACGATTCTCTTGAGGTTATCGAAATAGACATCTTTTTTGGTCATCTCTCTTTCGATGGAGTCGGCTCGGAGGCTCAACTCATATACCTCGCGGTTGAGGTTGGTGTCAGTGTAGCCTGGGATATATTCGCGCAAGGGCGTGAAAGCGATGATGAAGATGGTGATGACGATGAGCAGCAGAGCGATGCCGATGATGACGAGGATCAGGTTAAGTAGGTTCAACTTGAAGTTGAGGATGGGCCGTCCGCTCTCGTCGTGCGACATCAAGAAGTCGTATTTCCGGTTCAGCTTCTTGAGGGAGACATTGCGGAGCTTCGGTCTCTTCGGCTTTGTATTTTGGGGTGTTTCTGACATTTTGCTATATGATAGGTCATTAATAACCTGCAAAAATAGGAAAAAATTGCGACATACACGCAAAAAGGCCGACCGCTCACGCAGTCAGCCTTTTGCTCGATTTGAAAAGTGATCCCTATTCTTTCACCACTACCCGCTCCGTATAGTTTCTCCCTTCTGCATCCATGATGCGCACCAGATAAACCCCTTCCACTAAACCAGCCACATTGATTTCATTCGTCCCTCGCACCGTCTTCACTAACTGCCCAAGGGCGTTGTAAACCTGAACTTTGGCAGCTTCAAGGCCTTCAATCGTCACCTTTGCCCTTGCTGGATTGGGATAAACTTCAACTTGGTCGACGCTTGTAGTGTTTTCGCTCGTCTCTGTGACATCAAAGTTGCAAAAGACAGGCAATTGCTGGTTGTCGAAACCCATTCCTGTGTCGCACCAATCCAGAAGCGCCTCGTCATACAATAGTCGGACCTTGAAATTGAGCGCGTCAAGCAGGTCGTTGGTCGAAACCGTACCATTTTCAAGTTCGAAGGTTATTTCCTCGGTGAGTTTCCAATGCCCGCGACCTTCTTCAGTATAAGGTACGGCATTTTGAATGATGCCCAAATTACTATATGCTGGTTGATCATCCATTTCGATGTAATACGACGACCCCACATAATTACGCAAGCGGTTGTAATAACAATTGTAGATTTCTCCAGTTGGTCCATTACTACCAGTTACGCCATTTCGCGGAGCAGGGCCGCCGCCATAGCCACCAAAATCAATACATTCGCCAATGTAACCATAGCAATTCTCAATGATTCCATAGTTGAAGATACCGACTAATCCGCAGTTCTCGCTCCAGTCCATCCGCTCAATGATTGAAGCACAATTAAGGATGTGTGATTTAGGATAGGCAATGGCGACCAGAATGCCAGGAATGCCGTCAAGGCTTCCTTCTGCACGAATCAACGGACTGTGTACCAAGCAATTGGAAATGGTAGAATGTTCGCATTCATACACAAAAGGCGACATGCCTGATTTAATATGCATTTCACAATCCACAAAACAATGGTTGACAAGGCTTTCATCGCGGACAGCACAAGCCAAAAACCCGCCTTCGTAGTTCCCGCCTGTTAGCTGGGCCTCATAATAGCCTTTCGTCAAAACGATGTTGGAAAGGGTGGCTCCCGACAATTCGCCGAACAATCCCATCATATAGAAATAAGGGTATCCACTGGTCATGGTCAATCCTTCTATCACATGCTCTTTGCCATCAAAATAACCGTGAAAGACTGCTGACACATCCACTTTTCCTGCAATGGGCAACCAAAGCGCTCCAGAAAGGTCAATGTTGTCCTCCAAGCAAACGGTTCTACCCTCATAGTCGTCTATCTCTTGTCCATTGAAGCCATTGCTCACCACGGAAAGCCATGCCAAAGCTTCGGCAGAATAGATATGCACATCTCCGTTCGCATCCACAACATAACCTTCAGGTTGTTCGGTGACTATATCAACCCAATATTGTTCGGGCAGTTCACGGTTGGACTTGCTGTTTTGCGCTTGCATCGTCACCCCTCCCGCCATCAGCAGGAGCGCAAGCAGGGCATAAATCTTCAAGTATTTCATCTAATCGTGATTTTGTTCGTGTAAACTTTACCTTCCGCATCCATGATGCGCACCAGATAAACCCCTTCCACCAAATCCGCTACATCGATCTCATTCGTCCCCCGCACGGTCTTCACCATCTGCCCAAGGGCATTGTAAACCTGCACCTCATCAGCAACAACACCTTCAATGCAAACAAGCCCATTGGCATTCCGTCTGTTTACAATACACAATGTTGTATGATTTTGAGGTTTCACCGTCGCTATAAACCGCCAAAACATGGTAATTCAATCGCCCCCTGCCTGAAAAGTTGTCGGTGTATTCTGTTTCGGTAATCAAATCTTCACTGATCAACGCGACCCCTCCATAAACCTGATAACCGACCAACACTTCATCGGGTTTCAGTTCCGGCTCATTCCAACGAAGCGTAACGCTGTTTTCACCACAATTTGTTATTTCGCAGTCCATTACTGGTGTATGATGCTCAAACCAATCGGGCTTGAAGTCGTGGTAATAGGTAGTTACCAGCGTATTGCCATAGTCCCGATAATATGCAATCCAGTATCGGTCTCCTTGAGGCTCTTCTGGATACGGGGGATCATCAGGAAAATTAAAGGTTAGAGAATCAAATATGACATAAAACACGCCTGGTTCCCTGTCCAAAAACAGATTTCCGCCTCCAAGGGCATAATGGGTAAACAACATCGTATCAACAATGACATCAATCGGATTCGATTCCAAATCAACCAAAGTTCGGAAATTGGCACCGTAATCATCACTGTAATCTACCCTTTGCAACTTTGAGAATACCCCAGCTGGCTTATACCTACAATACAACTCTCCCTCTCTTGGCCCGATTCCAATGGGCTTGCTGTGCAATTCGGCAGGAAAGGTTAATGTATCAGCAGTTTCAAAAAAGTCAGTCGTGTAATACCATCTATCTGAACCATATTCTCTGCAATAAAACTCTCCATGATTCCAACCAGCAACATGATTTGTGTATACAGGTATAGGAAAAGTTGCGATAGTATCAGAGAAGTGGGCTCCATAATCGTAACTTGCAATAAAAGAATAGTTTTGGGGATTATATTGGTCATCAGGCTCAAATTTCACAAGCTCTCCTTGTTCATTGGCGAAACACCAATACGAAGGTGGAGATGGAATATTATAATCTTCGATTACTCTCCATGTTTGTCCTGTATCATCGGTGGCAAGAATTTTATTAGATGTCACAAAATCCATGTTATAGAAGTGTCCGGGAGTCGCGTCATACAACAATTCTCCCATCCCAGACATGGTTTGTGGATCAATTACCCAATTATAATCATCATAAGTAGCAAGAACTTCAACATCGGCGCCATGGTTAGTAAACCTATAAAGATTGTATCTATAAGTCATAACATCATATTCATACCAAGTGCCTTGAATAATAAGCTCACCTGGTTCAGTGCCGATGAAAAACTGCTCGGCAGATTGTCCAAATGAAGTCCCACTACCCGCCATCAGCAGCAGAGCAAGCAGGGTATAAAGTCTTGTTGCTTTCATTTCAAAGTGTTTTTCTGTGTTATGCAGGCAAAATTATTCAAAAAAACACCAAAATACCCATCTGTCAAGCCCTAAAACGGATTTGTCCCTATCTTTTTCGTTTTTGAAATTTTCAATATATTGAACTTCAAATGTTTATGGAAAAATGGATTTGGGGTTTGTCCCTATTTTTTTCTTGGTTTTAAGAGAAAGGAAGGTCAATAACGCAAAAGACCCACCCCTTTCGAGGCAGGTCTTTTGCTCGTTTCCATTATTCTTTGACGCGGGACTTATGGACGCGGGACGCGAGACTACCTTGTCCGCAGGCCATTCCGCATTCCTAATTCCGCATTCTGCATTCAGGATTCAGGATTACATCATCCCGTCCATTCCGCCACCCATGGGCATCGGAGGTGTGGGAGGCGTAGGCTCCTTGTGGTTGCTGATGACGCACTCGGTGGTCAGCAGCATGCCAGCGATGGAAGCAGCGTTCTCCAAGGCGACTCTCGACACCTTCACGGGGTCGATGACACCAGTCTCGAGGAGGTTCTCGTAAACCTCGGTGCGGGCATTGAAACCGAAGTCGTTCTTGCCTTCCTTCACCTTGTTGACGACGACCGAGCCTTCAAGGCCGGCATTCTCAACAATCTGGCGCAGCGGCTCTTCCAAAGCGCGCTTGATGATGGCGATACCCGTGGTCTCGTCCTCGTTGTCGCCTTTCATCTTTTCGATGGCCTTGATGGCACGGATGAAACCGACACCGCCGCCAGGGATGATACCCTCTTCGATGGCAGCGCGGGTGGCGTTCAAAGCGTCCTCAACGCGGTCTTTCTTCTCCTTCATCTCGACCTCAGAGGCGGCACCCACATAGATGACTGCCACGCCACCGGCCAACTTGGCCAAGCGCTCTTGCAGCTTCTCGCGGTCGTAGTCGCTCGTGGTGGTCTTGATTTGGGCCTTGATCTGGGCGGTACGGGCTTCGATGTCCTTCTTGGCACCGTGACCGTTCACGATGGTGGTGTTGTCCTTGTTGATGCTGACCTTGTCGGCCTGACCGAGCATTTGCAGGGTGGCATCTTCAAGCTTGTAGCCCTTCTCTTCGCTGATGACGGTGCCACCAGTCAGGATGGCGATGTCTTCCAGCATTTCTTTTCTACGGTCACCGAAGCCAGGAGCCTTGACGGCAGCGACTTTCAGTGAGCCACGCAGACGGTTGACCACCAAGGTAGCCAAGGCTTCGCCGTCGATGTCTTCAGCGATGATGATGAGGGCACGACCGGTTTGCAAGGTCTTTTCGAGCACGGGCAGCAGGTCCTTCATCACGGAGATCTTCTTGTCGTAGATGAGGATGTAAGGATTCTCGTAGACGGCTTCCATCTTCTCGGTGTTGGTCACGAAGTAAGGCGAGATGTAGCCACGGTCGAACTGCATGCCTTCGACGACATCGACATAGGTGTTGATGCCCTTGGCGTCCTCAACGGTGATGACGCCTTCTTGCTTCACCTTGCCCATAGCCTCGGCGATTAGACCAAAGCGACCACAGCGGCAACAGCCTTGTCGATACCGCGCTTCAGGTCAAGCGGGTTGGCACCGGCTGTGACGTTTTTCAGACCCGTGGCCACGATAGCTTGGGCCAATACAGTGGCGGTGGTGGTACCATCACCAGCGAGGTCGTTGGTCTTGGAAGCGACTTCCTTCACCAACTGAGCGCCCATGTTCTCAACGGGGTCGATGAGTTCGATTTCCTTGGCGACCGTCACACCGTCCTTGGTGATCTGGGGAGCGCCATACGACTTTTCGATGACCACGTTACGACCTTTGGGGCCGAGGGTCACCTTCACTGCGTTTGACAATGCGTCGACGCCTTTCTTCAGGCCGTCACGCGATTCGATATTGAAAAGAATGTCTTTTGCCATGATATTTGTTGTTTATTTGTTGATTTCTATTTTTTTGCTACTGGCTGCTGGCCATTGGCATCTTTAAAGCAGTGTCTGTTTTATAGCATGTGAAAGCTGCCAGAAGCCAGAGGCCAAAGGCCAGAAGCTATTATTAAATGATAGCAATGACGTCAGATTCACGCATGATCATATAGTCTTTGCCGTCGAGGTGGAACTCGGTGCCAGCGTATTTGCCATAAATGACATTATCGCCGACCTTCAGGGTCATGGCGTTGTCCTTAGTGCCGGGACCTACGGCGACTACTTTACCTTGTTGGGGTTTTTCTTTGGCGGTGTCGGGGATGATGATACCGCTAGCGGTTTTCTGTTCGGCGGCGGCGGGCTCGATGACCACGCGGTCTGCCAGAGGTTTGATTGCTAATTTTGCCATTTTATTTGATGTTTTATTGTTGATGTTTGTCTTGTTAACGCAGGGGTTATCACCGCCTGCTTATCATCCTACGCCCCTACGGGGCTGCGATTGCTTGTCACATTTCGTGCCAAAGTGGAAAATGGCAGGGTTTTGTCAGTCGGGGTGACAAAGTGACACAAAAAGGGCTTATCTTTGCGCTCGAATTCGACGAATATGTCCAACATTAACGACGAGCGGAAGATCAACGAGCGGTATAAGATGATGACGGAGCAGCCCGTCAGGCGGCTGATCCTCAAGATGGCTGTGCCGACCATCATCAGCATGCTCGTGACCACCATCTACAATATGGTGGACTCGTTCTATGTAGGTCATTTGAGCACGGAAGCCGTGGCAGGCGTGGGTGTCTCCTTTGCCTATATGGCCTTCATCAACGCCTGCGGGTTCTTCTTTGGGCATGGCTCGGGCAACTACATCTCACGGGCCTTGGGGGCCAAACAGGGACAGAACGCAGGGCGTATGGCTGCCACGGGATTCTTCTCCCCTTTGATCTTGGGTGCCATTGCAGGCCTCATCTGCATGATCTTCATCTCGCCCCTGTCGCGGGCCATGGGCGCCACCGACAGCATCCTCCCCTATGCCAACGACTACCTGCGTTTCATCTTGATTGCCACACCTTTCATGATGTCGTCGCTGACGCTTAACAACCAGCTGCGACTGCAGGGTAACGCCCGTTTCGGCATGATTGGCATCGCTTCGGGTGCCATCCTCAACATCATCCTCGACCCGATTTTCATCTTTGTGCTCAACATGGGTGTCAGCGGGGCTTCATTGGCCACGGCGGTGAGCCAGTGCTTCGGCTGGTGTGTGTTGCTTTGGGGCACTTCGCGACCTGGCAATGTGCATATCAAACCGAAGAACTTCACCCCTACCCTATACTATTATAAGGAAATCACGCGGGGCGGTTTGCCCTCTTTGGCGCGACAGGCCTTGTCGGTGGTGGCCACCATCAGCCTCAACCGCATGGCGGTGCATTATGCCTTGCCCGGCAACGAAGCCTCTACCGTGGCAGCTTTTACCATCGTGTCGCGCATCACCCTGTTCTGCTTCGCCATCGTCATCGGGTTCGGACAAGGATTCCAACCCGTGTGCGGCTATAACTACGGCGCCAAACTCTATGCGCGTGTCAAGGAGAGCTATATGTTTTGCATTACAATCACCACGGCTTTTCTGATTGTTTTGGGCACCGTGGTCTATATCTTCGCGCCCGACATCATCTCGTGGTTCCGTGGCGAGGACCCAGAGCTCATCCGCGTGGGCAGTCAGGCCTTGCGTTGGCAGTGCGTCGCCTTCCCACTGATGGGTATGTGCACCGCGACCAACATGCTGTTCCAAAACATCGGCTATACCTGGCAGGCCACCTTACTCTCGATGTGTCGTCAAGGCTTGTATTTCATGCCCGCGGTCTTTATCATGTCATGGCTTTGGGGTATCACAGGTCTCGAAGCCGCGCAAGCCGTCGCCGACATTTGCACCTTCTTGACCTCGTTGCCGTTTGCCATCTGGATCAGCAGGGTGCTCACCGCGAAGTCACAGCAGAACGCGTGACTTTGCCATTTTTCCAAGTGCATTCCACCACCTTGCCGTCGCGGGCGCAAAGCCCTTTGAAATATCCGTCCTTCCACACTGAAGGCAAGGCGGGAAGCAACTCGATTTCGCCGTCATGGCTTTGCAGCAGCATCTCGGCGATGCCGGCCGTGCCGCCAAAGTTGCCGTCGATCTGGAATGGTGGATGGGCACAGAAGAGGTTGGGATAGGTGCCTGCTGAATGGCTTCCGTCAAGATGGACTGCTGGTTCGAGCAGGTTCCTCAAAAGCTGATATGCATGATCGCCATCGTGAAGCCGTGCCCAGAAGCAGATCTTCCAAGCCCTCGACCAGCCCGTGCCTTCATCGCCACGGCGACGCAGGGTCTCGCGGCAGGCATCCATAAACTCAGGTGTCTTGGATTGGGTCAGCATCGTGCCGGGATAAAGTCCAAAGAGATGCGACACATGGCGGTGCTGCGGTTCCACTTCCTTATAATCCTTCAGCCATTCCTGCAAATACCCCTGCTCGCTGACCTGCATAGGCGGAAAATGGGATTGGGCATCGCGAAGGCTGTCGGAAAAAGCCTCATCGGCACCCAAAATGTCTGCCGACTGACAAACCGCATCGTACAGCTCACTGACAATCTGAACATCCATCGTGCTACCCATACATACACTGACAGCGGTGCTATCGTTGAGCCAGAAAGCGTTTTCGGGTGATGTAGTCGGGGCGGTGACAAGCCAGCCGTGTTCAGGTTCCTCTATCATAGCATCAAGGAAAAACTGCGCCGCTTCTTTCATTAATGGATAGGCTTCTCGCAAAAATGCCGTGTCCTGCGTGAACTCAAAATGCTGCCATGCGTGGAGGGCAAGCCAAGCCCCGCCTGTATTGGTCGCGCCCCATGAAGGATGCTCGCCAGGTGCCGTGAAACCCCATGGATTGCACACCACATGGGCGGTCCAGCCTCGGGCACCGTAGAAATCGCGGGCCGTCTTACTTCCTGAAGGCATTAATCCCTCAGCAAAGTGAATTAATGGCAGATGCAGCTCCGAGAGGTTGCAGACCTCGCAGGGCCAATGGTTCATCTCCACATTGATATTCAGGTGATAGTCGCCATTCCATGGGGTCTGGATGGTGTTGGCCCACAGCCCTTGCAGGTTGGGTGGCAGCAAATCCTCGCGTGTGGAGCTGATGAGGAGGTAACGACCGAAATGGAAGTAACAGGTCGGCAGCCAAGGGTCGTCGTTGACAAGGAAGTCTTTCCAATGGTCTTCCAGTGTGAGGTTTTGTTTTTCTTTGGGATCGCCGATCACCAGCTCTACACGGTCAAACAGCTCGTGATGGGCTTTCAGGTGGTCGCTTTTCACGGCCTCAAAGCCTTTTGCCATGGCATTTTGCAGGTGTTCGGTGACATACGCTTCGGGGTTGGTGCATAAAAAATCAGTGGCGGCACAGAAGTAGATAATCGTTTCATTGTTAGATACAACTGTTTGTGCCTTAGCATAATATCGCATCCCTTCCACACCCTCCACATTGCTGTCCAGCTGGCCAAACATAATGACGCTGTCAGCATAGGTGAAAACCTCTGCTTTTTCAGTACGGGAGAGGTTTATCGTAAAAGAAGAGCAGGTCGTTGAGTGCTGAGCTTGTCGAAGTATCGAAACGCCGTTTATATTGGCTTCAACTTTTTTTGTCGGCCCTTCGACAGGCTCAGGGACCTTAGATTCGACGGACTCAGGGACCTTAACTTTTATCACTGCAACATCATCCTTGCGGGAAATGAAAGCCTCGCGCTCGTAGTGTTGACTACCTTTATCAAAAGAAACCTTGTGTATGGCATCATTGAGGCAAAGCGTTCGCCTATAATTGGTTACGGAATCGGCATTGGGATAATGGTATTCTATCGTCATATTGCCCAAGGTCTGATAGCAGCCGAACGGCACCTTGGCCCCTTGTCCGTGCCCCGAGCCTTGACCACTGCAGACAAAAGTCTCATACATCAGGTTTTGGGCTTCATCATTCTTGCCCTCCTTCAACAAGCGTTGTATTTCCGGCAACGACTCCAAAGCCAAAGGATTGCTGTCATCATTCGGTGCGCCCGACCATAAGGTGATGTCATTCAGCACAATGGTTTCTTTGTCAATGCCGCCATCAGGCATCATGCCCAGGTGGCCGTTGCCCAGGGGGAAGCACTCCTCCCAGATTTGGGCGGGAGCAGTGTGGGTGAGGTTCCACTGCGGCTGGGGGAACTGCTTTTGGCAACCGCAAAACATGAATAAGGGGATAATGAAAAGAAGACGCTTCATGGCAATAGACAACCTTTATTTCGGAATCGATCATGGCAAAATACACAAAAAAACCGAAACGGCGAATGATCGTCTCGGTTGGAGTCCTCCCCCATGTCGGCCGAACCAGCCAAACAGGTCCGACTCACAGGAAAACTATTTTTTCTTTTGAAAAACTAATTCTACTCCATATTGAAATAAAGTCATTGTGTTCTTTTCCGGATCAAATTCAAATGTTGCCTCTATCGGGTCATACTTAAATTTGTCCTTGTCAACTGCTTCAAACGCAAAAACATCATCGCCAATCTGCGCAATCAATGTGTTTCCTTCTTTTGTTACAATAATATCCAAACCGAGTTCCGCGGAAACATACTCGCCTAAATAAACGTCCAAGTCCTCCGAAGCGACATTATAAAATTCCGGCAACTCATAAGGTTTGCCGTAAACTGCGCCTAAAACCGCCTTTTTAATATCTCCGAGTTTAAAATTAAGCCCGTTAGAAGTCAAGGCATACGAAACATTTCCATCTGCATAATGCGAATAAACAGAAACAAAACCATCTATTGCACCCGTGTGCCCTAAACCAATGTTATCGCCAAAAGGAATCTCGAACAGTCCAAGACCGTATTCGTCCTTGATGGTTTTCATCATTTCGAGACTTTCATTCGTCAGAAGCCTTCCACCAAACAAAACGTCTGCGAATTTTGTCAAGTCGGTCGGCGTTGACACTATTGCACCTGCCCCCATCGGAACAGTGCAGTCCGTTTCGTTTTCAACCACCCAAGAACCCAAGAAGCGATATGATCGGCATTCGTTGTCGTTAGGATTGGTTTTGCCAAAAACGTATGTGTCAGCCAAACCAATTGGCTCGACAATGTATTCCTGCAACAGGTCGGAATAGGGTTTCGAGAAAATCTTTTCAAGCATGTATGTCAACAGCACATAGTTCGAATTGCTGTAGTCTGCCGTGCTGTCGGGTTCGAAGTCGCTGCCGCCGTTTTCAATAATCCCAAGCATTTCTTTTTCTGTCTTAGGCTGCGTGCACCAGGACAGATAGTCATCGTTGTGTGTAAAATCGTGTATTCCGCTCCTATGGCTTAGCAAATGCCTTACAGTTATTTTCTGTGAATTTGCGATTGTCGGAAACCATTTGTCAATCGTTTGGTCAAGGTCTATTTTCTTTTCTTCAACCGCCTTTAAAACCAGAACCGCTGTAAACGATTTCGAGGCGGAACCAATTCTATATTTGGATTTTTCAGTTGCTTTTACATTGTTTTCGACCTCAGCGAAGCCGACTGTTTTTGTGTAGATAATCTCCCCGTTCTTCGTGACGGCAACACTTCCCATAAACTTGTTGTTTTCTTCAAGTATATCAAAGTAATTATCCAACTTTGCCTTGTCGAAAAGATCCTGTGCAAATACGCCGCCACTTACTATTAGTAAGAGCATAAGCGCTAATAATTTACGATACTGTTTCATATAAATTCATATAAATAAACGGGACTCCTTTTTGACATTTTCGCGACGTTTCATCCGATTCCGCCGAAGTCCATTGAACAGAACCAGATGATAACGACACTGCAAAATTACAAAAAAGATATGTTTTATAGTGCGCAGGCCAGCGTTTTTATACATTGTTTATGCCTAGTATGTGGAGGCTTTTTTCCCAAACCGCAAGAGACATTGGATTAATTTCAAAACCCCGCCAGCTTCATAGTCACGGTGGGTATTAGCAGCAAGGCACCCAAAACGACCAGCACGAGGATGAACTTCCAGATGAAACGCACCCATTTCTCCCACGGGATGCGGGCCACGCCGAGGGCGGCCATCAAGACACCGCTGGTGGGGGTAATCATGTTGGTGAAGCCGTCGCCAAATTGGAAGGCCACCACCGTGGCCTGGCGCGAAATGCCGATCAGGTCGCTGAAAGGCGCCATGATGGGCATGGTGATGGCGGCCTTGGCCGAACCGCTTGGGATGACGATATTAATCAAGGTCTGAATGGCATACATGATCTCCGCCGAGGCGATCTTGCCCATATTGCCCATCGACTTGGAGAGACCGTAAAGGATGGTGTCGATAATGCCACCGTCTTGCAAGATGATGACGATGCCGCCTGCCAAACCCACGATGACCGCAGCCGAGAGGATGTCGCCCATACCTTCGAGGAAGAGTTTCGCGATGTCGCTGGCACTCTTGTCGACAGCCAAGCCGCTGGCGATGCCGAGCACCAAGAACAATGAGGCAATCTCCATGATGTACCACTCGTAGCCCAACACACCGACCACCAAGAAATACACCGTGGCAAAGAGCAAGGTCAGCACGAAATAATGCACCGTTTTGCGAAGCGTGATGATGCTCAGCAGGACAAACAACGCCGTGCCAATAGGAAGCAGAGGTAGTGTGGTCTCGTTGTTACCAATCTTCAAGGTGGTCATCGGGTAAAGCACAGAGAACACGATTAATACCGCCGTCAGGAAGGCGAAGACCCACCATGCCTTGCGGGGCGTGTAGCGCTCCAGTTCCTCTTCCTTCACCTCCGCCGACTTGCGCCAATAGGCGTCGTCCTCGTACATGATGGACGACTGCGGGTTTTTCTTCACTTTGTTGGCGTACCACAACACGAAAATGATGCCCACCACGGTCAAAATGGCCCAGCAGACGGCACGGTAGCCGATGCCCGTGAAGAGCGGAATGCCAGCGATGCCCTGCGCGATGCCGATGGTGAAGGGGTTGAGCATGGCGCCCGAGAAGCCGATATGCGCCGCCACATACACCATACAGAGACCCACAATGCTGTTGTAACCCATCGAGACGGCCAAAGGTATGATGATCAAGGCAAAGGCAATGGTCTCCTCGCTCATGCCGAACACACTCCCGAAGAGGCTGAACAACAGCATGATGAGGATGATAACAACATTGTTCACCCCTATCTTACGCATCAGCTTCCAGCGTTCGAGGCGTTTGGTAAACTTCAAGAACGACATGATGCCCATGTCAATGGCCTTGCTCTTGTTCATGATCCAAAACGCGCCACCTATGATTAATATGAACACGATGATGTTGCCCTGCTTGACGAAGCCCTTGTAGAACGCCGAAAACACCTGCCAGGTCTGCGGCTCCGCATGGAACTCATTGTCGCCAATTGCCTCCGGCAATTGGTCCGCATAATAAAATGTCATTACCGTCTCATCTCCAACCTGCTCCGTGACATATTTCCCCGGCGGGATAATCCACGTGAGCACCGCCGCGATGACGATGATAAAGAAAACAATGACAAAGGTATGTGGAACTTTGCGTTTTTTCATGAGCAATCGGATTGAAGCCACAAAGATATTGATTTATTCCTTATTTTTGCGCCAATTATCAAAATCAACAAGAAAATGAAGAAGATTCTGACCCTTTTATCGCTGGCGCTTGTCATGGCTTTTGTCATGCCAGCCCAAGCACAAGAAAAGAAGATGTTCACCCCTGCTGACGCTTCCTACAACAACCGCGGCCTCTATGCCCAACGCCCCAACCAACTGAAATGGATCGGCAACTCCGAGATCATGATGCAGGTGAAGGACAAAGAGATTGTCACCATGATGCCTGGCAGCAAGAAAGAAGCCACCTTCCTCACCGTCGACGAGCTGAACGGCTTTACCAAGGGTGAAGGCATCAACGACTTGACGCGCATTCCCCAGTTGACCTGGATCAACGACTATCAAGCCTATTTCTATGCCTTGGGCGACAACGGCATCACGCTCAACAAGATGGATATCAAGAAAAAGAGCATCGAAACCGTCACTTCGATTCCGCAAGGTGCCGAGAACCAGAACATCTGCAAGCCCACCTTGAATGTGGCTTATACCATCGACAACAACCTTTATGTGGCCAAAGGCGACCAACAAATCCAAATCACCGACAACCCTGAAGGTGTGGTGGCCGGACAGAGCGTGCACCGCAACGAGTTCGCCATCAACGGTGGCATCTTCTGGTCGCCCGACGGCAAACTCCTCGCCTACTACAGCATGGACGAGCGCATGGTGACTGACTATCCCTTGGTCGACATCACGGAGCGCATCGCCACTGCCAAGCCCATCAAATACCCCATGGCGGGCATGACAAGCCACCAGGTGACACTGCACATCTACAACATCGCCACGGGTAAGGAAGTCGTGGTGAAGACGGGTGAACCTGCCGAGCAATACCTCACTGCCATCACCTGGAACCCCGACAACAAGCGCATCTATATCGGCGTGCTCAACCGCGAACAAAACTATCTGAAGTTCAATGAATACAGTGCCATCACGGGCGACTTCATCCAGACTATTTTCGAAGACCGTGACGAGCAGTATGTGGAGCCGCAAGGTCCCGCCTACTTCCTGCCCGACAACCCCAATCAGTTCATCTGGAAGGCCCAGCGCGACGGCTATTATCACCTCTATCTCTATACCATCAGCAAGAAGGCCGTGAAACAACTCACCCATGGCGACTTCGTCATCACCGACTTCAACGGCTTCTCAAAAGATGGCAGCAAAATCTACTACCGCTCCACCGAGGTCAGCCCGCTCGAACGCCACTGCTACATGATGGACATCAAGAGCGGCAAGGTGACAAAACTCACCAAGGAACACGGAACCCATGACATCGTGCCTTCCGGCAACGGCAAATATTTCCTCGACTTCTACACCAGCACCGATGTGCCTTACAATGTGGACATTATGGATGCCAACGGCAAGTTTGTGAAACGTCTGCACCAAGCCGAGAACCCGCTGAAGGACTATAACATCGGCGAGACCACCATCGGCACGCTGAAAGCCGAAGACGGTCAGACCCTTTACACCCGCCTCATCAAGCCCTATAACTTCGACGCTTCGAAGAAATACCCCGTCATCGTTTATGTGTATGGTGGCCCTCATGCCCAACTCATCACCGATGAATGGACGGCAGGCGCAGGCATCTACCTCAACTACCTCGCCCAAGAAGGCTTCCTCGTCTTCACCCTCGACAACCGTGGCTCCGCCGACCGTGGCGAGGCCTTCGAGCAATGCATCCACCGCCAGTGCGGCCAACTCGAGATGCGCGACCAGATGGTGGGCATCAACTGGCTGAAGACCCTTCCCTATGTCGATGCCGACCGCATCGGCAGCGACGGCTGGAGCTATGGTGGCTTCATGTCGACCTCGCTGAAGATCAACCACCCCGAGGTGTTCAAGGTGAGCGTGGCAGGCGGTCCCGTGTTGGATTGGAAATACTACGAGATTATGTACGGCGAGCGCTACATGGACACGCCTCAGGAGAACCCCGAAGGCTACGAACTGACCAGCCTCGAAAACAAGACCGACAAACTTGAAGGCAAGCTCTTGATGATCCACTGCACCACCGACCCCGTGGTGATGTGGCAGCACAGCCTCGTCTTCGTCGAGAACTGCATCCACAATGGCAAGCAACTGGATTACTTCGTATATCCCGGTCACGACCACAACGTCTACGGCATGGACAGGGCGCATCTGATTACCAAGATTACGCAGTATTTTAAGGATAACCTGTAATCTATGTTTCGCTAGAAAAGAAAAGCCTCTGTCGAAATTCGGCAGAGGCTTTTTCACTATCTAATAATCTAATTTGGAGTTTCTCTTTGGAAACGACACTCTTTACATTTTCCCGTCATAGCGGACTTGATCCGCTATCTCCTATGCAGAAGGGGAATCCATTCCCACTCAGGAGATTGCGGGTCTGCGCCCGCAATGACGGGTATGGTTTGGAGTTAGTCATTCTAGCATTAGAAATAAAGGTCTCTCTCACCCTTCTTGATGCGCTCGATGCGGCTCTTCAGCTCGTCCAAGAACTTCGGGTCGACGTTCTTGAAGTTGTTCTCGATGCACTTCCAGCCCTTGGCCGCGACTTCGGGGGTGGCGTAGTCGACCAAGTATTCACTCAAAGTAAGGATGGCATTGGGCGTGCAGTAGCGCTTGATGAAGCCTGGCACACTGAACTCCATGAAGTGTTCGCCCGTGCGACCCAAACGGTAGCAAGCGGTGCAGAAGCTCGGGATGAAATCATGGTCAAGGAGCTTATCGATGATGTCGCCCAAGGAACGGTCGTCACCGATCTTGAACTGCTCGCGGTGCAGGTTTTGGTCCTCCTGCTTGTCGCTGTTCTTTTCCTCTTCCTCGTGGTGGTATTTGTAGTCGCCAATCTGCAGGTTGGTGCCGCCGTCGATTTGCGAGATGCCGTATTCGATGGCCTTGGCACGGAAGGCGGCGTCTTCACGAGCGGTCAGAATCATGCCCGTGTAAGGCACGGCCAGACGGAAGATGGCGATGATTTTCTCGAAGGTGTCATCATCCACGAAATACTTCTTGTCGATGTTCAGACCCGAAGCGTCCTTGATACGCGGGAACGAGATGGTGTGCGGACCCACATTGAAGCAAGCCTCCAAGTGGTTGGTGTGGCGGATCATGGCCAGCACCTCATAACGCCAGTCGTACAAACCGAAGAGGATACCAAGACCGTTGTCGTCGATACCGGCCTGCTGGGCGCGGTCCATCGAGGTTAGGCGGTAATTGTAGTCGCCCTTCTTCGTATTAATCGGGTGGTATTCGTTGTAAATCTCGGGACAATAGGTCTCCTGGAAGATCTGGTAGGTGCCGATGCCCGCCTCTTTCACGATGCGGAAGCCTTCCACATCCAAAGGAGCGGCGTTGATGTTGACGCGACGGATGCTGCCCTTGCCTTTCTTGGTGGCGTAGGTCACCTTCACGGTGTGGGCGATGTACTCGGGCGAATACTTCGGCGACTCGCCATAGACGAGGATAAGACGCTTCTGGCCATCGTCCTCCAAAGCCTCCACGTTGCGGATGAGTTCTTCATCGGTCAAAGTGGTGCGGATCTGTTCCTTGTTGGAGGAACGGAAGCCACAATACACGCAGTTGTTGACGCAGTAGTTGCCCACATACAAGGGAGCAAACAGCACAATGCGGTTACCGTAAATGCGACGTTTCAGCTCGCGGGCGCCTTCCTTGATCTCTTCCACCAGTTCGGGGTCGGTGGTGTTGACGAGGACGGCGGTCTCCTCCATCGTCAGGCGGTTCTTATCCAATGACTTCTGGATGATTTCGCGCACACGCTCAGGGGTGCTTTTCGTGTTGTTGATGTAGTCCCAAATCTCTTCCGATGAGATAAACGGGCGGTTGGGCTCGTCGGGGATGCGACATTTTTCAGGATGAAATTGCATATCAGTTTGATTTTTAAGTTATTGTTCAGAATTCTTTTGACGAAGGACAGAAGACGGGGGACGCAGGACTATCTTATGCCTTGTCTCACGTCTCACGTCTCTAAGTCTCACGTCCTTTGAGTAAGGCCGACTTCACCTCGATGCCTTCGATGCGGCCCAACTGGCCCGTGAGGGAACCAATCTCATCTGTGGTGCCTTCGAAAATGACGGAAATGATGCTGTAATTACCACGGGGAAAGCCTTGGCGGCAGATGATGATGCCTGCGTGACGGGATAGCACCGCGTTGACTTGTGGCGCGGCTTCACGGTTTCCCACATAAATAAGGACTGAGCCTATTCTCCTTTCCATTTGAATATCCTCCGGATCAGATGATTATGATTCCCGCAGCGGCCTTGATGTCAACGCATTGTCTTCATCTCAGCGTGGTGCGGCTTTGATTTGCGGCTGCAAAAATAGTAATTAATTCAAAACAAACTAAATTAATCTATTTCGTTTTCCCAAGCCTCCCAATCAGTTTCAGCGAGATATTGAGAAACATGGCTTTGCAATTCGGGAATTTCATTGTGAATCACACTGAAAACGACCTCGCTATCCACCTGGAAATACTCATGAACAAGGAAATTCCGCATATCACTAATGCTACGCCATTCCACTTCGGGATGAGCCTCCTTAAACTGCTCGGTAAGCATACGAGCTGCCTCGCCGATGATTTCAATGTTCTTTACAATGCCATAATAGCGCAAAACATCGGCTTCGAGTTCCTCTTCCGCAAGGTCACCAGCATAAGTCTGAAGGCGTTGTATAGCTTCTGCAATATGCTCTAACCGCATTTTATCTTTAATTCGCTCTCTCATAAAGTAATATTCTATCGTTTTCTGCAGACTCTCGGGCAAATGGCAAAAGCCCTTTTTCAGTTACCAAATCAACATCTCGCGAAAGCAGGTCTTGCAAATCAAGTCGCATTCCACTTAATTTGAACAAACCAACATGAGCCTGGCTATCAAGCACAACCATGATATCCACATCGCTATCCTCACGCTGCTCACCACGGGCATAGGAACCGAACAACCACGCTTTCAACACAGGCTGTGTGGCAAAGTACGCTGCTATAAGTTGTAATTGTTGCTTATCCATTATAATACCTTTTCTGTCCGCAAAAATAACAATTTTTCAATAATTCAATACTCTACCTTGTCTTGTTTCATCTCCCAGGCGCGGAAAGTTTCGAGGGCCTCGTCGCGGAGCAAAGGAATGAGCGGAACGGCGCGTTCTTCGACATGCTGCTCCAGTTCCTTGTAAATGAAGTCATCGGCGAAGTCGATGGCGGCGGCATCCTTTTTCGTGTTGCCGTAATAGATGCGTTTGATATGCGCCCAATAGATGGCACCGAGGCACATGGGGCAGGGCTCGCAGGAGGTATAGATGACACAGTCAGAGAGGTCGAAGGTGCCCAATTTGCGACAGGCCTGGCGGATGGTGTTCACTTCGGCATGAGCGGTGGGGTCGTTGTCGCGGGTGACGCTGTTCGAGCTGCCTGCGATGATTTCTCCGTCTTTCACGATGACGGCCCCGAAGGGACCGCCACCGTTTTTCACACTCTCGTCGGCGAGGCGGATGGCCTCGCGCATAAAGGTCTTATCTTGTTCGGTGATTCGCATTCTTATAAGGATTATGCTGCAAAAATAACAATTTTACACAAATCGGAAGAAAAAAAGCCGCCCCGCGGGGCGGCCTTACGATTGATGAACCACTGAAGAAGCCGAAGGGCATTAATAACTGAACGTCATTGTCTTCGTCTCATTAGTGGCATTATAGTAGATGTAGCCAATACCAGGTTGGATTACGAAGGAACCAGAATATGCTCCGTTATCGAAAATCCAATACGTTCCGTCAAAAGTAACCCAAGTGCCGTCATCCTTCAAGATCTTGTCGCCATTGGCGGGTGTTATCAAGGTGGCAATAGCTGTAGAATTGCCCTGGATGCCAAACCAGTTGTAGCCAGGCTCGATAGTGACGGCGACGGTGGTAGGCCGTGCGCCGTTATAGCTGAACGACCCATCACTAACGGTCTTGATCTTATACATCTTACCGACGACGAAATCTGAGAGCGTGCCGCCCCACTCGCCATTGGTACGACGCAGGAAGCCTTCGCTCTGTGAGTTGATGAGGATGTCGCCAGTGATGGTACCCTCGTCGAAGGCGTCCATAAGCTCATCGGCTGTGACGTCTAAATACGGCACCCACCATGTCCAGCCCGCACTGAGGTAACGGGAGTTCTCGCATCCCATACCTTGGATGCTGTTGAAACCACCCCAAGGTTCGCCGTTGTTGTAGGTCTGATAATCTGCAACCGATCCACAAGGCACGTAGACGGGAATGGATTTGGGGACATCATAGAACGTCGACGTGGGAATGTATTCAAAAGCAGGCGGAGTAGTACACTCCACGACGATATAAGTGAGTTGGGTGCATCCGTTGAACGCGTCATCACCGATAGTGGTGAGATTCGGGCCGAAGCTCAGACCAGTTAAGGCAGTACAATACATGAAAGCCTTAGCACTGATGGTTTGGACCGTTTCAAGGTTGCCTACATATCTCAAAGCGCTACAGCCAAAGAATGCTCTTGACGCCACAATATGGGTGTTCGTGGGCAGCGTGACCTCTTGCAGCGACGTACAACCCTCGAAGGCAGTGGAATAAATGCCATTCAAGCCAGTGAAGTATTGCAGTTCATTGAAGGTCACTATCGTGGTGTTGTTTTTGAATACATTTAACAACGCCACGTATCCAACCACCTCAGCCTCGGCATAGCTCAACTGACCGTCGCCGTTGGTGTCCCAATGGGCCACGCAGATGGCCTTCACCTCCGGGTCGGCGAAGCAGATGAATTCGTCGCTCTCCTGGTAGTTGGTGAAACTGCTCCAACCCGTGGTGTTTTGGTAATCCTCAATGCTCTCGCAAGGCACGTAGACGGGGATACCAGGATTGACAGCTGCGGGAGAACCGCCAAAAACGCCATTGCCCAACGAGGGTGGCGTAGTGGCGTTGACATGCATTTCCATGACCCCACCACAACCCATAAAGGCAGTAGAACCGATGCTCGTCACTGATGCGGGCAGCACAATCGTAGTCATCTGAGAGCGGCCATAGAAGGCATTGGCGCCTATGGTGACCACATCATCAGGAATTTCAGTGTTGTCGCAGCCAATCACCAACTCGTTTGTTTCGGTCTTGATAATGGCGTTGCATGCATTACGCGAGTCATAGACGGTGTTCTCCGGCTCCACAACGATGCTTTGCAGGCTATGACAATTGTTGAAAGCCGTGTTGTAGATGGTGGTCGTCGAAGCTGGGATGACAATGGAGGTCAGGCTACTGCATCCTTTGAAAGCATCTTGCCCAATGGTGGTCACCGTGGCTGGGATGTCAATATGGGTCAATGCCGAGCAATCCTGGAACATGGAGTTGGCTATCCTTTGGAGCGACGACGACAGTGTAACAGAAGTCAAACTGGAACAACCACTAAACGTACCGTTAGTAGTTATAATGATACTGTTTGGGAGAATGATGCTAGTCAATTGACTGCAACCCTCGAATGCATAAGTAGTTAAACCTACTAATCCAGCGAAGTATTGCAGCTCGTTGAACGAAATGATGCTGGTGTTGTCACGGAACACTGTTCCTATGTTCGTCACAGCTGCGGCTTCGGCATAGCTCAACTCACCATCGCGGTTGGTGTCCCAGTTGGTCACGCAGATGGCCTTCACGTTGGCATCAGCGAAGACGATGTTGCAGGGGTCGACGTAGTTGAAGCTAAGCCCGCTCCAAATCTCGGCGTTCTTATAGTCCGACAGGGCGCCACAAAGCACGTTGACGGTGACATTCGAATGCACCATATTGAGGAAGGTGTTGCCATAGATGGTCGGCGGCAACGGGCGTTCCGCGTAGATGGTGGTGAGACCGCTGCAGTTTGCGAAAGCATATTCGCCGATGCTCTCCACCGAGCTGGGCAGGTTGATGGTGGTGAGGCCAGTGGCGTTCTCGAAAGCCGAGACACCGATGCTGACGACATCGTCGGGGATGACCGTGTTCTTGCAGCCCGTGATCAACTTGTTGATGTCCGTCTGGATAATGGCGTTGCAGCCGCCACGCGAGTCGTAGACGGGATTCTCCTGATCGACCTCAATGGTCCAGATGCTGGCGCCCGTGAAGGCGTTGCCCTCAATGCTGGTCACCGAGGCGGGCAGGTAGACGTATTCAAGGTTGTCACAGTCGCCGAAAGCGAGGGTGCCGATGGAGGTGACCGATGGAGGCAGGATGACCTCGGTAAGGCCGCTTTGGCTGAAAGCATAGGCACCGATGGTGGTCACGCTGGGCGGAATGACAATGTTGTGCAGGCTCGAGCAAGGCACAGGATACCCCTGATTGTCCACACTGTATCCGAAGGCGTAGAACCCGATGGAGGTGATGGTTGGCGGCAGCGTTATGGCACTGAGGTTGACACAACCTGAGAAGGCGTTGTCGCCAATTGCCGTCAATCCGGTGAAGTATTGCAACTCATTGAAATACTGCATTTCCACTTGATCTTTGAAAATGAGGGTCAAATCGGTGATGGCAGCGGCTTCGGCATAGCTCAACTCACCGTCGCCGTTGGTGTCGCCGAGATAAACACTTGCCGATTTTGCCACCGGGTCTTGGAACACGATGTTGCCAGGCGTGCTGAAGCTCACGGGGGCGGTCCAATAGCCGAGATAGGAGGCATCGCCGACTTCGCACATGGAGCGCACACGGGCCTGGTAAGTAGTGCCGGGCGTGAGGCCTTCGAAGTCATATTGTCCGCCCTCGACATAGCCGAGGGAAGTCCAATCCCCTCCATTAAGGTAGGTTACGTCGTCTATTCCCAAAGCTGCACCAGGATCTGCACCAGCGTGTTGATGTCTGATGGCTATATAGCCCAAGCCTTCATATCCCGACAAATCAACAGTGTATTCCTGATACGATAATGGTGAGCCTGTCAGGATGGGCATTGAACCGAAATCTGCAACAGTTGCTCCAGTGGTGGATACATAAACCGAAAAACTCTGTTGTTCACCATAAATAGTGCTTGCCCAAAACTTCAACACACCGCCTAACTCGATTGGGGGCAAGACTAGCCAATTGTCTGTTTGGATTACTGGAGATTCAATACCAAATGACCTAATATGATGACTTCCACTATGTGGCGGAAGATAAGTAGTGTTTTCTTCATAAATCTTCCATCGTCCGGCAGCACTTCCAGTACCATTGACAATCTGGGCCCATCCGTCAGGGACATCCGTTTCACCTCCTTCAAATCCTTCTTCCCACTGGGTCGCCAATGCCCTATACTCCACCTCTTCATACGCAGCATTGCTGTCCCAAGTCAATGTGGCGGTGAAGGGGCCCACCTCGTTGACCTGCAGGTTCTCGGGTGCGGCGCAGAGGTCGAGGGTGGTGAACTCGACAGGGACGGTCCAGGCGCTGTAGTGGGTCTCCCCGTCCACGTTAAATCTGCCGCGGATACTAACATTATAGGTGGTGCCGGGGTCCAAGTTGGCAAGACCGAAGACGTTGCCACCGCCCCAAGTCCAAGTGTCTATCGGCTCCATGTCCTCGTCGAGCAGTTGCACGTCGGTGGCGGTCTGTCCCTCGCGCGGCGTCCATGTCAGCGTCACCTGGTCGGGTGCTGTGACATAAACCACAAGGTTGGTGGGCGGCATGAAGGCGTCAGGCTCGTAGGTGAAAGTCACCTTGGGAGCGAAGGTGCTACAATTTACAATATCTTCATCATATTGGCTCATGATATATCCAGACATGGGATTGCTCTTGACAGTTCCATACCATTGTGCTTGGCCATAAGAGCCTGCTACATATTGATAGATACCAACGAGCAGGTCGCCACCTCGGTAATAGAAGCGGTTGCTTTCCCATGGCGTGATGGTCATGATGCCATTGGAGATGCTGAGTGATCCATCATAGACTGAAGTCATGTCCGACCAAGGATAGAAATAGTCGTCGCAAAACTCACTGTAGGTGCTGAAGTCCACTTCTTTCATGTAAACGCGGAATTGTGCATTGCCCCATGGCGTTCCATTGACGACATTGGAACAATAGAACTGCAGCTGCTGGATGGTGCTGTATTGCATGTCCGTTATCTCGTTAGCGGGAATGACGAACTGCGTCGATGCATAGTTTGCGTCTGTCTCATACGCGTTAATGACAGCGGTATAGCTTGTGGCCGTTCCGTTGTTCACCGTCAGCGAAGGATAGTCCGACATGGTAAAATCGACGTTAACCCAATCGCTCTCCCCGTCTTCGCCGCAGTAGCCTAAGAGAGAGAAATCGTAGTTCTCTCCAGGTATCAGGTTGTTCATGGTAAAGGATGGCTCTTCAAGCTCCTCACCATCCATGTCATGATAGTTATCTACATAGATGTACCAGCTGGTCTGGTTCTCGTCGCCGGGTGTCCAAGTGATGGTGGCACTATGCAAACCATGTTCGACGATGGTGATGTCGCTGGGCATTGGGCAAATGACATCGGTCTCGAACGACGCCGATGCCACCCATTCGCTGGTGACGCTGCCATCGTTGTAGCGTACCCAGGCCTTATACGAATCGTAATTGGGTATCAGCTCTGTAATGGTCTTGTAACGATAACCTTCAACGTGCTCCATCACACCATCATAATATCCAAGCTGTTCCATATTATCGGTGTTGGGATTGAAAGCCACATGGGCTACAATGACATCCCATTTGTACTGCACGGATAATGCTGGCGTCCAGCTCACTTTGGCGGAGTGGCCAGCTATCTCGCTCACCGTCACTGCTGTGGGTGGCAGCGTGGGGTCGAAGCTCGTCACGTTGAAGTTGTCGATATGGATGCGGTTGGAGGCGTCGTCGGGGTCGGTGCACTCCATATAGAAGCCGATGAGAATATCTTGGTTGGCGTAGGCGCTGAGGTTGCAGGTACAGGTGTAGCCTTCGGGGGTGAGGCTCTCGAGGTCGGTGTAACCCATCTCGTGCTTCCACGACCGCAACGGGATCCACGTCGCGCCATAGTCGGCCGAGATGAGCACTTTGATGATGGTGTTGTCTTGCGCATCAGGGGTCATGGGCACCATGTTGCCTGTGGGGCGGGTGATGGCGAGGTCGACGCTGAGCATGTTGGCATTGGCGTCGAGGTGCAAGAAGGGCGAAACAAGCCAGAAGTGGTGCTGATAACCTCCGATGTTGACGTAAGCGTGCGACGAGCCGTTGAACACGCCGTTGGCTGCACCGAAGTGCCAGCGGCCGCTTTCCGGCGTGAGCGTGGCGGTGTAGGGGCTGCTCGGACCCTCAAGGGAGCCATAGAAACTCCGCCAGCCCTCGGGTATAGAGCTGTTGGCGAATTCCTGCGTATAGGGCGGCGTCATAAGCACTCCCGTCGAGAACGGTTCGCTGGCCACCCATTCGCCTGCCGCGGAGCCGTTGTTGAAGCGCACCCAAGCCTTGTAGGTATGGCCTCCCTCGAGTCCATTCACATTGTAATAGAGGTAGCCTTGCACGTGGTGGATCAGTGCGGCAGGAGGAGTCGTTATAGAGGCTTCGCAGACGCAGACGTCCCATTGTGTATGCGTGGTTGACTGCCTCGTCCAGCTCACCTTGGCGGTGGTGTATACGACGTTGCTGACGGTCACCGAAGAGGGTTGTGGTATTTCGCCAGTCACAACGGCATTAGACACGACCCACATTCCTGCACAATAGAAGGCCATTCGGGCATTGGAAGGCACCCCCGCATAGGATATGGTCTTCGTCGAATAAGTCGTTCCAATGGATGAAGCGCTGTAGGTTTCAAGCGCCGTGAAAGTCGAAAAGTCGTTGGGGTTGGTGATGTAGCCTACCGAAAAACTTTCGCAATTATCCCAAGTCCGTAACGAAAACTCCAATTGAAGCATTTCTATGGGGACGCTGAATTGGGGTAGAACGGCGTAGCCATCTGCACAAGTGCGGTTCATGTAACTCGAATTAAACATGTTGTTCGCAATCCAACCAGCGGGCTGGTCTAAAGCAAGAATCGGTTCAACGTAAGGCGTAGAAATGGGTTCGGGTTTATAGCTTACCGTCACGGCACTGACCCACCATGTGCCTTCGCAATGGATGGCCAGACGGGCGTTAGTGGGGATGCCATTGGTATCGAAGCACGCCCTCCTTTGGTAGAATTCGTTCCAATAGGATGCGTTGCTGAAGGATTGGAGTGCCGTAAAGGTCGCCGATGGGCTGTTGGGATTGGTGACGTAACCTATTTGGAAAGTCTGGGCCGTATTGCTTGGCTTGAGCTTAATGTCAAACTGAAGCGTATTGATCGGCGCATTGAACTGAGGCAGGACAGCATAACCAGTAGTGAAGCAAGCCTGAGTCGACGAATAATTCAAATTGTTGGCGGTCCAACCCTCGGGATAATTGTAGTTCAAGGTCAGATTGTATGGCACGTCAAAAACAGTCTGTACATCGTTCGTCGATTTCACCGACACGCCGGCAATGTTCCAGTCTCCATCGCAAAGGATGGCGAGACGTGCACCAGCAGGAGCCGATACAAAGCGTGCCCTCTTGAGCAGATAGTACTCCCATGAAGAATTGACGTAGGTGTGGGTTGCCACAAAGGTTGACGGGTTGTTGGGATCGGTGACGTAACCTAACTTGATGTTGTGTGCAGAGGAGTTTTTGGGCTTGAGTGCGATGTCTAAAAGAAGTGTGCTGATTTCCGCATTGAATTGAGGGAGAATGGCTAAACCGTTGTTGAGATAGGCATTGCCTGAAGAATAACCGTAATTGTTGGCCATCCAACCATCGGGCTGACCTTCTCCCAAAGTCGGATTATAGGGCACCGCCGTTGGCGATGGCGTAGGATACAACTTCACATCACGTATGGTCCATTCTCCTGCGAACGAGATGGCCATCCTTGCCCCAGAAGGTACATCGTTGAAATCGAGTCGTTGGATTCTGAAATCCGTCCAATCGGTTGATGAATTAAAGGTTTTGAGAGCAGTGAATGTGGTCACTGCTTGCGATGTGGTCACATAACCCAAAGAGAAGCTTGTATTGCTAGAGCTAGGTTTAATGTCGACATCCAAAAACAACGAGTTGATAGAAACTGCACTGTTGAGACGAGGAAGCTGGTTGACGCCTGTCTTGAAACGGCCTTCATTGACATAGCTGTTGGCTATCCACCCCTCGGGCTGGTTAGTGTCGAAGGTCGCCAAATGGTAAGGGTTGGATTGGGTCGGATAGATAGTCGAAGGTTTATAGCGCACCGCCACATCACGAATGTTCCAATCCCCGTTGCATTGAATGGCTAGTCGCGCACCGGCGGCAATGCCCGCATAGTCAACTCTCTTGGGCTGTATTTCGGTCCACGAGGAGGTGTTACTAGAGAATGTCTGAACATCCACGAATGTCGACGGGTCGTTGGGGTCGGTGATGTAGCCTATCTTGATGTTTCGGGCTTGGGAGTTCCGAGGCATGGCCGCTAGGTCAAGTTCAAGTTCCCGCCAGGTGTCGTACTGGAAATCGGGCAGGACGGCAATGCCGTCGGTAAGGAAAGCGGTGCCATCGTAGTAACCATAGTTATTGGATAACCAACCGCCAGGCAGGGTTTGGCCAAAGCTGTATTGGTAAGGCAACGAATAAACAGTAGAAGCTGGATTGTAGACATAAATATTGTTGAATTCCCACCTTCCATTGCAGCTGATGGCCATTCGAGCCCCTGATGGTGCGCTGGAGTAAGAGATTCTTTTGGGCATGAAACCCGTCCAAGAGGAGGAGGCGTTGAAGGATTGAACCGAAACGAAATTCCAATTCGAGGAAGGGCTATTGGGATTGGTGACATAACCAACCTGTATGTTTTGGGCGCTATAGTCATAAGGCTTTATTAAGACGTCCATCTCGAGCAAGTTCAAAGAGCTGTTGAACTCAGGCAGCAAAGCTGTCCCTTCTCGGAAATATTGATAATAAGAGACATAATTATTGATCATCCAACCCTCATTCTGGCCTACCCCCGATTGAAAAGAAGGGAGGGAATAAGGCACATCGAAAGGGTCTGGCGTTTCATACACCAACACCGACTGAATAAACCATTCATAGATAGTGACAAACGCTATTCTGGCATTTTCGGGAACACCTGAAAAGACAGCCCTCTTGCAGCGAATGTCCCCTTCCCATGGCAATTCATACATATACCAAGAATTTTGGATTTCATGAAATGTGTTTAAGTCATTCACGTCGGTAACATAACCAATTTGGAAAATAGAGCCGTACGTAGGGTTTACAAAAGGTTGTATGTTTACGTCTACCGTAAGCGTGTTAGTGGGAGCATCCAGTTCAGGGAGCACTATTATGCCAGTCGAGAACGCATAATAATCTAATCCATTATACGGGATGGGACCATAGTTGTTTGAAGTCACCCAGTCTTGCGGAATGTATCCTGCAATAACAGTGGCACCATAGGGCACACTGTGTTGTTGCGCCCAAGTCGTCTTCGGCGCGAGGCTCAGGCATGTCATCAGCGCTACGAGCGCCAGTAAGGTTTTGGGTAAAGATTTTGTTTTCATAGCGTATAGGTTTTAATTGTTACTTGGCGGATTATAGGGTTTAAAACGGGCGCAAGTTACTATAAAAATTGAGAAAAAGCAAATGGGGAGAAAAATTTATCCAAAATGAGAGTTGTTAGTTAATTGATAATTGATAGTTTAGAGTTTAGGGTTTAGAGTTGAGAGTCAGTTGAGAGGTTAGGGTTTAGAGTTAAGAGTTGAGAGTTGAGAGCGGGGCAGAACTGCGTGGCTGGGTAGAGCCCCGAAGGGGCGACAGCCGATGTGGAGGCAGGCGGTGTAAACCCCTGCCGACTAAAAACCGCAGACCCACGTGTCTGGCCTGAGCCCAGCGACGACGAGGGCAAAAAAAAGGCCGCCCCACGGGGCGGCCTCGTTACTGTTTGGCAGCATTACTGCCTCCTATAGACATAACCATGTCCAGGCTGCAGTGTGGTGAGGGTGCCGTTCCAATAGTTGCCGTTGTATGTGGCAGTATGGCCATCCTTGTCGGTGATGATGTCGCCGTCGGTGGGCGAGACACCGAGGCTGCCGAGGGCCGTGGCGATGTCGGCGGCCTGCGTGCCCGTGTAGCCAAACCAGTTGTAGCCCGCGACGATGGTGATGGTGGGCTGGTTGACCTCCAGGCCTTGCAGGGTTGTCGAGACCGCTGCGTTGGTCTTGATTTTGTACATCTGGCCGGGTTCGAGGACGCCAGGGAGTGTGCCGCTCCAATAGTTTCCATTGTACTTCTGGAAGCCTTGGTTCTGCGTGTTGATGATGATGCCGTTGCTGCCGAGGGCGTACTGGAGTACGCTTCTATAGGTGCGCACTGTGGGCGTCCACCAGTTCCAGCCTTCCGACAACGTGAGGTTCTGTTGTGTCATTCTCAAAAGCTCGAGGTTGTCGATGCAGAGGTCGCATTGGGTAGCTCCATAATTTGCTCCAGACTTAATGGCAATGTAATGGGTCTGGTCATTGATATATTCCGGATCAATGGAAACGTTGCACTGTTGGTAGTCCGAGGTCAGATTATCTATTTCAAAAGCTGTTTCGAAAGTGCTTACATCGTTGGGGTCGGTCATCACGCCTACGAAAATGGCAGCATTCTCGGTCAGTGCTTTCGCATAGAACCATAGACTGACCTCTGCAATGTCGTCCACATAGGGAAGGATGACATATTGTTCCGAACCGTAACCCTGATTATAGTGGAACCTCAGGTAATTGCTGCCCGAATACGCATTGGCGGGTTCGTTCAAGATGGTAGGATAGCCCGTGTAGGCGATGTCGACCGCTGTGTTGATGCGGTCCCAGCAGTCGGGCAGGACGTTGGTTGCTCCCGAGGTGGCGCCTTGGTAACTGTCGAAGTTTTCGCTAAGGGGCAGTTCGGCGGTGCAGACGTCGCATCGGATGTTGGTGAAGCCGCCCCAAGGTTGGCCATTGTTGTAGGTCTGGTAGGCCTCCAACGATTCGCACGGCACGTAGACTGGGATGTCAAGGTTGATGTATGAAAACACATCCGTTCCCTCCAAAGTGGGAGGCGTTGTGGCCAACAAAGTGAGTTCCGAAAGGGCTTCACATTCCGAGAACGCGTAGTCGGCGATGGAATTAACGGAAGTGGGGATGGTGAGCGTGGTCAAGCCAGAGGCAAGGAAAGCATACCATCCAATGGTCTGAACGCCATCGGGGATGTTTGTATTATTACAGCCAGAAACCAAGAGATGCTCTTCTGTGTTGATGATGGCATTGCAGCCATTAGGCGAGCCATACACTGTATTACCTTCATCAACAACGATAGAAGCCAACCTCGTACATCCCGAGAAAGGATTAATGCCTATGCTGGTCACCGAAGCAGGAATCACGACAGACGTCAGATAGTAGCAACGGTCAAAAGCCCTATTGCCAATGCTGGTAACGGAACTGGGCAATTCGATTTCGGTCAGACTATAGCAGTAATTGAAGGCATAATCGCCTATCTCCGTCACGTGATTGGTGATGGGTGATGAGGCCAATCCCGAACACATTGTGAAAGCATTGGAACCGATTGTCGTGACAGTGGGAGGCAGCGTTACCGAAGTCAAACGCCAGCAACCCGCGAAAGCGTTTGCACCTATGCTCGTCAATCCCGTGAAGTACTGCAATTCGTTGAACGTCACGTTTGTTCCTTCCTCTTGGAAAGCGTTTTGGAACACTTGGCCCAGGCTCGTCACCGCGGCGGCTTCGATGTAGCTCAGCTCGCCGTCGCCGTTGGTGTCCCAGTTCTGTACGCAGATGGCCTTCACGGCGGGGTCGGCGAAGGTGATTACGTGATCTAAGGTCACGTCGTCGATACACACGCCTCGGTTGTTGCCGTTAGTGGCTTTGGGCATCCTGATGGCGATGTAGGTGCCCGTGCCGGTGTAGTTGGCGAAGGAGAAGGAGTAAAGTGTATGAGTGGTTGTTGCAGTAGCGCTGCCCACCATAGTGAAGGTGCTGGCATCATCGGGGTCGGTCATCACGCCCACCTCGAAATAGGCTGTGCGGTATTCTTTTAATGCATAGAGGCTCAGCGTCATCTGATTCACATTCTCCACAGGCGGCAAGATGGCGTATTGGTCACTATGCGTGTAGTCGGTATTGTAATTATCAGCAAAGAATATGAAATTGGAACCTGAATGGGCATAGTTGCTGTAAGTATAAACGCTTGGGTAGCGATCGTAGTAGTTTTGGGCAGGGTTCGCGCCGTGGATAGAGCTCCAGCAAGAAGGCATCGTGTTGTAGTTGGTGTTGTTATTGTTTAACCCCGCATAGTTCTCGAAATCCTCTGTCCAGGGGAAATGCTCATTCAGCGTCTTGATGTTGGTGAAGCCACCCCAAGGCGAGCCAGTGTTGTTGTAGTCTTGGTAGGCATCCAGCGATTCGCACGGCACGTAGACCGGGATGTCGACGGGGATGGCTTGGAAAACATCGTTGCCTAAAGTGGGCGGTGTGGTGGCCTCCACAGTGATGGAGGTGAGGCCGATGCAATAGTGGAAGGCCAGATTGTCGATGTAGGTCACTGAATTCGGAATCGTGATGGAAGTAAGGTTGATGCACCCGTCGAAGGCGAAAGCGCCAATAGTAGTGACCGTATTGGGGATGATGGTGGTGCTTAAGCCTGTCACCAATGTTTGCGTCTGGCTGTTGACGAGGGCATTGTCGTTGGGCGTGTAAAAGACATTGCTGGGCCCATCCACCGTGATAGAGGTCAGCGACGAACAATACGTAAAGGGATTTATACCTATGCCCATCACCGAGGCGGGAATCACCACGGATACCAAGCCGCAATTATCAAAGGCCCTCATTCCGATGCCCATAAGGGAAAGGGGAAGCTCGATGGTGGAAAGCGACGTGGCGTTAGTAAAGGCGAAATCACCAATCGTAGTCAACGAATTGGGGAGGGACACTGAGGTTAAGCTAATGCAATGAGCGAAAGCATAGGAACCTATCGAAGTCACCGCATTGGGAAGTGTTACTGAAGTCAGGCTGCTGCAAAACATGAATGCATTCTCCTCAATCGAGGTCAGTCCTGTGAAATACTGCAACTCGTCGAAAGAAGTAATCTCCGTGTTCCAGAACACGCTGTTTTCCGCGCCTGAAGGTTTCAGTGTCATCACCGCGGCAGCCTCGTCATAGCTCAGCTCGCCGTCGCCGTTGGTGTCCCAGTTCTGCACGCAGATGGCCTTCACATTGGCATCGGCGAAGACGATGGCATCGCAGAGATCAATGATGTTGATGAAGTCGCTCCAGCCCGAGGCGGCTTGATAGGCAGCCTTGGTGTTGCAGGGCACGTAGACGGGGATGTCGGTAGGGACGTTTTGGAAGGCATTGTTGCCTAAAGTGGGCGGCGTGGTGGCCTCCACCGTCATCTCAGTGAGGCCCGAGCCGCTGAAGGCGTTGCTTCCGATGGAAGTGACACTGCTTGGGATGGTGACGGAAGTAAGGCTGGAGCAATCAGAGAAGGCGCTGCCGCCGATGTCGGTGACACTGCTTGGAATGGTGACGGAAGTAAGGCTGGAGCAATCAGAGAAGACGCTGCCGCCGATGTCGGTGACACTGCTAGGGATGATGACGGAGGAAAGTTGATAGCAACCATAAAACGCATCGTCATCGAGATATTCCAATCCTGTGAAATACTGCAACTCGTTGAACGAGGTGATAGCTTCACTGGAGAACACACCGTCCAAACTCGTCACCGCTTCGGCCTCGGTGTAGCTCAGCTCGCCGTCGCCATTAGTGTCCCAACCTGTGGATGAAGCAACGCAGAGGGCCTTCACCGCCGGGTCGGCGAAGGTGATTACGTGATCTAGGGCCACGTCGTCGATGCACACGCCACGATATTGCGCATCAGACGAAGCGGCGGGCATCTTGATGGCGATGTACCAGCCATTGCCCGTATAGTTGCCCAACGGGATGGAATAGTGGGTGTAGGTGGTGGATGTCGGTTGAAGGGTAGCGAGTTCCGTAAAGGTGCTGGCATCCTCGGGGTCGGTCATCACGCCCACCATGAAGGTGGCGTTGCGTCCTTCCGCAGGAATTCTTGCATAGAGGCTCAGCACCAAGTCGGACACGTTGTCGATAGACGGCAGGATGGCGTATTGGTCTTGCGGGTCTTCAAAGTAACCAACAGCGTAAGTTGACATGAAATACAAGAAATTAGGTGCTGATTGGGCATAAGAACCTTGGAAAATCGTGGGATAGCCTTGTTGGCTGCTTACCGTGGTTGTGTTGATGCGGCTCCAGCAGTCGGGCAGGACGTTCTCCGAGCCCGAGGTGACGCCTAGGTAGCTGTCGAAGTTTTCGCTAAGGGGCAGTTCGGCGGAACAGACGATGCATTGGATGTTGGTGAAGCCGCCCCAAGGCTGGCCATTGTTGTAGGTCTGGTAGGCCGCCAACGATTCGCAAGGCACGTAGACGGGGATGTTAAGCATGTCGGTGCTGAAGACATATCCGTCTAATTCTGGCGGTGTGGGGGCGAGGACGGTTATCTCGGTGAGTCCCGTACAATACAAGAAGGCATTTACACCGATGTAATTGACAGCGGAGGGAATGGTGAGGGTGCTAAGGCCAGTGCAATGACGAAAAGCCGATTCGCCTATTCTAGTCACAGAGCTGGGGATATTAATGCCAGTGAGATCATTGCAATAATTGAAGGCAGCACATGCAATGGTGGTCACACCTTCGGGGATGACCGTGTTCTTGCAGCCCGCGACCAAGGTGTTGGTACCAGTCTCGATAATGGCATTGCAGTTGTTAGGTGAGCTGTACTCTTGGTTACCTTCGTCAACCGTGATTTGAGCCAAACTAGAGCAAGCAGAGAACGGATTATCATCAATCGCTGTGACGGAACTGGGGATGACAATTGAGGTCAAGTTACAACTGCCAAATGCCGTTTGTCCAATGAAAATCACGGAATTTGGAATGGTTACCGAGGTCAAATT
>ONJF01000065.1 GCA_900318085.1 uncultured Bacteroidales bacterium
TCCGAAAGGCGGTCGGCATAATCCTGCTGGATTTGCTCATGCTCGGCGTGTTTTTGTGCCAAGTCTTTGTTCTGCTGCTTGAAGTGGAACAGCTCGGCATTGATTTCGGCCTCGCGCTTGCGTCGCCTTGCCAAGCGGATTTGCGAAACCAACAACGCAGCCAAGACCAAAGTCGCTACCAAACTGACAATGACGATGATGCGTTGCTTGATAATGATTTTACGATTTAACTCGTTCTGCATCACCTCGCTGTCGTATTTATGGCTGATAAGCGCAAGATTGTTTTCCTGTTGCTCTATTTCTTTTAGATTGTTGCCTTCTTCGTACAAACATCCATATTTGCAAGCGGTTTCATAATCGCCGAGTTCTTCGGCATAATCGGACAAGACACCGTAATAGAACCAAGTATCCGCGTTTGGCTCTGTTTGGGACACAAGTTCCTCCAAACGGCTGTAATAATAATCAGCAGAATCCAAGTTGCCGGACTCATAGAAGATGTTCCCCATGTCATGATAATAATACATCAGCAAGTTGTCGTCAGCATCTGCAATCGAAGCTTGCCAAAACTGGCTAAGGTAGTTGGCTGACTTTTCGTAATCTCCCGCATTGAAATACATGGCATGAAAGGCAGACAAGCAGTCGCGCTTTGCTTCCAATGCCCCGCTTTGTTCGGCATACTTTAAGGCCTGATCCAAATAATATGCTGAGCTATCAAATTGTCCATGGTACTGATAGAAATCGCCCAGTTCCCTTAAGGCTTCAGACCTGTCGGAATAATTATTGCCAAAGCCTTCTGCTGCATCCTTCAACAACGAAACAACCTCTTCTTTGTCGGCATAATAGCCCAAACACCTAGCAATATGATACTTTGCGTGAGCCACAGTCAGCGTGTCATGCGCCAATAGGCCATAATGTTCCGCATCCTTGAACAATTGCAAAGCCACTGCCTTGTTGCCCGAATCCAACTGGATGCTAGCGTTTTCCAAGGCATCGCGGGCAGCTAGCCGCACATCTCGGGATGTAGGATGGCAAGCAGCCAACATGGTAACAAGGAAAGACAAAACCAGATGATGCAGTTTCATGGGGACAAAAATAAACAAGATCTCGTTTCAGCATCACAAAACTACCACTTTCGACAAGCGGTTGAAAGGGCAGTCCAAACTTTTTCAAGGTTTTTGAAATGTAATAATTTGTGAATGAATTAGTTGAAAGTTTACTCGTTCCAAACTTTTTTCGGGGAAGTCCAAGGATTTAGGAGGTCTTTGACCTTAATTCCTCCAAAAACTCCGCGAAAGCAGCGTAATGAGCGAGAAAAGCTCGACCCTGCCGAGGATCATCAGAAGCATAAGGATCCACTTCGCGCCCAAAGGGAAGGCGACATAGGAACCACCTGGTCCTACAAGTCCAACTCCTGTGCCTACATTGCTCAAGGTGGCTACTGAAGCACCAATGGCAGTGCTGAAGTCGGTACCTGTGAAGAGCAAGACGATGGCTCCGGCAAGGAAGACGAGGAAATAAATGAAGATGAACGAGACATTTTTGTAGACGCCACTGGTCGAAATGGACTTCCCGTTGACTTTTACGGGCAACACGGCGTTGGGGTGGATGATGCGCTTCAGTTCAAGCACTGAATTATTGACGAAAATGAGATGACGAAAGATCTTCACGCCACCCGAGGTGGAACCCGAACAGCCACCAATAAACATCAGCAAGAAGAGCATAACCCAAAGGAAAGAAGGCCAGGCTGTGTAGTCGCCGATGAAGAACCCCGTGGTGGTGAAAGCCGAGATGACTCCGAAGAATGATTGGCGGAAGGCAGTGCCGAAACTCAGATGGCGGGCGAATACCAACACGATTCCGATGCCGAGGCTGATGAATAGGATGTAAAGTAGGAAAGTCTTGAATTCTTGGTTTTTGAAGATGGCAAACGACCGCCAACTCAACGAGAGCAAGAGTAACGAGAAGTTGCAGCCCGACAGCACCATAAAGATGGTGACCACAACCTGTGAGTAGTTAGAGAAGGCGCCGAGGCTTTCCGTCCGGGTGGAGAATCCTCCCGAGCTGATGGTGCTCATCGAGTGGCAGATGGCATCGTAGAAGTCCATGTCACCCCAATAGAGAAGAAGTGTCTCCAATAGGGTGAAAAAGAGATACAAACCCCAGATGCGCCTGACGGTATGCATGATGCGCGGATGCAGTTTGTCGTAGTTGATGCCATTGATTTCCGCTACGAAGAGTTGCATGCCACTCATGCCGAGATAGGGAAGGATGGCGATGGTGAACACGATGATGGCCAAGCCACCGAGCCATTGCGTCATGCTGCGCCAGAGTAGGATGTCTTTCGGCACATCCTCGATACGCGTGAAGATGGTAGCTCCCGTGGTGGTGAAGCCCGACAAGGCTTCAAAAAAGCCATCGGTGAAGTTGGGTACGCTCTTGCTGAGCAGGTAGGGCATGGCGCCGAAAAGCGAGAGCACAAGCCATGAGATGCAGACAACATAGACGCCGTCGCGCGAACTTGTTTTTTCGTCTTTGTGCTTGCGTGTGGCGATAAGTAGGATGAAGCCGGTGAGCAGGGTGATGAGGGCCGAGAAAGGCATGCTGAAGGCGTAAAGCCCGTGGTGGAGATAGGTCACGGGGAGCACCGTCAGCATCATGAGACCTTCGATGAGTATCAGCTGGCCTTCGATGCGGAGGACTAAAGGATGGTTTATTTTAGTTTTCCACTTCATGGGTTGTTTTTTGTCACAAAACCTACAAAAACAGCAAAAGGCTTTCGGGCATCCTTTAGGATGCGTTGGAAAGGAGCTGGTTGGCGACTTTCTTTACTCAACAAATGGTTTTGAAAGTTTTGTCTGTTTTGTGATGCCATAGCATTAATGGAATAAGCGTTCAACAGCGGGGATGCCATTTGGCAGGGCCAGCACCACAACCTGGTCATCGGTCTCGATTTGGAAATCGTCGGTGGGGATGTAACTCTCGCCGTCGCGGGTGATGCCGCAGATAATGGCATCAGTAGGCATGGCCAATTGGCCGATAGGCTTGCGTGTGACCGCAGAGCCGGCCCTGACCTGAAACTCCACAATGTCGGCATCGATGCCACTTAAGCTTTTCAGTGACGCCACTTTGGCGCCTAAAGTGTATTTCACCATGTAACTGGCCGCGATGAGTTTCTTGTTGATGATGGAGTCGATGCCGATGTTCTGCGAGATGTCGATGTAGTCGATGTTCTCGACGAGGGCGATGGTCTTCTTCACGCCGAATGACTTGGCCTGAAGGCAAGTCAAGATGTTGGTCTCGGTGTTGTCAGTGACGGCGATGAAGGCGTCCATGTCCTTGATGCCCTCGTCCTCGAGCAAGTCGAGGTTACGGGCATCGGCGTTGACGACCAAAGCCTCCGAGAGGTAGTTGGTCAGGTCCATGCAACGCTCTTTGTCGATTTCTAAAATCTTGATATTCAACTCTTTCTCAAGACGTTTGGCAGTGATGCGTCCCACGCGCCCGCCGCCGACAATCATCACATTGTGTACATTGATTTGTTTCTTGCCGCTCAATTTGATGATGTCTTTGATGGCATGCGGCTTGGTGACCACGTACACCATGTCGGATACTTGGAAGACCTCGTCGCCTTGCGGCACGAAGGTGTTCTGGCGACGGTGGATGGCTGCCACGCGGAACTCGATGTGTTCATATTGGTCGATGACCTCGTCGACGGTCTTGCCGAGGATCTCCGCTTCAGGTTCCAGTTTCACCATGAAGAGTTGCAGGTTGCCGCCTGCGAAGTCGTAGGTCTCCGACGAGGCGTTTTTCTTCAGCAGCGAGATGATCTCTTGTGCGGCAATGTCTTCGGGCGAGAGCAGTCCGTCGATGCCGAGGTCTTGGTACATGCGCCATACCTCGGGACTCAAGTTCTCCATCGTGTTGACGCGTGCGATGACTTTCTTGGCGCCCAGTTTCTTGGCGATGATGCCCGTCAGCAGGTTGATATGCTCGTCGTGGAGCACGGCCATCATGAGGTCGGCTTTTTTCACATTGGCGCGTTGCAGCACGGCAGTTGAGGTGGAGTCGCCTGTGACAGTCATCAGGTCGCTGTGCGATTCCATCATCTTCAGCAGTTCCTCGTGTGGGTCCACGATGGTGATGTTATGGTTGCTGCGCACCAAGGCCTCCGCCAAGTGCATGCCTACTTCTCCGTCTCCAGCTATTACGATGTTCATGGTTTACAATATTTCAAAACTGCAAATGTATAGTTTTTTTGTGTAGCGCACTTCGATGAACCAATAACTCAAGGCAGCCGTAATGCCACAGTCGATGCGGTTGAAACTGCCCGACTCCCATGGAGTGATATATTGCTGCCTTTTCTTTTTGATCTTCAGATCCGTCACATCATTGCCACCGATGCAAAAGCCCACTTGTGGTCCGATGCGCAGCCTCGGAATCATCGATTCGTCCTCGTCGTCCTCGTTCCATTTGCGGAAATAGATATTGAGTAGCAAGGGCACATTGATGTAATGCGACTTCTCCAAATAGCGAATCGTGTTGTTGTTGGCATCCAAGCCTTTCTTTGAACTCGTACCCTGTCGCGAATAGAGCACATCGATTTCAGCCCCAACGATAGAATGTTTAGGGATGAGGGCGATGCGCACACCACCTGTGAAGTCGGGACGGAACCGCGTGCTGTCGTTTCCGCTCATGCTCATGGTGCTGAAGGTCGGGCCCAACATCAGGCCGCCACCAAGGCGTTGGGCCATCAACGAGCCTGTACCGATGAGCCAAAGGAGGAGCAATATGAGCAGTTTTTTCTCTTTCATAGATTGCAAAAGTACTTCTTTTTCTAAATAGATTGCAGGAAAAAACTATTTTTGCGACAAATTTCAAATTCTATCGTTATGAATAAAAGAACATTATTTGTACTTCTTTTCACTATGTGTTTTGCCGCAGTGCAGGTAAACGCACAGGACTTGAAACAATACAAAAAGATTGTCAAGGAGTTAAGTTCTTCAAAGTACCAAGGTCGCGGTTACGCCAAAGACGGTGCCAACAAGGCTGGGAATTATCTTGCCAAAGAGTTTGCCAAGATGGGTGTTGACAGGGTACTCTGTCAGCCTTTTACGTTGGATATCAACACCTTCCCAGGAACAATGGAGATGTGGGTCGACGGGGAAAAGCAGATTCCTGGCGTTGACTTCACCGTGCGCGAGTTCAACCCAAGCATCGAGGGTGAGTTTGGGCTTTATTACATCGACACGGCCACTTATGACGCTGAAAAGATCTTCAATGACTTGGCGAAACCCGAGAACCAAAATGTTTTTGTGGTCTGCGACTTTATGTTCAGTTACAAGCATGGGGATGACTTCAAGCGCATGCAAAGCAAGGAGTTCGGTCCTGTGGCAGGCATACTCTTCACATGGGAGGAGCCTTTGAAGTTTTACAAGGCTTACGGAGAGAAGGTCTTCCCCAAGCCCGTCATCTGGGTGCCATATCGCTTCCCCAAGGACGCAAAGACTATCAAGCTGAACATGGAAAACAAATTCTTGAAGGACTACGAGTGCTTCAACGTCATCGCCAAGGTAGAAGGTCGTCGGCACGACAGCTGCTATGTGTTCACGGCGCATTACGACCATTTGGGCAACCTCGGTAAGAAGGTGTTTTATGCAGGTGCCAACGACAATGCCTCGGGTACGGCCACTATCGTCACTTTAGCTAAATACTATGCTCAAAACCGTCCTGAATACGACATGTATTTCATCGCTTTCTCGGGCGAGGACGCCAACCTGCGCGGATCGGAGTATTATGCCTGGCATCCCATTGTGCCTTTGGAGCAGATTAAATACCTCTTCAACATTGACATGATTGGCGACAACAACCCCGTGCAGTACTGCGAGGCCAGCGAAGAGGGTTTGCGTGGTTTTGCCTTGTTTGAGGAAATCAACAACGAAAAGCACTATTTCAAGGCATTGAATCGTGGCAAGTTGGCCGCCAATAGCGACCATTACCCCTTCGCCGCACGTCAGGTGCCTTGCATCTTCTTCGAGAATGAAGGAGGCGATGCGTTCAAGTACTACCATACCATCTATGACACATACAAGAACGCTATCTTTGATAGCTACGAACCGGTTTTTAAGATTGTAACGGACTTTATTGAGAGATATTGAAATGACAGAATTCGACACTTTGAAAGGACTTCGCCACAGCGAACAGCTTGTGGTTGAACGCAAGGACACCGCCGCCGTGTATGGCTCGGGCGCGTTGGAGGTGTTTGCCACGCCCGCCATGATTGCCCTTATGGAAAAAACCTGCCTGATGAGCGTTTGCGACAAGATTGGAGAAGACAACACGACAGTGGGCATTGCCGTGAACATCAAGCATTTGAAAGCCAGTCCGGTGGGCAGCACCATCCGCTGTGAGGCCGAACTCGTTGAAGTGGACCGCCGCCGCCTGGTGTTCGAAGTGAAGTGTTTTGAAGACACAACGCTTGTTGGCGAAGGCATCCACGAACGCTTTGTCGTGGAGAGCGAGAAGTTCATGTCCAAGTTCAAATAAGCCCTACAATGAATCCCGTTGCCATCCGGTTGCTCAACCAGCAGCTCATCTGCCCCCAGTTCGACAAGCCCGAAGCGGTGGTCAGCCACATGGGTGCGATGCAGGCACAGGAGTACCGCCTGATGCGTTGGGCGGTGGCGATGCGGACCAAGAAACCCTCTGCCAAAGCCTTCAAGAAAGCTTTCGACAGCGGGCGGATCATCCGTCTGCATCTGATGCGCGGCACTTGGCAACTCGTGTCGGCCGAGGATTATTGGCCCTTGCTCGAACTCTGTTCGGCGAAGGCATTGGCGGTCATCAAGGGCTGGATGCGCAGTAATAAGATTAGTATTCCCGATGAGGAGGTAAAACGCATCAGGGAAATCCTTGTCCAGACTGCTGCCGAAAAGGGCAGCGTCACCAAGGAAGACTTCGTTGAGGCCTTGGCGGAGAAAGACATCCATATGGACGACCATCGCCTGTCGTACCACATCCGCTATGCTGAACTGTCAGGGACGCTTTGCAGCGGCGACCTGTTGCCAATGAAGGCGACCTACGCCCTCGCTTCAGAAAAGGTAAAGAACCATGTCAAGATGGACCGCGACGAGGCTTTGGCGATGCTTGCGCGGAAATATTTTCAAAGCCGCCAACCAGCCACGTTGGAGGATTTCGTGTGGTGGTCGGGGCTGAATATCAACGAATGCAGGCGGGGAATTAAGATATTAGGTAATTCCCTGCATGTAGAGACGGTGTGCACACCGTCTCTACAACAACAACGCAGGGAATTTTATTTGACGGACGATTGCCGCACCCGAGGTTTCCGCAAAGGAAAATATCTCCTGATTCCGCCTTACGACGAATACCTCATCGGCTATAAGAGCCGCGACATCGTCCTCTCGCCTGACTATAGCCACAAGGCCCACAACAACAGTGGCATCTTCCAGCCTATCATCGCCCACGATGGCGTTATTTGCGGCAACTGGACGCCTTTCAAGGATGACCTACAAGCCACATTCTTCATGGGTGAGCATAAGGCTGACCTCCAAGAGGAATGGAAACGATACAAGACTTACCAACTAAAATGAAAAGAATATGAAAGAAAAACCTTCGTCCGGCACCAAACAGTTTCTGTTGACGCTTCTCGCGACAACCTTCTCCATCATACTCACCTTTGGCACCTCAGCCATCATTAATAGGCGCCATAAGGAGGCGGCAAAGAAGGAAATGGTCATGATGATTATCTATGACTTTGACAAGACCATTGAACAAATTCAATATGTCGATTCAGTATTTCGGCAAGCATTCAAAGCTCAGCAGGATGCCATCCTTCATCCGGAGCATTTCAATAGTCACTATTCCACATTTATGGCATCTGTTCAACTTATCTATACTGAGTTTTCCGAAACGACTGAAAATGTTTTCTCTTCCAATATAGAGACTTTCAACACCCTCGGCAATGTCAATTTTATTCATGAGGTTTCTGCTTTTTACAATTGGCGCCGTTTTTACCAAGAAAAAGTAATGGATGAATTCAAGAATGAGATTTATGGATCGGGGATCGCCCAGTCTCTAGAAAACCTCATAAAAGTTAGTTTTCCAGATCATTATATCAATAACTGGAATTGTCTGATTACTTTGAAGAAGATACGCAACCGTTGTGTGCAAATGATGAATGTCAGCGAGGAAGACATAAAGGAATTCAGCCGTTTGCGCTCTGTGGTAGAGGACGATGTTAGCGAAGAAGATGAAAGAATTCATGAGCAGGCGGTTCAGGAATTCATTGAGGCAGAGAAAGTTCTCCTTGATGCCAGAGAGAAGTATGGGCAGAACCAATAAACACCCAAAGATGACTATTAGATAAGATAACAACCATGAAAGACAACAAAACAAAAAAACACATCGTGCGCTGGATATTGCTTGCACTGTTTGTAGTGGTGCTTGTGATTGCATGTTTTTTCTCATATTTCGGAGGTTTCGGTACGGGGAAATGCGCCGACACAGAAGAGTTTGCGAAATATGCCGGAAAGATTTCGGACATTTCCGTTCCCGAACAGGCACGTGTCATCGGGCTGGGGGAAGCCACACACGGCAACATCGAGTTTCAGCAACTCAAATTGGAGGTTTTCAAGATAATGGTCGAAAAATACGGTGTGCGTGCCTTTGCCCTTGAAGGCGACTACGGCGGTTGCGAGGTGGTGAACCAGTATATCCATGGTGGAAGTGGAACGGCACAGGAAGCGGCGGCGGCCATCGGTTTCCCCATCTATCAGACTGAGCAAATGGAACAACTGATTTCGTGGATGCGCGAGTACAACACAATGGCAAGTGAGGAGGATCAGCTTTGCTTCTACGGCTTTGACATGCAGCGCTATGAAAAGAACTGCCATTTTTTGCTTGAAGTCGCAAAAGAACTTGGCGTTTCCGTTTCTGAATTGGAGCAAATCTGGGACGATGAAAAGGGTTGTTTTTCTGAAACATACAATTCAGAGCAGTGGACAAAAGTCATTGAGGATGTAAAACATGAATTGCAGCAATGCGACGACCCTAAAGTCGTTCAGGCCGTGCATTTTGCCGACATCCTTCTCCAAAACCATGAAATCGGCAAGGTGATGGATTCCATGGCTAATGGGATTGTGCTGCGCGACAGATTCATGGCCGACAATGTGCATTGGATTCTTGACCAAGAAGAGGCTCGTGGCAATCATCGCATTTTCGTTTCCGCCCACAACGGCCATATCGGGAAGCGTCACGAATACGGGACCTCTGGGAAAGCCATGGGAAACCTGCTTGCCAACGAACTTGGCGAGGGTTACTATGCCATCGGCACCGATTTCTTCAAAGCTCGAGTTAGTTTGCCCAAAGGTGATAGTCATACTAACAGAAGCAATCATACCTTTTATTCCTACAATCCGTTGGCCAAGGCCTCAAAAAAATGCGGTTACGGGATGAGCTGGCTCGATTTCTCGAGAATTCCTGTCGATTCCCCACTCAAACAAAATGTCACGGGCTATATTTGGATGGGTTCTGTGGGCGAAGGTTACTCTCCGCTCATGGCCATCATGCCGATGGCTTACCGCGTTTGGGATTCGCCTACGGAGCTTTACGACGGGATGATATTCGTTTCAAAAGCTCAACCGATAGAGGTACGCAAATCATATGAAGAGTAAATCATAAAACCCATAGTTTTGTGTTGGATTGAATCCCCGTGTGACCAATAAAAAGGCAGCATCCGTCATCGTGACAGGCGCTGCCTTTTTTATTTAGAGGGTGTTTTCCTGATTAATTGAACTTGGCAGAGTTCAGGATGTGGTCGCGAACCTCGCCACCGAGTTTGGGAGCCCATTTTTCGGTATAGGCAACCATGATATTAATCTGCTGGTTGTCCTTGAAGATGACACGGTGGAACTCGCTAATTTCACCAGCGACGGAATAAGTGTACTCCTTTTTCTCCAGGTCAAGCTTCTTTTCGGCCTCTGCAGGGATTTCTTCATCGAATTCCCTCTGGATTCTTTCGTCGTCATAAGGTCCAAATATGGATTCATACACACCAGCTTGTACCGTGGCATCGATGGCAAAATCGTCACTATTTTCAGGCACAAGTGTCCAGACACCACCATTGTCATTGGAGGGGTCGTCGGTGCGGCGCATGCCTTTTAGGATGTCGAAAGTAAATCCGTACTTCTCAACGGTGATTTGCTCATAAGCCACTTTGGCCGGGGCTTCTTCACTTTTAGCGGCGGGAGTAGGAGTGGTAGTGTTGTTTGAGCCTTGGTTGCCACAGGAAGCAAAAGCCAAGGCAATTGTTGCGACTGCGATCATAGTTAGTTTTTTCATTGTGATAATAGCTATTGTTATAAGTTAATAATGGTATTATGTCGATTTTTGTATTTGAAAAAGCAGGCAAAAATACAAATATATTACATAGGCAAACAAGTTTGGCAAAAATGGCCTATTTTTGCATTGTACAATACAGATTGAAATAACATAAGAATATGGAAAGCGAAATGAAGTTTTGTCAGAGCTGCGGAATGCCGCTCACCCAAGAGATTCTCGGCACAAATGCTGACGGAAGCAAGAACGAAGACTATTGCATGTATTGCTACAAGGACGGCAAGTTCACGCAGGACTGTACCATGGAAGAGATGATCGAGTTCTGCTCACAGTTTGTCGATGAAGTCAACAAGAACATGCCCAAGCCCATGACCAAGGACGAGTACAAAGGCATGATGAGGCAGTTTTTCCCGATGCTGAAGCGTTGGAAACAATGATTTCATGGCGCAACGGACAGCAATAATCATCGGCGCAGGTATATCTGGTCTTACCACGGCTGTCTATCTGCAGCGTTCAGGCATCCAGACGCTTGTCTTGGAGAAAGCCGCTGGTCCAGGAGGAGTCTCCACCAGCTGGAAGCGCAAAGGCTACACTTTCGAGGGTGGCATCCATTGGCTTATCGGAGCCAAAAAGGAGATCCCGTTGCATCAGGTTTGGTTGGAAACTGGCGCGTTGCAGGATAACAACCCCGTCTTTTTCAAAGATCCTATCTATACCTTGGTGGACGAAAAAGGTACCATGCCCCTGTTTCGCGACTTGCATGGGCTGGAAGTCACTGGCTTTAGGGATAAGCTTGCCTTGTGGCGTCTCCGTTTTCACTTGGCCTGTTTCAAGAATTTCCATCAGCCTATCAGTGATTTACGAGGCCTAAAAGTCCGAAACCCCAAGCCGTTTTCCGTTTGGGAATATGTCAAGATGCTGCCTGCCGTCCTCGTCACGCCGTTTTTGATGGCCCAGTCGGCTCGTGCCTATGCCCAATGGTTCAAGAATCCACGGATAAGGGCACTTTTGGCCGCCGTCGTGGAGCCTGAAATCAATGCATTGTCCTTTATCTACACCCTGGGCACCTTCAATGTGGGCGACAGCGGCTATCCTAAAGGCGGCTCGCTGCGCATGGCGCAAAACATGGCTGACACATTCAAAAGTTGTGGTGGAGTAATTCGATACCAGACCCTTGCAGAGGAGGTTTTCCTTGAAGGGAAACAGTATTCGGTTCGTACCAAGGACGAGATGCTTACGGCAGATGTCATAGTCATTTCGGCGGATGCCCGAAGTGCCATTGACACGCTTTTCAAAGAGCCGTTACAAGACAGCTGGGCCAAAAAAATGCGGTCGGGGCTTCGAACGACCCAATGCATGTTTCTAGGTGTCGGAGTCAAGGCAGATTTGTCTTCGTGGCCCCGTTCCATGCAGATTGTGCTGCCTCGTTCCTTGCATGCCGTAGGGCGTACCTACCAAACGATTGTCGTGAACAACTATGTCACAGAGGAAGGCTATGCTCCCGAAGGGTGCAGTGTCATCACTTGTCTGCTTCACGGCCCCACCTACGGTTATTGGAAAGCGGCCAAGGAAGACGGCAGCTATGCAGACAAGAAAAAAGAGGTGATGGCTGATTTCATCGAAGCCATCATTGAGGTGATTCCCGAAATCAAGGATGCCGTGGCTGTGACCGACATGGCCACGCCACTCACCTACGAGCGTTATTGCGGCACCTTCGAGGGAAGCTACATGACAGACTGGCCGCCCTTCCGACGCTTGTACCACGCGCCTGTCCGCTATCGTGAAGGCCTATACTTCACGGGGCAACGGACGGCCTATTCAGGCGGACTTCCCCCGGCAGCACAAAGCGGTCGCACCACAGCACAGACCGTTTGCAAAGATCTTGGCGTGGAGTTCGTCGGAGTATAATTCAGCATGGAAAAGATGAAGCGTCTGAAAATATTTCACTCCTGACGTCACCTTTTGCCATCCAGACTTGTTATAAGGGCGAACTGGTTCAAGAAAACAGAAGTCTAACACTTAAAACGATAAGAAAAATGGATAGCACTTATTTAATTCTGGATGAACTCATCGGTATGTTACCCATCATTTTATGCGGGTGTGTACTCCCCATCATGGTTGTCTGGCTGGTGGTTCGTAAAAAAACGAACGAGACAAACGCTCGCACACAGATCGTCACGGCAGCCTTGGAGAAAAATCCCGACATGGATGTCGAGGAACTGCTCAAAAAGATTTCGCCGAAGAAAAAGCTCTTGAAGGAGAAGCTGCTTTCGATCACCACCATACTAGGCATCGGCTTGATTGGATTTGGCATCTTCCTTATTAATACAATAAGCAAAGATACGCAGAAGATTCACATGGCAGACGATGTTCAGACCGCCATTGCTTTCGGCGTGATTCTTCTGGCCATAGGTGCTGCTTTCATCATCAACTATGGCGTAGGTAGAAAGATGCTCGCTAAGGAGATTGAAGCCGAAGAAAGCAAAATGAACACACAAGCCTAACCCGTGACCCGCGAAGGATTCATAGCACTTGTGGAGCAAGAGCAGGAGGCTCTTCGGGGCTTCTTGCTCTACCTCTGCTGCGGCAACAAGGAAGAGGCCAACGACCTTGCGCAAGACGCATTGGTCAAGGCTTACCTCTCGTCGGCAGGCTATCAGGAGAAGGGGAGGTTCCGCTCGTGGCTGTTTAAGATTGCCCACAACACCTTCCTCAACCACAAGGCCAGTTGCCGTACCACGGAAAGCCTCGACGAGGCACGGGCACTTGTCAGCAACACTTCCACCGACGCTTCCTTTGCGCACCAAGACCTCTATCTGGCCTTGCGCACCCTGCCGCCCAAGGAACGCTCGGCCATCACACTATTCTATTTCAACGGATACAATATTAAGGAAATAGCGGCCATCACCGAGACATCGGAAGATGCCGTCAAAAAACAACTCTCGCGCGGACGCGACAAACTAAAGGAGAAACTGAAGCCATGAACAAAGACAAAACACTTGAGGAACTCTTCCTCGCTCAGCAACCGCATTTCGATGACAACGAGGCCTTTATGGCATCGCTCAACAAGCGTTTGGATGCCGTGGAGTATGTAAAACAACACCAAGAGGCCACGATTCGCCACTACAAATGGGCCCTGGTGGCAGCCTTTGTCGTGGGCGTCATCAGCGGCGCCGTTACCATCGCTTTCTTGCTTTCCATGCCCGCCGAGGTTCCGCTTTTCACATTCAACGCGCAGTCAGCTGTTCTTATTTGGCTCAGCGAACACTCCCGAATCATCGTCACCACCGCGCTTTCATTGTTGATGGGCTTTGGCGTTTTCAGCATCTTCGGCAATGTGATGGACATTGTGAATATGCGAAAGCAAGTTTTATCTAAAGCTTAATCGCATTCCTCCAGCCATTTTTCTAAGATCTCGCAGTATTTGTCGGTTTGCTCGACGAAGCAGGTGTGGCGTGCGCCTTTGAAGACTTCCCAGCGGCTGTTGGGAATGTTCTCGTAGAGCGAGGCAGCCACTACGGGGGTGCAAATGTCGCGGGTGCCGCTGCAAATGAGGCAGGGTTGCGTGATTTGGTGCAGACGGTCGGTGTATTCGAAGTCGGCCAGATCGCCCAAGGGTTGGTATTCGTTGGGCCCCCAGCCGTAGAGGTAGGCTTCGTTGCCGGCGCGTTTTGGGCGACGGATACACTCGGGCGAGTTTTCGTCCACGCTGATGACATAACGCTCATAGTAATGCTCGTTGGCGCGGAGATAGTCGGGGTCGTCCCAACAATCGATGATATAGGCGATGGCTTGCATAGCGCCCCACGACTGGCCAAGGAGGTGGAGCTGGTCGAGGTGCAGATGCTCGCGCAAGGCGATGAGTTCGTTGATCCAGGTCTCTTGAGTCCACAGTTCGGGGTGGCCGTCGAGGTAGGAGTTACCGCAGCCGATCTGGTCGTAGGAGATGACCTGGCGGCCCGTGTCGGCGATGCGGTCTAAGACTTCGAAATAGTTGTGCGTGCTGCCCGGTCCGCCGTGCAGACAAAGCAGTGCAGGCTTGCTTGAAGGTTCACCGACAATGCGGTAGTAAGTCTGATAGCCGAGATAAGGCATGTAGCCTTCTTGAATGGGATGTTGGTTCATGAATTGGTGTATATTAATGGTTTTACTTCACAACAAATTTCGCTGTTTCACAGGTGCCTTCTCCCTTCACCTGCAAGAAATAAATCCCCTTTTCCAATCCGGCCACGGAAATGGTTCCGCTGGAGGAACCTGCAGCCACTTCTTGTCCCATCAAATTGAAAATGGAATACTCAACCTTTTCACAAGGAAGGTTTTTCAAATGAAGGATATCGGAAACGGGGTTGGGATAAACTTCTAACGGCTGTTGGGCGATAGACTCGTGAACAGTCAAAGGTCCCATGGAGGGGATGATATTCAAGATAATGCCTTCCACCTTGGTCATGCCGTAATAGAAATTGGGGTCGGGGATGTCGTACCAGTTGTCTAAAGTGCCGCCATAGCCGAAATTGATGTGGAACTTGCCGTCCGATTCGCGGTAGCCATCGACCACCACATTGTGTCCCACCGTTCCTGCAGGATTCTCGACCGCCAAATGGGCAGGATAACCAGCTTGCAGATTGGAGATCAAGGTTGCATACATGGTGGAATCAGGATCACGAAACAGCATGCAGTCCGTAAAGCCAAAGCGTTGGTAGGCTTCATAGGCTTGGTCGACATAGAAAGTGCCGGAACTTTGCGAAGTATAGACTTGGGTAAGAGCCGTGCCACAGGCAAAGACCAAGGCGGCAGCCAACTCGTCAGACAGTTCCTCGCCGCGCTCGAAAGTGGCATCGATGGAATCCAACATTTCATTCAGCATTGGGAAGGACGGGAATTTCAAGCTTGCCCAATCGTCATCAATAACATAATTGCGGCCGGCATAGTAATGGTTATAGTCGTCATCGTCGGTAAAGCGGGTGTCTTGGGTTGTGCGTAAATAATTGATGATCTGTCCCATGGCAATGGCAGGACAGCCTGCCAAGCTAAAGGCGTTGCCATTCACCGGGTCTCTTGGACAAAGTTGATTGTAAGGGAAATCCTGTGTCCAGTGCGAGTTGAGCCAGCCTTCGGCCCGAACCATTGGAGTAGTAGTATCTGGGGCTTCTACCGTTTTCAAGAGAGGACTTTGCGCCCAACTGTTCAAAGTGCAAATTATCACAATTAAACAAGTAAGAACTTTTTTCATTTTGTTCAAATTATGGATTAACGCTGCAAAACTATGTTTTTTTCATTTGCAAAGGTAGTTTGTGTGCACATTGTCCACATTATTGTCCATATAGAGTTTTCGCTTCGGAATGGATAATGCGCTAATTTTGTAACCGAATTGATATGGACAAAAGGACATACCTACAATGAAACAAGAAATCAATCCACAGGAGACGAATCGGGCACAAGCATTTGAGCTATGGATGAAGTCGCCCATGCCGATGGTGACGCTCACCAAGACCTTCGATGTGACGCGGCTTTATAAGGTGAGCAGACGAAAAGGGTTGAAATTCAATGCGATTTTGTGCTGGTGCATCGGCAAGGCAGCAAGCCAGATGGAGGAATTCTACTTGCTTCCCGAGCATGGGAATCTGTATAAGTACGACCGACTTGCTATCAACGTGATTGTAAACAACAAGGTTGGTGGTATCAATTCGTGCGATATTCCTTATACTGATGATTTTGAGCGGTTTAGTACCGAATACTTGACTTTGACTCAATCGGTGAGTTTGTCTTGTAAAAGCACTTTCGAGGCTGATTCTATGGTCATCGGGACTTCGGCAATGACTACTACCGAGTTGGATGGCATCATCAACCAATATACAGACCAGTTTTGCAATCCTATGGTAATGTGGGGTAAATATCGCAAAGGTTGGTTCAAGGTCACCTTACCCATATCCTTCCAGTTCCATCATGTGCAGATGGATGGTGGACATGGAGCAAGATTTTTGGATGAATTACAAAAAACCATAAAGGTCTTTGAGTATGACAATAATATTGAATACGATTGAGGAAAAATCTGTCTTAGAACAAATTAGCAATCTTATTAAAGACAATAACAAGGAGATTGTCAATACCTCGGACATGAACATTGCGCATTGCATGGGCTGCAACCAGTGCTGGCTCAAAACACCTGGCATTTGCGCCATCAAGGACGATTATGAGAGCATTCTCAAGAAACTGGTGAAGGCCGATAACCTCTGGCTTGTCTCCGACACACGGTTTGGCTTTCTGGATTACAAAGGCAAACGAATGATGGATCGTATTATGCCTATGCTGAACATGACCATAGGTTTCCGCGACGGCTGGATGCGACATGAGTTGCGCTACCATGCGCTCAACATCGGTCTTTTGTATAAAGGTGCCGCTGACCAAGCGTTGTTGGAAGATTGGTGTAAACGTACCGCCGCCAACATCGGTGGACATTCGTTGGGTGCTATTCCCTTGGATGCTACTTCCAGCATGGTTCAAAACTCTAAACACTCAACTCTAAACTCTAAACCAACTCATATCGTTATCATCAACGGCAGCCCAAGAGTGCAGAAATACAGTAACACCGACAAAATCATCCACACCTTCGCCCAAGGCATGGAAGAGGGTGGTGTCACCTGGGAACTTCACAACCTCTCCAGCCGTAAAGAATGGAGCGCAGCACGCGAAGCCTTTCTCAACAACGAACGCATCCTCATTGCGTTTCCGCTTTATGTGGAATGTGTGCCTGGCTTGATGCTGGAATTCTTGGAAACACTGCCTAAGGAACGCAAGCAGCATGCCGAAATATCCTTTATGCTTCACGGAGGAATGGATGAAGGGAATGAATTTCGTCTATGTGAACGCATCCTGCGAGGACTACCCGAACAACTTGGTTGTAGTTACGGCGGCACACTCATCCATGGCGGCAGTTTCCGTATCCGTACCGCACCTGCCGATCAAGTGGTCAAAATGGTGACTCCTTATGTTGAAATGGGGCGACTCTTTGCACAAAAAGGTAATTTCCTCTCTCCCGAAGCCGCCAAATTTACAGGTATGGAACAATACCCTTGGCTGGTTCGCAAAATGGTAAGCCTGCTGTTTTTGAAGAAAGTCAACGGAGAGTTTGAGCAGTTCGCCAAAGATTGGGGCTGCACTAGCCCGCTTGGTGATAAGCCGTATATTGAATAAGAAGAAAAATGTATTGATATGGAATTATCAAATTGGTTTAAGGGATTCGAGAAAGGCATAGCACGGCTTTCTCCAGAGCAACGGTCAATTTTCTTCGCGGAATGCGGAAAGAATTGTGTGAATGGCGGTACGCTTTCGGTTTACCAAAAACTCTATGAGGACGCTAAAGGTGACATGGATGTTTTCTTTGAGATGGCCAATGATTTGCCCGGAGTGAAAGGTGAGGTCGTCGA
>ONJF01000037.1 GCA_900318085.1 uncultured Bacteroidales bacterium
GACGAGAAATGGCTCCGCCGCGAATGGGCTATCCCGGGCACGCCTGGCTTGCGTCACCGCGTCGGTGGTCTGGAAAAGGAAAACGGCAAGGGCAACCTGTCGACCAACCCTGAGAACCACCAGATCATGACCGAACTCCGTGAGGAGAAGATCAACCGCGTGGCCAACGACATCCCGCTGCAGGAAATCTACGGCGACAAGAATGCCGACCTCCTCGTGGTGAGCTGGGGTGGCACCTTCGGTACCGTCCGCACCGCCGTCGAGGGCCTGATGGAAGAAGGCAAGAGCATCGCTCACGCCCACTTCGACTACATCATGCCGCTGCCGCGCAATACCGAGGAAGTGCTGCAAGGTCACAAGAAGATCGTGGTCTGCGAAATCAACCGCGGCCAGTTTGCCAAGTACCTGCGCATGAACTTCCCCGAGTACAAGTGCGAGCAATTTAATAAGGTGATGGGCCTGCCGTTCACCATCGGCGAGCTTGAAGCTAAGTTTAACGACCTTTTAAAATAATACGACTATGGAAAATCAGAATATCGAACAAGAGGTCATGCTGACCAAAGAGGATTTTGCAAGCGATCAGGTGGTGAAATGGTGCCCCGGTTGTGGTGACCACGCCATCTTGAAGGCCGTTCAAGACATTTTCCCGAAGTTGGGTAAGAAGAAGGAAGACATCGTTGTCGTTTCTGGCATCGGCTGCTCCTCGCGCTTCCCTTACTATATGAATACCTATGGTTTCCATAGCATCCACGGTCGTGCTGCCGCTGCCGCCACTGGCGTGAAGCTGGCCAACCCGAACCTCAGCGTGTGGATGATCACCGGCGACGGCGACTGCACCGCCATCGGTGGTAACCACTTCATCCACGCCTGCCGTCGTAACATCGACATTAACCTGATCCTGTTCAACAACCGTATCTATGGTATGACCAAGGGTCAGTTCTCGCCCTGCACGTTCCGTGGCACGAAGACCAAGACTTCGCCGCAAGGCACCTACGAAGACCCGTTCAATCCTGGCGAACTCGCCATTGGTGCCAAGGCTACCTTCTTTGCCCGTGGCGTGGATATCAACCCCAAGGAGCTGAGCGAAATCTTCTGGGAGTCGTACAAGCACGATGGCATCGCCGTGACCGAGGTCCTGCAAAACTGCATGATCTTCTCCAACGGTGTGCATGAGAACATCACCGGCAAGGATGTCCGCGACGACATGCAGGTGAAGTGCGTCCACGGCCAGCCGCTTATCTTCGGTAAGAACCGCGATAAGGGTATCCGCCTCAACGGCAACCAGCTTGAAGTGGTGAAGATTGGCGAAAACGGCATCACCGAGAAGGACATTCTCGTCCACGACAAGACCACCGAAGACACGGGTATCCACATGATGCTGGCACACATGATGCCGCCTCATTTCCCCGTCGCCATCGGTGTTATCCGCGACGTGAAAGCCCCGACCTTCAACGACAGCCTTGACCAAGTCATCGAAAACGAGAAGGCCAACTCGAAGATCCACTGCATGGACGACCTGCTGAACAGCGGTTCGACCTGGACGATCGATTAAGCCAAGGCCCCTGAGCCCGTCGAAGGGCCGACTGATAGAAGGCATCGACTGGTCATCCTTAAAAACTGAAAAATCCCGCTCGTTTTAGGCGGGATTTTTTTGTCTGAAAAAGGCTCTTGCCTATGAATTTGGCAAATTTTGACCCTTTCTTGTCTATGAATTGTGCGAGTTTTAGTTGTTTTTGCCTATGAATTAGGAATGTTTTTATCGAATATTGCCTATGAATTAGGAAAAAAATTTCTTGTTCTTGCCTATGTATTTGGAAAATCTGTATCTTTGCAGTCTGAAAAACAAATAGATGCAAGATGTTTTCAAGAGAGGTTATTAAACAATTGCGCCAATGGAACGAAAGAAGTCCCCACAAACCTCTTGTTATTCGAGGGGCAAGGCAAGTGGGGAAGAGCACTCTTGTGAGGGAATTCGGCAAGGAATTCGACGTTTTCATTGAGGTCAATCTCGAATTGTCGGAGGATGCCGAAATCTTCACTCGTACTGACGATGTGCTTGAAATTTGGCAGTTTTTGTGTCTGCGCAACCATGTCGTTTCCGACAAGAACAAGCGTATGTTGCTCTTCATCGACGAGATTCAGGAAGTGCCGCAGGCCGTGGCCTTGTTGCGCTATTTTTATGAGAAAATGCCTTGGCTGTATGTCGTTACGGCGGGTAGTAGGCTGCAAAGTCTGCTCAAACAGCGCGTTTCGTTTCCAGTGGCGCGAGTGGAATACCTGAACTTGCGCCCGTTCTCGTTCATGGAATACCTCAACGCAGTTGAGGGTGAGGCTTGGTGCGAGATGGTTCGGCAGTTAAATGTGACGGCAGTGATGCACCCGAAATTGATTGGACATTTTAATCAATACGCGCTCATTGGCGGAATGCCTGAAGTGGTTTCCAATTATGTGCAATATCGTGACATTGAGCGGCTTTCTCCGATTTTCAATTCTTTGCTGAAGGGCTATAATGAGGATGTGGAGCGATATGCCAAAAATGAAGAACAGGTGCGTGTTATCCGCCATTTGTTGGAAACGGCTTGGTTTTCGGCTGCCGAAGCCATTGCTATGAATAATTTTGGCAATAGCAATTATACCAGCAAGCAGATTCACGATGCAATGGATTGTCTTGAAAGGGCTTATATCCTGTCGCTAGACTATCCAATTACCACGACTTCTGCGCCAGCCATCCCGGCCTTGCGCCGTGCCCCTAAACTCATTATGGTGGATAGTGGCATTACCAATTTTGTGGCCGACATACAAATAGAATACCTTCAAAACAAGGAGTTGCTTGACACTTGGCGTGGTCGTGCTGCCGAACAGATTGTGGCACAGGAACTTCGGGTGTTGTTGGATAACAAGTTCCAAGAGAAGCAGTATTATTGGGTGCGCGACAAGAAAGGCACCACGGCGGAAATCGACTTCATTTGGCAGCAAAATGCCCAAATCATTCCCATTGAAGTGAAGACCGGGCTTCATTCGCATCTTCGCTCGTTGCATAGTTTTGTCAATACGGCCGATCGACATGTTACGGCGGTTCGTTTTTGGAGTGGCGAATTTAGCGTTCAGGATACCTTCACGCCCGAACCCGAAAAGCGGCCTTATCGACTCATCAATGTGCCGTTTTATTATATTGGGCAGTTGGAGGCTATATTAAAACAGCATTTGGTGTGAATTAAAGTAAATCCCCGCTCGTTTGGGCGGGATTTTTTGTTGTCTTCTCCGCAAGATGAAAAGGGAAATCATTATTTTTGCAATCGTAAAAACCAATCATCCATGAGCGAAGAACAAAAGAAAATCAATGATGAGGAAAAGACCATCCCGAATCCCGAAGGATATATTATTGTGAAGTATGCAAGTGGATGGGTGTTGTTTATTACTTTGTTTTTTGGTATGGTGGTCTCTATTACCTTACTAGAAATTATTAGGAATAACTATAAGGATCTTGGCGAATGGTTGATTTGGATAATTGTTTTCGGTATTTCTGCATTGTTTTGGATTATTGCTCGCAAAATCACAGAAGTAAAAGTGAACCTCAAAATAACTGATGAGGGCTTGGAACAGACAAGATTGTCAGGTTCAAGGTTTTATCCTAGACATCGGTTAATTAAATGGGAGGATATGAAATGTTTTCATCCTCATGGAAGAACTAGAACACAAAATTTTCAGATAAGTGTTAGAGGCGGTATGAATTTCCGAATAACTGTCCCTGAGTTTCTATTGTTTGTGAAGCAAAAGGGCAATATGGATGCTTTTATTGAATTTCGAGATGTCTTTTGGGAAACTGCACCCGATCACGATGTGCATGTTGCTTTCTTACTAAACTATGAAAATCCCCTTCAAACCCGGAACCCTGATTTATCCCCTGCCCGCCGTGATGGTCACATGCGGCGATTGCGAGGAAAACTACAATATTATCACCATCGGCTGGACGGGAACGATCTGCTCCGACCCGCCCATGTGCTACATCTCCGTCCGCAAGGAACGCCACTCGCATGAACTCATCATGAAAAACAAGGAGTTTGTCATTAACCTGACGACGGAGGATCTTGCTGCCGCCACAGACTGGTGCGGCGTGCGCTCGGGCCGCGACTACAACAAGTTCAAGCAAATGCATTTGCACACCGAGCCTGCCCAAATCGTGAAGGCTCCCTTGATTGCCGAGTCGCCGTTGAGTATCGAGTGCAAGGTGGTGGAAGTGAAGGAATTAGGTTCGCATGATATGTTCATTGCCGAGGTGGTGGCCGTCAATGCGGAAGAAAAACTCATTGACAAGGGCACGGGCGCTTTCCAACTCAACCACGCCAAACCTTTGGCTTATTCGCATGGCAAGTATTATGGCCTCGGCGAGAAGATTGGTGGCTTCGGTTTTTCGGTGAAGAAAAAGAAATGATTTATTTTTCGGATTGTGAGGTTTTTGTACTTTTGCAATCCATACTATCTGAACATGAAAAAGGCGTTGTTTGTATTGGTATTTCTAGCATTGGGTTGGCAGTTGAAGGCCGATTGCCCGCCTGAAGTTGAGGATTTTACCTTTACGGATTGTAATGGCTTAACATACAATCTGTTTGAGTTGCTCGACGGTGGGCAATATGTCTTGGTTCACTTTCAGAATGATTTTAGTGGTTATGGGCAGACCTTGACCATGAACAATTTGTACCATCAGTATGGCTGCAATGGCAGGGATGTGTTTTTCATGGACTTGCTGACCCATGCCGATGATGCGCAGTGCCAAAGTTGGGCTGAAGAACATCATATTGAATTCCCCGTGATTGGCATGGATGGAGGAAGCTCTTCGTTTTATGCCCTATATCCAGACTGCATCTACGACTATGGGAACAACCAGTTTCTTCTGTTTTTGCCTGACCATCAGATATTTCAAGAGCCAATAGTCTATCATTTTGAGGAGGTCTTTTCGGATTTGGGCATCGTGCCAAGTGATTGCAATTTGGGCCAATGCGAAGCACCAAACAACTTGACGGCTCATCTTTCAGCATCACAATTGGACCTCGAGTGGGAGGGCGTTGAAGGTGCCCAGTATTATCATGTGTTTTCGCGGAATTATGCGGAAGAGGATTTCCATTTTGAGGCCAACACGGTTGAGCCAAACATGGAAAAAGTTACATATCATCCGACGGAGGAGAACTGTTACTTTGTGGCTTCGCGCTGTGAAGATGGCTCTGAAAACATTTCCGATACGATTTGTGTTGGCCCCGAAGCCTTGGATTTCGAGTTGGTTGATTGTCATGGCAACGAGATTCATTTGTTCGACATCCTTGACAGAGGTCAGTTCGTTTTTGTTGATTTCTTCGGATTCACTTGCATTTCGTGCCGCGAGGCGATGCCATACATTGTGGAATCCTATTATCGATACGGATGCAACAATGAAGACATATTCTACATGGAAGTGACCACCGACCCCGAGGAGTTGTGTTTCCGATGGTGCGAGGAATTTGGTGTCGAATATCCTACGGTAGGCCTGGAAGGAGGCGCTCAGAGGTTTGTGGATTTGTTTCATTTCTCCTATTCTCCGCATTATTTCTTGATTGCACCAGACAGACAAATTTTACTTGACGGAGGTCATTCGGGCTTTTATATCTATGATTTGCAAACCATCATTGACGCTTTTGAGCCTTTGGGCATAGAAGTGCATCAATGCTATTCTGATGTCTTTGATAATCAGCAGCAAGAAGGTTGTGCAATTTATCCCAATCCAGCTGATGGTATTGTGAACATTGAGGTTAATGGATTGATTCAAGTTTACAACAGCTTGGGTCAATTGATGGATGCTATCGTGTCTGATAGCCAGCATGTAAAGATTGATACAAATCGGTATCCCGAAGGTTTGTATTTCGTTCAGGTGGACGGAAAAGGTATGGGAAAATTTGTGGTAAAGCACTGACAATGATTGACCAGTTCCAAGCATATATTAATAGGTATAACCTTCTCGCCGAAGGCGACAAGGTCATTTTGGCCCTCAGTGGCGGCATCGATTCCATGGTTTTGGCGGATTTGTTGCTGAAAGCCAAGGTGGAGTTTGTCGCGGCGCATTGCAATTTCCATTTGCGTGGCGATGAGTCGAACGGTGACGATTGGTTTGTGCGTAAATTTGCGGAAAATTGTGGAATACAGTGCTTTGTAAAGCATTTTGAAACCGAGAAATATGCTGCAAAATATGGCATTTCCATTGAAATGGCAGCCCGTGACCTGCGTTATGCCTGGTTTGAGCAATTGAGGCAGCAGTTAGGTTATGATAAAATCGCTGTAGCCCACCATGCTGACGACCAAGCCGAGACTTTTTTCATCAACTTATTGCGCGGCGCAGGCCTCAACGGGCTGAAAGGCATGAAGCCACAAAATGGCGTTATCATTCGTCCATTGTTGTGGGTTTCGCGAGAACAAATACGAAAGTATGCTGTTGAAAATCATATCGTTTGGCGGGAAGACCATACCAATGTGGAGTCGGTCTATCTGCGCAACAGAATCCGCAACCAACTATTACCCGTTTTCGATGAACTGCAACCAAAGGCACGGCAAGGTTTGTATAAGTCACTTGAGCATCTTTCTGCTGAAAATGAACTATATAGAGAATTACTACAAGAGAAACTGGGTCAAATCATAGAATATAACGGTGATATTCAACGCATTCCTCATTCAGCATTCCTCATATGGTTTCAACACAGACCAATGCCACTTTATCTATGATGCCATCGGAACGGGTATTGGAAACCAATACTGTTCGCCTACGCATTGCGTAGTAATCGGAAGAGATGATCTTCAGCTCTCTGAAATAAAGGAGAAAACAGATGATGAAATCCAGATTCAAATAGGGGAAGAAGAGATTCTCTCGCCCATTCATCTTCGTTTCTCCAAATTGGAGAAAACTGCCGATTTCATCATCAACAAATCATCCGATGTGGCTCAATTGGATTCCGACAAATTGAGATTTCCTTTGGCCTTACGCCATTGGCGGCATGGCGACCGCTTCTGTCCTTTGGGTATGAAAGGCTCCAAACTGTTGAGCGATTTCTTTGTGGATCAGAAGTTTTCGGAATTTCAGAAACAAAATGTTTGGCTTTTGGTTTCTGCTGATGGCGACATCCTTTGGGTGGTAGGTTATCGCATTGATGACCGCTTCAAGATTGTCGACGACACAAAGGCCGTTCTTGAATGCAGATTATTCCGTTTATGAGAACGGTGTCGCCATTCTTTGTCGGCAAAATGATATTTTTTTTCGGTCATGTTGTAAATTTTATTATTTTTGCACCTCATTACATATAATTGTTTGCAAACAAATTACATTTACTTATGAAACGACTGATTTTCTGCCTGTTGATGGCCTTCCTCGCTGTTGTGCCCCCGCAGGTCCGGGCACAGATTATCGAACCTGTCAAATGGTCGATCACTATCCAAGACCTCAACGATTCGGAATTCGACCTGGTGGCCACGGCTACCATTGATCCCGAGTATCACATCTATTCCACCTCCATGCCTGACTTGGCTCCGTTGCCGACGGTGTTCGACATCAAGACTTCGGAGTTTTTCGAGGCGGTGGGCGAGGCACGCGACCTTACTGATGTGCCTTTGTTTTATGATGACATCTTTGAGACTGAATACAAGCAATTCGCCGGCACAGCACAGTTTGCCCAGACTTTCCGCAAACTTAAGGATGGCGGATTCCCCATCACTGGCGAGATCTCCTATCAGGCCTGCAAGGACGGACAATGCGTATCGCTGACGGAGGATGTCGACCTGCAATATGGCGAACCTGCTGTGATTGAGGCCGCTGAGCCTGAAACAGCGACTGGGAAATCCAATATTTGGAGCATGATTCTCGAGGCCATCCTCTGGGGCTTTGCCGCCCTGCTCACACCTTGTGTGTTCCCCATGATTCCCATGACCGTGTCGTTCTTCATGCATGGCGAGGGCGAAAGCAAGGCTCAAGGCCGTTTCAAAGCCTTTATGTACTTTGTATTCATTGTCGCCCTCTATACCTTGCCTATCGCCATCATCATCTTGGTGACGTGGCTCGTGGGTGGCAACAGCGTCACGGCCGACATCTTCAACTGGCTGGCCACGCACTGGCTGCCCAACATCATTTTCTTCCTGGTGTTCATGATCTTCGCGGCCTCGTTCTTCGGTGCCTTCGAAATCACACTGGGCAGCAATATGGTGAACAAGAGCGATAGCAAGCAAAACACCAAGAACCTTGGTGGTATCTTCTTCATGGCCTTGACGCTAGTTTTGGTGTCATTCGCCTGCACGGGTCCCATCGTGGGCACGGTGCTCATCAAGTCGACCTCGGGTGAGTTCTGGGCTCCTATCGTGACGATGTTTGCCTTCGCCGTGGCTTTTGCACTTCCATTCGCCTTGTTTGCCTTCTTCCCGAACCTGCTGCAACGTCTGCCCAAGAGCGGTGGCTGGCTCAACTCGGTGAAGGTGGTATTAGGCTTCATCGAAGTCGCCCTCGGTTTCAAGTTCCTCAGCGTGGCCGACCAGACCTACCACTGGCATCTGCTCGACCGTGAGGTCTACCTCGGTATTTGGATTGTGTGCTTTACCTTGCTCGGTCTCTATTTGCTTGGCAAGCTTCGCTTCAAGGGCGAAAAGGAAGTCAAGGAGCTGGGCGTGTTCCGCCTCATCCTTATCATCATTGATTTCACTTTCGTCATCTATATGATCCCTGGCATGTGGGGCGCTCCTTTGAAGGCCCTTTCGGGTTATCTGCCGCCAAAACAGACCCTCGACTTCGACCTGAACAGAATTATCGAGGAGAACAGCGAAAAAGTGATTGATTATGTGGATGCCAAGTTTGCCAATATGGCGGTGGCTCCACAAGGGGAGGCACAGGCTGTGGCGACCTTCGACGAGGAGGTGAAGTATGCCGACCTCTTCCATCTGGCCCATAACCTGAAAGGCTATTTCGACTACGACCAAGCCTTAGCCGCTGCAAAAGCTACGAACAAGCCGATCTTCATCGACTTCACGGGTCACGGCTGCGTCAATTGTCGTGAGATGGAAGCCAATGTGTGGAGCGATCCGCGCGTGAAGGAGATGCTGCGCAACGACTTCGTCATCTGCGCCTTGTATGTCGACGACAAGACTTCATTGCCTGAAAACGAATGGTACACCTCCACTTATGACGGCAAGGAGAAGAAGACCATCGGTCGCAAATACGCCGACTTCCAGATTTCCAAGTTCGGCACCAATGCTCAACCGTACTACTGCCTGATGGACCACAACGGCAACCTGCTGATGAAGCCTCGTGCCTACGATCTCGACAAGGATGCTTTTGTGGCTTTCTTGAAGGATGGTATCAAGAATTTCCAGGAAGGAACATACTATCAGCATGTCATTGATTGACATCAGCCATGCAATATAATGAAAAAAAGGAAGAGCCAACTGACTCTTCCTTTTTCATTTTGTTGTGTTGCAAACTTTTAGGCAATCTCTCCGCCCTTCGCGAAATGCTGATAGAACGCAATAATCGTTTCGATGCCTTTGTAGAAGTGGTCGAGACGGTAGTTCTCGTTGGGCGAGTGGATGGCGTCTTCACCGAGGCCAAAGCCCATCAGGATGGACTTGATGCCCAACACTTCCTCGAATCTGGCGATAATCGGAATCGAGCCGCCCGAGCGCATCGGGATGGGCAGCTTGCCATAGGTGTCCATGTAGGCGGCTTCGGCAGCTTTGTAAGCCGGCAGGTCGACAGGGCAGCCATAGGCTTGTCCGCCATGCAGCGGCGTGACCTTCACCGTCACATAGTCGGGAGCGCTCTTCTCCAGATAGTCCTTCACCAACATGGCAATCTTTTCGTTGTTTTGGTCGGGCACGAGGCGGCAGGAGAGCTTCGCGTATGCTTTTGAGGGCAGCACGGTCTTGGCTCCTTCGCCTGTGTAGCCACCCCACATACCGCAGAGGTCGAAGGTGGGACGGATGCCGACGCGCTCGATCTTGGTGTAGCCTTCCTCGCCGCGCAGGGCTTTCACGCCGAGGCTGTTCTTGTAGTTTTCTTCGTTGTAAGGCGCCATGTTGAGCAGCTCGCGCTCGCGGGGAGAGCATTCGATGACGTCGTCGTAGAAATGCGGTATGGTGATGTGGTTGTTCTCGTCCATACACTTGGCAATCATCTCGCAGAGGGTGTTGAGCGGGTTGGCCACGCTGCCACCGAAGAGGCCGGAGTGCAGGTCGGCATTGGGGCCGGTGACTTCAATCTCCCAGTAGGCGAGACCACGCAGACCCGTGGTGATGCTCGGCACATCGGGGCCAATCATCGAGGTGTCTGATACGAGGATGACATCGGCCTTGACGAGGTCTTTGTAATCCACGACCCACTTTGAGAGGCTGCCCGAGCCGATTTCCTCTTCGCCTTCGAGCATGAACTTCACGTTGCAGGGGAGGGTGTTGGTCTTCACCATGGTCTCAAAAGCCTTGGCGTGCATGAACGACTGGCCTTTGTCGTCGTCGGCGCCACGAGCCCAGATCTTGCCATCTTTGATGACGGGCTCAAACGGGTCGGTGTGCCACAAGTCGATGGGGTCGACGGGCATTACGTCATAGTGGCCGTAAACCAAGACAGTGGGCAGTTTCGGGTCGATGATCTTCTCGCCGTAGACGATGGGGTTGCCCTCGGTGGGCATCACCTCGGCCTTGTCGGCGCCAGCGGCCAGGATGGCATCGCGCCAGTATTCGGCACAACGGATCATATCCGGTTTGTGAGCTGATTCTGAACTGATGGAAGGGATTCTAATCAAGCCAAAGAGTTCCTCAAGGAAACGGTCCTTGTTGGCTTCAATGTAGTTTTTTGTGATTTGCATAATCGTAAGTATTTAAGATTCAAAATTTAAGATTCAAATTTTTTCAATTCTACCGTCTCTCCGTCAAACACCGCATAAGTGAAGTCATAAATCCAATTCCCTACGACAGTGGTCAAGGCATGGTCGCCAGTCTGGTATTGCATGGGTTTGTGTTGGTGGCCGAAGACAAAGAAATCGATGCTGGGGTCGAGTGCGGCTTGCTCTTTGGCGTATTGGTAGAGGCGGGTGTTGGGGATGTCGTCGTAATAGCCGCGCTCCACTTCGTTTTTGAGTTTCTTCAGACGGTGGTTGTGTGACCATCGCAAGGCCAAACCGATGCCGAAATCTGGATGTATTAATCTGAATAAAAATTGGTTGAACTTGCATTCAAACACCTTCTTCAGAAACTTGTAGCCCTTGTCGCCAGGACCTCTGCCGTCGCCGTGGACCAAAAAGAACCTCTTGCCTTTGATGGTCTTGACGACAGGTTCACGGTGCAGCTCGATGCCCAATTCATCGTGTAGATAGCCGAAACACCACAAATCATGGTTGCCGATGAACATGTGGACGGGGATGCCCGCGTCAGTGAATTCGGCCAGCTTGCCTTGCAGACGGACAAAGCCTCTCGGGATAACGGTCTTATACTCGAACCAGAAGTCGAACAAGTCACCCATTAGGTAGAGCTCTTCACAGTCGGGACGGATGCCATCGAGGAAGCGCAACAGCTTGCGTTCGCGCTTCTGGCTGTCTTCGATTGAAGGGATGCCCAAATGGAAATCGGTGACGAAGTAGACGGCCATCAGAACTTGATTTCGGAGGAGCGGCGGATGAGTTCGGTGATAAGGGTGATGAGCTTCGGCTCCACCGCATTCACAGCTTTGATGACTTCTTCATGGGTGATGGTTACGGTCTTTTCCTCTCCATAGATGTTGCCCATGTCGGAGACGATGCTCAAGCCGAAGACGGGCAGTTTGCCTTGGCGTGCCACGATGACCTCGTGGGTGGTCGACATGCCGATGGTGTCAGCACCGATGAGGCGGAAGAAACGGCATTCGGCTGGCGTCTCGTAGGTCGGACCGGAAGTGGAGCAATACACGCCGTGTTGCACTTCGATGCCTTTCTCTCGGGCGATGTCGTCGGCCAAACGGATGAGTCGTTTGTCGTAGGGCTCACTCATGTCGGGGAAGCGGTCGCCGAAACGCTCGTCGTGCTGACCAATGAGCGGGTTGGGCATCATATGGATCTGGTCGTTAATGATCATGATATCGCCCACCTTGTAACTTGGGTTCAGTCCGCCTGCAGCATTGCTGAGGATGAGGAACTGTATGCCTAACTGCATCATCACACGAATGGGGAAGGTAATGGCACTCATCGGGTAACCCTCATAATAGTGGAAACGGCCTTGCATGGCTACCACACGCCGACCGGCAATGGTGCCAAACAGCAGTTGCCCCTTGTGGCCTTTCACGGTGGAGACAGGGAAATTGGGTATCTCTGAATAAGGAAGGGTGTGTTGCACGGTGATGCCGTTGGCCAAGCCACCCAAGCCCGAACCCAAGACAATGCCAATTTCGGGTCTGAAGCCTTTGGTCTTCAAGTTGATATATTCAACAGTGGTGATGATTTTGTCGTACATATCTCAATATTTCTTCGTTAAACTTTTCTTCTTCATGGAAACGCACGTTGACGGGCAAATCGTATAACGGAACGTTATCAAACTGACAAAGATAAGGAGAATTTGTCAATCGGGCAGCATCTTTTTCGGTGGTGACGATGATTTTCTTTGTGCCGCCAAGGCCCTCAAAATTCTTGAGGATTTCTTTTATGTCATTGTCAGTATAGGCGTGATGGTCGGCAAAACATAGAAAATCAACGGACTTATATCGTTTTTCCAATGCTTCGACAAAAGGCTTCGGATTGGCGATGCCACAAAAGGCCATAACGGAGTCAGCCGCCTCTGTAACAACCATTTTTGCCGTCTCGTTCAATGGCAGTAAAGGGTCATATTCCATATATGAGAAATACACCTTTTGCCCTTTGTCAGGCTTTAGTTTCTTGATTACAAGCTTTTTGTCTTCATCACCCCATTCTTTCGGCGACTTGCTGACCACGATGATGTCGGCCCGTTTGGCCGCTGATCTCACATCGCGTAAGGTGCCGGCAGGGAAGAGGTAATCTTCTGTGTAAAGATGCTGATACTCTGTTAATAGGATGTTCAATCCCGCACTTATGTTTCGGTGTTGGAATGCATCATCCAAGAGGACTACTTCAATTCCCTGCTCCCCAAAAAGGTGAGTTACGCCATCCACTCGATCTTCGTCCACCGCTACTTGAATCTCATGATATTTCTTGAAATACTGCAATGGCTCATCACCTAAATCTTCGTATGTGCTTGCCGTTTCCGCCATTTTGAAGCCTTTGGTCTTCCTTCCATAGCCCCGACTTAAAGTTGCCACTCGGTAATCGTTTTTCAAAAGACGGATAAGATACTCTGTATGCGGTGTCTTTCCAGTCCCGCCGAGGTTGAGGTTGCCAACGCAAATCACGGGTTTCTCGAATTGTGTGGTTTTCAAGAGGTGCCAATCGTATAGCTTATGCCTGATTGCCAGCACAATATGATATAAAAATGATATGGGCAGCAGCAAAATTCTCATTGTAGGGGTCAAAATTAGACATTTTTTCCTAATTTTGAGCCTCAATTTTGAATTTATGCTTGTAAAAGACATTTTGAACTGCATCACCGAAGTGGCACCGTTGCAATGGCAAGAGAGCTACGACAACGCAGGACTGCAAGTGGGTGACCTCAACGCCGAGGTGCATAAAGCCTTGATTTGCTTGGACATAACGGAGGAGATAGTCGATGAGGCCATCGCCAAGAAATGCGATGTCATAGTAAGTCACCATCCCTTGATTTTCAAGGGATTGAAGCATCTTACGCCCATGACCTACATCGAACGCGCCGTGATGAAGGCCGTGAAAAGCGATATCGCCATGATTTCGATGCATACCAACCTGGACAATAGTTGTTTAGGCGTAAGTCGTATCTTGGCCGAACGTATGGGTCTCAAGGATTTGCATATCCTACAACCCATGGAAGGCCAACTGAAGAAGCTGGTTGTCTATGTGCCGATTTCCGCAGCCGATGAGGTGCGTGCAGCCATGTTTGAGGCTGGAGCAGGGTGCATCGGCAACTATGACTCGTGTAGCTTCAATGCGCAGGGCCAAGGCTCGTTTAGGGCGGGTGAAACGGCACATCCCTATGTGGGTGAGATAGGTAAAGTGCATTTTGAAGAGGAAGTGCGTGTAGAAACGGTTGTCCCAAAACATGCCTTGAATCAGGTGGTTGCCGCCATGATAAAAGTGCATCCCTATGAGGAGGTGGCCTATGATGTGTTTGCCCTGGAGAATGAGTTCTCCCAGGCAGGCGCCGGCATGGTGGGTGTCTTTGATGATGCCATGGAAGAATCTGTTTTTCTTGCGCTCGTGTCCGATACAATTGGTTCGTCCTGCTTGCGTCATTCCGCCTTGACGGGTCGCAAAATCAAGAAAGTGGCGCTGTGTGGTGGCTCGGGAAGCCCTTTTATGGCTGATGCTTTGCAATGCGGTGCCGATGCCTACCTCACCGCCGATATCAAATACCACGACTTTTTCGTCCCCGAAGGCCGTTTGCTGCTGGTTGACGGTGGACATTTTGAGACCGAACAATTTACTAAAGAATTAATATGTGAACTCATTCAGAAAAAATTTCCTACCTTTGCAGCCGAAATCGCTGAAACAAGGACGAATGCGGTTCATTATTTTGTCAGAAATAAGTAATCATCAATATGGCTAAAAAAGAAAACAAAGAAGTTGCAGAGGTGACTGAAGTCACTGAAGTAGAAGAGGTTAAAGAAGCCAAAAAGGCTGCAAAGAAAACTACAAAGGTCACGGCTGAACCTGAAGTTGAAGCTGAACCTGCCGAGGAGAAGAAACCCAAGAAGGCATCCAAGAAAACGGTGAAAACGGAGGCAGAAGCCGAGGTGAAAGAGGAAGTTGTGGCGCCCAAGGAGGAAACTCCAGCCGTGAAGGAAGAGGCTCCCAAACCGGTGGAAGATTCAGTAGAGGTGAGTGTGGAGCAAAAACTGGTGGCACTCTATACCTTGCAGCAAGTTGACTCAAAAATCGATGAGATCCGTGCCTATCGTGGCAACCTTCCTTTGGAGATTCAAGACATGGAAGACGAAATCGCAGGATTGGAAACGCGCATTGAGAATTTCAAGGAAGAGAGCAAAAAGCATCAGAAAGATATCACCGACTATCGGATTAAGATCAAAGAAACAGAGGCTCTGATCAAGAAATATGAGGAGCAGCAAAACAATGTCCGCAACAACCGTGAATACGACTCTTTGACGAAGGAGATCGAATATCAACAACTCGATGTGCAACTTTCGGAGAAGCGTATCAAGGAAATCACGGCTAAAGACAATGAGGTGGCAGCCAAGGTGGCTGAAGCCCAGTCGCGTCTTGCCGAGTTGCAAACTTCCTTGAAAGAGAAGAAAGATGAGTTGCAATCGTTGGTGGAAGGCACCGAGAAAGAGGAGGAGCAGTTGCTGCAACGTTCTGCCGAGTGCGAGAAGTTGGTGGAAGATCGTCTCCTCGTGGCTTACAAGCGCATTCGCAAAAACGCACGCAACGGTCTCGCCGTTGTCGGCATTTTTGATGAGGCTTGTGGTGGTTGCTTCAACCGCATCCCGCCCCAACATCAGTTGGATATCTGCACACACAAGAAAATCATCGTGTGCGAGTATTGTGGCCGTATCCTTGTCGACAAGGGTATCATTGCTCAATACAACGCTTGATGAAAAGCAAAAGGAATGGAGAAAGGCTGCCTCGGCAGCCTTTTTTCGTTTAGAACCTTATTTTGAGAGTGGCAGCCAGGTTGCTCTTGAACTGCTTTTGTGTGATAGGCTCGATGCCCAATTCGCCTGCATCATAGAGGAAGAGATGGGTCTGCCCATACGTTAGCTCGTAGGCGAAATCGAAGGTGGTGTCTTCGCCTGCTGGAACGCTGATGCCACATGAGGCTTTCTTGAGGCTACCCAAATTATTGCCCAAACCAAAGGGGCTGCCATAATAGCCTGCACCTAACCTGAGATAGGAACCGTTGAGATTCCATTCGGTGCCAAGACGGAAATTGAATGTGCGTCCGTAGGTTTCTTGGATGGTCTCGTTGGTGGGATTGTAGTCATAGTCGTCGTCGGCAACGGCCTTGAAACGTGCGGCTCCGAAGTTGGTGTATTCCGCATCGAGACTTACCATGCCTCGATGTCCGAGGATAAAGGCCATGCTGCCCACCCATCGCAAAGGCTTGATAAAGGTGTATTCGTAATGCGACTCTTGACTGATGTATTTTCTAGTGACATAACCAATCTCTGATTCCGTCTCGGTCTGCCAGGTCTCGTCAAATGCATATATGGAAGGGCTGTGGAAGGCTCCTCCGATGCGCATCCATGGCGTGACGTGGAAGATGAAGCCAGCCTTGGCGTTGCAGCCCCATCCCGTCGAGCTGAGGTCTTCGCCGAAACTCCAATTGTTGAAGCCTGTCTCAGGGTCGGCACCATCGGGGTGCGACTCTTCAAAGACACGGCTGCCGATGCGTTTGATATGGGCCACATTGACACTAAAGCCTATGAACAAGCGGTCGTAGTAGTTGGCACTACCTGCGAAGCTCCATTCTTCGGAACGCCCTCGGAAAGTGTTTTCTTGACCTTGCCAAATGTTGCCTTGTGGCACGGGACTGCCGAAATAATCTCCTTCGCTATCTTGATAGATGTCGATGAGGTAGGTTTGCCAAGCGGGATAGATGTCGTAAGGGAAACAGTCCACCAGATCATCCTCTGAATAGCCGTCGATTCTCGATAGATAGTTGTCGATCTTCGAACTTGTCGGGTTGATGCCGCGAGCTCGTGTGTGTAGGTTGTAGTCGTCGGTACGAGTCAAACTGATGCCGAATTGGGTGGAACGCAAGGGCCTGTAGTTGCTCCTTTCTTTGTGGCTCACATAGCCGATGTTAGGGATGGAAAGACGCATCTTGTTGGCTCCTTTTGTGGCCCCATAATAGGTGGAACTGTGGTAGTTGTCGAGCAGGTTGAGCGTAGTGGCAAACTCGTTGCTACGATATATGCCCATGCCTGCCGGATTGATGCAAATAGCGGTCATGTCGCCGCCCACGGCTCCTAAGGCATTGCCCATTCCCAGGGCTTTGGCCGTGCCTTGGTAGATGGTTTGCGAAAACATACAGGCGTCGTCGGCACCTTGTCCAAACAGTGGGACGACGAATAAAGTCGCGAATATCAGGGTCAGGAATCTCTTCATGGTTTCAGTAATTAAAAAAGACTACCTTGCGGTTTGAACTGCAAAGGTAGTCTTTTCTTTTTATCCTATGGTTATGGCTCGAAAATTATCTTCTTCCGCCGCCACCTGAACGTCCACCGCCGGAGCTGTGGCTGCCACCACCGCTGCTGCTGCGACCGCCGCCCGAGCTGTGACTGCTCGAGCTTGAGCTGCGGCTTCCGCCACTGTAGCTGCTACCCGAACTGCGGCTTGAACTCGATGACGAGCTGCCTCTGTTGTAGCTTCCGCTGCTGGAGTTGCTTCTCGATGATGAGCTGCTGCGATTGTAGCTTCCGCTTGACGATGAACTGCTACTATTTCTGTTGTAGCTGCTTGAACTGCTTCTGCCAGTGCCCGAAGAAGAGGGACGAGAAGTGGACGAGCTTTGCGGACGGACGTATTCAGAACTGGAGCGAGAAGGACGGCTGCTGTTGGGTGAGGTGTAGCTCTGGCGATTGCTGCTGCTCGAGTTACCCGTGCGTGCCGAAGCGCTGTTGCCTGAAGGACGGCTGACCGAGACGCCGGTGCGTCCGCTGGTGCCTGCAGTGGGTCTGTTGCTGGTGCTCGGGCGACTGACGCTGCCGTTGCTATTGGTGCGACCCGTGCTGGTGCTTCCAACGGTGGGACGGCTCGACATGCTTCCCGTAGGTCTGACGTTGGTTCCGCCGATACGGCCCGACATGCTGCCTGCAGTGCTGGAGCCAGTGCGACCGTCACCTTGCAGACGGTGGCTCATCGAACCCGCGGTACCGTTGCCGTGACGCACGCTGGCCACATAGCTGCTCAAACCGCCGCCGTTTCCGCCAGGATGATGTCCGCCGCCATGGCCATTCCAGTCATGGTGCCATCCATGATGGTGGTGCCAGTCGTGGTGATGCCAGTGGCTGTGATAACCCCAGCCATAGCTCCAATAAGGATCCCAACCCCAGTAGTAGCTGTAATGGTAGGGATAGCCCCAATACCAGTTCCAGCTCCAGTAGCTGCTCCAATAGGGACGATAGCTCCATCCCCAGTAGTAGCTCGGGTAATAGTCCCAATAGAAGGGGTCGTAACTGTTCACATAGACATACGTGTCGCCGCCACTACCGTAGGTGTAATAGTCGTCATAATAGTCTCTCGACGAGGAGGCTTGCGTGCCGAAACGCTTTATGCGCGTGGCAAAGTCGGCATCATAGTAGGTCTCGGTGGTGGTGTAAACCACACCGTTGGTGTCGGTCACCGTTTCCGTGGTTTGGTAAACGGGCTCGGCATTGTTGATGTAGTTCTTGCTGTCGGAATAGTAGGCTTGGTAGTCGTATTCCGAACTGCTGCTGACGCTGGGGCTCACATAGGAGCCATTGCTTGTCGTCATGCGGCTGCCTTGATTGCCATAAGGCGAATAATAGGTGTCGTCGTAAGCAGTCTTCCGGCTCGATGAGCAGCTGGCGAAGACCATCAAGGCAATGACAGGAATGAGTCTTAACGCTTTCATTTTATTGAGTTTTTTATTGTTCTTGGAAATGTGTTGCCAATCGCCTAGAATTATACAAATATCATACCAAAAAAGACTTTTCTTCGATTGGATTGCATTTTTATTCCAGCTTGAAGACATCGCCGTCGCTTGTGCATACTTTTTCGATCCAGGGATGGCCTTTGTAATATACATTGCCGATGCTTGAGAGGCGGACAATCAGCTGGCCTCTGGCCCAAACATAGGTGTCGTTGGTCGAATCCGACATCACCTTGACAATGTTGGAGTTGAGTGTCTCGGCATGGATGCAGCCATAGCTTTTCACATAATGTTCAGTGTAGCCGGCAATGCCGCGCAAAGTCACTTTCGAGGTGCCAAAGCTGAAGACGGTCTTCAACACATCGCAGTTGAAGCACAAGTCGATGTCGCCGCTGCCCTCCTTGATCCTGAGGACGAAATGACGGCTCATAGTTGTGACGATTGTGTCAATACCAATATGTGTGGTGTCGATGCCGGTAGTGTCTATTTCCAAAGGGATGGTATCGGTACTTATTGTGCTATATCCTCTGATGGAATCGGTGCAGCGCAAGTCGCCAATGGAAGCGTATGTGATCTCGCGCAGACTGTCGTAATAAACCGTCAAGTCGATGCTGTAGTCGTAGCTGCGGAGCCAGTTGAAGTCGTTCTCGTTTTTGATGATCAACGAGTCCCCCTTCACCTCGGTGGTCACTTTCTCGATGAGGTTCTCGGGACAGGTCACCTCAACGCCTTGACGATCGCTATTGACAAGCTTGACATTCACGTTGTTGTAAATGCAAACTGTCTCAAAGCGTTGCCCTAGGTTGCGGTGCTCTGTGACGGGCTCACCGTTGGTGAAGACCTTGCTGCACGAAGCGGCCATCAGGCTAACGAGGAAAAACAGGACTACGATAGCGTTTCTTTTCATGGGTGGGCAGGTAGTATTTGTGTTGGATATGGTAGCCGATGCCGACGCTGATGAAGTCGGCTTTGATGTCGTAGGTAGTGAAGGCGATGGTGGCAAACAGGTTGTCGTTGAAATAGTAACGCGCCGCTACCTTTTGGTAAAACAGCATCCCGAAGGTTGGGGAGTTGAGCGGCACGTTGTTGCGCAGCCCCACGTTGAACATGAAGCTGGCTTGGTTGAACAGCATCTCGTACGAGATTAATAGGCCGGGTTTGAGGTACATGTCCCAGTCGGGCTTGGTGATTTTGTCGGAGTTGTCATAGACCAATTCCACACCGAGGCCCAGACGGTCGCGCTCGCTGAGTTGGAACATGAAGTTGGCGGCCACATCGTGCACGAAGAAATATTGGTGTGTGCCATATTGTTGGCTCATGTCCTTGAAACCAAGGGTGTATTGGTAATCGGTGACGAAATGCCGCTTGCCGTCGAACTCGAAGAGGTAGTTTTTTGGACGCAATCTCCTGTCCAGGTGGGCTTTGGGAGGAGCCAAATACCATGACAAGCCCGTGGCAACACTGAGGATGTTGATGCCCATGTTGGGCGTGCGCGTGGCACCATTGGAGAAGTGGGTCAACCCGGCTGAGGTCACCCAATGCAGCCGGTCGACGATGCGTTGGCGGTATTCGAACGACAAGTTGACGGCGGCGTTGAGATGCGAACCGATGGCGTAGTTGTGGTAGTTCTCTTTCGGATCGAATTTGTTGGTGAGGAAGGAGAGGCCCACACCTAACTTAAATGTCAGTTTGCTGTTCTCACCTGGCGTGATTGGAAAATTAATGAAAGGGTAGAGGGCAAAAACCTTACCTAACTCGGCAGCGATGCTGTCGTTGCCAAAGCCCGAATAATAGAAGGTGAGTCCGATGGATGGGTAGTTATGTAACACCTCCCAACGGTGTTCGCCGTAGGTGTTGCGGTGTAATGAGAACTCATAGCTGGGGGTATGGCGACTGTAACGTCCCAAGGCTGAGTGGTATTCGTCGTTTTGGAAATACATGTAGCCATAGTGCACTTTGGCCTCGACCTCATAGTTGCGGTGGCTGAGTTGGGCATTTGCTGTTGATCCTATTAATAATAAGGTGAGCAGCATGAGGAGAATCATATGGCTTATGCGTTCTTCCATTGAGCTTGCAAAGGTACAAAAAACTATGATAAGTAGGGAGATTCCCTTCGGGAATGGAGTGTTGCTTTATGTAAATTGCGGCGGCTGAAGTCGCTTTCATGTCGTAAGACTATCATGCCGCCGCGGTTAACAGGTACAAAGACACTCCATTCCCCGCAGGGGAATCCCAACATTCGATTTATTTCCTTACTTTTGCAGTCAAAATCTAGCATTATCATGGACGAAAGATTATCCGCTTTCAAGCGCCTTTTAGATATCATGGATGCCGTGCGTGCCGGTTGCCCGTGGGACAGCACACAGACCATCCACAGTCTGCGTCACCTCACCATTGAGGAGACCTATGAACTCAGCCAGGCCATCCTTAACGATGATCTCAACGAAGTGAAAAAGGAACTCGGTGATCTCATGCTCCATCTTGTGTTTTATGCCAAGATAGGGCAGGAGCAGGGTGCTTTCGACATTGCCGACGTGCTCAATGGCATCTGTGAGAAGATGATTGTGCGTCATCCGCATATCTTTGGCAATGAGCATGTTGAGAATGCCGAGCAGGTGGAGCAGAATTGGGAAAAGATCAAACTTGAACGCGAGCACAATCGTAGTGTGTTGGGGGGTGTACCAGAAGGATTGCCTTCACTGTTGAAAGCCTATCGTATGCACCAGAAGACAGCAGGTGTGGGCTTCCGTTGGCCCGATGCCGACCAGGCCTGGCAGAAGGTGGAAGAGGAGAAAAATGAGCTTTTCGCAGAATTGCAAAAGCCCGATAACGTTGAGCGTATTGAGGAGGAATACGGCGACTTGCTCTTCGCCTTGGCGGCCTACGGCAATTACATCGGCGTGAATCCCGACGATGCCCTCGAAAAGACCAACAAGAAGTTCAGGGAACGCTTTGCCTACGTTGAGCAGAAGGCCCGCGAACAAGGCAAAGGTGTGCAACATCTCACCATCGAGGAGATGATTGCCTATTGGAAAGAAGCAAAGACTCTATAAACGGGAGATTCCTTTCGGGAAATCGAAGATTGGCTTTCGCCGAAATCGCAGATTCAACGAAGTTAATCAAAGATTTCAACGTAGTTAATGGAGAGGCTGTTTTGTCAATTGTCAATTCTCAATTGTCAATTCTCAATTGTCAATTGTCAATTCTCAACTTTCAACTCCCCACTCTAAACTCTCCACTAACTCTAAACTTTAAACTTTAAACTCTCAACTAAAAAAAATTCCCCTCGCTATTGCAACAACCAAAAAATGGTTATATTTGCAGCGCGTTTTTTGGAAAAAAACAGAAAAATCAATTCACTTTATACTAACTAAATTCAAAGCACTATGAAAAAAGTATCTTTACTCATTGCGATGATTGCCTTCGTTTTCGGCAATGCTTTCGCTCAGTTGAGCTATGATTTTGAAGACGGCGTAGCCGGCGAAAAAATCGCTCAGACCTATGGTAATCCTTGGACTACTTGGAGCAATGCTCCTGGCGGTGCCGAAGACGGTGTTTTCGCCGAACAGAACTCTATGGCCGCTCACTTCACCTATGGTAACGACCAGGTGCTTGATCTTGGTAATGTCACTACTGGTACTTGGGAACTCAGTTTTGACATGTACATCCCCAATGGCAAGGATGCCTACAACAACATCCTCCATATCTTCAATGGCAGCGGCAGCGAATGGGCCACAGAGGTTTGGTACAAGACCTCAGACAACGGCACTGCAATCAAAGCCGCTAATGTGACTACCAACTTCGATTGCCCCTTCGACAGTTGGTTCACTGTGAAGTATGTGGTTGACCTTGACAATGACGAGGCAACTTTCTATGTGGATGATGTCGAAATCTACACTTGGCAATTCAGCCTTCAAGCTGAAGGTGCCGCTGGCACCCGTCAACTCGGTGCCATGGACTTCTATCCCCCGACCAGTGCTGCTGTTTCCGACTACTATATCGACAATCTCGATGTGCAGCCGGTTATGAACCTTGAGGTGGTTCTTGAAGATGACTTTGAGGAGTACACCGAGGGCAACAAGATTGCTGCTGAAGCCATTGCTGCCGGTCACGATTGGTGGACCACTTGGAGCAACGCTCCTGGTGGTGCCGAAGATGGAGTTGTCGCTTCTTTCGAAGGCACCAAGTGCGGTCATCTTACCTATGGCAACGACCAGGTTCTTCTTTTAGGTGATGCCACAAGCGGTACCTACACACTCGGCTTCGATATGTACATTCCTAATGGCAAGGATGCCTACAACAACGTTCTCCACATCTTCAACGGCAGCGGAAGCGAATGGGCCACGGAGGTTTGGTACAAGACCTCTGACAACGGCACTTCAATTAAAGCTGGTGGCGTAACCACCAACTTCGATTGCCCCTTCGACAGTTGGTTCACTGTGAAGTATGTGGTTGACCTTGACAATGACGAGGCAACTTTCTATGTGGATGATGAGGAAATCTATACTTGGCAGTACAGCCTCCAAGCCGACGGCACCGCTGGTTCACGTCAACTTGCGGCAATAGACTTCTATCCTCCGACCAGTGCCGCTGTTTCGGACTATTACATTGACAATGTGTATGCCTATAAACTTGGTGGCGTTTCCGCTCCTGTTTTGAGTGTTACCCCCGAATCAATTACTGAATACCTTCAGGAAGACGATCTCACCATGGTTGATATTACCATCGACAATGCAGGTAACTCCATTGGTGATTGGAATGCATACGTTGAGTTCGGTCATGGAGAAGGTGGCTCACAAACCAGCGATCTTGCCTATCATGATGGAGAAGCGACTTCTGGAATTGGCTCATCAGGTGGTCCTTACACTCGTGAGATGGCCATTCGCCTTCCTGCAACAGCTTATGCAGGCGCAGCTATGGGTATGAAGATTACTTCGGCCAAGTTCCAAGTTGGTGCTCAATACAAATCAGAAGATAACAACTATATCTTCCGCATTTATGGACAAGGTGCCAACAACCAGCCCGGTGAACTCCTTGCCGAGAAGACTGTTGTCTCGTCTGAACTTGGTGTCTGGCTGACGGCTACTTTCGATGAAGATGTCTATTTGGATGGACAAACCATTTGGGTAACTGTTGAACTCTTACAAACTGCTGGCGAATATCCTCTGACTATGGATGGTGGACACTATGGCGCAGAGAGCGATGGCAACTGGCTCAGCACACAGGGTGGGTCGTTTGACCACTGCTACAGCGCTGGTGACTTTGAAGGTGCTTGGCTGATTACTGTTAACTGCGAAGGCCAACTCATTCCTGGCACTTGGGCCACGCTCAGTCAGGAAACGGGTTCCATCCCTGGCGGCCAGTCTCAAACCATTTACCTTACGCTCAACTCCATCGGCCTTGCTATGGGTACGAGTTATAATGCCAACCTCGTCATCAACACCAACGATGAGAACCTGCCTCAGGTGATGATTCCTGTCCTCCTCGCTGTTACCGATGGTGTTGAAGAGACTGCTGAACAAATGGCCAGCATCTATCCCAACCCCGCCACTTCGATGGTCACCCTCGAAGGCGAGAACCTGAACAGCGTGGCTATCTACAATGTGGCTGGCCAACTCATCCGCGTTGAGAAACTCGGCGCCATGGTCAACAACATCAACATGGATGTTGAAGCTGGCGTCTACTTCTTCAGCGTGTATGACAACAATGGCAACAACAGCGTCCAACGCGTTGTTATCGTGAAGTAATCAATCCAACGATTGATTGAATGAAAAAACCGCCCCGAAAGGAGCGGTTTTTTTGTTGTTTAAACACGAATTACCATGTAATTTGACACGAATTATTCACAAATAATTAATGAAAAATTCGTGGTTAATTAATGATAATTCATGTAAAAAACTTATCTGGTCATTTCTGCAATAATGATAGCTCCAGCTACGGCAGCATTGAGCGACTCGGTTATGCTGCCTCCCACGCGCGGGATAGTGATAGGATGCGTGATGCAAGGTAAAACGTCAGTCCTGATGCCATGCGACTCGCTCCCAATGACGAGAATGCCTTCTGCCTTGGCTTGCAGTCGGAATAGATTCTCACCTTCCAATAAGGCACCATAGATGTTCTTGCCGTCTTTTTTTGCCTGTTGGAGATAGGCGGGCAAGTCAGTCTCCCATACCTTCACCCTGAAAAGCGAACCCATGGTGGCCTGCACTGTCTTGGGATTCCATAGCTCCACGCAGTCGGTGCTGCAAATCACATCGTGGATGCCAAACCACTCGGCCGTGCGGATGAGCGTACCCATGTTGCCTGGGTTGGCGATGCCGTCCAAAGCCAAGACGAGGCGGGAATGGGTCTTAATTTCAATTTGTTGCGGGATCTTTACCACGGCAAGGATGCCAGGCGGCGTGTCTTGTCCGCTCATCTGCTCCATTTGTACCTTGGTGATGGTCTCGGCAGACGGGAAAGAGGGATGGTCCATAAGGAAATCTTCGGTGACATAGAGACCAACGGTTTCAAAACTGGAGTGGAGTAATTCCTCCACCATCTTGCGGCCTTCGACGACGAAGAGACCGAGTTCCTTGCGGAACTTCTGCTGGCGCAGTGAGGCGATTTGTTTTATGGTGTTCTTTGTAATCATGGTTTTTACTTTCTTTTTTTTTGTCTGGGACTATTTAACCCTCTGCCGTCATCGCGGACTTGATCCGCGATCTCCTATGTGTAAGGGAGATGTCTTCGCACACAGGAGATGGCAGATAGTTTGAGAATCGAACTCGCAACGCCATGACGCTAGGGTGTAGGTGGTTCCTGTCGCAGTACCGCCTCAAAAATACAAAAAAAGGCTGTCCCCTAAAGGAGGACAGCCCAAAAACATGAAAATGTTTGTTGTTCTTATTCAGCGTAGACGTTGAAATCGATGTCGACGGCCACTTCCTTGTGGAGTTTCAGTTTGGCCTTGTATTCGCCGACTTCCTTGATGGCGTCTTCATTGAGGACGATTTGCTTGCGGTCCACTTCGATGCCGGTGGCTTCCTTGATGGCGTTGGCAATCATGATGGTGTTGACCGATCCGAAAATCTTACCCGTGGCAGCAGCCTTGGCGGGGATTTGCAGCTTCAGGCCTTCCAAAGCCTTGGCTTTCTCGGTGGCTTCGTCCTTGATCTTTTGCTCTTTGTGGGCCTGTTGGCGCATCTCTTCGGCCAAGATCTTGCGGTTGCGCTCGGTAGCGAGGATGGCGAGACCTTGCGGGATGAGGAAGTTGCGGCCGTAACCGGGCTTCACGCTGACGATGTCGTTCTTATATCCTAAATTGGCGATGTCTTGTTTCAGAATGATATCCATGATGTGTCCTCCTTCAAATTATTTCAAACAATCTGCTACGAATGGCATCAGGGCGAGGTGGCGGGCACGCTTGATGGCTTGGGCGACCTTGCGCTGATATTTGCTGGAAGTGCCGGTGATGCGGCGAGGCAGGATCTTGCCCTGCTCGTTGACGAACTTCAGTAAGAAGTCGGCATCTTTGTAGTCGATGTACTTGATGCGGTTCTTCTTGAAGCGGCAGTATTTCTTTCTCTTGGTATCGACTGCTATGGGAGTCAGATATTTGATGTCGTTGTTATTGTTCACTTGTGCCATTTTTCTTCTTTTTTAATTGTTCAACATTAGGCTTGGGCTTCCTCGGCGGCAGCTTCGGCTTTCTTGCGTTTCTTCTCGTTGTAGGCAATGGCGTGCTTGTCGAGCTTCACAGTGAGGAAGCGCATGACGCGCTCGTCACGCTTCAGTTCGGTTTCGACATCGGCGATTACATTACCCTCGGCCTTGTACTCAATGAGTTGGTAAAAGCCC
>ONJF01000083.1 GCA_900318085.1 uncultured Bacteroidales bacterium
GCGTATTGAAAATGTTCGTACCTTTGCCGCAAATTTACAACAAACATTATAACTAACCATTAAATAAGAGAAAAAATGACTAAAGCAGAAATCGTTGCTGAAATCGCAAGCAAGACTGGCATTGAGAAAGGTGCTGTCCAGAATGTTGTTGAAAACTTCATGGAAGTTGTGAAGAACGCCATGGCCAAGGGCGAGAACGTGTATCTGAGAGGCTTCGGCAGCTTCATCATCAAGACGAGAGCTGAAAAGACTGGCCGCAACATCGGCAAGAACATCGCCATCACCATCCCGGCCCACAAGATTCCGGCTTTCAAGCCTGCCAAGACCTTTATGAATGCCGTCAAGTAAGCAAACTATAAAAATCTCTATATTATGCCAAACGGAAAGAAACACAAAAGACACAAGATGTCGACTCACAAGCGCAAAAAACGCTTGAGAAAGGACAGACACAAGAAGAAATAAGCTCTTCTTGAGCCTAAACACGACAATAACACAGCATTGGTTTCAAAGTTAAAACACTATGTCTGAAGAACAACAACAGGAGGTTGTGGAAGTGAAGACGGTGACGCGCGACTTGGTCATCAACTCGCACGCTTCGGAGGTTGACATCGCACTACTGGAAGACAATGTCCTTGTAGAACTTCACAGAGAGAAGACCAACAACCAATTTGCAGTCGGTGACGTCTATCTGGGTCGGGTGAAGAAAATCCTGCCAGGCCTTAACGCGGCTTTTGTCGACGTGGGCTATCCCAAAGAGGCTTTCCTTCACTATCTTGACTTGGGCTTGCAGGCCCATACCTTGCTCAAGTACAAGAAGAAAGTCGTGGAAGACGAAGAAGTCGCCATGGATAAGTTCAAGCTTGAGCCTGACCTCCCGAAAAACGGCAAGATTGGCGACATCCTTAATGTGGGCGACATGATTCCCGTCCAAATCGCCAAGGAGCCTATCCACACCAAAGGGCCCAGAATCACTGCAGAGATTTCGTTTGCAGGCCGTTACCTTGTCTTGGTTCCCTTCTCCAACCGCATTTCTGTATCCCAAAAGATCCGCAGCGGCGACGAACGCAATCGCCTGCGTCGACTCATCCAAAGCATCAAGCCCAACAACTACGGCGTCATCATCCGTACTGTTGCCGAGGGCAAGAAGGTGGCTGAACTCGATGCCGACCTGCGCTCTCTCATCACCAAATGGGAGCAATGCACCATCGAGATGAAGAAAATGACCACCTTCGGAAGGATGGTCAGCGAGATGGACCAGACCAGCGTCATGCTCCGCGACTTGCTCAACGAATCGTTCACCAACATTAGGGTGAACGACGCTTCGCTCTATGAAGAGATACGGAAATACATCCAGACCATCGCACCGCAAAAGGCCGAAATCGTACAGCTCTACGAAGGCAAGGAGCCGATTTTCGACCATTTCAACGTGGCCAAGCAAATCAAAGGCTTTTTCGGTCGCGTGGTTACCATCAAAAACGGTGTCTATCTCATCATCGAGCACACCGAGGCCATGCATGTCATTGACGTCAACAGCGGCCACAAACTCAACAAGGACAACACTCCAGAGGAAAACGCATTCCAGGTCAACCTCGAAGCCGCCAAGGAGATTGCTCGCCAGCTGCGTCTGCGCGACATGGGCGGTATCATCATCGTGGACTTCATCGACCTGCACGAAGCCAAACACCGCAAGCAGCTCTACGACGCCCTCGTCGAGGCTATGAAGCCCGACCGTGCTAAACACACAGTGCTGCCGGCCACCAAGTTTGGCCTCATCCAAATCACACGCCAGCGCGTGCGCCCCGAGACGGAGGTGCAAGTGCAGGAGAAATGCCCCGTCTGCGACGGTGAAGGCAAGATCCGCCCTGCCATCCTCTACATCGACGAAATCGAAAACCACCTCAAGTATCTTATGGTCGACCAAAACGAGAACCACCTCACCTTGCAGGTGCATCCCTTTATCTATTCCTACCTTTGCATAGATGGCCTGTTTTCGATTCGCCGCAAATGGATGAAGAAATACGGCAAGAAATTCAAAGTGCAGTCGATGCCCGAATTCCACATGCTGCAGTACAACTTCCAAAACGCCAACGGCGACGACATCAAACTATAAGGAAGTGCTGCCAAAAAAACCTCGAAAAGCCGTCCCATTATCGTTTGGGACGGCTTTTTTTGCATAAAAAAGTAAGGACATCGGTTTTTGTGGTCGACTACTATATTGCTGATACACAGGATAATCAGATAAGGACAACCCAAAAAAGTAGGGACATGGCCCCATGGGGAGCCTCATGCCTCTTGACAAATGTTTTTTTGCTATATTTTTGCAATGACGGATAAAGGACCAGGGAAACTACCTTTACACTTTACACCGTCATGGCGGAGGAGCATCCGCCATCTCCCGATCGCGAAGACATACTCCTTTCGCTTGGGAGATTGCGGGTCAAGCCCGCAATGACGGTTTTGGGTGAAGATGGAAGTTCCGAGTCAAAAAGTAGAATGACTATGAAAACATACTTGAAACCACTCATCCTAATCACCGCAGTCCTCGCACTGGCTTCCTGCGACAGCCCAACGAAGCGCCTGGAACAGGCCCAAGCATTATATGATGAAGGTGTGCAACTGCGCGAGCAACGCCGCTCCGAAGAGGCCGCCGAGAAGTTCCTGCAAGGGCTGTCCCTCGTGCAGCGTTCTGACAAGACAGCGGAAACAGTCCAATTGGAAGGCCAACTCTGTGACAACCTCGGTGCCATGTACCTCAAACACGGCCTTTTCGAGGATGCATTCAAGCAACATCAACTGGCACTGAATTGTTTTAGGCAGACCGCCGACTCCACGGGCATGATGAACGCCTACCGCAACAGCGGTCGGGCGGTGAGAGCGCAGGAGCAATACACCCAAGCCAAGCAATACTACGACTCAGCCTTCCGTGTCGCCACCTTCATCAACGACCAAGCTATGCTTGCTGACCTCTATCTCGAGATGGGCCGCGACTACTACATGGAGACGGGCAACTTCACCAAAGGCATCGAGAGCGTCAACCAAGCCTTGGAAATCGGCCTCAACGACAACGACACCGACATTGCCCACATGACTTTGGGCATCCTTTATTATTACTCGCGCGAAAACGAGAGAGCGAAGTCCTACTTGAACCAAGCCCTTCGCAGCGAGCGTGCTGGACTGAAAATGTCGGTATATCAAACGCTTTACGCCATCGCCTACAGCGAGGGCGACTACCAGCAGGCGGTGAAATACCACACGCATTTTTCAGACAACTTGGTGCAAGCCGACGCGGAGCACTCCAGCGAGACCATGCAAAGAATCAAGGCGGAATACGAGTTGAAAGCCCAGCAGAGCGAGTTGGAGAGCCTGCATCGTACCCGCGACCTGAAACTCTATCTGATTATCGCCTTGGCAGTGATTGCCTTGCTCGTCATCCTGCTGATTGTGAGGAAGAAAATCAGCGACCATAAGTTGGAGATGGAGCACTTCGGGCGGCAGGTGGAGCGCGACCAAAACCGCATCCACGAGTTGGTGAGCGACATGGAGAACCTTATCCGCACCAACGATGAGCTGCGCCGCCAGCAGCAGACCCTTCCACCGAAGGATTTGATGTCGATCCAGAAAATCTTGACGCGAAACAAGATTATGACCACCGCCCAAGCCCTCACGGAAGAAGTGAACAACGACTCGCTCAACTTCGAGCTGACCGACAACGACTGGAACGACTTCATCAGCCTCACCGACTTGGTCTTCGACGGCTTCTCGCAGCGGTTGTTGCAACTCTACCCCAAACTCAGCAAGTGGGATGTGCGCATCTGCTGCCTCTC
>ONJF01000075.1 GCA_900318085.1 uncultured Bacteroidales bacterium
ACTCCATTCCCGAAGGGAATCTCAAAACGACAAACAACAAATCAACAAAATAAAAGTTTAACCATTAAAGACTAAAAGCAATGATTAAAGTAGAAAATCTCAGGAAAGTCTTCCGCAGCGAGGACATTGAAATCGAAACCATCGCATTGGACGGCGTTTCGTTCGAAATCAACGACGGCGAGTTTGTCGCCATCATGGGGCCTTCGGGCTGCGGCAAGTCCACCTTGCTCAACATCCTCGGCCTCTTGGACAACCCCACCGAGGGCCGTTACGAGCTCCTCGGCCATCAGGTCGGCGACCTCAAGGAGAAGGACCGCACCCAGTTCCGCAAGGGCAACATCGGCTTCGTGTTCCAGAGCTTCAACCTCATTGACGAACTCAATGTGTTTGAGAACATCGAATTGCCGTTGCGCTACATGAACATCCCCGCTGCTGAGCGTAAGCAGCGCGTCGAGGACATCATGACGCGCATGGCCATCAAGCACCGCGCCTCGCACTTCCCGCAGCAGCTGTCGGGCGGTCAGCAGCAAAGGGTGGCTATCGCCCGCGCCGTGGTCGCCAACCCTAAGCTCATCCTCGCCGACGAGCCCACGGGTAACCTCGACTCGAAGAACGGCAAGGAAGTGATGGACCTGCTCACTGACCTCCACAAGGAAGGCACCACCATTGTCATGGTGACCCACTCGCAGCGCGACGCCAGCTACGCCGACCGCATCATCAACCTCTTCGACGGTAAGATTGTGGAAGAGGTGTTGTCGCAACTGTAAAAAGACATGGGACACGAGGGGGCGAAATGGCATTTCTCGTGTCCCATAGTCTATTATAAAAGCGGCGTCATATAAAGCGGCAGAAACACCAACCCGTCTTTGACTTCAACATCCTTGGAGTGAAGGACGTATGGCGTGGAAAGATAGTTTCGGCACTAATTCATCACGGATTTTTCGTCTCATAAATCACCTTTCCTAGATTTTACAATGGGGCAAAATTTCACATTTCCTAGATTTTTGAATGAAAAGCTCCAAAAAAAATTCTTCATGACAACGCTCGCTGTAAAGTTTCTTTACACCACTGTAAAGAAACTTTACACTTTTTGTAAAACGCTATTTTGTATTTTATTGGTTTTTAATTGTTTACAATTTTTGAACGGCGATTGCCATGCTAAAAGGCAGAAATAATTTAAAACTGTAAAGCTATGGCAAAGAAATCTTTTTTGACTGCACTGCTGGTTGTTTTTCTGGTATTTGTGCTAACGTACTAACAAGGTGAGGCAATAAACTATTTCCGTTGAGCGTTGAAAGTATTAGTAATTAAAGTGTAAACAACCAAATAATAACCATAATGAGAGTTTGCAGATTTGTTTTGTTTTTCTTGGCTGCGATATTTTTTGCTTCCTGCAGCCGAATCGATGAAGTCGACATCAACAGTTTCGACCAGCCGGATGGCGAGGTCTTGAACGGCACCGTCGCCGTGTTTGGCAATGTGACCACCGAGATGCGCCAGCACCGCGTCACCATTTCACCTGTGCATCAATGGGGCGACAACCAGAATGATTTGCCCGAAATCAACCGCGTATTCGTGCTTTGCGGAAACGACACCATTCCATATATCGAAAAGGAAGCCGACCGCAACAAGATGGTTTTTGTTTCGGAGCAACCTTTCAAGGGCGAGACAGGCAAGACCTACAAACTCGTCATAGAGACACCAACGGGCGACATCACCGCCGAGGACTATCTGACGCCTTTGTGTGACACGGATTACCTCCCAATCATCAAGGACCACACAAAAGTGAGGAGCTATCAGATGCACTCGGGCATGATGGCGCATGAATTCCAGTTCGACAAGCACATCTATACCGTTGGGGAACAACCTGTGATTTGCGGCCTGACCTTCCGACAGCCGGAGGATTTCCCTATCGACAGCATCGAAAGTGTTTCTTTCGTGCATAACGACATGTCGCTCTCGGCATTGTTCACCGCCAGATTGTTCTGGTATTCCTATCATGTCACGGAAGATCATCTCGACCAAAGCGAGACTTTCATCACTTGTTCGGTCTCGCCCGAATTCTACACCTTCCTGTTGGATGTTTTCAACGAAGACGACTGGAGCCTGGGCCTGTTCGCCACCATCTCGGGCAATGTGCGAGGCAATGTCAAGAACGGCTACGGCTATTTCTTCGCCTCCGACGTGCAACGCCAACCTTTTACTTACCACGAAATCTACGACGCCATCACCCCCGAAAACGAATAAGCCATGAAACGTATCCTCATCACCATATTATTCTTTGCCTCTTTTGTTTGTCTTCAAGCACAGACCTATACCCTTAGCGGCCACATCACCGATGCCGTCACGGGCGAGACGCTTATCGGGGCTACCTTGTTTGAGGCTTCATCGCAAACGGGAACCTCGGCCAACGGCTATGGCTTCTACTCGCTGCGTCTGCCTGCGGGAAAACACAAATTGCAATGCGCTTATTTGGGCTATAACACCAAGGAAATAGAAATTCAACTCAATGCCGACCAAACCCTGGAAATCAAGTTGGAGGAAAACGCTGTGGGTTTGGGAGAAATCACTGTTGAGGCGGCTACTTTGGAGCGTCCGCAGAAGCAGAACGAGTTCCACGCCGAGATGCTGACCATAAACTCGATACGCAAACTGCCGAGTGTGTTTGGCGAGGCCGACATTCTCAAGGCGGTGCAGATGCAGTCGGGCGTGAAGACCATCGGCGACGCCTCGTCGGGACTGCTCGTGCGCGGCGGCACCAACGACCAGAACCTCATCCTCATCGACGAGGCACCTATTTATAACCCTTCGCACCTCTTCGGCATGATCTCCATCTTCAACCCCGAGGCGGTGAACCAAGTGACGCTTTACAAGAGCAACATGCCCGCACAATACGGCGGGCGCGTCTCGGCCGTCCTCGACTGCAAGATGAAGGAAGGCAATATGAACCAACACGATTTCTCGGTGGCGTTGAGTCCTTTTGCCGCCACTTTGACTGCCAATGGTCCCATCGTCAAGGAAAAGGCTTCTTACCTGATTTCAGCGCGTAGGAGTTTCATCGACTTTTTCGTTAGCCCCAACGAAGATATGCCGCTTGTGCCGAGATTCTACGACCTGAACGCGAAAATCAACACCAAAATCGGGCAGAACGACCGCATTTATCTCTCGTTCTATCGAGGCCACGATGTCATTGAGTCCATGGGCGGCATCGACCATTCCAACGGGCTCTACAACACTTGGGGCAACACCTCGGGCACCTTGCGCTGGACGCACAACTTCGGCAGCCGATGGTTCCTCAATACAGCCTTCATCGTCAGCGATTACAGCAACGACATTGATTATCAATACAAAAGACGAAAATACAATTGGCGCACTGGCATTTCCGACCTTAACCTGAAGGCCGCATTGAGTTATTATATCGCTCCTGACTGCGAACTCCGCATTGGCGCAGGAGCCATCCGCCATGCCTTCATGCCAGGAGAGTCCGACAGCATCGGCATGAGTCTGCCGCATTATCAGGCGATGGAGTATTCCGCCTATGTTCTGAACGATTGGAAACCCATACGCTGGTTGGGCTTCAACTATGGTGTCCATCTGTCGGCTTTCCAGCCTTTGAACAGCGACGAGAAACTGATGGTCTATCCCGAGCCTCGCGTGAGCATGAACGTCATGCTGAACGAAAACACCTCGCTGAAAGCCGGCTACGCGCGTAACGTGCAATACATCCAAGTCCTGCAAAACACAGCCCTGGACTATCAGTCATTGGAGACTTGGTTCCCTGCGGTCAATGGCTTGAAGCCTGTCATTGCCGATGTGGTTTCGGGTGGTTGCTTCCTCGATTTCGGTGGGCGGTATTCCGCCTCGGCTGAACTCTATTACAAGAAAGGCCAGAACCAAATCGACTTCATCGACCATGCGCAGCTCATCAGCAACCCGAATGTCATCAATCAGGTGAGGAGTGGCAATTCGAAGGCTTACGGTGTGGAATTGAATCTTTCGAAGAACGTCGGAAAGTTCACGGGAGCCATGAGTTACACCTATTCGCGTGTGATTTACGCCATCGACGGCATCAACGACGGCAATCCCTATTCGGCTTTGTCAGACATCCCGCACGACTTCCGCATCAATGGCTGCTACCAGTTCACGCCGCGCTGGAGTGCAAGTGCCGCATGGCAGTATTCGAGCGGTCATCCCGTCACCTTGCCCGTGGGCTTCTATGAATACATGGGGCAGACCGTCCCGGTTTACACCAAGCGCAACGCCAGCCGCACGCCCGCCTATCACCGCCTCGACCTTTCGTGCGCCTATCACTCGCCGAAATACAGGAATGGCTTCAATTGGAGCGCAAGTGTCGGAGTATTCAACGCCTACAACCGATTGAATCCATTGGGTTATCAATTTGAAACTGATATTGAATCAGGCGAGATGCGGGCATACGCCTATTCGATGTTTGGAATTTTGCCGAATGTTTCGCTGCGGGCGGGATGGTAAAGAATGATAAAGCCGCCCCATCCTGCTTCCATGCGTTTGGCAACGCTTTGGAGTTTGAAAAGGGGATGGCTTTTTAGATTATCCGTCCCGCTTCTTCAAGCAAAAACGGAATGACACCCACATACATGATGCCGTCTTCATCGGTCCAGGGCTTCGCGTTTCCGTCGAGAATGACAATCTTGCGGAAAAAATCGCCCGAGTTCTTCAACGAGAAAGTCTCTTGATTCTTTTTCACTTCCGTATCCACATTTAGCGCGGATTGGATATACACCTTCTCGCGACCTGTATTGACGACAAAGTCGATTTCATACTGTGACTGTTGCTTTTTGCCGTCCTTTACGAGGGTCATTTCCACCACACCCACATCCACGCTGTAGCCTCTGCGGATGAGCTCGACGAAGATCACGTTCTCCATCAGATGCGATTTCTCCTGCTGTCGAAAATTCAACTTGGCGTTCCGCAGTCCGATGTCCATCGAATAGTATTTCTGTGTGTTCTCGAAATACCGTTTTCCCTTCACATCGTATCGCTGTGCACCCAAAAACAGATAGGCTTCCTCCAAATAATCCAGATAGTTCTTTATGGTATGGTCCGAGGTGTTGCGCTTCATCAGCGAGCCTGCTGCATTGGCCAGATTGTGCGGATTGGTTAGTGAACCAACAGCCGAAGACAATGCATCAATCAAGGCTTCAAGCACCTCGTCATCTTTCAGCTTGTATCGCTCTACAATATCCTTGATGTAAACCCTCTTATGGAGTCCTTTCAGGTATTTGCGCTTCTC
>ONJF01000028.1 GCA_900318085.1 uncultured Bacteroidales bacterium
GAACCCCGACGACAAGGGCGGCCTCGAACTCGCTCTGCGTCTGAAAGACCAGTTCGGCGCCAAGGTCACCGTCATCTCGATGGGACCTCCGCAAGCCGACGTCATCATGCGCGAAGCCTTCGCCATGGGTGCTGACCGCGCCATCCTTCTCTCTGACCGTAAGTTCGCAGGCTCCGACACGCTGGCTACCTCGTATGCCATCGCCGGACTCTGCCGCTCTTTGGACTATGATTTGATCATCGCCGGCCGTCAGGCTATCGATGGCGACACCGCACAAGTGGGTCCTGAAATGGCCGAACACCTCGGTCTGCCTCAGGTCACATACGTCTGCGACGCTAAACTGTTGCCCAACGGCAACCTGCAAGTCCACAAGGAGAATGAGGACAGTGTCCAGGTTCTCGAAGTGGAAGGCAAGTGCCTGCTGACCGTCCTCGCTTCCGCCTTTGAACCTCGTTACATGACCGTGAGCGGCATCGTCGAGGCCTACAACAGAGAGGTTGAGGTTTGGGGTGCCGATAAGATCGACTACGACGAAACGAAGCTGGGTCTCTCTGGCTCACCCACCAAGGTGTTCCAGTCGTTCCCGAAGGCCATGAAGGCTCCGGGCGAGGTCCACGAAGTGAGCGAAGAAGAAGCCGTCGAGCTGATTGTCAATAAACTGAAAGAAAAACACATCATCTAAAAGTTACAGCCATGGAATTGAAAGATTATAAGAACGTATTCGTTTTCGCTGAACAGCGTGAAGGTAACATCCAATCCGTTGCTTTCGAACTTTTAGGAAAGGCCCGCGACCTCGCCGATGCCCTTGGTGAGAAAGTCGTTGCCATGCTGCTGGGTTACAATGTGAAAGACCAGGCCCAGAAACTGATTGAATTCGGTGCTGACGAGGTCATCGTCGCCGACTGCCCTGAACTGAAAGACTACTTGAGTGAGCAATACTCGCAGGTCGTCGACCAGATCGTCAAGGAGCGTTGCCCCAACATCGTGCTCTATGGTGCTACCACCATTGGCCGTGACATGGCTCCGCGTATCGCTTCTCGTCTGAAGACCGGTCTGACGGCCGACTGCACCAAGCTCGAAGTCGTCAGCGACGAGAAGAGCAACGGCGAGCCGCAGTTCCGCATGACGCGTCCCGCTTTCGGCGGCAACCTGATGGCCACCATCATCTGCCCGAACACTCGTCCGCAGATGTCGACCGTTCGTCCTGGCGTGATGCAGAAGCGTCAGCGCCAAGAAGGCCGTCAAGGTGTGGTCACCGTTTTCGTGCCGAAGTTCGACACTAGCAAGTTCAAGGTGAAACTCGTTGAGACCATCAAGGAAGACAAGGCCATGGTCGACATCGCCGATGCCAAGATCTTGGTCTCCGGCGGTCGTGGTGTCCACAACAAGGAAGGCTTCGACAAGTTGCAGGCTTTGGCCGATGTGCTTGGCGGACAGGTTTCGTCGAGTCGTGCCATGGTCGACAACGGTGTGATGCCTCACGAGCGTCAGGTGGGTCAGACGGGTAAGACCGTCCGCCCGAACCTCTACATGGCTTGTGGTATCAGCGGTGCCATCCAGCACTTGGCCGGTATGGAAGAGTCCGACTTCATCATCGCCATCAACAAGGACAAGTTTGCCCCCATCTTCAGCGTCGCCGACCTCGGCATCGTTGGAGACCTGCATAAGATTGTCCCCATGCTGACGGAGAGACTGAAGAAGGAAATGGAGAAGTAATTCTCCGAAATGAATTGCCGTTCTTAGTAGAGGCGCGCCGTGGCACGCCTCTACGGGGACGGCGATTTTTTATAATGATGTTTTTGTTTGGCATGTACTCGTTCAGAACATAAAGATTATAGAGTAATTTGAAAACTTGATTCCATGATAGAGTTATTAAAGAGATATTGTTTAGATAATACGAAGGATACGGGCTTGTTACTATTGGATATGCCAACTGGCACAGGGAAAACATACAATGTCCTTCAGTTTATTAAGAGTTACCTAAAACAGAATCAAGACAAAAAGATATTCTTTGTCACCACGTTAAAAAAGAACTTAGATGATCCGTATAACGATTTGATAAAAGAATTAGATAAAGATTCTGATTTAAAAGACTCTGTTTTTAGAGTTCTTTCTAACACCGAACATGCAATCAAGAATTTTAATAGAATTAAGAAAGACATAAAGATAAGTGAAATACGATTTTCGGAAGAGTTTAGGAGTTTTGATGCTTTAATAACAGCTGGGGTGAACAAACCCGATGCTTTTGGAGATATAGAAAGGAATTTCAGATACTTAATTAGCAAAACTCTTTCTCGAAAATTCAAGAAAAAGTCAGAAAAACTCAATGCCATCAAGAATGACAAAGATTGGCAATGGGTTGGAGAATTGTATCCGGTTGTCTTTTCGGAAGAAAAAAGAGTTTTCTTCATTACGATGAAGAAATTGATAAATAAATACGACACAATCATTGAGAAAAGTGTTAGACTTTACGAAACTTCCTTTTTTAGAAACTCTCTTGTCTTTATAGATGAGTTTGATGCTACTAAGAAGGATATTCAAGATATGATTGTCCAAAATGGACTAAATAAGAGCATCGATTACATAGACCTATTCCGAAATATAAAGATTTGCCTTGACAATCAAGCTTCCATACCATCTAATATATGGGAAAATATTGAGAATAGACCAAACCATAGGCTTGCATTAGAGAAAAACAATAGAATCTTTGATGACATTTCAAAGGAATATCATCTTTTACAGCATCATAAGTCTCATGGGTTTGAAGAAAAGCGTGTCGTATTGTTCTCTGACTTTACCCATAGCAATTACACAACAGGAAAAGAAGATGTCGTGGTTGAGTACAACAAGAAAAAGAATTTGAACACATTATCACTCGTACCAAAAGGCCAATTAGACGATTCTTTATACAATGCGTTAAACAAAATCAAAGGAGCCATTTCGCACTTTGCGCGATTTGTTGCCATCTTGGCATATAGTTACCGTAAAAACAAAATACAGAACGAAGAAGATGGAATGTCGTATGGAGAATTTACAGAATATCATGCCATTGACACGGTCCTTGATTCGTTTCATTTGCAGGGAGACAGTAATAGGATTATCCGAGAAATGGCATTGACATATAGCAATCGATTTAGGACAAAAACGAGCAATACTGTTGATATAATTGATGACTTTTCCTTTTATGCAACAGGATTTAGTCATTATGATTTTTGCGATGATTATTCTCATGATAATACAACCATCATAAGAAAATTCGTCTTCGAAGATACGCCTGAGAGTATTTTATTTACGATTTGTACACTTTCAAAAGTAGTAGGAATATCTGCCACTGCGACATTTAAAACTGTATTAGGCAATTATGATATTGACTATTTAGAATGGAAGCTGGGAGAGAACTATTTCAAACCTACCGCTGAAGACAAAGAAAGACTTAAGAAAGACTTTGAAAACCAAACATCAGGATTTGAAAAGGTTGAAATTGTTGTAGATTTAACAGAATCTTCTTCTAAAGATTTGCCAAATTGGTCAAGCATTTATACCGATAAAGACGTTGTTAACCATGCTCATAATATAACATCTTACAATAATGATATTTATAAAGAAGTTAGATACTTCAAAGCGGTTTTGGCTTTTAAGCAGTTTTTAGATAACAACCTGCAATCATATTTGGCGTTGTTTTCAAAAGCCTTGAAAAAGAACGATGGGGATTTTGATCAAAATACTTTGTTTGAACTATATAAGTTATTATCCGCTGAAAAGGGCTTTCTTTTTGAAGAAAGTATTTGTGCCGTTCTTGATTCAAATAATTTTGATGAGCAGAAAAAAGAATTGATAGATGGTTTAAGCGAAGGGAAAAGAAGATTCATCATTTCTACCTATGCCACAATTGGCGCTGGACAAAATTTACAATATAGTATACCAGCAAATAGGCAAAACGAAGTGATAAAAATCAACAATACAAGGGAAAATAAGTCCGAAATGGATATTGAGGGCATTTATCTAGACAAACCGACTTTACTTGTTTATCAGTGCGATGGGGAAGAAGAAACAGCCATTAATAGAGTGTTTCAAATGGAATACTTGTTTCAAAAAAAGGCTATATCATATAATGATAAGACGAAAGAGATTGTCTTGTCCTACAATAGTATAAACAAGAGCAATGAAAGAGCAAAATTTTGGAATAAATCGTTCTCAAATCTTCGAGATGTAAAAATCTTCGCCACTAAAACTATTGTTCAAGCGATGGGGAGAAAATGCCGAACTAGCTATAGGGGAAAGAGGGTTTATATACTTGCAGATTCTGAACTAGGAGATGCGCTGGACAAGTCAACCCTGTTTTCAGAGGACAGAATGTTTAACCAAGAAATGGTTGCGTTGGCAAATAAGTTTGAGTTAAATGAAGATGCTGTGTCAAATGAATATATGGAAGATGCTATTAATATGTCCATTTCGTCAAACAAAAGGATACTGCAGCTGCTTAACAGATGTTTTGAAAACAGATGGAGTGACGAAGAAATTCGAAAGTGGAAAACAATGCGAGAATATACATTGCAACATCCGACATTGACAGAAGAAGAATGGTCGAAAAGTCCGTTCAAGTTGCATTATATCTCATTTGGTGAACCAATTAGAAAATACTATTATCAGCAAAATAGCGATTATTATTCAATCAATCAAATCGCAAAAGATAGATTCGAGAATGCATATGAAGTTTCATTTGAAGATGCAAATCTTAAGAATCTGTTTGAAACATGGCCTCGTTTAAAAGAATTGTTTATTAAAAACAATTATGCGATTGATTTCAAAGAAGGTGACTATATTCTTTCACCTTCTCTGTATAACAATATATACAAAGGCGCACTTGGCGAGGTGTGTGGAAAAGAAATTTTTGAGTATTTTGGTATTCCTCTTGAGGAATTGAATGCTGAAGAACATGAACTATTTGACTTTAAGGTGAAAGGAAAGCCAATTTATGTAGATTTCAAGTATTGGAAAGATACAACGCAATTTGACGCCAAAGAATATCACAATAAAGTGGCTGAAAAAGCAAATGGATGTAAAGATGTTAGGACAATATTAATCGCAAATGTCAGAGATACAGGATTTGAAGAACCCATAACAACAAAAATTTGCAATATCAATATAATAGAATTGTCGCTAATTTGTAATGCAAAATTGTCACAAAAGGCTGCTATAAAAATACAAGAGTTGAAAAATGAATAGGATACAAACAAATAAACTAGTTGCTGACCTTAACACGGGCATTCTTTCTGAAAAATACGAAATCTTTAATGTCAGAACCTCTGATATGTATTTCGGGAAAGGAAACAATGCGGCAAAACTTGTAGACGATTTTACAAATGAAAAATTTGTGTTGTCAGTGGTATACGAACGTGGCAATTCATTTTATATGTTGCTCAAAAAATCAGTTGAGAACCAAAATAACATAAACGAAGCAGTACAAAAACTACATGGAACAGAGAATATTACAGTAGATAAAATGTATGTAGAATCGGTACCTCAAAACATTATTGTGCAATTATTGCTTAATTCTATGGGAACTTATGAAGGCGCGATTCTTGGCTACCATAATGTTACTGGTCACTTCTATATACATCATCCTTCATGGGTTAAGCCGAAAAGAAAGCAGATTGTTTCTTTGGAATTAAGAGTGACTAAGGAAATGCTTTTAGATTGGAATGTTAGGACATTCACTTCCATTACACAACAAAGGTATATCAGATTTGGCAAAAAGAAGTTTAATGAATATCCGGAATATGTTCTTGGAAAGGACAATATTTTGAAACGAATTGAAAAAGGATCTTCGTCTGAAGCCTATATCCTAAGGCAAATGGGGGATGATAAAACCAATATCAAGTTTCTTGAAATCGATTCATTGGAGAAGTTTCAGAAAACCAAAATGGGCGTCATTTGTGATTGTATAGATAAATTCAACACCAAGTTTTCTGGCGTGGCTCATCTTGAATTCGATTCGTTCAATGACTATCAGGAAGAACAAATTTCATCCAAATTCTTGAAAGGAAGTGAGCAAAGAATTAAAGAGAGTGCTTCATCGCATAAAATCGTGTTGGTTGACGGGGTTTTAGACCCAACTTCTCCACTTTGTATTGAAAGGCTTAAACAAAAAATAAAGGAACAATTTGGTTGTGATATCTCTGTATATAAACGACCTAAAGTCGATGCCATCAATATTGTTCTTATTCATGAGGATGATTTCTATAAAGATAATGATGATCCGCATGATAAAGTCTATAAAGATTGTGCAATCCAACATGTGACCATAGAAACAATAGCTCACTTGATGAGTAGTGAAAAAGACAATGAAACTGGTTGGAAATCAATATTGGATTGTATAATGCAAGAGGTCTTGATAAAAGAAGATATTGTGTGTAACCATATTTCAATGGTGAACTGGTCTGACTATGGTTTTATTGGAAATATAGTTTTTGGGATTTGCTATAAAGGCGGGGATGATTGTAGGCACTTTTATTTTATGACGATTTCGCCCAATGGTGATTTTACAATTGCAGAAAGAGAAAATACTATATTTGAACATGACGAATACCAAGAATGTATTGATATTTTCGATAACGAGGATGTCGTCGGAGTCGTGAAATACGGAGATGATGTTAATGTCATTCGAAATACTAGATTAAAAACAATCCCGGAGATTGAACATATAAAAGAAAGGTTACAAAATAATGATAATAAAATACGCGATAAAATAAGCCGAGAGGAATTGTTTCCTGCAATAACTGATATAAAGTGCTTTTCCAACAACAATAACTCAATGTTCTATTTTTCAGGAATAATTGGAACTGGAATGCGAAGAGTAATACCGACAGCTGCCAATATTAGATTGGTTGATACATGGCAAAAAAGCAACTTGTTTTTCGAAAAATTGTTAAAGTTAATGGCTGTAACTTTTGTAAGAAACGGACAATTAACAGTTGTCCCGTTCCCTTTTAAATACTTATTAGAATTTGCTAGGACTAATGCATAAAGAATATCAGGATTATTATCTTTGAAAAGTAATTAAGCCTAATACAATAATCGTATTATTATTCCATAAACCAAAAGAATTCATTATCTTTGCACTATATAAACAGCAAGATAAATGCCCGACAAACAAAACAATATTATCCTATACACCGACACCGATGGCAAAGTGAATGTAAACGTCCGATTCGCTGACGAAGATGTTTGGCTGACACAGAATCAACTGGCGGAGGTTTATTGCACCACGCAACAAAACATTGCTCAGCATATCGCAAACATTTATAACGATTTAGAACTTGATGAGGCAACTCACAAGAAATTCTTGTTAGTTCGTCAGGAAGGGAACAGAGAAGTTCAGAGAGCCATTGATCATTACAATTTGGATATGATTATCGCCCTCGGTTACCGTGTCCAATCGCCTGTTGCTGTGCGTTTCCGCCGTTGGGCTACTCAACGCTTGCACGAATACATCCAAAAAGGCTTTGCCTTGGATGACGAGCGGCTGAAACAAGGCGGCAATCGCTATTTCAGGGAGTTGCTTCAACGCATCCGCGACATCCGCTCGTCAGAACGTAATTTCTATCAGCAAGTTACGGACATCTATGCCACGGCTGTCGATTATGACCCACGCAGCGAAATGACCCGGATGTTTTTTGCTACCGTACAGAACAAACTCCATTATGCCGTGCATGAGCAAACCGCCGCTGAAGTGATTTACAATCGTGTAGACAACGAAAAGCCTTTTGTGGGAATGACCAACTTCAAAGGCAATTATGTCACCAAGGACGATGTAAAGATTGCCAAGAACTATCTCTCGGAATTGGAGTTGCAACGCCTTAACTTGCTGGTTTCCGGATTTTTGGATTTTGCCGAGTTTCAAGCCCTTGAAATGAAGCCAATGACCATGCGGGATTGGATAGAATCGCTTGACAACCAAATCCTTGCCAACAGAAGAAAAGTTTTGGAAGGTAAGGGGAGTGTCTCGCACGAAGAAGCCATTAAAAAGGCAGAACAAGAATTTGAAATCTACCGCAAACGCGAGATGGAGCAACTTGAAAGCGACTTCGACCGTGCCATCAAACAATTACCAAAACAATGACCGACAACCAAAAAATCCTAGACCTCGCCTATGAAGCCGGTGCGATCCTGTTGGAAAACGGCGCGGAGATATCGCGCGTGGAAGGAACCATGCGGCGCATTGCCGGACATTTCGGCGTGGAGGACGAGAGTTTCTTTGTGCTCAGCAACGGCATCATTGCTGCAGGTGATGGTTATGCCCGCTCGAAATTCATCCCTATTCGAGGAGCGAGTTTGGATAAAGTAGTGGCCGTCAACCAGCTTTCACGCGAGGTGGAGGCTGGACAATGCACCTTGGAGCAAATCGAGGAACGGCTGCAGCAAATCCGCGCCATGAAACCCAAACGAGCCTGGGAGCAGATTTTAGCCTCGGGTGTGGGCAGTGCCGCTTTCTGCATCCTCTTTGGCGGAGGCTTCGCCGACTGTCTAGCCTCATTTATCGCCGGTCTCTTGCTTTGGGTCTTTGTGCTTTTCATCGGTTCCAAACACCTTTCACGGATTGTGAGCACCGTCACTGGTGGGTTGTTGTCGTCCATGATTTGCTTTGGTTTGTATCGTATGGGGCTGGGTTCACACCTGAGCAATATGATCATCGGTGCCATCATACCGCTGATTCCTAGTGTCGCCTTCACCAACGGGATCCGTGACATGGCTAATGAGGACTACCTTGCTGGTACCACACGACTCTTGGATGCCATGCTGTCATTTTTCTGCATCTCGTTGGGCGTGGCTTTGGCTTTTATGCTAGACGAGAACCTCTTCGGCTCATTTTTGAAACTCGATCCGCTTATCGCCGACCCGCAGACATATAGTTTCCTTGTACAACTTATTGCAGCATTCCTGGGCACAATGGCATTTGCCGTGTTATTTGGCGTGCCTCGCAATTTCTATTTCGATGCGGGTTTCTGTGGCATGATGGGTTGGCTGCTCTATCTCATCCTGACGCGTTATAGCGCTTTTTCCGCTGTCGAGGTGATGTTTTGCGCCACGGCTTTGGTCACTTTGATTGCCTTGCTACAATCGATAGGGCGGAAGTGCCCCATTACGGTGTTCCTGATTAGTGGCATCTTCCCCTTGGTGCCTGGCGCAGGCATCTTTTGGACGAGCTACAACATCGTCTCCAACCAACTCCCTGAAGCACTCAACACGGGTTTTGCTGCACTGAAAGCCACTGTTGCCATCGCCTTCGGTATCCTCGTTGTTATGGAACTCAACGGAAAGGGTAGGATATGGAAATGGCTAAAAAAGAAGAAATAAGCGTTCGCAGTATCAAAAAAGCGCTACATTTCTTTTGGCTTGAAAGAGAAACAAGTCAATTTCACTGCCAAGATTATCCTGTCGTGTAGATCGTTGACAAGCGACGATAGCCCATCAATAATAGATATCGTACTCGTACTCGTCGGTGTAAAAGTCTTCCAAATCAGGGACGGCTCCGAAATCTCCCTTTTTATAGATGATGTTTTCCACTTTTGCGTGGCACACGTTGCCCTCGTAAGTGTAAGTGGTGGAATAGGCGTCCATCGCACCTTCGATGTGGCTTTCAGAAATCAAACGCCCTAATTTGTCCCTTTCCTCAAATTGGTTAAGATAGTTGCCTTCAATTTGGACATGCAGGATTTCACCTTCGTTTAAATAGGAATAGTCGTATGTGATCTCATTGTTGCCAAAAATGATTTTTGAAAGGCGACCTTCCTCGTCATATTCATATATCTGACCGCTGTTTTCAAGGATCTTGGTACAGCTTTCATCGGCGTAGATGATGTCTTCTTCATAACCGGGCTCGCAACTGAAAACGACATGGACTGTGTTGCCATTGTAGCTATACTCGGTGATGCAACCAGGGATGCCTGCATCGTCATAGTTGGTCAGGATCTTTGACAATCGCCCTTGCTCGTCATATATCCAACGCGTAATGGTGTCGCCATGGTCGTCGATGCTGTATTTGGGCTTCTCCCAGTCTATTTCATTCGGATTATCGACATTCTCCAATGTGGTCGCAGGAGTCAAGTTGTCTTTATCGGCATCTTTGTCAGTTTTGTTGCCATTGGTGTTTGCACATGCGGCTAACATTGCCGCCACAACCAGTAGTAAATACTTTTTCATAGTTCAACATGTTGGTTTCTTGGCAACAAAGATAGATAATTTAACGATATGGTGGTTCTTTTTCAAAAAATGATGGAGAATCTCTTTGTTTTTGTATTTTTGCGATGATTATAAATAAGATTATGACTGTCAATGTATTTGAACGCTATTATGCTGCCGAGGCTGATTTCAATGGCGTGCCACGACATGGAGCCTTGGTAATGCTCATCGCTACTTCGGAGGAAGGTAACATCCGCTATGAAGCAGCAGTGTCTTTTTTCCCACACCGCGACGAAGAGGATTATGCCGTGTCATACGATGCTTATTTCAGCAAGGTGCTTTATGAGGCAAAAGGTCGCCGCTCGAAGAAAAGGGAAGAGACCTTGCTGCAAGAGTTTCAGCATTATATCGATGAACTAGCCCAAGAAGCAGAAGGAATTGTTTATTGGGATAAACCATTGCGAGAGGCAAGGAAGGGCTGATAAACAAAAAAAGGCCTGAACCAAAAGATTCAGGCCTTTTTGCTTAATCGAAGTAGCCGAACCCGCCTATAGTTACCAACATCTGGTCGACATAGTCCCATGAGGTACTCGACCAACGGAAACCAAGACGATATAGCACCTGGGTAGTGTATTGGTTATCAGTGGGAATCATCACGGCTTTTTGCCCGTGCGCCATGTCCTGATAGGCCAACAAGCTCGATAAACGCTTGGCCTTCTCTGGGTCTTGCTTTGCGGCTTCAAGGGCCTCGTTGAAGACCTCGTTTTCAACCTGTTGCGGAGCATTCCCGATTTGTGACAATTCAGCCAACACATCGCCGAAATGTACAGTGTGGTTGTTGAATGGATGGAACAGACAGCAAGATTGCGGTGTTTCTGACAGCAACACAATGGCTTTGGCAACTTCGTTGATGGGGGAGAACTCCATCGGGGCATCGGTCATCTCATAAGGATAACAGCCCAACATTTCATACACCCTGATGCGGCCCATGGCACTGTTGGTCTGGAAGTTGATTTGGAACTCACCATCGGTGGAACGCGGAGCCAGATTGCCCACACGCATCACCTTGGCGTTCAGCTTGTGCAAGGCCACGGCATCGAGGACGACACGCTCGGAGATGAATTTCGAGTGTGCGTATTGGTTGCCAAGGTTCTGGCCGAAATAGAGTTTCTGCTCGGTGTAAACCGTATCCTCTGGTGGCATCCCATTGATGGACATGCCAGCAGTGCTGTAAGTGGAAATATGAATCAGCCTTGCATTGTTGAGCAGGCAGAAACGCACACAATGTGCCGCACCACCCACATTGACATCCTCAATCTCGGTGCCTTTGGAGAAGTGCTTCACCACGGCGGCACAGTTGAACACTGTGTCTACCTTGCCGTCTACCTTGATGTCTTGGGTCACATCGCCGTTGATGACATGTAAACGATTGCCAAACAACTCCTTATAGCTGTTGCTGAAGTAGTAATACAGCATCCCCTTCAGGCGGCGTTCTGCCTTTTCATCATTCTCTGCCCTCACCATACACCAGATGACAGGTACATCCTCGCGGTCGATGAGTTCCTTGAGGACATGGATGCCCAAGAAACCCGTGGCACCCGTAAGCAGCACGTTGCCAATTGGCTGTTGCTCACCGTTACGGAAAGCTTCTAGAGTGTTGGCCTCAAGCATCTTCTGGATAGGACCGTAGTTGTACTTGCGAGCCTCTTCGTCCTCGTCGACGGTACCACCCGTTAGGAAGTTGGCCAGCATTCGCGGTGTCGGGTTGGCAAACACGTCACCGTAGGCGATATGATGACCAGCCTTGTCGGCCTCGATGATGACGCGGGTCACCATGAGCGAGGTACCACCCAGCTCGAAGAAGTTGTCAGTGGCGCCAATCTTGTCCATGGACAGAATGTCGCTGTAGATCTTGCAGAAGAGTCGCTCGACTTCGGTGGTCGGCTCCACAAACTCGCGGTCGGCTGCTTGGATGATAGGAGCGGGCAAGGCTTTGCGGTTCACCTTCTGGTTCTGGTTCAGCGGGATAGCGTCAATTTGCATCGTGGCAGCTGGAATCATATAAGGCGGCTTTTGCTGTCCGATGAAGGCATTCAACTGCTTGATGTCCACTTTTTCTTCGCTCACGATATAGGCGGCAATATACTTTCCGCCGTTCTCATAGTCGAAAGCTTGCACGGTCACATCCTTGATGCCAGGGAACTGTCGGATGACGGCTTCCACTTCCTTCATCTCGATGCGGAAGCCACGGATTTTTACCTGACCGTCCTTACGACCGACAAACTGGATGTTGCCATCGGGGAGGTAACGCACGATGTCGCCCGTGCGATACACACGGCTATGCTTCGGATCGTCGCTGAAAGGATTCTTTATGTAGGTCTCTGCCGTCTTTTCGGGGCGGTTCAGGTAGCCACGGCTCACTTGTGGTCCCGTGACCCACAACTCGCCCATGGCACCAATGGGAAGTCTATTGAATTGTTTGTCAACGATATAAAGTTTCAAATTGTCTAACGGCTTGCCGATGGGGATGTCCAATTCGTAATCCTTCACCCAGTAATTTGTGGTGAAAATGGTGCATTCCGTCGGGCCGTAGCCGTTGTACATCTTGTAATTCGTTGGCGGGTTGAGTGCCGAGAGTTTCTCACCACCCACAGCGAAGCAACGCAACGAATGGTTCTCGACATTGGTCGCGAACTGGTAGCCCACCTGTGTGGTAATGAACGAGTGGGTGATGCCTTGTTGGTTGAAATAGTCATTCAGGTCGGGTAGGTTGAGGCGGATGTCTTCGCCGATGATGTGGACGCATGCACCGCAAGTAAGGGCAGGGTAGAGGTCCATCATGCAGGCATCGAAGCCATAGCTGGCGTAGGCGGCTACCTTGTCGTTGGCAGTCAGGCCATAATATCTCTGGTACCAATGGCAGAAAGCCACAAGGTTGCCATGCTCAAGTTGGCAGCCCTTGGGCGTGCCCGTCGAGCCTGAAGTGTATAGCATGATGAAGAGGCTTGAAGGCATGATGTCGACCTTTACAGGTTCAGCTGCAGGTAGCGTGTCAATGTCTTTCGTCAGTAGCACTTCACCTTGGTATTCATCAACGATGGAACGCAATTCTTCATCAGCAATCAGCATCTTGGCGTTGGCATCCTTCATCATGAAGTTCAGACGCTCGGCTGGATAACTCGGATCTAATGGCTGATAGGCGCAACCAGCCTTCAGCACGCCTAACGATGCAATGGCCATCCACTCGCAGCGCGGAATGAGTACTGAGACCACATCCTCGTTGCCAAGTCCTTGTTTCACAAGGTAATTGGCAATGCGCTCCGAAATGGCATCCACTTCTTTGTAAGTATAGTGCTTGTCATGGTACACCAACGCCATATTATCGGGCGTATGGGCCACTTGCTTACGGAATAGCGAGACGATGGTCTGGGTGTCATCATAAGGCACCTCGGTCTGGTTGAAACTGTCGAGGATGGTGGCTTGTTCGGCATCCAACAGCGACACTTGCTGCAACTTCATCTCTGGCTGTCGGATGAAAGCATCCACTGCATTGCTGACCGATTGGGCCAAATGCTGCATCAGGTCATGGCTGTAGCGGCCGTTGTCATATTGTACACAGACACAGGGTTGTCCTGTCTCGTCATTGGTGATGTAGAAGGCGATACGGAACTTCGGCACATCCAGTTCAAGACTCTCAACCTCAAGCGTTTGGCCATTGTAGACATAGTTACTGACCACCCCCACTTGGTAGGCAAACATGATTTCTGCCGAGAGGTCGTAGTCGTTGGCGATTTGCGCAAAGGGATAGTTTTCGTGTCGCAAAGTCTCGTCAAAATTCTTACTAGTCTCGTTCAAGAACTCCATCACGCTCTGTTCCCCAATGGTGGCGCTCAATGCTAAAGTGTTGACGAACATGCCAATGGTATTGCTGATACGGAGGTCCGAACGGCCGTTGCTGATGGTAGTGATGCAAAGTTGCTCGTTGTTGGTGAAACGCGAAAGCGTGTAGAAGACGGCAGCAAGGGTGAGGTGTGCCGGAGTGAGGTTATGCTGACGGCAGAAGTTTTCAACCGCGTTGAAGTCCAGCTTGCCGATGACCGTCTCTGTGACCCCTTGCTCCTTCGGATTGGTCAGGTCTGACGGGACTTCGGTCACGCCTTCCACCTTGCCCAGACGCTCTTGGAAGAAGTCTTTGGCAGCAGTGTGTTCTTCACTGTTTTCGGCTGCTTTCTCGGCGGCGACAAAGTCGGCATAACTGTAGGTTTCGACTTCAATCTCCTTACCGTTCATCAAGTCGCAAAGCTGGCTCATGAACAGGTCGAATGAGCCACCATCGAAGACAAGATGGTGCACATCGGCCAAAAGGTAAACCCACTTTTCAGTGGTGACGATTTCCATGTGATAGAGTGGACCAAGTCTCAAGTTGAACGGCTTGACGAACTCCCGCTTGTATTGTTTAAATTTCTCCTCGCTGTACTCACTCTTCACTATTTCAATAGGTTGATCCAAGTCAACAGTTTGAATGATGTCAGAACCTGAACTTCCAAAATGAGCCCGCATCTGTGGATGCGCCTTAATGACGGTTTCCACAGCTTGTGCGAGCAGTGAAGTATCGGTATCCTTGGGGAAACGCACCAACGAGGGAATGTTATACAAGGTGGACTCGGGCTGCTTCATGCACTCCACATAAACGCCTATTTGCGCATAGGACAGGGGTATGTTGCTTAATTCGGCATGTTTCTCTTCGCCAATCTCTTGTTTTCCAGTACCATCGCTCAACATTTTGGCCAAAATCTCGTTCTCTATGCTTTGCACCGTGCCGGTCTTGGCCAAAGTCTTGGAGTCCAATGTCACGCCAAAACGCTTGTTAATCTGAATCGCCAACTTGATGGCCATAATAGAGGTGAGTCCTGCATAACCCAAGACGGTAGTAATGCCAAAATTCTCGTTTCCAACGATTTGTGCGATTATGGCATGGATTTCCTTCTCCAACACATTCATCGGAACATTGCCTCCCTCTTGGATAGCTGATTCAGCGGGCTTTTCGGGTTTCGGCAACGCCTTTTTGTCTACCTTTTGGTTCTGGTTCAAGGGAATACGGTCAATCTGCATCGTCACGGCGGGAACCATGTAAGGTGGTTTCTCATCCATGATAAACGCATTAAGTTTTTGGATGTCAACTTGTTGTTCGCTGACGACATAAGCTGCGATGAACTTTCCACCGCTTGGTTCATCGAAGGCTTGAACGGTGACCTCCTTGATTCCAGGGAATTGTCTGATGACGGCTTCCACCTCTTTCAATTCGACACGGAAACCACGAATCTTCACCTGACCGTCCTTACGCCCAACAAATTCGATGTCGCCAGAAGGCAGATAACGCACGATGTCGCCAGAGCGATAGACGCGATTGTATTTTTCATCTTTGTCAAAAGGATTCTCGAGGTAGACTTCTGCAGTCTTTTCTGGACGGTTGAGATAGCCTCGTGTCACCTGTGGAGAAGCCACCCAAAGTTCACCAGAGGCACCCACGGGCAGACGATGTCCATATTTATCAACGATATAGCACTTGATGTTGCGCTGCGCCTTGCCGATAGGAATGTTCTTGCGTTCCTCGGTCACATCAAAATTGGTGACATAACAAATGGACTCCGAAGGACCGTAGCCGTTGGCTACCACATAATTCTGAGGCGGCACCAAAGAAGGCAACTTCTCACCACCCGTCAAGAGGCGTTGCAGCGACTTGCACTCGAAATTGGTGGCAAACTGATAGGCCACTTGCGTCGTCATGAAGGAGTGCGTGATGCCGTTTTGCTCGAAATAGTCGTTCAAGGCCATCAAGTCGAGGCGAATGTCTTCAGGAATGATGTGAAGCTCTGCGCCAGTGGTCAAACTACCAAACAGTTCCTCAATTGATGCATCGAAACCAAAACTGGCGTATGCTGCAATCTTGCTTTGCTCGGTAATGTTGTGACAAGCTTGGTGCATCAAGCAGAAAGCCACCACATTACGGTGCTCGATCTGACATCCTTTGGGAACTCCAGTGGTGCCCGAAGTGTAGATCATAGTCATCAGGCTATGCGCCGTGGGTGGGGTGATTTGCACATTGGTTTCAACGCTTTGGTTGAGGTCGCGGGTGAGCAACACCTCGCCATGGTAAAACTCCACAAGCGGTAGCAACGCCTCGTCTGCGATAAGCAATTTGACGCCCGAATCCTTAATCATAAACTCCAATCGTTCGGAGGGATAGGAAGGATCCAAAGGCTGATAGGCACATCCAGCCTTAAGTACACCTATGGAGGCAATGGCCATCCATTCGCAGCGCGGAATCAAAATGGCCACCACGTCCTCGCTACACAAACCTTTGGCAGTTAATTGTTGAGCAATCTTGTCGCTGAGTTCGCCAAGTTCACGATAGGTGTATTGCTTGTCCTTGTAAACCACAGCCACTTTGTCGGGATGTTGCTCCACCTGTTTATTCAGCAATGAGACGATGGTTTGGCTCTCATCGTATTGGAAATCAGTTTCGTTGAAACTGTCCAAAAGACCTTGCTGTGCTTCCGAAACAACATGAATCTCTTTCAAAGACGTGTTCATGTCAAGCATTTGGTTTAGGACGGTCTCGAAACTCTCCAGCAACTGCTCGACAAAGGTTTCAGAATAACGGTGTGCATGATAGGAAAAGATCGCGTGGAAGCCTTCATCGGTTTGGAAAAGTTGAAACTCCAAAGGCTGGTTGGTCGTGTTGTCGGCCAGCTGCTCAATGGTTAATAACTTATTGTTCAACTTCAAGTCACGGAATAGTTTTCCTTGATACACAAACATTTGGTGCGTTTCAATTCCTTGTTCTCCACAAAAATCGGCATAGGAATACAGCGCGTGTTTGCGGGTTTCCTTCGTGGTGATGGTCCCTTGTTTTAGCAAGTCGCCCACGGTCATATCGTCCTTAATGTTGAAGTAGGCAGGCACCGTGCTCACATACATGCCAAGGCTTTGGGTAAAATGGTAGTCGCCACGTCCATGCCAAATGGTGGAAAACAGCACTTGATCATCGCCCGTATAACGCGACATCAGAAGGGCATATGCTGAAGTGAAGTAGCCGCCCAAACCCACATTGTTTTCCTTGCAAAAACTCTCGATGGCCTTTGCATCCACTTTCAGCTGCCTTTCGATGGTGTTGCTGCGGAAAGCCGTTTCATCCAAATCGGGCTGCAAAAGGGTATCCACCTCATCGCAAACAAAGTGTTCATGATACCATTTTTGGTCGTTTTTCCATAGTTCTCCTTGCCGTTGCTGGTATTCATCGAGCGCGAAATCGATGGATGAAACAGGCTCGTTGTCAAGGGTTTTCCCTTGATAGGTATTGTCAATGTCTTGAAACAAAATCCGAAATGAGGCTCCGTCGAAAACGATGTGGTGGAACTGGAAATAGATGTATTTGGCCTCAGACGAACTCAACAGCTTGAAATAGAGCAGTTGGCTACCGTCAAAAGCCATCTTCTTGTAAAGTTTCGGCTTCTCGGCTTCAATGTCATTGACGGCTTCTATCTGAATATCAAATTCTTGTGCTTCAATATATTGTTCCGGGATGCCTTCTTCGTTCACTTTCACTCGACAATTGGCGTAAGGGTGGGCTTCCAAAGCCTTGAGAATGGCCATTTTAAGCCGTTCAAGGTCAATGTCTTTGCTAAGGGTGAAAAGATAAGAAAGCTGGTACAAGTCGCTTTCTGGATTGTTCATACACTCCGCATATATGCCGACTTGGGATTGAGTTAATGGTGCGGTTTTCATATTATATTATTTTTTTGTCTTGCCATGTGGTTGTATAAAGTTTTGGTGTAATGGACAACATCAGCCAACCCCAACTCATCCTTCGCCTTTCATCGAGTTGCTGTAGGGTGGCCATGGTGTCGGTACCAATCAAAAAAGAGTAGCCTGCCGATAGTCTAATATCATCGGAGAAGGCATAACTGGCCTTGATCTCCAAATCGTGACCAAGGGTCTTTGAAGGAATTCTTTCCAGATTGGTCGTGATGGCATAATAATGGTACGACAAGTCAACATTCAACTTCTTGATTGGATTGATATTGCTGCCGACATATAGCGTCTGAAGACCGGGCGTGAAATTACCGACAAAACTGTCGAGGTAGAAAAAGTCCATCGCCCCATAAAAGTCGTGGTGCGAGCCATAAATGGCATTAAAGCCCCTGATTGTGTCGTGCAGGGCCATTCCTATAGCGCCATTAGGAGGTAACGCAAAAAACTTATCACCACTTAAATAGTCATAGCCGGCATAGAGGGAATAAATACCTGGGGAGTAGACCGCTTTTGTGCTACCCATGAAAGCTCTGATAGGAACGCCATCTTCCTGCTTGCCCATCTGGTAATAGAACGATCCCGTTAGTTTCCATTGTTTGGGCGTAAAAGTCAAATAAGTGCCCAACAGCTGCTGGTAATAGGTGTCGGGATGCTCTATGTCAGTGCTTTGCATACCGACATTCATAAGCAACAAAGACGCGCCGAACAACGATTTTGGCGTATCATAGTGATACCAAAATGTTTGCATCGACTTGTGAGGCTGAATGCCGTCAGAGTAATAGGTGTTGCCCGTATCAGGGTTGTCGGCGTTTTGGTTGTAGGATAAAATAAGGTGTATCTTGTGGCCGTAACCTTCGTAGCCAAACTTCAGCACATCGTGGGTGGGGGCAGTCATTGTCCAGTCATCATAACCCAAGATGCGCTCGTCGTCATAATTCAGAATCTGACGGCCGATTTTTGCAAAAAAGCCGTTTTTCGATTTCACCAATGCCCAGGCTTCGGCAAGACCCAAGCCACCAACAGCCTGGCCCCAAACGCCAGCTTGTTTTGGCGAAAGCCGCAATTCGAGCCATGAACGCTTATAGTCGAAATCAAGTTGGTATGAGCCTAAGATAAAATTGGCCATACGGTTGTTATCTAGGCTGTCGGCCTTGAATCCTCCAATGCGTAGTTCGCCACGGGAATTCAATTTGGCACCTATTGTAAACTCGTTGTCAGCTTCCTGTGCTTTAAGTCCAATCACAAACAATAAAGCCATCACCATGCAAAACCATTTTGCAGGTTGGTTGAAATAGAGCTTCATAAGTACTTAATTATGATTATTGTATCTCAAAAAGATCGATGAATCCAGTCATCTTGAAAACTTCCTTGATTTCATCGTTCAAGTTCCTTAAAACGACCTTGTTTTCGTTGGCTTTGGCACTTTTCAGCAAACCTAAAAGGATGCGCAATCCGCTAGAAGCAATGTATTCCAACTTGGTACAGTCGAGCATGATTTCCTTTCCGCTAACTTCATGCAAGGGCTGCATGGCTTGTTCTACTTCAATTGCATGAGCGGTGTCGAGCTCTCCCTCAAGAGCGACGATATAGTTGCCGTCTTTTTCAGTAATGGTGGTGTTCATTGTTGTTACTCTATTTAGTGATATTTAAATGCAAAAATAAATAATAATGGTATTTGTCTTGGACAAATCAACAAGAATATCGCTTTTCCATGCGAAGGATGTTCTTCCCACCAGCACGCTCATAGTTGATGCTGTCCATCAGATTGCGGACAAGGAAGACCCCCAAGCCGCCGATAGGACGCTCGTCCACGGTAAGGGTGGTGTCGGCCTTGCTCACGCCAGTTGGATCAAATTCGACACCGGAATCGGTGATGATGAACCTGATTATGGAGTCGTCTGCCTCAATGGCCACTGTTACATCTCCATAGGTACCAGAAGGATAAGCGTATTCAATGCAGTTGGTCACGGTTTCCTCTACAGCCAATTTGATTTTGTTGGCAAGGTCGTTTTCCATGTGCATCATGGTCGTGGCCGATTGCACAAATGCATTGATTTTAGTGATTTCACTTACTCTATTGGTGATGGTCAAGCTCTCACGTAAAACAAGCGGCTTTTCCTGGGGTGTGTATTGTACGGCCAACAAAGTCAAATCATCACTTTGCTCTGCTTCGCCCACAAAAGCAGTGACTTTCTCCGCAATCTTATTAATGAGTGCCTCGGTCAGGATTCCGCCTTGTTCTTCAAAGGTTTCCAACACGTTTTCTATGCGTTTTATGCCAAACAATTCGTGCTTCATATTCATGGCTTCGGTGAGGCCGTCAGTGTAAAGGAAAACCATTTCGCCAGGTGTCAACCTGTCTTCCTGTGTGGTGTAGATCACATCCTCCTTCACGCCCAAAGGCAAATGTGGCTTTACCGGCAACACCCGAACTTTCTGTCCGATAATGAAAGGCTTCTCGTGGCCAGCATTACAATAGCGCAGTTTTCCTGTAGGCAGGTCAAGCACCCCGATAAACATGGTGACGAACATATTGGCTTCGTTGTCCTTGGAGATAGCCTCGTTAATAGCTTGCATGATGCGAGAGGGGTTGCTCTCATGCGCTGCCAACGAATGGTAAAGCGTGTATCCGGCAGCCATGAGGAGTGCCCCTGGAACACTTTTGCCGCTGACATCACCAATGCAGAAATAGAGTTTCTCGTCACGAATGAAAAAGTCATAGAGGTCGCCACCAACCAACTTTGCAGGAACAAGTGAACCGTAGATATTGATGTCGTTGCGGTCAGGGAAAGGTGGAAAGGCCTTGGGTATCATATCCATTTGGATTTTCCGTGCGATATTCAGCTCGCTGTCAATGTGTTCCCGCTCCAAAGTGGCCTGTTGCAGTTTGGAGATGTTCTTGGCGGAACGCTGAATGATGAAGGCGAAAACCAGCAGACCGGCTAAAGTCAAAAACAGGTTTCTCCAGCGCGTTTTCAGCAAAGGCTCAAACACCTCGTCATCATAATTGACGACAGCGATTCTCCATGGTTTTAGGGTTTCGGGGGAACTATAAAAAACACTACCTTTAGAGCCGTCTTCTTTGTCGACAAAGGACAAAAGCGTGGAATATCCTGAAGAACTCACATGACGTTGCAGGGTGCTGTCATTGATCATGGTCACCGTCTCTTTCGCGAGTTGGTGCGAGTTTCCGCTTTCCTCCGGTCCACAAATCAACTTGCCTTCACCAGAAATCAAGATATCGTAGGAAGAAGGATGCATATGTCTGTCGTTCAACATCTTGCCAAGCCATTCAGACTCCAGGTCAACACCGACGACACCTGCGACACGCCCCGAGGCATCATAGACAGGAAAAGTATATGTGATTAGCGTCACATTCGGGTCGTCTTCATCTAAATAAGGTTCGCTCCAAAACGAGGTGTCGTTTTCGGCCGAAATGGTGAAATAAATGTTTTTGGAATAGTCATGTTCCTCGGAACCAAGTTGATATGTTTCAATTACCTCACCCCGACGTACGGTATAAGGCTCAAACAGACGGCCTTTTTCGGGATAATAATCGGGCAACATGGCAATGCAGCAACCATCGAAATTGGGGTTTTGTTCGACGAAACGGCGTGTGACGGCAAACAAGGAATCCGGATAGGGAAGGATCTGCTCGAATTCCCATCGGCGGTTCCGAAGCGCAAGTTCCACATCATCTAGTGCGTGTTTAGCGGACAAGGCTTTGACCACCAATTCCATCTCGGCATTGTTCTCCAAGTCAATTCGGATTTGTTTGCGCGAAAAATACTGCTGGCTGCCCGAAATCAGCAACATGAGTACCGCTGCTGTGATGAGAATAGCGATGCTGGCCTTGTTACGGACTTTTTTCGATGTGGTGTTCTTCTTACTCATAATCCATCATTTACCGATGCAAAACCTCGAAAAGATGTTGCCGAGGACTTCATCAGTAGTAATCTCTCCGGTGATGCTACCAAGATGGTATAATGCTTGTCGTAAGTCTTGAGAAACCAAGTCGGTAGGAATATTCATTTCAAGTCCTTGTTGAACTTGTTTCAGACTCTCTGAAGCATGCGTCAGTGCCTCATAATGCCGCACATTCGTTACCAAAGTGGCGTCAGGAGAGGATAGGGTTTGATATTGGTTTAAGGCATTATAAAGGTCGTCGATGCCCAAATGATGCTTTGCAGAAAGGCAGATAAAGATGACATCATCATTATTTAGATCCTGTCGAAGTTGTCCCAATAGAGCTACGCCATGGTCGCTCAAGGTGTCCACCTTATTAATGCAAATGATGAGTTGCTGGTGTCTCAAGTCGACCTTTTCAAGAATGTCGTTTGCAGCAGAAAGCATTGATCCATAGTCTTTTGTTGCATCCAACATGCCGATAACAAGCGTAGCTTCCTGGATTTTCTTATAGGAACGCTCAATGCCGATTTTCTCAATGGTTTCATCGGTTTTGCGCAATCCGGCTGTATCGATGAAACGGTAGAGAATGCCTTTGATATTCAAGGTTTCCTCAATGGTGTCGCGCGTTGTTCCAGCGATGTCGCTTACTATGGCGCGGTCTTCACCGAGAAGAGTGTTGAGTAGCGTACTCTTACCCGTGTTGGTTTGGCCAACAATAGCCACAGGAATACCGTTTTTAATTGCATTACCAAGGCGAAATGAATCCTTGAGTATATTAACTTTATCAAGTGTCTCTTGAAGTAATGCTTTAAGTTGGCTGCGGTCGGCGAATTCGACATCTTCTTCGCTGAAATCCAATTCAAGTTCTATCAAAGAGGTCATTTCCAATAACTTGGAGCGCAGTACTTGAAGTTCTTTTGAGAAACCGCCTTTCAACTGGTTGATAGCCACGCGATGGGCGGCTTCGCTTTCAGAACTAATCAGGTCAGCTATGGCCTCGGCTTGTGTCAAGTCGAATTTCCTGTTGACAAAGGCTCGTCGGGTAAACTCTCCGGCTTCGGCCATACGACAGCCGTGCGCAACGAGGACTTGTAGCAGTTTCTGTTGCACATATACAGAACCGTGTACGCTGATTTCCGCTGTGTCTTCACCAGTGAAAGAGTGGGGGGCTTTGAAAAATGTCACCACAGCCTCGTCGAGGAGTTCGTCATTATTAATAAGGTATCCATGATAGGCTTTATTGGGATGAATCCCAATGATTTCCAATGGCTTACCTTGAGATTGGAACAATGTGGCAACGATAGGGAAAGCTTGGGTGCCGGAAATGCGTATAACGGCAATTGCGCCCATGCCATGTGGCGTGGCAAGGGCGCAAATGGTGTCGTTATTGCCGATATGATTTAACATAATATTAGAAGGGCAGATCGTCAGTGCTGTCTTCGGCAGGAGCAAAATACTCTGGTGTAGAGGCAGTGGCTTGTGGTGGCGTTTGATGTACCATGGGTTGCTGTGCGGGTTGGGCAGGTTGTGTAGAGGCGGCTGGTGCTTGGACAGCGCCAACGGGATCAAAGCGCCACACACGAACATCCGTGTACCATTTGCCATTGAATTCGCGCGACGAAATCTCAATCTGGGCCTTGATGGTCTGTCCAGGAGCAAATTTTTGGATCTCGTCGATTTGGTTTGTCCAGCAGGTTAAGCAGACAGTGCGTGGATATTGTTCTTCAGTTTCAATAATTAAGTCTTGCTTACGCCAAGGTCCGCGGGCGCTGGTTCCTTCGGTCAGAGCGCCGAGTCTGACCACTTTTCCGATAATTTCCATAATGGGTGGGTGTTTAATTGGTTATTATTAAATGATTTAATTGTTGTATTTTTTCAAAATATCTAGTGTGCAAATATAGTCATCATTTTGGTTTTGGCAAGTGGAAATTTGCTCGAAATTGGCTTTTTCGGCTTTATTATCTTATTTTGCTATTTTTGGAAATAATACATATTATGTTAAATAGTAGATTTGAAACTATCCCCCAATCACACAAAAAGCCAACAAGTACATTTAGAAAATGTTCATGGCAATAACCGCACAAGCCTCTGCATCGGCAACGGCATTGTGATGGTTGCTGGCTAAATCAAAACCAAAATACTTGGCAACAGTCTGCAGTTTGTGGTTCTCCAAATCAGGAACGAGTTTCTCCGACCCTAGATGCGTGCAGTAGAATTTGTAATTCGGATACGGAATACGATACAGTTCATGCAAAGCCTTCAACACACGTTCGTCGAAAGAAATGCCGTGGGCCACCATCGGCAGTCCTCTTACCTTGTCTTTTACATTGTCCCAAACCTCTGGAAACAGCGGCGCATGATTTGTGTCCTTATATGTGATACCATGTACTTTTGTCGTCCAAAAATCGTATCGGTTCGGCACGGGCTTTATTAAACTATAAAACCGCTCGACAATCACATCATTCCGCACAATGACAACTCCCATACTACAGGCACTGGTTACTTCGCCATTCGCCCCCTCAAAATCTATGGCAGCGAAATCATGCAAGTGGTACTTGGGAATGTATGCAGGCCATTCCGCATCAGGCCAATCGGCCCCATTTATCTTTTCCTTGTTTTGTTCAGAAAACATAGCGGATGCAAAATTACGGAATTTGTGATGCAATTCGGAAAAATAATACTAACTTTGCCTCGAAAAGTAGGTGAATCCCCTACCCTTTTATTATTTAAATACTTTGTAACTAACTAATAATCAATATTTAAACAACAAAAACATGGAATTAAAAGGCTCAAAGACCGAAGCCAACCTGATGGCTGCTTTTGCTGGCGAATCACAGGCCCGCAACAAGTACACTTATTATGCTTCAAAAGCCCGTAAAGAAGGCTACAACCAAATTGCCGACCTCTTCGAGGAAACGGCTCGTAACGAGCAAGAACATGCCAAGATTTGGTTCAAGCTCCTCCATGATGGCGAAGTGCCCGACACCAAGACCAATCTGAAGGATGCCGCCGATGGCGAGAACTATGAATGGACTGATATGTACGCCGGTATGGCCAAGACCGCTCGCGAGGAAGGCTTCACCAAAATCGCCGTTCTCTTCGAAATGGTGGCCAAAATCGAGAAGGAACATGAGGAACGCTATCGTAAGCTTCTGAAAAACATTGAGGATGGCATCGTGTTCTCACGCGAAGGCGACATGGTGTGGCAATGCGCCAACTGCGGCCATATCGTTATCGGCAAGAAGGCTCCGCAAATCTGCCCTGTCTGCAATCATCCGCAGTCCTATTTCCAAATCAAAGCGGAAAACTATTGATGTAAATTAATGATAATCTGTTAATTAATCTATTAAACAACACAACTATGAAAAAGTACGTTTGCGACGTCTGCGGTTACATCTATGACCCGGAAAAAGGCAATCCCGATAGCGGCATTGCCCCTGGCACTCCCTTTGAGGCCATCCCCGACAGCTGGTCCTGCCCGCTTTGCGGCATTGGCAAGGACAGCTTCTCTGTCATGGAATAATTAACGATTTGTAGAGACGTGCCATGGCGCGTCTCTACATGTTTTATCGAAACAAAATGGATACAAAGGCATTATTCAACATTGGTTACGGCCTCTATGTGCTGACCACCAATTACGACAACATCGACAATGGTTGCATCGTCAACACGGTGATCCAGGTCACGAGCAACCCCTTGCAAATTGCTGTGACGGTCAACAAGGGCAACTATACCCACGACCTTATCAAGGATTCCTGCGTGTTCAACGTCTCGATGCTGACCACGGAGACCCCGATGAAGGTCTTCGAACACTTCGGTTTCCAGTCGGGACGTAAGGTGAACAAATTCGCTGACTGCGAGGCAGAACACCGAGCCGTCAACCATGTGCTCTATATCCCGAAATACACCAACGCCTATCTGGCCTGTCGCGTCACCAAGAGCATCGACTTTGGCACACATACGATGTTTATCGCCGATGTGCTCGATGCCCAAGTTCTTTCCGACAAGCCTTCCGTGACTTACGACTACTATCAAAAGAACATAAAACCCAAACCACAGCCGACCGAGAAACCCAAAGACGGCAAACGTCGCTGGGTCTGCAAGGTATGCGGCTATGTCTACGAAGGTGACGCCCTCCCACCCGATTTCGAATGCCCGTTGTGTAAACACGGCGTGGAGGATTTCGAGGAGGTTTTTTAGCTGTAGAGACGGTGTGCACACCGTCTCTACCAAATAAAACAACAACATCAATTATGCAACAAATACAATTAACCGAAAACATCTATTATGTCGGTGTCAACGACCGCCACACCGACATGTTTGAGAACCACATGGAACTACCCAACGGCGTCTCCTACAATTCCTACCTCATTGTGGACGAAAAGGTGGCACTCATAGACCCAGTGGAGGCCGAATTCATTGAGGAATACCTCTTTAAAGTCAAGTCAGCGCTGCAAGGCCGTAAGGTTGATTACCTAATTGTCAACCATGACGAGCCTGACCATAGTAGCAGCATCGCTGCCGTGTTGAGAGAGTGGCCTGAAATTCAGGTTGTGGGCAACGCCAAGACCTTTGCTCCCTTGGAGGCTTTCTATGGCCCTATTGGAAACAAGAAAGTTGTGACCGAAGGTGAGACCTTAAGCCTTGGCTGCCATACCTTGCAGTTCTTCATGCTTCCCATGGTGCATTGGCCAGAGTCGATGGTGACCTATGAGCAAACAAGCGGCATCGTTTTCAGCAACGATGCTTTTGGCGGTTTCGGTGCCCTTAATGGTGGCATCTTCGACGACCAGGTTAATCTCGCCTTCTATGAGGATGAGATGCGCCGCTACTATGCCAACATCATCGGCAAGGTGGCCATGCAAGTCGTGAAAGCTATCGAAAAACTCGGCGCCTTGGAAATCAAGATGATTGCCCCTTCGCATGGCTTGATTTGGCGTAGTAACCTGGCTTGGGTCTTGGGCAAATACACCCAATGGAGCAAGCAGGAGCCCGAAAATGGCGTTGTCATTGTTTACGGCTCGATGCACGGCAACACTGGTGTGATGGCTGACATCATAGCCCGTGGCGCTGCCGAAGCCGGCATCAAGGAGGTGAAGGTTTACGACGTCGCCAAGACGGAAGTCAGTTTTATCATGAGCGACATCTGGAAATACAAAGGCGTCATCATTGGGGCTTGCGCCCACTATGGCAACATGTTCCCCAACATGACCCTGCTCGTCCACGAAATCAATGAGTTCAAGCCGAAGAACAAATGCTATGCTCTCTTCGGTGGCATGAGTTGGAGCGGTGGTGGCGTGAAGACCCTCGCCAAATATGCTGAAGAGGGCCAATGGAACCTCGTGGCCGAGAGTGTTGAAGTTAAAGGTGCACCCATCCGCGAAGAGGATTGGGACAAGCTCTACAACCTCGGAAAAACAATGGCTGAAGCCGTGAAAGGTTAGGCCCTACCCTATTTGACGACATCAATCTTATTCGTAACCTTTAAAACTATTACAAAATGAAAAAAGCTATTAAAGTGTTGACATTATGCCTGTTAGTGGCATTTATGACATCGTGCCAAACGAAAGAAGAAAAGGTTATCCACAAACTGCAGGCTCTTGCCGAACGCATTGAGAACAAGACCGAATCGTTCACTGAAACGCAATGGGATGCTATCAATGCCGAGTATGAATCGCTTAAGACTCAAGCCGAGGCGTGCCAGTTCACTGCCGAACAGAAATCTGCCTATGCCAAGGCTGAAGCCGAGCTGGCTGCTGCTATTGTTAAGCAGCGCGCCAAAGAAGTTGGCAATGGTATCAAGGATGCTGTTGAAGAAGGCAAAGATGTGGTCAATGGCATCATTGACGGCATCAAGGAAGGACTAGGTGGAGGTGAAGAATCGGCAGAGTGATCTTCTCCTCTCTCCTACCTTAAAAACATCAAAGTCCCCATCTCATCGAGACGGGGACTTTTTATGTTACGTGCCTCGTTTTCTAATTTGGTGATACAAAAATAAAACTCCACCTCGTTTGAGATGGAGTTTTTTGTTGTCCTATTAATAATAGGTGTGTAGAGACGTAGCGCGCTACGTCTCTACAAGCAACCGAATTATTTGTACTCAGCCAGCACGTCCTTCACGCGGTCAGGCGTCATACGGCCGTAGACCTTATCACCGACTTCGATGACGGGGGCCAGACCGCAAGCACCGACGCAGCGGAGGCAGGTCAGAGAGAACTTGCCGTCGGGAGTGACCTCACCGACGTTGATGCCCAGCTGACGCTTCAGTTCGTCCAGCACCTTCTCGGCACCACGCACGTAGCAAGCGGTACCCAAGCAAACGCTGATCGGGTGCTCGCCCTTTGGGGTCATGGTGAAGAAGGAATAGAACGAAACGATGCCGTAGACTCTTGAAACCGGGATGCCCAGTTCCTTAGCCACCAGCTCCTGGACTTCAGCAGGCAGATAGCCATACTCGCCCTGAACCTTGTGCAGCACATTGATGACCTCACCCGGCTTGTTGCCATACGACTTGCAAACCTCTTTGATGAAGTTAACCTTAGCTTCTGATAATTTAATAACTGCCATATTTATTTCCTTTCTATTATTTACTGGTTATTGAATTACTCGCTGATCTCGACGTGTTCTGACTTGTCGAAATAGTGGGTGTGCAGCAGTTCGTGTGAC
>ONJF01000004.1 GCA_900318085.1 uncultured Bacteroidales bacterium
AGGCTTGATGGACGAAGTCCATGCTGGCATCAAGAAGATGGAAAAGATCATGGGCATGAAATATGGCGATCCCGAGAACCCGCTGCTCGTCAGCTGCCGCTCGGGCGCGCGCAAGTCGATGCCTGGCATGATGGATACCGTTTTGAACATCGGTCTTTGCTCCAAGACCATCCCTGGCCTGATCAAGAAGACCGGTGGCAACGAGCGTTTCGTGTATGACTCCTACCGTCGTCTCATCATGATGTATGCCGACGTCGTCATGGAGAAAGCCGAGGGCATCGAGCCCGCCGACGGCCAAGGCATCCGCAAGCAGTTGGATGACATGCTCGACGCCTACAAAGAGAAGAAAGGCTACGCGAGCGACACCGATCTGACCGCCGACGACCTGAAGAAGTTGGCCGAGTCGTTCAAGGCTCGTATCAAGAAAGTGCTTCGCACCGAGTTCCCCGATGACGCCGAGGCTCAACTCGAAGGCGGCATCAAGGCCGTGTTCAAGAGCTGGAACGGTAAGAAGGCCGTCTCCTACCGCCGCATCGAAGGCATCCCGGATGACTGGGGCACCGCTGTCAACGTACAGACCATGGTGTTCGGCAACATGGGCGACACCTCCGCTACTGGTGTGGCCTTCACCCGTAACCCCGCCACTGGCGACAACCAATTCTATGGCGAATGGCTGATCAACGCCCAAGGCGAAGACGTGGTGGCCGGTATCCGTACCCCCAGCCCGTTGAACGACGAGACCAAGAACGAGCAGAACAAGCACATGCCTTCCATGCAGAAGCTGATGCCCGAGACCTATAAGGAACTCTGCGAGGTGCGCCGCATCCTCGAGGACAACTATCACGACATGCTCGACATCGAGTTCACCATCCAGGATGGCAAGCTCTACATGCTGCAATGCCGTGTCGGCAAGCGCACTGGCGTGGCTGCCCTGACCATGGCCCTCGACATGCTGAAGGAAGGCCGCATCGACGAGAAGGAAGTCGTCATGCGCCTCAGCCCCGAGCAACTCTACGAGCTGCTTCACCCCATCCTCGACAGCACCGATGAGAAGAAGCACACCGTCATCGCCAAGGGTCTGCCCGCAGGTCCTGGTGGCGCTGTCGGTCGTATCGCCCTCACCAGCGAGAAAGCCAAGGAGTATCGTTCCGCCAAGATCGCTAACGTGCTGGTCCGCGAAGAGACGAACCCCGAAGACGTCGAAGGCATGCGTGCCGCCGACGGTATCCTGACCGCCCGTGGTGGTATGACCTCACACGCCGCCCTCGTGGCCCGTGGCTGGGGCAAGTGCTGCATCGTGGGTTGCGACGCCGTGAAGATCGACTTCGCCAAGAAGATTGTCACCATCGGCGACAAGCAGTTCAAAGAAGGCGATGTCATCAGCCTGAATGGCGCCAAGGGTTGGGTCTATGCCGAGCCCGTGGGCATGATCAACGCCACCGAGAACCCGCTCTTCAAGAAGTTCATGAAGCTCGTTGACAAATACCGTAAGATGGGTGTCCGCACCAACGCCGACAACCCGGAAGATGCCCAAAACGCCATCAACTTCGGCGCCGAAGGTATCGGCCTGTTCCGTATCGAGCACATGTTCTACGGCAAGAACAGCGAGAAGCCGCTGGCCAAGCTGCGCAACATGATCCTGACCGACAACACCAAAGACAGAAAAGCCGCCCTTAAGGAGCTTGAGCCTTACATCAGAAAGGCCGCCAAGGGTACGCTGAAGGTGTTGGACGGCAAACCGCTGACCTTCCGTCTGATGGACCCGCCCTTGCACGAGTTCGTTCCGAAACTTGAAGAGAAAGACAAGATTAAGGCTTTGGCCAAAGAGCGTGGCATGAGCACGAAGGAATTGGTCAAGCGCATCGCCGCCCTCCACGAAGTGAACCCGATGATGGGTCTGCGTGGCGTCCGCCTCGGCATCGTCTATCCCGAAATCACCGAGACCCAGTTCCGCGCCCTGTTCCAGGCCACTGCTGAACTGATGAAGGAAGGCTTCGACCCGCATTTGGAAATCATGGTCCCGCTGACCATCAACGTCAAGGAGCTTGAGCACCAGAAGGCCATCGCCGACCGCGTGCAAGCTGAAATCGAGAAGAAGTTCGGTGTGAAGATCAATTACATGTATGGTACCATGATCGAGATTCCGAGAGCCACCCTCGTGGCCGACCAAATCGCCAGCGTGGCCCAGTTCTTCAGCTTCGGCACCAACGACCTCACCCAGATGACCTTCGGCTTCAGCCGCGACGACCCGCCGACCCGTTCAACACCCTCGACCAAGAAGGTGTCGGTCAGCTGGTGAAGCTCGGTGTGGAGCGTGGCCGTAGCCAGCGCGCCAACCTGAAGTGCGGCGTCTGCGGCGAACACGGCGGCGACCCCGCTTCGGTCCGCTTCTTCTACAAGGCCGGCTTGAACTATGTGAGCTGCTCGCCGTTCCGTGTGCCCGTCGCACGTCTGGCTGCTGCCCAAGCCGCTATCGAGGAAGAGAGAGCCAAATAAGTCAATTGAGAATTAATAATTGACAATTGAGAATTGAGAGCCTTCGGGAACGGAGGCTCTCATTTTTTTCAAATAACTATAAAAAAATCGGAATTTTATTGATTTAAGTATTTTTTACTATCTTTGGGCGGTAAAATAACATGATTAACCAATGACGCTTCACCATGAGGAAAGCCTTCGTCATACTATTGTTGTTGATGGTCGCCCAACTCCATGCACAACATCGAGTTGGTGCGGGCGAAGCCTTTATCACCGCCGAGCGTTTCATAAGACAGAACACAAAGCAAAGCGCGGTCACATTGGTGTTGACGGAAGAAATCAAAAGCAAGACATCGGAGCAAACCAACCTGTTCGTGTTTTCGATGGAACCGCAAGGTTTTGTCATTGTTTCGGCGAACAACGAGGTATTGGCCTATTCCCATACCTCTACAATGCCTCAAAGCGAAAGCCTTCCCAGCCATATAGCCTATTGGCTCAATCTTTACAATCAAGCCACCGACTTTTTGATTGCCCATCCCGAGACTAAACAGGAGCCCACAACTTTCGATAGAGAAGTAGGCCCACTGCTGACCTCTTGTTGGGGACAAGGCTGTTTCCACAACGAAGCATGTCCCGTTGACAGCATAGGACCTTGCGGCCACGCTTCAGCAGGTTGTGTGGCCATTGCCATGGCACAAATCCTATACTACCATAAGTATCCTTTGACCGGATATGGCGAAATCTCCTATTACTGTGCGCCTTACGGGATGCTCAACGCCAGCTTCGGAGAGACAACATACGGATGGGATGAAATGGCCGACACATTGCACGAAAGCAACCCCGCTGTCGCACAACTGATCTCCCATTGTGGCCTTGCCGTGAAGATGCATTACAGCGCACACGAAAGCTATTCTACCTTCACGACGGCCAACAATGCCTTTAGACAGTATTTTGGTTTGCCCTCAACTACAATACATTATCGAACCCAATATGACAATGAGAGTTGGAAACAACTCATCAAGTTGGACCTTGACAGCCACCTCCCCGTGTACTATCGCGGCATTTCGTCTTTGGGCGGACATGCTTTCGTATGTGATGGATATGACACCAACGGAATGTTCCACTTCAATTTCGGTTGGGATGGTGTGGCCGATGGCTATTATTACCTTAACAATCCTTCGGGGTTCTCATCAGAACAGGCCATCATCCACGACATCCGCCCCATTGACGGCAACGCTATCCATAGCGACGAGCACAACATCATCTATGTCTCGCCTGACGGCGTTGGCAATGGCTCGTCGTGGGCCGAAGCTACCAACGACTTACAAGGAGCCTTATTCAATTCTCATTTCAACGACTGTGTCATCTGGGTCAAGGAAGGCACCTACAAGAGTTGTTCTTCTAACGATTTCGCATTTTTGCTCATGCATAACAGCAAAATATATGGAGGTTTCAAAGGCGACGAGCCTTTTGACTATGACCTCTCACTCCGTGATTTCGAAGCCCACCCCAGCATACTTGATGGCGACCACCGTCAAGGAGTTATCAATGTGCTCCCTCTCATCGACAATGACGAGGTAGTCATCGATGGCTTCACCATACAAAACGGGGTTTCGAACGAGGGCGGCGGCCTTCTCCTGTCAAGCCACGCTACCGTCACCAATTGCAAGATTTGCCATAACAGAGCAATTCAAAATGGAGGTGGACTATCTTCATCCATCAATAGCGTTGAGATATATGTCAGCGACTGTGAGTTTTTTGACAATGAAGCCCATGATGGAGGTGCCATTTATGACCGAGGCAGCACCAGGTTTGACCGCTGCCACATTCACGACAACACAGCCACTCACATCGGAGGAGGCATCAATAGTATTGTAGGCATTACACCAAGCACCATCATCCATAGTATCATCTGCAACAATTCGGCCGTAAACGGTGGCGGCATTCAAAGCAACCAATCCAAGACGGAATATTGGGACTGCCTTGTCAACAACAACACCGCTCGAAACGGTGGAGGTTGCTATGGAGAATCCAACTTGTACAACTGCACCATCGTGAAGAACATGGGTACGGTAAACTACGGTGGCGTATGCAACACACAGGAGGCATCACAAGGAATCAAGAACTGTATCATTTGGGGCAATGTCAGCGATGGCGAATATGAGCAAATCGGGCCTTTTTCAAATTATGCCTATTGCGCTGTACAAGACGGAGAGCCCTTCTCATCAACCAACTTCGGTCTCGCCACGGAAAACGACGGAGCGTCGCCCGGATGCTATGTCAGATTTGTCGATGCAGAGGTCATGGCAGGTTGCGAGGGTCATGGTGGCGACTGGAGACTGCAAACGCGCAGCGTATGTGTCGACCGAGGTGACACTATAGCCCAACAGTCCGAAAATGACCTCGAAGGAAATCCACGCGTCAGACATAGTAATGTCGACCTGGGCGCCTACGAGACGAACACCGTCGCCCACACCATCAATCTTGACTTTTGCGAAAGCGCTCCATACTATCATGATGGCACCTATATCCCTATGCCTGGCACCTATACCTTTTATTATCCTGATGCAGACTACGACAGCCTGGTCATTCTTAACATGACTATTGAAATCATCAAGCTGAAAGAAGAGATTTGCGAAACAGACACCTATGACTTTTTCGGTGAAAGCCTCAACGAAGCGGGCTTTTATTCCACCATCGTCGATTGCAAGTATTACCAACTCGATTTGAGCGTGAATCCCCTATCGGAAGCGGAGCACATGGAAATCTCGCTATGCGAAGGCGACACCTATGATTTTCACGGCCGTACTTTGAATGAGACGGGCCAATATGTCGACACTATCGATTGTTTTCTCTACAAACTCGACCTGACCGTCAAACCAATACATGACTATTACCAAGAAGAGACTATCTGCGAAGGCGAAAGCTACTGCTTTTTAGGGACTTTTTTGAGTGAGCCCGGCCACTATGACAAATTAGTCCATTGCTCGGGGCGATACCACCTTGATTTAACCGTACAACCCAACCCCACGCTGCAATGCAGCAACGACACTACCATTGTGATAGGGACTCCCGCCATACTGAATGTCGCGGGAGCCGACACTTACCTTTGGTCGACGGGTGACACTACGGCCAGAATTGTGGTGTACCCCGAAGAAGATCATTATTACGAGATCACAGGTAGTTATGATAACGGATGTAACAGCAGCAAGCGCATAAGAGTCAAAGTCGTAGAGGAGAACAAGGACGACGACATTTGCCTGTTTCCCAATCCTGCAAACGACATAGTGAACATTTACAAAAAGAACATCGATGAGGTAAGAGTCTTTAATGTATTAGGCGAGCCAGTCGACCGCGTCAGCGCCCATCGTGAAAACACGGTTTTGGATGTCAGCCAGTATGAAAACGGTGTTTACATCGTTATGGTAAGAGTCCTCACCTACCAATATTACACAAGACTCATCATCCAACATTAACCGGCTCCACTTCTACGCCAGTCTCATCCAGATAGACCAAGAACGCCCGTATCACCTTGTCCGTCATCTCCTTCAAGGCTTCGGAATAGGTCTGCACTTGTTTTTGATGCGCTTCATCTTTTTTACCCGTCTTGTAGTCGATCAGATAGATGGCGTCAGGTAGTTCGGCATAGCGGTCAAGGCGGCGCACCTGGCCTTGATAGAGGACCTCGCACTCCGTCTTCACCTTGGCAGAAGGCTGGAAAGCAGCCGCAATCTGTCCATTCTGCGCCATTTTTGCCATCATATCGCGAATCCATGCCGCAGTATCGCCGTCAATGGTGCTATCGGCAAGATAGGGTTTCAAGACCGTCTCCGTATCCTTGGGATAACGGATTCGCGACAAGATCTGGTGCACCAACTCGCCCCATTCGCGCGGCTGCAAACGTTCACTTTCAGCATGCCACAAACGGGTGGGATCGGCATCAACAGTGATGGAATGGAACCAGTCTATGGACCTGGAATCCGGCAATTCAGCCGTTTCAGTTTCCATGGCTTTCTCCTTCGGATTACGGAAGTCGGGATCGCCAAAGCGATACACCAAAGACTCACTCTCCTGCACCTGATGGTCGGTTTTGTCTTTGAGGAAATCAAGAATAACATTGGGTTTCCCAGTCTTGGCTATGACATAGAGGCGTTGTACGGCACGTGTGAATGCGACATAGAGCAAATTGAGATTGTCCAAACGGTTGCTGTCTTTCTCCAGCTGCACCTTTTCCGCTGGTTTACCCCCCATCTTCTCGGCGGTGGAGTCCAATTTGAGCAACACCTTCTCCAAGGAGGGGATGGCGTCAAACCCCAACTCTTCAGGACTCAACCATTCTTCATTCGGGACATTACGTCTCAATTTATCGTCCAAGTTAGTGATGGCATCAGGATAAATAACCACAGGAAATTCCAGACCTTTAGACTTATGGATCGTCATAATCTTCACGGCGTTACCGCTCACTGACTTCACGGAGAGTTTATCTTGCTTTGTGTCCCAATAGGTCAGAAAGTCCTTGATGCCCTCTTTTATGCCACCTTGTGCACTGAACACCTCCTCCATGAAGTAGTTCAAGAAAGCGTCACGGAGGGTATCGAGGCCATAGATTCGCATCAAAGCGGCACATAGGTCATAGATACAGGTGGACTGGGAGAGTGTCGCCTTGAGCAGACCCGCCTCGCCGATGCCCATCACCGACTCGATGGCGGTTTTGCCTCTTGCGATGTCTTTCACCTCGGCAAACCAGTTGCTAATATCACCATCAAAACCAGTATTTTGCTGCATCTTCCGAACCATTTTCCAAAAATACAGCACATTTGCGACATTGATCACATTGTCATCTTCAATCAGGTAGCGCAATGTGTTGACAAGCAACTGCACCTTGTCCGATGATTTCAGCAAAATCGATTCCTGGGAGATGACAGGTATATTCTTGTCGTTCAGATAACTGGCGATATCAGACCCCAACTCCTTTTTACGGGTCAACACAGCGATGTCCTCATATTGATAGCCACGTTGGTCGACCAACTCGCGAACGATGGCTTCCACATGCTCCTTGCAGTACTCGGGCTGGTCTTTGGGGTCATAAAACTCCACTTGCACCATGCCTTCCTCCTTTTTGGCTTTCTTTTGGAAGATGCAAACGCCATCCTCGGAATCGGGTTTATCGTCCACATAGACTTTCTTCAGCTTGTCGGAGAGTTGGTGATAGGCCGATTCAAAAAAGGCATTGTTGAAGTCGACGACTTGGGCAAACGAGCGATAGTTGGTGTCCAAATTGGTAAAGCCGAAATTGCTTTCCAAGTTCTTTTCGTATTGAAGGAATGTCGCCTCACGCTCGTCATGCGGCAGGGCATAAATCTCTGGTAGCCTCACGATTTGCTCCACCTCGCCACTGCGGAAACGGTAGATGGATTGCTTGCCGTCGCCCACCACCATGCTCATCTTTTTTTCTGCCAGTCCATTGTCGATCAAGGGCAAAAGATTCTGCCATTGAAGGATGGAGGTATCCTGAAACTCGTCGACGAAGACATGATGGAAACGCTCGCCCATGCGCTCATACACAAAGGGAACCGTGAAGTCACCCATCACCTTGTTGAGCAACTTGTTGAACTCGGAGATATGCACGATTTGTTCATCGTCAGCCAACTGCTTGAAGGCATCCCTAATGATTGAACGCAAGGCATAGAGATAGAGCAAGTTGCACTGCGACTTGTAGAACAAGAACTTACCATGTTCCTCTCCATAATACGTCTCCAGGGGACCAAGGATCTTAAGCAGCGCCTCATTGGCTTCAGTCTTTAAGGTATCACTCAAACATTTGCGCTTCTCGATGGCGGTATGGAAATAGCTATTGGGCTGTATGAATTCCTTTTTCTCCAGTTTTCCGATAAACGCTCCAACGCCCGACTTTTTCTGCCAATAATCGTTGACAGTTAAGTCATATTTGTGTTCTACCGCCCTGAAATCCTCAACAAACGACTTGATCGTGTTTTCGAAGACGTCCAACCTAGCATTCAGGAAATCAAGCGTTTGCTGATACTGGACTTTATCCTTGATGTTGTTGTCCTCATCTTTCTGGTAGGCCTTTTCCTTGGTCAATTTCGTGACAAACTCGGCCAGTTGCTGCTCAATGGCGGTCGAGCGCTCGTTGTCGAACTGGTTATTGCTGAAGTCAATCAAGACTTTGGTCAGAAAGTCTTCTTCCTCACCGTCTTCTTTGTCACGGATTTTCAACCCGATATTCTCCGTAACGGCTTCAGCGACCTCATCGGTATCGATGCTGACGGTATATTGGCTGGGCAGCCCAAGGTCGTTGGCGAAGGTGCGCGACAGTTTCTGCACAAAAGCGTCGATGGTACTCACACAGAAACTGCTGTAGTCGTGCATGATGCAGGTCATCAGGCTTTGGGCGTTGCGTTTCAGTTCTGCATCGCTGATGCCCAACTCCTCCATCAGTATCGCCTCCATCGAATTGGGCTCTACCATAGTGCTATTGATGATCTCGCATAAGGCGTTCACGATTTTGCCCTTCATCTCGTTGGCGGCGGCATTGGTAAAGGTGATGGCAAGGATGTGCTTGTAGTTACCCACGGCATCCTCGTTCATAAGACACAGTTTCAGATATTCCTTGATGAGTGTGAAAGTCTTACCCGCACCAGCCGAGGCTTGGTACACCTTAAAATGAGCGTCTTTTTGCATAACTATCAGTTGTTTTCCTCCTTCTTGGGCCTAATCATGGGCTGCGAATTGAGCACAGTTTTCTTTTTGAACATATTACGGAAACTGTCGAATGAGCGGCTATAGGAGAGACCAAGTCCCTGTGTATAGGGCGAACGCCGGTCGAAGGCCAAGCTATTGAAATTGGAGTTGTAGTTGGAATGGTTGTAGAAGTGGGCCTGCAGTCGCCCGTCCTGTGTCAGTTTGTAATACATGTCGAACTCACCGACGAGGCTTGAGGCATTGCTCGCATTGGGATTGTTCGCTGTCATCATACCGAGGTTGGTCTCGATGGTAAGTCGATTCTGGAAGAGTTGGGTTCGCATGGCGAGCTGGTATTCATCGTACGAATCGTAATTACCAGAGTGGTATCTAAGCCCCAAATTGAGATTGTCGGTGATGTCAACCTGAAAAGCGCCACCGAAGATATTAGAGAGGTTAAGGTCGGAGCCTCCCATTCCGGCATAAGCGAAATTGCCCAGCACAAGCAGCGAAAGAGCCTGTTGGGTCATCACGGCCTGGTTGGTGGTGTCGATGAGTGAGTAAACCGTCTGGGTGATGTCTTCCGAAGCATTGGGCAGGTTCATGCCAAAGGTGATGTTGGGGTTGAGCAAGGCGCCTTTCAGATGGATGAGGCATTCCACATTGATGTTGCTATTGGTAGCCGTAGTGTCCACTTGGACCCCTAATCCAGAGAGCGAAGTCTTAACGGAATAGACACCTGTGGCGTTGATGCGTCCGTCAGTGGGATCGCCCGACCATGTGATGGTGCCGCCCTGCTTCAGATTAAACAGGCGTGAGATGACATTGACCAAGGTCAGCTGGAACTTACCCGACTTGATGGTGTAATCGCCGCGCATCGTAAAGGGGGTCTTCGAAGAGGTGCCCATCTTCATGCTACCGTTGCCTGAAGCCTCAATGGTGCCGATGTTACTGGGCAGGATGATTTTCAATGTGGCATCATCGGTGGCCGCCACATCAAGGGCAAGGGTAAAGTTGCGCGGTTCCTCCTTCTTCGTCGGGATTACCTCTTCTTCCTCTTGCTCTTCTTCCTTCTGTACAAAAACGATGAAGTCGTTGTCTTTTACAACATTCGATTTGTTGAGCGGGATGGTAAGGTGGGTGCCTCTTCGCGTCATCGCCTTAATATCCAGCAAGATGTCATTGAATGGGCCTTTCACCGTAATCAAGCCGTTCGCCACGGCCGTACCATAGAAAGTGTCGTTATCTTCGCTCGAGGTGGCCAACGCGAGGAAGTCTCTCGGATGGATCTTCAAGTCCAGATTGAAGTCTTTGAGGTTGTTATGGTGGATTTGGCCATCCACGATAGCCTGGTTGCCCAAAGTGTCGCGGAGCACCATGTCTTCAAAACGGATGCTCTTGCTGTCGATCAGGATGGTAGGATTAAAGGTGTAAAAAGTCTGCAGGTATTCTATCTTACAACCGCCATCCAATATGCCCAGACGACCCTCGATGACAGGATGGTCAATCGACCCTTTAATGGTGGCATAGCCATCGCCGTAGCCTTGCAGCCGCGACACGACACCCGTCAACAGCGGGCTGAGGGCCACAAGCCGCAATGAGTCCATATCCGCCGCAAAATCGAGGTTGTCGGTCTCCTTGGCAGTATAATAGGAACCCGTCACATCGAGCGTTTTTTTCTTGTCGTTGAAGACATCGACATTCAGGTTAACTGCCTTGGTTGTGTTATCCCATGAGCTCTCTACCTTGGCATCGCCTACCGCCTCGCCATCAACGGCGATGTCTTTCACTTCAAGATCGGCGAGCACCATAGGATTGGCTTTCAGACTGCTTATCAAAGCGTCACCTGTGACAAACCCATCCACATCGAATCCTTTGAAAAACATGTCGAAGTTGGAGATGTCGAACTGGTTGAGCAGCACAGAAAGCGTGTCGGCTTCTTGCATAGGAGCAAAGCCATCGAGCCTGATGGACTGCAGGTTATGGCTAAACATGAGGTTGGAGAGTGTCACCCGGCCATCGGTGATGTCGACATAGTTGTTGGGATCGGCAATCCACAGCGAGTCGTTAATGGTCACATTGGCCGCCTTGATGCCTCCAATGCCGCCGTGCTCATGAGGATGGAAATAGGCGTCAATTTTGGCCTTGTTGTGGTCTTCCAAGTCATCATCGTCCCACTGGATACTGCCATGTATGGTGTCGTTGGTCATCCGCGCATGCAAGGCGATATTTTCGAGGCCGTATACCGTAGTGTCGGTTTCGCTTATCTTTGTCCACGCGACCTCACCCACCGAGAGTGAGCCAAAGAGGGTATTCAGGAAGTTGAAATTCTTCAGTTCCACATTGTTGATGGCCAAGTCGCCAAATTGGATGTTCTTCGAGCGCACAGTCAAGTTGAGTTGGTTAGACTGCGAGGTGAAAGTGCCATTCACGCTGGTGCCTTTGGCAATCTTCAAGGAAGGCATGAAGAGACGGCTGAGCGTCTGTGTGTCTTTCAGATTCAACTTCACATAGAAGTCCTGCTCTACATTGTGTTTCTCGCGGTATTTTTTGAACTGCTCGCGGTCGCCCGCCCACATCGGGAAGTCAACGAAAGTATTGCCGAATTCGTTGAGCACCGGCATCAGGTGAGCGAAGTTCATCAGGCCGGCCATCTCGAAATCGAGGAAGTCACAGTCGACATTGATGCGCCTTTGCAACAAGTTGTCGTTGAAGATGGAGGCAGTGAAATTGTCCATCGTATAGCTGCCACGACTGTTTTTATAGACTGTGGATTCGAGATTCAGCGTGCCTTCAAGGTCGTCGATGTCGAATCCGGTCATGTTGGCCACAATATGGGTGCTCACCTCGCAAACGCTGTCATTCTTCACCAAATTCAAGGCGCTCAAGTCGGCATGTTCGATGACCGCCTCGAAGTCGGACTTGGGATGCTTCTTGTTCTGGAAATCGACCAGACCGTTGAAGTCAAGAAACAGGTCGTCATCGTCAACCCTTATCTTACCTTTAAACCGGTTCTCCTTCAGGTTACCGTCAAGTTTCACCTCGTTGATATGGTTGCCGAGCAGTTGCGCATCGGTCACCATACCATCGACCATGAACTCGGGACCGCCTTTTTTCGGGAATTTGGCAGTGAAGTTGGCGTCCATGTTGAGGTCACCTACAAACTTGGAGATGTTAGCCACCTCGCCAGCCTTCACATTTTGAGCATTGACATAGCCAGAGAACACATTGTCGCCCTTACCATCTTTGGCGCGAGCGATGGATGCATCAATGTCGCCGATGCCCGAACGCAGCGTAATATCAGAGGCAAAGTTGTTGTACGATCCCTTGAAATCCAGCGAGAGGTCGCCGCTGTTGAGCGTGCGCAGCGACTCTGGCAGCGGGATGGTCTTCGTGCTGGAAGGGATATAGAAATTCGTCAGGTCGTCGTAAGTAAAATGCATCTTCTTGATTTTCAAAGCATGATAACCGTCGTTGAAATCAAGTGGATGCATGCTGATGTTGCCTTCAAAGTGAGTCGACTTGCCCAAATCGGCCTTGATATCGTCGACGCGAAAATTGCGTATCGGCCCGGTGAATTTACCCTCAAACTGCACGCGGTCGGGCATCTTGTACATGACCTCCGTGAACACGCCGATGTCGGACAGCATGACATCGGTCGGGCGTATCGTGGCGTCGAACACCACCGAGTCGACAAAGCTGCTGAAGTCGTCGAAGCCGTTATAGTTCATATTGAGGTCGAGGTCGAAACGGCTGTTGTTGGTTTCCATCTGGAGGCCATCGAGGTGGATGCCCTTTTGCGTCACCACGGCATTGGCTTGCAAGTGCTTGAGGTCCAAACCGCTGATTTCGGTAGCACTCAAATTGGCGATGTTGGCACTGATAGAGTCACCCAAGACAAGCAGATTGCTCGCTTCAAGATTGATATCTTTAAGTACAAGATGGGAATAGTCCATCAGGTTTTGGTCGGTCTTCTCGGGATGGTCGGAATTCTGGTTCCAAAAGGTGAAGTCGACATCTTTGAGCGATATTTTGTCGATGATGATGGGCATGGGGGCCTTTTCCGGCTTCTCCTTGTCGCTCTTGAACGCATCGGCGAGGAAGGCAAAATTAAGTTGGTCTTCCCCCTCATATTGGATGAGATTGGCCTCGGTATTCTGCAACTCCACTTTTTCAAGATGAAGCTTACCGTCAAGCAAGTCTGGCACATTGATTCTTGTACTCAACTTCTCTATCTTTGCCAAGTCATTGCCTTTCAAATCTTTAACAGACACATCCTCGACCAAGACTCGAAAATCGGGGGTGACCACCAAACGGCCCACCTTGATGTCGGCACCAGTTTTTTCAGAAAGATAACCGCCGGCAAAACGCACTGCAAACTTCTGAATGATAGGGTCTTGTATGGCAATAAAGAGGCTCGTGATGATAGCCAGTATCACCACAAAAAAGATGAGAATGCTATGGATAATCTTTTTTTTAATAATTTTGACCCTCCAAAATGAGACCCATGAACGAATACATATTAGGCATCGAATCTTCGTGCGACGACACCTCGGCCGCAGTGCTTCAAGGCACGCGTGTGCTCTCCAATGTCATTGCCAGTCAGAAGGTTCACGAGCAATATGGTGGTGTAGTCCCCGAACTCGCTTCGCGTGCCCACCAGCAAAATATCATCCCCGTCATCGACACGGCCTTGAAGACTGCAAAAATAGAAAAAAATCAGTTATCCGCCATTGCTTTTACGCGTGGGCCCGGACTTTTGGGCTCTTTGCTTGTAGGCACCTCATTTGCAAAGGCTTTCGCGCAGACCTTGAACATCCCGATGGTGGAGATCGACCACATGAATGCACACATTTTGGTGCATTTCGCCACCGACGACACCCACACCGAGGTGCCCGACTTCCCGTTTTTGTGCCTCACCGTCTCTGGCGGTCACACCCAGATCGTGGTGGTGAAGGACTATTTCGACATGGAGGTCATCGGCAAGACCATCGACGACGCTGCGGGTGAGGCCTTCGACAAGACGGCCAAGATCCTCGGTCTGCCCTACCCTGGCGGTCCCGTCATCGACAAGCTGGCCAAGACCGGCAACCCCGAGGCTTTCAGTTTCGCCAAGCCACAAATCCCTGGCTTGGACTATAGCTTCAGCGGACTGAAGACCAGCATCTTATACACCGTTCGCGACAACCTCAAGACCAACCCGAACTTCATCGAGGAGAACAAGGAAGACCTCTGCGCCTCGGTGCAGAAGACCATCATCGACATCCTGATGAACAAGTTGGTGAAAGCCAGCAAGCAGACGGGCATCAAGACCGTGGCCATCGCGGGTGGTGTGAGCGCCAACAGTGGCCTCCACGACGCCATGCTTCGCCTGGGCGAAAAATACCACTGGAAGGTGTTCATCCCGCGTCTCTCCTACTCGACCGACAACGCCGCCATGGTCGCCGTGGCCGGATATTTCAAGTTCTTGAAAGGCGAGTTCGCCTCGCAGGATTTGGTGCCTTATGCACGGCAGAGTTTGAACCAATAAAGTAAGCCATGAACTGGACCGACCTCCTCTCCAACAAACGCTATGCGCAGCCGCACAAGAGCGCCGACATCCGCAGCTCGTTCCAACGCGACTACGACCGTATCATCTTCAGCAGCCCGTTCCGTAGGCTGCAGAACAAGACCCAGGTGTTCCCCTTGCCCGGCGCACAGATGGTGCACAACCGCCTCACCCACAGCCTTGAAGTGGCCAGCGTGGGACGCTCCATCGCCTGCCGCACCGTCGAGAAAATCGCAGAGAAACACCCCGAGATGAAGGAACGCCAGTCCGACATCGAGACCATCGTGGCCACGGCATGCCTGGCCCACGACCTCGGCAACCCGCCCTTCGGCCACTCGGGCGAAGACACCATCAGCAGCTTCTTCAAAGACGGCGCTGGCAAGACACTCAAAGACCAAGTGCTGCCCGAGCAATGGAGCGACCTCATCGCCTTCGAAGGCAACGCCAACGCCTTCCGCCAGCTGACACACCAGTTCACGGGCCGACGCGCCGGCGGATTCTCCCTTACCACCGCCACCCTGGCCACCCTGCTGAAATACCCCTACCCTTCGTTCGACAAAGGCAACCGCAAGAAATACAATGTCTTTTACTCCGAGATCGACGCCTTCAAGGAAGTCGTCGAAGAATGTGGCATGCCAAGGATCGATGACGGACATCTCGTATACGCCCGCCATCCCCTTTCCTATATGATGGAAGCCGCCGACGACATCTGCTACCTCGTCCTCGACATGGAAGACGCCCACAAACGCGGCATCGTCAGCACCGAGGCCATCGAGAGTTGCTTCACCGCTTTCTTCAACGAAAAAAAGGACAAGGGGTTCTTCAACCATAAAGACGAGGTCTACCATAGCGTGACGGATGTCAACGAACGGATGGCCTTCCTGCGCGCCATGCTCATCAACAAGTTGGTGAACCTCGCCAGCGACATCTTCCTCAAGAACTATGACGCCATCATGGAAGGCCGTTTCGAGAAGAGCCTCATCGCGCATCTGCCTGAATATGAGAAGAACGCCCTCGAATTCTGCCGCAACGAATCCGTGAAACACATCTATCGCCATCCCTCGGTGGTGAAGATCGAGCTGACGGGCTTCAATGTCATCGGAACGCTGATGGAGGAGTTTACCGATGCCGTCCTCAACCCCGACACACCTTATAATAAGAAGCTGCTCTCGCTCGTTCCCGAGCAATTCAAGGTGGAGACCGACGACACCTACACCAAGCTGCAGTCGGTCATCGACTTCATCTCCAATATGACAGACCTTTACGCCGTTAAACTTTACAAAGACTTAAGAGGAATCGACTGATGAAAAAACTGTTTGCCACCCTCATCTTACTCTGTAGCGCCTTATTCGCCCAAGCCCAATATCTGGAAGACATCAGGAGCGTCTACACCTATCCTTTCGACACGCGTAACTTCTCGATCGGCATCGACGAGTATGGCACGGTGCGTTATGTCACCATCTGCGGCGAGAAGGTCCTCGCTGGTGATGGCTGTCCCGTCGCCATAGCCTTCAAAGACGGCAAGGCCTTCAGCTCCAACTTCTTCGAATGCAATTTCGGCGTGGCAACCATCGGTTTCAAAGGCGAAGTGGACAACATCAGCCTGATGTTTGACACAGACTACGACGGGAGTTGCATTTTCGTCACCATCGACCATACCGATTGGGAGAAAGGCCCCGATGCTGTGCTTCTGTTCCCTATATGCCTCAACCTCACCGAAAGCGTAGGCGAAATCATCGGTGTGGCACAAGGGCGGGGTTGGGCCTTCGGCATGCAGGCTCTCAACACGAAAATCAACGCAGGCTTTCCTGCAAACTGTGCCCAACAAGTCAGCCAGATGCTGCATTATGATGCCGACCCCGAACTGGCTGCCATAGCCACCTCCGAGGGAACCCGTATGCAGTTTTCGGCTTACGACCGTCACATTCCACACGTTCGCGACACCTACGGCCACGAAGGTGCCATCGCCTATAACCTTGATTCCCCTCAAGGCTCCATAAACGATGCCGCTTTGATGCTTTTCGCTTGCCGGCAACAAGATGTCATGGCCAAAATCGCCGAGACAGAGGCCCAGGAAGGGCTGGCGCATCCCGTCAACAACGGCATCTGGAACAAAGTGGACCCACTTTCGACCAAGTCGTACCTCTGCAACGAATACAGCACCAAAGACGCCGCCTTCGTGGCCCAGAAATGCCGTCAAGCTGGTTTGGACCTCAGCCTCGAAGTGTGGGCCAACCGCATCCCCGCCAACGCTCCAATAAATCCCGATGACCTCTTGAAACAAGGCGAACTCGAGTTGCAGCTTCCCATCGATGCCACACAGGCCGAGTTTGCCGTCTACCACTCCGGACTCTTCGGCAAGCCTGCCCACCTCAATGTGCTTCTTATCGACGACGAGCTGATCACCTATCGCAGCACCGAGGCCATCGGCAACATCCATGTGTTCTACTGTTGCACACGCGGCGCCTTCGGCACCAAGAAAGCCGCCCACAAAAAAGACGCCCCTACCTTCAAACTGTGGGACAACACCGACTTCACCTTCGTCCCCGCCCCGTGGATACAGGACAAGATGATCCTCAAAGAAGCCAAAAAAGCCGCTAAAGACGAAGCTCCACTACTGGTCTTCAATGACTTGAAGAGCTATGCCTACAATGGTTTTGGCGACTTGGCTATCACACAGCTTCTCGACACCATGCAAAAGTACAATCCTGGTAAACACCTCCAAGCCGACCAACTCACGCATGGTTCGTGGCACTACCTGACGAGGGTCAACGACAACACGCTTTGGAACGCCTCGATGCGCAACACCATTGCCGAAAAACTCCAGCAAAAACAAGCCTTCTATCGCAGTAACCTGATGCCGTGGATGTTGGGTAATTTCAAGATCCACCTCGCCGACAAAAACCGCAAAGCCACCACGATGGAAGAGCTGGAGTGGTTCCTCTCCAACGCTGCGGCCTTCGACGCGGGCTTCGGCCTCGACTATGAAGCCAACACCATGCGCAAACACGGTCTCACCGACGCCATGCTGAACACCATCAGCATTTGGGAATCGCTACGACTCTCGGGAGCCTTCGGCGAGGCGCAAAAAGAAGCCTTCAAAGACCCTTACAGCAACTGGCATATCGAGAAAGGCGAAGACTCGACCTATCTGCTTTATCCACAATACATCTCAAGAGGCTTTCTATGCAACCTGAAGGACGACGCTTGGCAGTGGAACAACCCCTACAAAAGCCGTTTCGCCCTCCGCATCGAGGTGGAAGGCAAAGGCAGCATCAGCGAGCTGAACCTCCGCACGCCTAACGGCATCCTTTACCTGCCCTGCACCCTCAAGTCTGGCCAATATCTCATCTACGACTTCGACGGAAACGCCTACATCACCGACGCGAACTATAACAAAGTCAAAGAAGTCGAGGCGCAAGGCGTATCCTACCTGGACGAAGGGATGTCGGAAGTGTCGTTCCGCTGCGAGACCAAAAGCGAGGACAAAAAAACACCCCAAGTGACCGTCAGGTTCTTCACACGGGGCGATGCCCAGAAGATTAGAGTACCTTAAATCATTGGAGATTCCCTCCGGGAATGGAGTTATACATTATGCTATCTGTGCGGCGGCCAGTAGGGTTTATATAGACATACCACTTGACTTACCGCCGCGAGTATGAACAACCCACGTAACTCCATTCCCGCTACGCGGGAATCTCCCTAAAAATTAGGACTCATTTTAAAAAAAAGTATCATAAATGAGGATAAAAAGGTAAGGATTGTCTTTGTATTTTTGCAGCATCAAACAAAAGCATCCAATGACAACCCTCGATAAACTCGAAATAGGACAATCCGCACGTATCAAGGCCGTGGGAGGCGAAGGCCAACGCCGACAGCACTTCCTCGACATGGGCCTTATCCCCGATGCGTTCATCAAAATCGTGAAATACGCGCCATTGGGCGACCCTATGGAGGTGATGATCCACGGCTATGCCCTCACCCTTCGCAAAGCCGATGCCGCCCTCATCGAAGTGGAGGCCTGCGACGACAGCCAAAGCGAAGAAAAAAGCAACAACCTCGACCAACTGTATATCACCTCCCTCCCCGACCACAACGCCCACCCGGGCTTGGGTGAGGCAGGCATTTACCACGACAAGACCCACGAGACCCCGCTGCCCAAAGGCACCAAGCTCACCTTCGCCCTCGCCGGACAGCAGAACTGCGGCAAGACCACCCTCTTCAACCAGCTGACGGGCGCCAACCAACATGTGGGCAACTTCCCTGGTGTCACCGTCGACCGCAAAGACGGCGTCATCAAAGGACATCCCGAGACCTCTGTCACCGACCTGCCGGGCATCTACTCGCTGTCACCTTACACCTCCGAGGAAATCGTTTCACGCGAGTTCATCATGAAAGAGAAGCCCAAGGGCATCATCAACATCGTGGATGCCAACAACATCGAGCGCAACCTCTACCTCACCATGCAACTCATGGAGCTGGGGACGCCCATGGTGCTGGCCCTCAACATGATGGACGAGGTGCGCAACAACGGCGGCAGCATCTTGGTGAACGAGATGGAGCAAATTTTAGGTTTACCCGTGGTGCCCATCTCGGCTGCCAAGAACGAAGGTATCAACGAGCTTGTCGATCACGCCATCCACATCGCCAAGTATCAGGAGGCTCCTGTGCGACAGGACTTCTGCGACAAAGACGACCACGGCGGCGCCGTGCACCGTTGTCTCCACAGCATCATGCACCTCATCGAGGACCACGCCCAGCGTGCCGACATCCCCGTGCGTTTTGCCGCCTCCAAGCTCATCGAAGGCGACGCTGTCGTTATGGAGGCCTTGAAACTCTCGCAAAACGAGAAAGAGACCCTCGAACACCTCATCCTGCAGATGGAAGAGGAACGCGGACTCGACCGCGCCGCGGCGATGGCCGAGATGCGTTTTGCTTTCATCAAGCGATTGTGCGACAAAACGGTTGTGAAACCTAAAGAAAGCAAGGAATACCAACGCAGCCGCAAGATTGACAAGATCCTGACGGGCAAATGGACCGCCATCCCCATCTTCATCCTCGTCATGATGGGCATCATCTGGCTCAGCATCGACGCCCTCGGTGCACCCTTGCAGGACTGGCTCGACCAAGGCATCTCGTGGCTTGCAGGAGTGACAGGCAACGCCTTGGCCAACTGGAATGTCAGTCCAGCAGTGCAGTCGCTCGTCGTCGACGGCATCTTCGGTGGCGTGGGTAGCGTGTTGAGTTTCGTTCCTATCATCATCTTGTTGTTCTTCTTCCTCAGTCTGTTGGAAGACAGCGGCTATATGGCCCGCGTGGCCTTCGTCAGCGACAGCTTCTTGCGTAAGCTCGGCCTCACCGGCCACAGCATCGTGCCCATGCTCATCGGCTTTGGATGCACCGTGCCCGCAGTGATGGCCACGCGCACCCTGCATTCCACCCACGACCGTTGGCGTACCATCCTGTTGACGCCATTCATGAGTTGTTCGGCCAAGATCCCGATCTATGCTTTCTTCACCAGCATGTTCTTCCCGCACCATGGCGGGCTGGTACTGATAGGCTTATATCTCCTAGGTATCATCGTCGGCATTGTCACCGCGCTGTTCACCAAGTGGTTTGGCGACAAGGGCGACGTGGCGCCTTTCGTCATGGAGCTGCCCAACTACCGACTGCCGAGCCTCAAGAATGTGGCGCACCTGCTGTGGGACAAGACCAAGGACTTCCTGCAGCGCGCCTTCACCGTCATCTTCATTGCCTCCTTGGTGATCTGGCTCCTGCAGACCTTCGACTTCCATTTCCAGATGGTCGAAAACGGCGAAGGCAGCATGCTGGCTAGCGTGGCGGGCTGGATTGCGCCTATCTTCCGTCCCATCGGCTTGGGCGAATGGCAGATCGTCACCGCTTTGGTGAGCGGCTTCATGGCCAAGGAAAGCGTGGTAGCTACCCTCGAGGTCTTGAACGCCATGCCTTTGTTCACCACCGTCACCAGCATCTCCATGTTGGTCTTTTGCCTGCTCTACACGCCTTGCGTGGCCGCCATGGCCGCCGTGCGTCGCGAGTTGGGCAGCAAGTGGATGCTCTTCATCATCCTGTTCCAGTGCGTCGTCGCCTGGCTCTGTGCCTGGTTTGCCTACCTCATCGCCAACGCCGTCATCGCATGAACTGGCCAACCGTCATAGTGCTATTGGTCGTATTGGCCCTCGTCGTAGTGGCCATCAGGGCTATGCGTAGCGGCAAGGGCTCATGCTCTTGTGGCGGCAAAGGCAAAAAAGATGAAAGCTGCAACGGATGCCAAGGCTGCACGGTGGATTGTCCGTTTAGACGGTAATTGAGATTCCCTTCGGGAATGGAGCCCCACTCTGCTATAGTCTGCCGCGGCTAGTAAGGTCTCTTATTGAGACAAACCACACATGCCGCCGCGTAAATGACATATCAACATGTCTCCATTCCCCGCAGGGGAATCTCTTCTACTCATCCAAAAAATGATAGTATTTCGTCCGGTATCCCTCCCACTCCCCTGTCAAGAGCTCGGGATGGAAGAAATGGATGAAGTCGGCCAGCAACAAATCGGGCTCGCACTGCGACTGCTCGAAATAACCTGTCGAGAGGATGTCGCAGACGATGATTTGGTGGTTCTTGAAGGCGTCGAAGAGTGGATAGACAGGACTCTCTTTCGATAACGACTCGTAAGTCATCGGGAAAGGATTGGAGTTGATGACGCGCCAGTAGTCGGCATGCTGCGCCTTGGCGAGGATGCTCTCGGCATCCATGGGGACGCTGGCCGTCGATGGGTTGTCTTTCCAGATATAGTCGGCACCAGCATCGGCAAAGAGTTTGGCGATATAGCTGCGGCCACCCGCCACATACCACTGACCATTGAAGGCCAAGTCGGAGAACACCGTGGGACGGTGCTCCACTCCGGCACAGAGCCCCGAGAGAGCGTTGTAACGCCGCTCGATGTCGTCAAACCAGGCGTTGGCCTTGTCCTCGCAGCCTGCCATGATGCCGATGACACGGATCCATTCGGCACGGCCCAAAGGCGTGTTCTCCATATAATCGGCAAAAGGAAACAATACGGCACCTGTGACATTGAGGCCGCCTTGGTTGCCATCGAAATATGGCGAATAAAGCAAAGCATCAGGCTGGATTTGAATCATGCGCTCAATGTCGGCCGCAGCCTCAGTGCCGATGTCGTAGACCTTCTCCTCCGCCAGCAAGGTGCGCATGATGGAATCGGTGACAAACCGGCCCTCGAGGATGCCTTTCACCCGGTCTATCTCACCCAAGCGAAGAAAGACGGCCCATTGCGTGGCCGAGAACGAGATCACGGACTTCACTGGGACGCGAAGGACGCCTTTCACATCCGTGTCGACGGCTTTCGTCGTGTCCTTGACCATGGCGAACTTACCCAACGACAAGGTCGTATCCCATGGACAGATCACTTCCATCAGATAGCCGTAGTCTTTCTCGCTGACGACGACGTTATGCGCATAGCGCATGAGGTTGTCGACCTCGGTCTTCTCTTCCTCGACTTGGTGGCTGAACTTACATGCCGTCAACGCCACCAGCAACAGGATCCACAGCTTTCTCATTGGTCATTCAGTTTTTCTAGACACTCCTTGCACAGGCAGTCGCTGTAGTGTTCCTTCAGATAGGCTTTGGTGCTGTCTTTAAGCTGCACTTTCACGCACCAGCAGTCGATGGAATGCACGCATTCGAATGTTTTTCCGCAACGTGGACAGGTCTTGGTCATAGGCATTCAAGCAAATGACTCTGAACCAAGAAAGACTGCTCTTTTCCGATGAGGTCATGACGGAGGAACATCCGCCATCTCCCATTCATAGGAACAAATCCCTTTGCTTTTGGGAGATTGCGGATCGAGTCCGCAATGACTATGAAAGGAGGCGTTTTGTCTTTCTTGGGTTCATTGTCACAAAAAAAAGAATATCAATTATTTAAACAACATTGCACTGGGAATGATGCCTGCCGTGAACGAGCCGAGCAGCAGGCCATCGCTGGAATAACGGTAGACCGTCCCATTGTCTTGGTAATTGCCGGCATCAGCGACATAAATCTCGCCGCTTTGAGGCTCGACCGCCAAGTTGTAGAACCAGCCCATGGGACTGGCGGTGATACGGAACGTCTCCGACAGGGATGACGAGGCGATGTCGAAACGACGCACCTCGTTGTTATTAATCAGATACAGCTGGTCGCCCGTAGGATTGGCATTCAACGAAGAAGCCGTGCCAGGCAACTCGCAACGCTTCGTTGCGGTCTTCAGCATCGGGTCGATCTCCCACAAGGAGGGATCCTCTCCGTAGTCTTCCTCCCAAGAACGGCCTTCGCAGAGCACCCACACATGGCCGTTCTTGTCGACAGCCATCGTATTAGGCTCCTTGCCCACCTCGATTTCAGCCACCTTCACATCATTGTTGATGTCGATGACCTGAACCGTGGTGAAACTGTCATGCGAGTCAGGATTGATGTAATAATATGACCAGTTGCTGACATACAGTTCATTGCCCACCTGCACCATCTTCTCTGTGGTCTTACCCGTCTCGATATAGCCTGCATGGGTCATATCCTGCGGGTTGACAATCCAAAGACCGGTGCCGATGATATCGGTGACGTATGCCTTGTTGGGGGCCACGAAATGCATCTCACGCGGCGAATAGAAATCACCGAGTTTGAAAGGCTTCGTAGTGTCGCACACCATCGTGCGGGCATCCACCTTATAGATATGGTTGCTGTTGTTGACCACGATATAGAGCATGCCGTTGGTCATAGCCAGGCTTTGGCCGACATCGCCGAGTGGTGCGTCATTCACCTTGTAGAACAGGTTATGGCCTACCGTGTCGACTTCAAGGTCATAGAACGAAATCGAGGCGTTGGAAAACTGGAAGTTGCCCTCGTTGAGCACGAACACGCCATGGCCGAGGTCGAGTGCTTTCGGATTGACGGGTTTCTCCGGCTTGCAAGAGAACAGCAACGCTGCCACAAGAGCCAACAAAAACAGGTGTCTTTTCTTCATAGATTATCGTAATTTATTGTTTCACAATGCGCTTAACAACATTCTTTCCATCAGCGGCAACGCGGATGAAATAGATGCCCTGCTGCAGCCCACTCATGTCGACGACCGCTTCAGTCGAAGTCTGCACTTGTTGTCCGACCACATTGAAGACCTCCACCGATTGGAAGTTCTCCACCTTGATGGTCAAGCGGTCTTTCACGGGGTTAGGATACAAGGAAATGACATCGGCTGTGTTCTCATGCACATCAAAATGGGCCAAGTCGTGGATCACGCCGACGGCATCAAGGTCCATACCGCTTGAGGCGAATCCCGTGGGCCAAGGATCGTTAATGATATGACCCTCCGCATCGTAGTTGGCATACTCCGGGTCGATGTTACCAATCACATCGACAATACGGACATGAGTGACATTGTTCTTGTCGAGCAAGGCATTGTCTTCCACCTCATCCAAGTCAAACGGAGTCCCATAAAACGCGCCATATTTACTGGCGAAGTTATGGAGTTGTGCCGGATTGATGGAACCTGCATTGCCCAGCTGGGTCTCGGTCTGCACATAGGTCACAGCGGGAAAACGGAAAAAGTTCTCACCGTCGGAGCTGACTTCAACGAAGCCCAGTTCAAGCGCCCAGGTATCAGGATTCTGTGCGTTAGCGAAACCGTTCTCAAACACGGCAAAATCAGGGCCCGGTCCATTATAGATCGGGGAGGCGAAAGTCAAAATGGCCTTCCCTCCATCTCCAAGACTCACGACATCAAAGGTGCCTCCAGGCATACCCAAGGCCAACGAATCAGCACCATAGGTAGCCAATCCGTTTTCAGGCTTGTCGATACGCATCGGACCGCGCTCCACCGTGCATCCTGTGGCCCATGCCACGAATGCCGAGGAGTCGGCGTGCATGGCTGTGGTGCCGGGTTTGTCTTCTGCAGGCGCAAACTGTGCCCACAACGCAACCGGCACCATAGCCATCAGCCATATGGAGAGTCTCTTGATCATTTCACCACGAGTTTGGCAGTACGCACGGCGCTGTCGCTACTCACGCTGATGAAGTAGACACCGGCGTTGAGCGTCTCGGTGCTGACGCGCACCTGCTCGCCTTCCCTGGCGGTCATGTTCATCGTGCTGACCATACGGCCTTGCATGTCGTAGACCGACACTGTGTTCATACCGGCATTCTCGATGGTCACGAAGGTCTCGTTGACGGCAGGATTCGGGTAGACCGACAGGCTCATGGCGCTCTCCATCACACCGGTAGGCATCCAGACGGGTTCCACTTCCTGCTCCCAAACATAAGTCCATTGGGCAATCTCAGTAGCGCATGACTCGTCGCCCCACTTGATGAAGTCGCCATCGACAAGCGGCTCGGCGTCATAACCGTTGAGGCCCATCATACCATTCACATTGTAGAGCCACCACTGGCCAGCCAGAGAATAATGCAATTCACCCTCTTCGAAGACAATGTCATCGACGCCCCAGGCACCTTGCACATAACTGAAACGGCTGTCGGCAGCAGCGATATCGTCCATCACTTCTTTCAATATCTTCTGGTCGCCATCAAAACGATAGCCCCATGCCAGGCATCTGTTGGGATCGTTCCAGTTGACGGCAAAGATGATTTCGTTCTCACCTTGCCCCACCCAGTAGAGGATCTCCGAAGGATCAATCGTGGCTTCTTCGCCCAGCGGATACACGGCGGCGACTTCCTTCTCCCAAACATAGATATAGTTTTCAGGATCGATCAAGGTGCCGCAATAGGTGTCACCCCATTTCACATAGTCACCATCAACAAGCGTCTGGACATCAAAAGTATTCCATGACGACTCTCCATTGACCAGATACGAAACCCACATCGGCTCTGTAAGGCTCAAATCGAGCACACCGTCATTGAAAAAGATGTCATTGAGCCAGCTGCCATTAGGGCTGTCATAGCTGAAACGGTAGTCAACTGCTGCGATTCCATCCATGACATCTTTAATCGTGACGCTCTCGCCTTCGAAACGATAGCCCCAAGCCAAAGCCGTGTCAGGTTCGGCCCAATTGACGATGAAAGTCACTTCGTTTTCACCCTCGCCAATCCAGTAGCGGATATTGGCAGGATCGATAGTGGCATCTTGTTGTGCAAACAGATTGGTCGTAAACAGACCGAAGATTCCCATAAGGAATGCTAAAGTAAAGATTTTACGCATAATAATATAATTTTAGGTTTGACATTCAATCCATTACATTAAAATGCTTGGGGAGATGAGGGTACACCTTAATCTATATAAGGAAAGCCAGCTCTTGTCCCGAAAGCCTTGTTTCAGCGACAGGCGGCAGGTCTTCTGACTTACTCCTTTGTTCTGGCCGCCTTCCCGAAAGACTAGGTTTTCAGTGGCATAGTGGCCAGCGTGAAGAGCTTACAGCAGCGGGAACTGCTCGGGATTTGCACCCGATTCCCTATTGAGCCTCGTGGCACCGCTTATCGGCGGCAAAGATACAGCATTTTCAACAAAAAGTATATAAGTTCACAGAAAAAGTTTCTATTTTTGCACCGAAAACGAAATGTACAATGAAAAAAGCAACTTTACTAATAACCGCACTGCTGATGGCCATGGGAATGGCTCAAGCACAAGATGTGTATTTCTGTGGCAGCGGTAACGGCACAGGCAAGATTTGGAAAAACAACGCACTGATGTACAGCATTTCTGACAATCTGTCCGTCAGTCCGCAAGCCTTACAGGTCACATCCGACGGAACAGTATACTGCGCAGGTTATGTCCAAGACTCGGTCTATTCGCAAGGCCATATTTGGCAAAACGGCAGTACCGTATTCTCGGCAGGTGACAACAGTATCATTAACAGTTTGATTGTCAATGGAGAAGATTGGACCGCAGCTGGTTACAATCAAAACGGATGGAACCTATCCCAAGGTGTTGTTTGGCATAATGGCGAAGTCCTCCATACCTACAGCGACAGCCTTGTGCCGAATCATATTTACGCCATGTGCATCGACACGGTCACCGGGGATATCTATTCAGGGGGTGATACCGACAGCCTAGGCACGGCCATCGTTTGGAAAAACGACATGATGTTTTGGGAAGCCGACCTTACTTCCACCGCCTGTTGTCTGTACCACGACGGCACCAACCTATATGTGGGAGGATACTATTACCTGGAAGGCCTATTGATGGCTACCTTATGGGAAAACGGAGAAATCCTCTATTCGTTTGGCGACAGCCTCACTTCAGTGTTCCAAGCCATAACCATTTATGACGGTGACATATACACCTCGGGATATGCAGAAGATTCCGTCTTTGTATGGAAAAACGGAGAAGTGCTCTACGCACATCCCTTCGAACAATACGGTGATCTATATGCCTTGTGTGTCAACGAATACGGTGTCTATTATGGCGGCAATATCGACAACATAGGCACGGTTTGGAAAGATGGCGAAATTCTCTATCAACCTGAAGGTTGCACGAGCATCATGAGTCTCGTGGTGCTTCCTTCCGAGACACCACAACCTGGGCCAGAGCCCAAACTCCTGCCTTGGTTCGACGGCTTTGAGTCCGACAGCACCTGGGCCGACTGGACCATCCTCGACTTCGACGGCAACACCGCTATCGGATGGGAACGCAACGACGACGAGGCTGCCACCGACGACTATAGCGCTCGCCACCTCGCCTTCGACAACATCCAAGAAGGCTGGCTCATCACTCCCCCGCTCTACTTACATCCTTACTCCGACTCGGCTTGGATGTCGTTCAAGACCATGGAAGTCAACCCAAACAACTACACCAGCAGCCAGCTGATGATCTCCACCACGGGCACCGAGCTCTCCGACTTCACTGAGATATGGTCGCAAGAAAACCCCTCCAACACTTGGGACTCCATCCATATCGACCTCACCGAATACCAAGGCGACACCATCTATCTCGCCTTCAAATACAGCGGCCACCATGGCCACGACTGGTACCTCGATGACATCAATGTCGAAGAGGCATTGACGCTATTCACCATCACCGTCGAACCCGACAGTACAGGTTGGGGCACCACCACGGGCAGCGGCAGCTATCCTTATGGCGGGACCGTCACCATCGAGGCCATCCCCAACACAGGCCACACCTTCCTCACTTGGAGCGACGGCAACATGAACAACCCACGCACCATCGTCGTCACCCAAGACAGCACCTTCATCGCCCATTTCGGCACACTGCAATACACCATTGAAGTCGTCGCCGACCATCCCGAATGGGGTACGGTGACAGGCGGCGGCACCTATTATTATGGCGACACCATACAGATTTCGGCCACGCCCAATACGGGCTTTGCCTTCGATGGCTGGGACGACGGCATCACCGATAACCCGCGCACCATCATCGTCGCCCAAGACAGCCTCTTCACCGCCATGTTTAGCACACTGCAACACACCGTCACCGTTGTGAGCGACCATCCCGCATGGGGCTCGGTGGCGGGTGGCGGCACCTATTATTATGGCGACACCATACAGATTTCGGCCACGGCCAACCTCGGTTTCCAGTTTAACGGCTGGGACGACGGCAACAACGACAACCCGCGCACCGTCATCGTCGAAGAGGACATCACCTTCACTGCCCATTTTGGCATCCAGCAATGCCTCATCAAGACCGAAGTCACGCCAGATGGTGCGGGATCGGTCAACGGAGGCGGCACCTATGACTATGGCACCACGATACATCTGACCGCACACAGCAACACTGGCTATGTCTACAGCATGTGGGACGATGGCGTCATGGACAACCCACGCAGCGTATTCGTGGAAGGCAACGCCACCTATACCGCCGTCTTCACGCCATTGCAGTATGAAATCACCACCGAGTGCGACCCCGTGGAGGGCGGCAGCGTGACCGGTGCTGGCACATACGACTACGGCAGCACTGCTGTGCTCACCGCCACGCCCAACAACAACTACATCTTCCTCTGCTGGAGCGATGGCATCGCCAGCAACCCGCGTAACGTCACCGTAACAGGCAATGCCAACTACAAGGCTTTGTTCCACCTCAACGGCACGCCTCAATACACCATTAACGTGCTGGCCAACGATCCCGAGTTGGGCACCGTGACGGGCAGCGGCACCTATCCCGAAGGCACCACCATCGACATCAGCGCCACGCCCAACACGGGCGCTTATTTCACAGGTTGGGACGACGGCAACACCGACAACCCACGCAGCGTCACCGTCACCCAAGACATGACCTTCACGGCCATCTTCACGGAAGTGCAAATGTTCACCATCACCGTGCGTCCCGAGTTCCCGTTACTCGGCTCCACCTATGGTGGTGGCACCTATCCTGTCAATACGGTCATCAATATCGGCGCCACGCCCAACCCCAACTTCTACTTCTCGGGCTGGCAAGACGGCAATATGGACAACCCGCGTTCCATCACCGTGACCGAAGATGCCGAATACATCGCATCGTTCTCGCAAGAACCAGTCCAGACCTATACGGTAACGGTCTATTACGATGAGAACCAGGGCTTCATCCTTGGTGCAGGCAGTTACATGGCAGGCGCCACGGCCTCCATCGCCGCCATTGCCGCCGATGGCTTTGTGTTCAAGAAATGGAACGACGACACCACCGACAACCCGAAAGTCGTCGTCGTCGACCACGACATCTTCCTCGCCGCCTTCTTTGAGAGCAACGATGTGACCGAGAGTGGATTCGACCACCTCCACCTCTATCCCAACCCCGCCAACGACAAGATTCACATCGAAGGCTTTGAGGGTGAGCATGAAATCTTCATCTACAACACCATAGGTTCTTTGGTGAAGACGGCAACCATTACCGACAACCAGGAAATCGGCATCGGCGATTTGCCTGCCGGCCTCTATCTCGTCCGCATCGACCAACTTCGTGCTTTCAGATTCATCAAGAAATAACAACCCTTTCATAAACAAACCAACAGTTGCGCCCGACACGAACCAAGGGAAAAAAGAATGAAAAAGATTATGTTAACTGCTCTTGTGCTCATCGCTACGTCTTTGGTCTCTTATGCCCAATACAGTAAAGCATACAATGATGCGAAGAAAATCACGGACGCCTACGAACAAAGCGTCAACAATGCCAAATCATGCGAGGAATTGGACAACGCATCCATTAACTTCTTCATCCAATTGATGGGCCTCGTTGAGGTGGAATACGATGAAAGCGAGGAAATGACCGAAAAAGAGAACGAACTGTTAGAAGAACAAATAGACCGTATTACCAACAAGGTCGAGTCAATGAAACAACAATTCGACTGCCCGATAGAAGAGGAAGAAGAGGTAGAGCTGATACCGACTACCACCCAGGAATGGGATGAACTCATCAACAGCTACGAAAATGTGACAAAGAAACTGGAATGTTTTAATAGCGTTGACTACGACAACGATGATGACTTGAACAAACTGATGGAAGTGTTGACCGAAGCCGAGCCCATCGTCACCAGAATCGACAATGCCGACACCGAAAACATTACTAAAAAACAATCCGAACGTCTTGACGCGATCAACGATAGATTCGTGAAAGCCGCCATAAGACTTGGATTTGCCGACGAAGACGAAGAATAAACAAATCCTAATCTACAAAAACGAAGGAAGCCGACATCAGCCGGCTTCCTTCGTTTTTATGCTATAGGCAATCGTTATTTGGTCACGACCAGTTTCACCGTCTGGCTGCCCAATTCCGAAACAGCATTAATGAAATACACACCAGTGCCGAGCGTATTCAGGAAATTCTCCAGGGTGGTATGGTTCAAACCGTTAAAAGTGTAAGTGTAGAGTTGGCGACCCGTAATGTCATAGACCGTCACGTCGGCCTTAGCACCTTCCTTCAGTGCCACTTTCACCTCGCCTTGTGAAGGGTTAGGATACACATTTATGATTTCATTGGCAGCAACAGAGTGTTCCTCGACCTTCAGCAGCTCCAGGGCTTGTGAGAAGTCAGGAATGCCATAGCCATACTTGGAATCGGGATTATCTGCACGGTTACCACAAGCACGGAGAGCGTCACAGATCTCCTGCACGGAAGAATAAGGGCGGGCTTGACGCAAGCATGCCACTGCGCCAGCGAGAACAGGAGTGGCAAACGAGGTGCCATTACCATTGTAGTAAGGCCACCAGCTGCCATAACCCGAAGCCACATAGGTGCCTTCGCCCATAGCCATCACATCAGGTTTGATGCGGCCGTCATAGGTCGGACCCACCGAACTGAAACTAGCACGATCACCAGCGGCATTCACAGCACCCACCGTCACGATGTGTTCGGCATCGGCGGGGATGCCCAGCGTGCAATTGCCATCGCCTTCGTTGCCGGCGGCATTCATGCAGATCATGCCACGACTTGCGGCAATTTCAGCTCCTATCGACATGGGAGCCGTCTTACCATCGTAGTGCTCAAAAGGATGGTTCCATTGGCTCATGTCAAAAGTGATGTAACCCAAAGAGGTGGAACACACATCGACGCCCAGGCTGTCGGCATACTCGGCACCCGACACCCAGTTATACTCCTCGATGATGTTCTCACTGTCGCCGTCTTCGGTATGGATGAGATAATAGGAAGCCTTATAAGCCGTGCCCACCATATTGTTGGGATCGTAGGCGCCCATAGTGCTCAAGCAAGAAGTGCCGTGGGTGCTCTGCGTATACACCGAGTTGGAACCGTAAACGAAATCGCGGGTACCAAGCAGACGGCCTTCTTCACGCATATTGTCGAAGCAGGAAGTGTTTTCGGCTCCTTCGAAGCCGCCATCAAGGACAGCGATGATGACGCCAGTGCCATCGAAACCCATATCGTGCAACACATCCACATTCAGTTGCTTCACTTGGTCTTCTGCGCCGCCATAGAAACCTTTTGAAGAACGCGTGGAAGCGGCGGGCTTCATCTCGTTGGCCAGCCAACGCTCCTTTTGTTCTTGCGCCTTCAGGTCGTTGGGGCAGTTACGCACCGTCATCACGCAGTCAAGGGCGTTGATCGCCTCAATCACGCTCGGGTCGGTGACATGTACCGAAACGCCATTCAGCCACTTCGAAGGATTGATAATCTCGGCACCGCAATCGGCCACTGCCTGCAAGTACTGCGGATTGACAGGGAGGTCGTATTCGTCAATGGCGATGTTAAGGTTGGCGCGGCGTTGCAAAGCCCTCGGGCTCAAATAAGCCTCTGGATTGTCGATGGAATAAGGAGAGCCTTCCTTATCCGTGAATTGCACCCAATAGATATTGGTTGCCACCTGCGCTTGGGCAAACATCGTGGCAGCCAAAAACAAAAGTAAAAAAGACAGTTTTCTCATAGTATTTAATAATTGATGATTCTACTATAATTAGGTGATAAAAACGCGCAAAAATAAACAAATTCTCTATTTTATGATTCTCCATCCAAAAAATAGACAAATAATCTAACCCAACAACCCATCTCCAAAGCAACAATTCCTCATTCATCATTCCACCTTCAGCATTCAGCATTCAGCATTCAAAAATTTTCCCTACTTTTGCAAAACAAAAAAAAGCACACATCATGCGCATCGACATCATCGCCGTTTTCCCCGAAATGTTTGAGGGGCCTTTTACCGAAAGCATCATCAAACGCGCCATCAACAAGGGCATTGTGGAGATAGGGTTACACAACCTACGCGACTACAGCACCGACAAGCACCACAAAGTGGACGACTACTCGTTTGCCGCAGGTGCGGGCATGGTGATGATGATCGAGCCTGTCGACAACTGCATCAGCCACCTGAAAAGCCAGCGCGACTATGACGAAGTCATCTACATGAGTCCCGACGGCGAACTGTTGGACCAACCCTTGTGCAACCAACTCTCGATGAAAGAGAACCTCATCATCCTCTGCGGACACTACAAAGGCATCGACGAGCGTATCCGCGAGCATCTGGTCACCAAAGAGATAAGCATCGGAAACTATGTCCTCTCGGGAGGAGAGTTGGGTGCAGCAGTTTTGGTCGACAGTCTGGTGCGCCTCATCCCCGGCGCTTTGGGTGACGAGACCTCTGCCCTCTCCGACTCATTCCAAGACGGGCTGGTGTCGCCACCGGTCTACACCCGTCCACGCAGCTACAAAGGATGGGAAGTCCCAGAGGTGCTTTTGTCGGGCAACGACAAACTCATCAACGATTGGCGTTTGGAGCAAGCCATCGAGCGCACCAAGGTACGCCGACCAGAAATGTACGAAAATTTCAAAAAAAGCTGAGATTATTGGCTCAATATTGATTTTTTTTGTATTTTTGCACCCACTTTTTGGAGAAAAATATACAAAAATCATATAAAATGAGCAAAAACGCATTAATCCAATTCGTTGAAGATCAAATTGTTGTAAAAGATTTTCCGAAGTTCAAGACAGGTGACACCATCACGGTGACCTACAAGATTGTAGAAGGACAAAAAGAGCGTCTGCAGAAGTTCCAGGGCATCGTCCTGAAGCGCAGCGGCCAAGGCAAGGTTGGTACTTTCACCATCCGCAAGATTTCCAATAACATTGGCGTGGAAAGATGTTTCCCCATCGCCTCCCCCATGATTGAGAACATCGAGCTCAACAAGAGAGGTGACGTCCGCAAATCGCGCATTTATTATCTGCGCGGCCTGCGCGGCAAGAAAGCCAAGATCAAGGAACTCAAGGACTGATTCCTTCAGCCACAACGAAAAAAGAAGCTCCGAGCGATGCTCGGAGCTTCTTTTTGTTATGATCGGTTTTTCAAGACGCTATCTTTATCTTTGTGTGTTTTAATAACATTCAATTTATTTTTCTATAATAATAAGTGTGAAAACTATCTGTTTTTTTTGATTTGGCCTTTATGACATAATTGTCTTCGTCCGCTTCATAATCATAGACATCACTTTCAGGCATGTACTTCCAAAGAGGAGTAAACAGAGGTAATGGGACTTCGTTCGACACATAATTCGAAAGATAAAATGGCAAATTATAGTGCGGATGTATATAATTCGTGAAAGCGTTGTATTCATAATTCCTCGTAAGAATACACGCCTTGATTACATTATCTCCGTCCCATTGAAAAGTGTCTTTTGTCCCAAACAGATAAGTTCTTTCTATAATTCTACCGTCATCGTCATAACAATATCTTTCCGTATGCCGTATTACACCATTGTCATAACAACATATACTGTCAATCTTTCCTTGCTGTAAATGAATCATAATGCTATCATACCAAAAGGACCACATTGGATAACTGAATTGAGGCATTGTAAAGATTACTCGAATACTATCATCCTCGTAATATTTGAAATCATAATCCAAGACGGAACCATAGCCCAAACTATGTTTCATATGAAGTATTTTTGTGCAGTCATCGTTCCAATCGATAGCCAGCATGGGTTTTTCAGGGTCGTCATTAAGCAGTTGCTTAACAAGATATTTCTTTACCATAGGTTCATCGTTTTCTGGAATAACCCCTGGCTCTGGTTTGCGGCAAGCAGTCATAACCATGGCCATCATGCAAATAATAATGAAGAGTCTTTTCATCGCTATGCGTTTTTAGTTATTCATCCTAAATCGGGCAAAGGTAACAAATATGACAATACAAACAAGAAAACAGACGCAAAACCCTCTTTCGAGACAATTTACGTCTGTTTGGCAAAACGAAGGATAGCTTCTCATCTATTCTTCAACCTTCTTCTTCCTCTTGAAAATCTTCGTTCGTAGCATAAAGATGGTAAGCGCTGCCCAGAAGACCACCAAAATGCCCAAGGTAATGAAAGTAGCTTTCGGGCTTTGCGGGGCGTAACCTACCAAAAGCAGCACGGGGAAGCCGAGGACGATGGCCGAAAGGGTCTGCAGCACCAGGTTGTTGGCAGCAGGCGTCTCAAACTTCGGGTCGATCTCGCGCAACAGGATCATACCATTACTGGCCGTACCCGTCAGCATGCCGAACATCGAGAAGAAGCCCTCGTATTTGTAATTCGGATAGAGGTGCTTGCAAATCCACAACACATAGATAAAGGTGGCGACAGCGCCCAAAGTGACAATGAGGATGAAAGGCAACAGGAACTTGCCAAAGTGCTCAAAGTTGATGGCCGCCGTACCTGCCACAATCATGATGTCGAAACAGAAACCGCTGATACGGTTGAGCATATAGTTGTTGATATATTCGCGGCTCATCAGCTTGGCTTTCTTGAAACCCTTCAGGAGGTTCTTGAAGAGAATGCCGAACAGCGTGCCAATCAAGAAGTTGAAGCCCCACAGCATGGGTTTCAAGGTGTTGGTGCCGAAATTACCCAGCTCCATGCCCTGGATCCAGTTGGTAAACAGGTATACCAGGAAATACACAAATAGCACCATACAGATTTGTATCGAGAGCTTGTCGACCGACTCGGCATCGGGTATCTCGCCCTTGCTTTCATAGTCTTGTAAAGTATTTACCTGGGCATCGGCGATTTTCTTTCTCGAAAGGATGCCTTTTCGGCGTAAGATGTTCATATAGACGACGCCAACCACACTACCCACCACGAAACCCGTGGCCGCAATGGAAAGACCAAAGTCAGCACCCGGGAATTCGATGCCCTGCTGGGTGGCCCATCCTGTGAAGATCTTGCCGAAGTTCAAGGCCTGACCCGGCCCCTGCCCGTAGCCCATAGGCAACAGCAGACCTGCAGCATAGAACAAGCGCCTACCAAAATAGAAAAACAGGATGGAGACGATGAGTCCCACTATGCCTTGGATGACATAGGTGGAAGCCGTCAAGGCGCCCGTTTCAATCACTTTCATCGGCGTGGATCTCGATTCAATCTTGTTGTTCTTCAAGGCCAAGGCCACGAAGCCCAAACCCAAGGCATGATAGGTCACAATCTCCATCATGGGCTTGTTGATAAGTTCGCGGCAACTAGGGATCTGCTTGAAAAGCAGCAAAAGCAAGCCACCCAGCAAAGCCGAAGGTAGCAGGCTCTTGTTCAAAAACGGCACTTTGGTCCTCAACACGTTACCAAGCAAGAGGGCCGTCGCTAAGATGCAAAACTGCACCAGCCATTGCCATGCTTCAGGCCGGTCAAAGGTCATCACAGAAACGTCAAGTAACATATTACAATGATTTTGGTTCAACATTCAATCATCTTGATCCATCGAGCTTTACGGCTGTGCCAGAAACATTTACCATGACACACGGCCCCACATCTGACACATCAAAATCAATCCTAATGCCGACGACAGCATCGGCACCAAGTTCGGCAGCCCGTTCTTCCAAATGTTTGAGGGCTACTGCACGGGCATTGGTGAGAATCGACACATAATACCTCTCTCCCCTGAATTCCTTGTTCTCGAAGGCTTCTCCAAAGACAATCCCCAAATATTCAGTGATCGTCTGTCCTTCAATGTTTGCTGTAGTAGTGAGTATCATACTGCAACAGGTTTAATTATTCACTTATATTGCCTTTATCGCGGCAAAGATAATGCATTTTTCAATCAATGAACGAAAAACCCTTATTTTTGCAGCATGAAAAAGGTGCTACAACTGTTCCTCACATTCTTCAAAATCGGGGCCTTTACCCTCGGTGGTGGCTATGCCATGCTGTCGATGGTGGAGAAAGCCGTCGTCGACCAGAAGAAGTGGATTCCCAACGACGAGTTTTGGGACATGATAGCCGTGGTACAGTCGCTACCTGGCGTCTTTGCCGTCAACACCGCCTTGTATGTAGGACATCGTGTGGCGGGAGTGAAAGGCGCTTTCGCCGCCATGCTGGGTGCCATCATCCCTTCCATCACCATCATTTTGCTGTTGGCCACGGTATTTCATGAATATCGCGACAATCCGGTGGTGGAGCGTATCTTCAAGGGCATCCGTCCCTGCGTGGTGGCCCTCATCCTCGCCCCCTCGCTACGCATGATCAAGTCGGCCAAAGTGACATGGAAAACCGCCATCATCCCCATCGCCACAGTATTTCTCATCTGGTGGCTCAAGATCTCGCCTGCTTATGTCATCCTTGCCGCCATCGCAGGAAGTCTGATTTACGCTCTCGTCATAGGACGGAGGACAAAGGACGGAGGACAGAAGACGGAGGACAGAGAACAGAAGACAGAAGACGAAGGACCGAAGATGAAGGGTGTCCTTAGTCCTCAGTCCCCAGTCCCCGGTCAAGAAAGAGAGGAGGTCAAGCCATGATTTACTTACAATTGCTTTGGGTATTCGTGAAAATCGGCGTGCTGGGCTTCGGTGGCGGCTATGCCATGCTCTCGCTCATCCAGCACGAGGTGGTCGACCACTATGCTTGGATGACCACTACGGAGTTTGCCGACATGGTGGCCATCTCACAGATGACGCCAGGGCCCATCTCCATCAATCTGGCGACCTATGTGGGCTATAACACGGCGGGCTTCGGTGGTTCGCTGTTGGCCTCGTTCGCGCTTTGCCTGCCCTCCATCATCATGGTGTATCTCATCCTCCGATTGTTTATGAGCAAGAAGAACAACACCTTGATGACCAACACCTTGAAAGGCTTGAAGCCGGCCATCGCAGGACTCATCTTTGCCGCTGGCCTCGCGATGATGAACACGCAAAACTTCGTTGACTTCGGTCGCGGCCAGTACAATATCAGCGTCATTATCTGCGTTTTAGCCTTCGTGGCGTCGTATTTCTTCAAAGCGAATCCTATAATACTCATTGTGCTATCAGGTGTGGTGGGATATTTTGCGTATTAAACTAAAATGAGAACCAGTGCTCAATACCGAACCGTCATTGCGGACTCGATCCGCAATCTCCCAAGTACAAGGGAAATCCCTTTTGCACTGGAGATGGCGGATGTACCTCCGCCATGACGATTAAAGTCATTTTACCTCCCTAAAAGACAAAACACTCCAAGAATATGAAAAGAAACATCATCACCATCATCATTCTCCTTTGGGCAGGCACCACTTTCGCTCAACACGCCCTTACCTACCAAAGCTACGCCAAGGGTGTTGCCGAACAAGACACGACCTCAATGCTGGTTGTTGAAAATGCAAAATGCTTAAAAATCAACACGCTAGAAAAATCCATTTCAAATCCCATCCCCGGTTACGCACAAAACATCACCTATGTTGATTATGTCAACGACAGCATTTATTCGATTGTAGAATTCTCCGACAGTAAGTATTACAGTGCCCATTCATTCACCAACAACGATGTGGTTTTCAGCGAGGAAGGGGCAGAAAGCATGTTGGGCTATCCATGTAAGAAATACAAGACCAGCATCAACTCCAACACCATCGAGGTATGGATGACGGAGAGCCTCGGTTTTGAGGCCACACCCATGCCAGGATTAGGCCATATGAAAGGCGTGATGGTGCGTTGCATGAGAAACGGCTCATATGTCACCGATCTGAAGGATGTGAAAGACCAGAAATATGCCATGGTCGACATGATTCCTGACTATAAAGGCGAGCGCAAGACCGTTAAGGAACTCAACCAACTGCGCAAGGACAAACTCGTCATCCGCACCCCCATCTTTGAGGACGAGCAGATACATTTCGCAGACTACGAGCCGTTTACCCAAGAAATACCTTTTGACACGACAATTCATTTCAGCTATGGCACGCTCATCGTGAAACGGTTGAGACTGCCTGAATTCCCTGCACATTACCAACTCTTTGCAGAGATCCACCAGCGCAGCAATGGCGATGCCTACGACCGCTCTGCCTCAGTATTCGTCATCCCCACAGAAAAGGTCATGAGTTTCAAGGACGGCCTGACAAAAGGCATCGAGGCGTTACCTGTTTTTGTCGGCAAAGACGGCAAGGAATACCAAGGCATCAAGGCGGAAAAGGACTACCTGCCGCCTGTCGAATTGGTGCGGTTTTTCACCTCTTTCGGCGCCGGTCATTTCAACGACAAGGTTCAAATAGACGGACTGGAATGGGCTGATGAAAACTACTACAAGATGGAAGTCAGCGAGTTGCGTGACCGTTTGCGCGGCGATGTGCTCATCGGTGTTTTCATCGGCAACTACGACAAGGGCGGACACAAGGTTTCCCTCGACCTTCTCGCCTACCCTGGCGATGACAAATGGAGCGACAAACCCTTGAAGCAACACTCCATCCCGCTGTTCAACACCTGCAACACATTGGAAATGAGCGGACAAAACTATGGACGACTATTCGCTACGGACACATTGGAATTGGAGTTTGAAATCCCCGAAAAGGCCAAGAACATTCGTCTGCGGTATATCAGCACCGGCCATGGCGGCTGGGACGGCGGCGACGAATTCAACCCGAAAGAGAATGCGATCTACATCGATGGCGCCAAGATGTTCACTCACACCCCATGGCGCTGCGACTGCGCCACCTTCCGCGACCAGAGCCCCGTCTCGGGCAACTTCTGGAATGGGCTTTCCTCCTCCGACTACTCGCGTTCGGGTTGGTGTCCTGGCACGGCCACCAATCCCGTCTATTTCGACCTGAACGGTTTGAAACCAGGCAAGCACACCATCCGTATTGCCATACCGCAGGGCAAAGACGAAGGTGAATCCTTCAGCCATTGGATGGTTTCAGGAGTGCTGCTGTATGAGTTATAAGGAACCAGCTTTCTGTAACATCCCCATATCGACCGTCACCATAGCCGCAAAGGCCTCGACCAAGACCAACGCTCTCGGCAAGGCGCACACATCGTGCCGCCCACCGATGGCGATTTGGAAGGTCTCCCCTGCCCGATTCACGGTCTTTTGAGGTTGAGCGATACTCGGTATCGGCTTGAAAGCCACACGGAAAACGATATCATTGCCGTTGGTGATGCCGCCTTGAATACCTCCAGAGTGGTTAGTTAGAGTAGTGATTCTTCCGTCTTTATTGATAAAGGTGTCATTGGCTTCGGAGCCTTTCATCTGGGCGAGTGCAAAGCCATCACCAACCTCGAAACCTTTCACGGCGGGAATGCTGAACATGGCATGGGCCAACTCGGCCGAAAACTTGCCGAACATAGGTTCACCCAAGCCCACCGGAACACCGACGATGCGGCATTCAACAATGCCTCCCACCGTATCACCCTCTTTTCGGGCTTGTTCCGCATCGCCCATAGAGACTACCTCTGCGGATATTTTGATGTTTTTTTCTTTCAATATCTGCTTGGCAATGGCACCCGCCACCACGATGGGCAAAGTCGTACGAGCCGATGCCCTGCCGCCACCTCGCCAGTCGCGAATGCCGTATTTCTGCTCGTAGGTGAAATCGGCATGCGAAGGACGATATACATCTTTCAAAGCCTCGTAATCTTCCGACTTACCATCTTCATTGCACACCATAAAGGCAATGGGCGTGCCCAAGGTCACGTCATCGAGCAGGCCCGAAAGCCATTCGATTTGATCCGACTCCTTGCGTTGGGAGCTTTCAAAGGACTGCGCCGTCTTCCGTCTATGGAGTTCGCTATCAATAAAACCGAAATCCAGTTTCAGCTGCGAGGGGCAGCCATCGATAACGCCGCCAACGGCTATGCCATGCGACTCGCCAAAAGTGGTAAACCTGAAAAGATGTCCTATGGTATTCATAGCGACAAAGGTACAACAATTTAGTTTCAACCATCATATTTCGAAGAAAAACATTCAATATATTATGTTTCAATATGTTACATAAAACAAAGAAAAATATTTTCAAAAAACGTTGGTGGGTAATAGAAAAATGTCTACTTTTGCACCGCAATTCACAGCCGAGGAGAGGTGGGTGAGTGGCTGAAACCAACAGTTTGCTAAACTGTCGTATCCAGCAATGGGTACCGGGGGTTCGAATCCCCCCTTCTCCGCGAAAGAAAGAAGACGATGGTTGCATCGTCTTTTTTTTCGGGGTATGGCGCAGTCCGGCTAGCGCACCTGCTTTGGGAGCAGGGGGTCGAAGGTTCGAATCCTTTTGCCCCGACTTGAAAATCAAGGAGTTACAAGGGTTTGTGACTCCCTTTTTTTTGTTTTTCCAGAAATCAGGACACAAAAAGGACACGCTTTTTCGAAACATCTCCTATCGCTTTCCTATACTTTTTAGTAACTCCCCTGCCAAAAAGGACACACTTTTTGGACTGATTCAAAAAATGCCGCCCCCCGAAGGGACGGCATCACGCAAATAAGTTGCTCATTGCTTTTCAACGAAAAGTTTTATCTTTGCAAACCCTAATGACAAAGACACATGCCCACCTACAATATCATCGGCGACATTCATGGGAGAGATGCCTGGAAACAACTCGTTGACGATAACTGCATCAATGTTTTCGTCGGTGACTTCTTCGACCCCTACGAATACTTTCCTATCGAGACAATGGAACGCAACTTCTTAGAGATCACTGGATATAAGCAAGAACACATGGACAAAGTGGTACTACTCTACGGCAACCATGACATGTGTTATCTCCCCGATGTCTTCGAACGTACCAACCGTTATGACCGCACGAATGCAATAAGGATCCGACAACTATTCGAGACCACAAAAGAGTTGTTTTACGGCGTCGCCTACGCCATCGGTGACGACTACCTTGTCAGCCACGCGGGAGTCACTTACCAGTGGAAAAAGAAATATCTGCCGAAGGCGGAAGACATCAGACCGACTCACATGGCATGTGCCATCAACAACCTATGGAAGCGCGACAAACGTCCGTTCACGTTTTTGCCCAACGACAACGGGTTTGACTACCATGGCGACGACCCGCATCATTCCCCCCTATGGGTACGCCCTAATTCGCTATGCCTTGGTAATCTTTACAATGGCACCTATGTCAAGCAGATTGTAGGTCACTCAAAGGTGAAAGAAATCGCCGAGATAGTTGGAGGCATCATCATGGTGGATTGCTTGGATACGGTGACCCAATCCTACAAGGTGGAGCACCCATAACGAGAAGGAAAAAAGGACAAAAAAAAGGAACGACTTATGCCGTTCCTTTATTCGTTTACAAGAATTACGTTTAAGCTTCCGTCAGGTCGACGATAGCGGCTTCGGGAGCATTACGCTTCACCGAGGCGATACCGTTTTTCATGGTAGTCTCGCTGGCGTACATCTGGCTGGTGCCAATGACTTGGCCATTGGTGGCCATCAAGTTGAAGAAAGGTTTGCCATTGCTGGACACCTTCACCTCAAAACGTTTATCGTCCTGGCTGTTTTTCTTGACAGATTCGACGCCGTTGAGGCACGAAGCCTTGGTCTTGTAGCCTTGGCTGGTGAGGATGACTTGGCCATTGGTGGCCTTCAGGTTGAACTGGAACTCGCCGTTTTTCCTGCTTGTGATTTCAAATTTACCCATAATTATCTGTTTTAAAGGTTGGTTTTCGCTGCAAATATACATTTTTTTCTTCGCTCCAAACAAAATTTGGATTTTTTTACTGCAATCTCGCCAGAAGCTCGTCGCGATAGCTGGCACCCACCGGCACCTTGTTGCCCGCCACCGTCACGTCGCTCTTATCAAGGTCTTGTATGTGCTTGAATGAGACGATGTAAGACTTGTGGACGCGCACGAACTTATCCTTGGGCAGAATCTCCTCCAAATCCTTCAATGCGAACAAGGCCGTGATGCGACGCTGCGTAGTGTGGAAGGTCACATACTCATGCTGTCCTTCAATGAAGAGCAAGTCATCATAATTGATTTTATACAGTTTGTAGTCTGCCTTCACAGTAATGAAGTCATTCGACTCGCTGATGGTGTCAGCTGCGGGCTTCTGAACGCCCATCACCTTTTGCTGTTCAGTGCCAATGGCCTTGTTGATGGCTTGGATGAAACGGGGAAAGTCGAACGGCTTGAGCAGATAGTCGACCACCGAGAGATTGAAAGCATCGACTGCATATTCGGAATAAGCCGTGGTAAAAATAATGGCGGGCCTGTGTTCCAAACTTTTAGCCAAATCCAGACCTGTCAAGTCGGGCATCTGGATGTCGAGAAACATGATATCGACCTGATGATCCTTCAAGACATTCATGGCTTCGATAGCATTGGAGCAGGTGGCCACCAGTTGCAACGACTCCACCTTCGACACATAGTCCTGCAGAAGCTTCTGTGCCAGATACTCGTCATCAACGATGATTACATTGTATTTTTCTTTTGTGTTCATATTTCTATCTTAACTTTATATATCCCATTATCTTGTTGAATGTCAAATCTATAGTCTTCACCATAGTGCAGCATAAGACGCTGTTGAACATTGATCTGCCCAATGCCTGACTTCTTCTCTCCCACCCCATTGCCGATATTCGTGACGACATTGGGCGCTATGGTATTCACGGCTTCGAAACGAAACACATTGCCTTTCTGATAAATGCCGATGTGCACAAAGCCCTCGGGATGCGTCTCCAAGCGGCTGTATTTGAAACAGTTCTCAATGATAGGCTGCAATAGCATGGGGGCAATCATGAAATCCTCTTTCTCGACATCCTGTTCAAACACCACATCGCGCTGGCCCGCCATACGCATCATGTGAAAGTCAATGAAATTCTCTACATATTTGATTTCCTTGCTCAACGGGATCATCTCCGCCTGGCAATCAACGAGAACATAACGCAGCATCTCGGACAACTTCAGCACACCATCTGCAGCATTGTCATCGTGGGTGTACACCATGGAATAGATGTTGTTTAAGGCGTTGAAAAGGAAATGCGGGTTGATTTGTGACTTTAAGTAACGCAGCTCCATATCGAGTTTCTCGCTCTTCAGCTGGTCGGAGATGACCTTTTCCTCATTCTCCTTGCGTTGGTAGTAGAAAATCAGCACAAGGGCGTAGATGGTGATGAACCATACCAGACGCACCATGAAGATCACAAATAGCGAAGGAAAGCTGAAGATCTCTTCAAAAGGACGTTCTGCAATAAAGTGGACGAGAACACTATCTATTGCGGAAAAGGCAGCTGCCCAAACAGGGAGCACCAAAATGGAAAGCAAGATGAAAAGCACCACCCTGTTGCGCTTCAACAAAAGCTCAATCAACACCTTATTGGTGAAGACGACCAACAGATAGGCCATACCCACAAAACCCAGAGAACTGACCGTTCTGAAGAGGTAGTTGCCGTTGGAATGCACCATGAAGAAGATGATGAACAGTACAATCCACACCACGCCATATTTATAGAGGCGTTCAAGCAAGCCCAAATTGGCCGTGGGTAGGGTCGGCAAGGTCCTTCTCTTCATCGCATCAGATTTGACTTGCAAATATAGGACGAATCCCGAAAACAGCAACCCCTTTTCAACGAAAAAATGAAAAAAGGCAAAAGGGGCAAAAGCTTTTTAATCGACAAAAACCGCGTTTTGGTTGAAGTGTCCGCGAAATTGGAAGATTTTTCCTTAAAGGAGCAAAATAAAACGCTGAAATCAACGTCTATACAACACAATTATTGCTACTTTTGCACCTTATTAATAAAAGTATTTACCGACAGATTGTTTTTCCATGAAGAAACTGGTTGTAAGAATATTAACTATCTCTATGATACTCATCGGTCCGATGGTTATGAAAGCCCAAGATGGCGTTTCGGCAGGGTCGACTGCCCTTCAACTCACTTTGGACCAAGCCTTGGAGATTGCCCTTTCGGAGAGCAACACCATCAAGATTGCCGACATGACAGTGGAGAAGACAGGCTATGCGAAAAAAGGCAGTTATGCTTCGCTCTATCCCAATGTCAACATCAACGGTTCCTACCAGCGCACCTTGCAGAAACAGGTGATGGTGATGGACATGGGGGGCCAACCCATGGAAATCAAGGTGGGTCGCGACAACAACATCAGCACCTCTGCCACGGCCAGCATGCCTTTGGTGAACGCCTCGTTATGGGAGAGCCTTAAACTGTCTGGCATGGATGTGGAACTCGCCGTGGAACAGGCCCGTTCGTCGAAAATCGGCATGGTGAAACAAGTAAAGCAAGCCTTCTACGCAGTGCTTCTCGCCCAAAAGTCGCTGGATGTGGTGACACAGGTATACGAAAACGCACAGAAGAACTATGAGAAGACCGAACAACGCTTCAATGTGGGCAAAGCCTCGGAGGTAGAGCGTTTGCGCGCCCAAGTCACGATGATGAACGCCGAGCCCAACGTATCGAGTGCCGAAAACGCCGTCCTCTTGGCCACTTGGCAGCTGAAAGCCGTCATGGGCATCGACCTTGACACCGATGTTGAGGTGGTCGGCGACCTGAACGACTATACCCAACAAATGTTGGCCCCTTATGTTTCGGAAGATGACTTAAGCAACAACAGTTCACTCGTGCAACTCGACATCCAGAACCGCATGCTCGAGTCGACTATCCGAATGCAGAAAAAACAATACCTTCCCACCCTTGCCGCCAACATCAACTACAACTACAGCGCCATGGGCGACGACAAGTTGAGTTGGTTTCCCTCTTCGACTGCGGCATTAAGCCTCAGCATCCCAGTGTTCGACGGTTTCCAAAAGCACTTCAACATCAAGCAAAGCCAAGTCAACAAGAGCATGCTGGAGCTGCAACGCGAAGACGTTGAACGCAACCTGCGCATCGGCATCCGTAACTACAACGACCAGATGGCGCTCTGCATCAAGAACTACGAGGCAGCCAACGCCACTGTGGCCATTGCACAGAAAAGCTACGACATCTCCGAGAAGATGTACGAAGTAGGCAAGGCCACCCTCGTGGAACTCAACGACGCGCAACTGGCTTTGCAGCAGGCGCAACTCACGCAAGCACAAGCCGTCTACAACTTCATGGTCGCAAAGGCATCGTTGGATGAATTAATTGGAAAAGAATAAGCTATTGGATTATGGCTGCCATCCCCGTTGAAGAAGATTGCGGATCGCCTCATTCCGCGGAGGCGGAACCGCAATGACTCCCGAAGAAAAGCAGCCAGAATCAATTTGATAATGAAAACAAAATACTAATCAATGAAATACTTCAAACTCTGCATCATCGCCATTGCCACAGCCGCATTTATGACGGCATGTGGACAAAAAGACAAGACTAACACAACGGCTCCGACGGGTCAAGATGCCCAAAATGCCGCCCCCGTCGTCAGCGTTGTTACGGCACAAGCCGAAGACGTCGACATCACCAACACCTTCACCTCCAATGTCGAGCCTTATGCCACGAACAACATCGTGTCGCAGACGGCAGGTCGTATCGTAAGCATCAAGGTAGAAGTGGGCGACAAAGTACGCAAAGGTCAGCTGTTGGCCACGATGGACGATGTCAACCTCGCCAAGACCCGCATGCAATACGTCAACGACTCGACCGAGTTGGCACGTCTCACAGAGCTATACAACATCGGTGCTGTGGCACAAGCCGACTATGATATGGCGAAACTGGCCTTGAATATCACCAAGAAGACCTATTACAACCTCGCCGAGAACACCTATCTCCGTAGCCCCATCAATGGCGTGGTGACGGCAAGAAACTATGACAAGGGCGACATGTACAGTATGACCCAACCTATCTTCGTCGTTCAGCAAATCCAGCCCGTCAAGTTGCTCATCAATGTCTCGGAGAGCCTGTTCTCCCAAGTACACGAAGGCATGGAGTTCGACATCGACGTAGACTCCTACCCGGGTGAGATCTTCAAGGGCAAAGTCAACCTGCTCTACCCCACGGTCAGTGCCACGACACACACCTTCCCTGTTGAGGTCGTCTGCCAAAATGCCGACCAGCGTCTGCGTCCCGGCATGTTCGCACGCGTCACCGCCAACTTTGGCACCAACCACCATGTGGTTATCCCCGATATTGCTGTGGTGAAGCAGATGGGCTCTGGCGAACACTTCGTCTATGTGCTCCAACCTGACAACACGGTGAAATACACCCTCGTGGAACTCGGCAAGCGCCTCGGCAACCGTTATGAGATTGTCAGCGGCATCAACGAAGGCGACCGCATTGTCACTGAGGGACAGGTGAGGCTTAAAGATGGTGTTTCTGTTACTGTTAAATAAATGCGGAATGATGAATGCTGAATTGAGGCGAAGCCCTGCATCGCATTACGACATTCCGCATTCATAATTCATAATTCAACGAATATGAGTCTACAAAGAACAGCAGTAAATAATCCGGTGACGACGGCCCTCGTATTTGTCGCCATCGCCATATTCGGTATCTTCTCCTTGATGAACCTCTCCATCAACCAACTGCCTAACATGGAGACCAACTTCATCATGGTGATGACCTCCTATCCTGGAGCCAGTGCCGCCGATATCGAGACCAACATTTCAAAGACCTTGGAGAACACGCTGAATGCCGTCCCCGACTTGAAGCACCTCTCCTCCACCTCACGTGAGAACACCTCGGTACTGTCGTTAGAGTTTGAGAGCGGCATCGACATCGAGACCGCCACCAACAACGTTCGCGACAAGATCGACATGGTCAGGAACTACCTACCAGACGGAGCCACCAATCCTGTTTTGTTCAAGTTCAATGCCGAGGACATGCCTATCATGCTTATCAGTGTGACGGCTGACGAGAGTTTGGCAGCCTTGGACAAAATCATCGAAGACCGTGTCACCACACCTTTGGCGCGTGTGAGCGGCGTGGGTACGGTGTCGGCCAATGGTGCACCGAAACGCGAAATCCAAGTTTATGTCGACCCCAACAAATTGGAAGCCTATAACCTGACCCTTGAAAGCATTTCCAACACTCTCGCCACTGAAAACCGTAACGTGCCTGCTGGTTATATCGACATCGGGTCCAACAGCTACAGCCTACGCATCCAGAAGGAATTCACCTCCGCCAAGGAGATGGAAAGTGTCATTGTAGGTTCACGAGGCACCGCGCCCATCTACTTGCGCGATGTGGCCACTGTCATCGACGGCTCGGAGGAACGCATCCAAGAATCATACAGCAATGGTCGCCAGGGTGCCACCATCGTCATCCAGAAACAGACCGACGCCAACGCCGTCAACGTCATCAAGGGCATCAAGAAACAACTGAAACAGATTGAGCCTACGCTACCCTCCGACGTCAAGTTGAGCATCATCGTCGACGGCTCCACCTCCATCCAAAACACCATCAACAACTTGCGCAACACCATCCTCATCACCTTCATTTTGGTGATGCTGGTTGTGTTCGTCTTCTTGGGTCGTTGGCGCGCCACCTTTATCATCGTCCTTGCTATCCCAATTTCGTTGCTTGCATCGTTGATTTACCTGTTTGCCACAGGCAACACACTGAATATCATCTCCATGTCGGCACTATCCATTGCCATCGGTATGGTTGTGGACGACGCCATCGTGGTATTGGAAAACATCACGACACATATCGAACGCGGTTCGAAACCCAAGGAAGCCGCCGTACATGCCACCCAAGAGGTGCAACTCTCTGTTATCGCCTCCACCTTGACCATGTTGGCCGTGTTCCTGCCTTTGACTATGATTAAGGGTACCACTGGTGTGATGTTCAAACAACTGGGTTGGATTGTGTCCATCATCATGATCGTCTCCACTATCGGTGCCTTGACATTGGTGCCCATGATGTGTTCCCGAATGTTGGTGATGAACCCGCACCAAGGCAAATTGCACAAGGCCATTTTCCGCCCTATCAACAAGGCATTAGACGCCATTAGCAACGGCTATGCCCGCCTTATCAAATGGTGTCTCAACCATCGTAAGGTGGTCATCTTCGGTATGCTGGCATTATTCATCCTATCCGTCGTCTTCCTTGCCCCAACATTGAAAACCGAGATGATGCCCAAGATGGACGAAGGCCGTTTAAGCATCAATATCGAGTTGCCTACCGGCACAGGACAAGATGTCACCGGCGCCCTTGCCAAGAGCCTCGCCGAGGATTTCATGCAGATACCCGAAGTGAAGATATGTAACTACAGCTTCGGTCAGGCCGACTCCGACAATGCCTTTGCCTCGATGCGTAGTAACGGCACGCACATCATGTCGTTCAATCTGCGTCTTGGCACCAAGACCGAGCGCCGCAAGGCGGGTCTGCGCAAGACCAGTGAGGTGGCCGATGAGATTCGAGCCAAACTCAACGCCATGCCTGAAATCAAAAAAGCCAATGTCAACGAAGGCGGTGGCGGTATGGGTGGCATGAGTACCGTTCAGATTGAGGTCTACGGCTATGACTTCAACACTACCGACCGTGTGGCCAACGAGCTCGCACAGAAACTCCGCGACAAGGGCATCCTTCAAGTCATTGTGGGCCGCGACGAATACACGCCCGAGTACCAAGTCGACTTCGACCGCGAGAAGCTGGCCTTGAACGGCTTGAACAGCACCACGGCAGCCACTTATGTCAAGAATCGCATCAATGGCTCCGTGGGTTCTTATTACCGCGAGGACGGCGAAGAATATGACATTCGTGTCCGTTACGCACCCGAGTTCCGCAAGAGCATCGAGGACATCGAAAACATCAAGATTTACAACTCCTATGGACAGCCCGTCCGTGTGGGCGACCTTGGCCATGTCGTCGAATCGCTAACACCACCCCAAATCCAACGCAAGGACCGTGAACGCATGGTCAGCGTCACTGCCGTCGTTGGCAAAGGACAAGTATTGAGTGATGTGGTGAAGATGTGCCAAGAGGTCATTGACGACACCGCTATCCCATCGGAGATCTTCCCCAAAATCGCTGGTGACTACGAGACCCAACAGGAGATGTTTGGTGACCTGCTCACCTTGCTGATACTCATCATCATCCTGGTCTACATCGTCATGGCCTCACAGTTCGAGAACCTGATGAAGCCTTTCGTCATCATGTTCTCTGTGCCCTTCACCTTCACTGGCGTGCTGCTCGGCCTTTGGGCCACCAACACCGCCTTGGGTGCTATGGCTTTCGTTGGCGTCTTGATTCTGATGGGTATCGTCGTGAAGAACGGTATCGTGCTCATCGACTACACCACCCTATTGGAAGAGCGTGGCGTAGAAGTCAAGGAAGCCACCGTCCAGGCGGCCCGTTCGCGTCTGCGTCCTATCTTGATGACCACGCTGACGACCGTCTTGGGTATGATCCCGTTGGCCATTGGCCGTGGCGAAGGTGCCGAGATGTGGAACTCCTTGGGTATCACTGTCGCCTGGGGTTTGACCGTGTCAACATTGATTACCTTGTTGCTGATCCCTGCACTGTATTGCTCATTAGAAACCAGGGCTGTGCGTAGAAAGAAAAGAAAAGCAGAAGAAGCGTTGACGAAGACGGAGAATATTAGATAAGCTGTAAGCTATAAGCTTGGGTTGTAGATAACATAAAACCTATGAATTTTATATGAGAGATTTCCATAAATATCAAGTTTGGCAAAGAGGGCATCAATTCGCACTCGATATTTATAAACTAACGAAGTTATTCCCAAAAGAAGAGTTGTTTGGCATGACTTCCCAACTGCGCAGAGCCAGCACTTCTATTCCTATTAACATTGCCGAAGGCTGTGGACGAAGAAGTGACGCCGAATTTGCCCATTTCCTCAATATTGCAGCAGGTTCTACCTCCGAAGTTGAAGAAGAATTGCTTTTGTCTTTTGACCTCGAATTTATGAGCAAGGAATCCTATCAAAAACTTGACAAAGAAGTAAAAGAAATCAAAGCAATGTTAGGCGCTCTCATTGAAACACTTCACTAATAAAAACGATCAGCCATAAGCTAATAAGCCACCATGCTTATCGCTTACCGCTTATAGCTTATGGCTTTAAAACACACAACCATGAAAGCGATACTCATCACATACAACCAAGCCTACTACGACGAAATCGCCAAGGTGCTGAACGACAACGGCACGAAGGGCTTCACTGAATGGAACGAAATCAAAGGCCACGGCAGTGAGACGGGTGAGCCACACTACGGCACCCATGCTTGGCCGACCTTGAACAACGCCATTATCAGCATCGTCGATGATGACAAGGTAGACGGTATCCTCAACCAGTTGCACGAAAAAGACCTCAAAACCCCGGATTTGGGATTGAGGGCTTTTTCGTGGAATATTGAGAAAATGATTTAAGTCGGCCTGTTTTACTTGGTCGTAAAATTGCTCTGATACTTAAACAAGATAAACTGGTCCGCATGCATGTCGTAATCGATGGTGTAGACGCAGAAGCGACAGTATTCGTATGTACCATCGTCCAAAAGCAGGCGCCCCACATAGCCGTCCTGTAGGTTGATATGCTCAATGGTATCAGTCCAGCCGTTTTGAGGAATCTTGTTGACCATACTCAAGCGATACACCAAATCCTTCACGAAGACAAACTCAACTTGGCTTGAGCCAGTGTTTGTCATATTGAAATGGCTATCGGCGACGATGTTCACATCGCCTTGCGAGAAAAAGTTGACGCCCTCGGGATTACCAAGATAAGCCACCGCAATTTCATAATTTGTCTCGCCCGGAACGCAGGCGCACAAACCCAAGCATAATGCCAAAACAATAAATATATTCCTGATTTTCATTGCATTAAGTTTTTATCCTCCTATTTCATCCAACTCAAGCCACCTCAACTCTTTCTCATCTAATAAATCCTTGATCTCTTGCAGACGGTTGCCCATTTGCTGCAATTTTTGGTAGTCGGTCTCGGAGTTCAAGGCTTCCGTCAAAGACTGTTTTTCGGCCTCAAGGTCAGCCATTTCTTGCGTTAAAGTCTCATATTCACGCTGTTCCTTGAAGCTGCGCTTCACTTTCTCACGTTGTTTGGCTGGTCGTGGTTCTTCTTTCTTCTGCACCGACCTCTCTTTCCGTTCCTCTTTTGTCTTGGCATCCAAATACTCTTTGTATTGGCTATAGTTGCCCATGAAGCCTTTCACCATGCCATCACCTTGGAAAACGAAAAGTTGGTCCACCACTTGGTCCATGAAGAAACGGTCGTGCGACACCACCAAGAGGCAGCCTTTGTAGCCTTGCAGGAAGTCTTCCAGCTTCTGTAATGTCAACAGGTCCAAGTCGTTGGTGGGCTCGTCGAGGATGAGAAAATTGGGATTTTGCACCAAGATGGTCAACAGGTAGAGTCGCCGTTTCTCACCACCACTAAGCAGAGCCACAGGTTGGCGATGCATCTTGTAAGGGAACATGAAATGCGCCAGCAGTTGGTCGGCCGTATATACCTTGTCCTTACCGTAATACATCACATCAGCGATATCGCGCACTGTACTCAGCACCGTCTTGCTCTCATCGAATTGTATGCCTTCCTGACGGTAGTAACCATAAGTCACTGTTTCACCGGTCTTTACTCGTCCGTGATCTGGTTGAATAGCGCCCGTGATGAGGTTAAGGAAGGTGGACTTGCCGACGCCATTCTTTCCTATCAAGCCGATGCGTTCACCACGCTTGAAGACGTAGTCGAAGTCCTTGAGCACTGTGTTATCGCCAAACGATTTCGACACGTTGCTTAATTCCAATATCTTACCACCCAAACGCTGCATTTGCAGGCCAAACTCCAAGCGTTCGTCCTGTTCTTGGTATCTCGCGCGTTCCTTCAAGTCGTAGAATGCATCTATGCGGCTCTTCGACTTGCCCGTACGGGCTTGCGGCGTGCTGCGCATCCATTCCAACTCGTATTTCAGCAGTTGGCTGTTACGCTCGGCGGTAGCGCGCTTCACTTCCTCGCGCTCGCGGCTCTTCCTGACATAATAGTCGAAATTGCCGTTGTGGGTGTACATCACGCCTTGATAGAGTTCAAAAATCTTATTACACACACGGTCAAGGAAGTAGCGATCGTGGGTCACCATGAGCAGTGTCATGCTCGACTGAGTGAGGAATTTCTCCAACCACTCCACCATCTCCACGTCGAGGTGGTTGGTAGGCTCGTCGAGGATGAGGAAATCAGGCTCGTGCAGCAGTACCAAGGCCAAAGCCAAACGCTTCACCTGTCCGCCAGACAGTTCATCAACCACCTGTTCCAGGTTGTTGATGGCAAAACGAGTCAGATACTGCCTTGCCTTAAGATGTTGCTCTTCGTTAAGGTCGGCCAACAAGTCAGAAATCCGCGTCCCTGCCGGATAAACGGGCAGTTGCTCCAAGTAGCCGATTTTGATGTCATTGGCATAAGTGATCGTCCCCGAATCGGGCGACTCCTGCCCCACCAAGATCTTCAGCATCGTCGACTTGCCCGAGCCATTGGTGGCAATCAGCGCCGTCTTGTCGCCCTTCTCAATGCCAAAGGTGACGTCTTCAAACAGCGTCTTGATGCCATAAGACTTGGATATCGCGTTGACCGACAAATAGTTCATTTCGCAAAGCGCTTGACGTATTCGATGGGATATTGCGATTTCTCCGAGACCTGTTCCACCGTCATACCCGATTCAAACAAACGCTTGATGACGGCATCCATAGGCTCGCCGACCTCGATGATATGGAAGTCGGGGTCATAGAAACGGACGACACGTTGCCCCCAAGGCGTTTCTTCCACGCCATGGACATACAGGATTTCGGAAAAGCCTCTCAAATAATCGATGAAATCATCAAAATCCTCTTCTTCGAAATAAAGCTCGGCGTCGTTGCCATTCCTGCGCACCTTCGCGTCATGGATCATCGAACGCCATTTCTTCATCTCTTGCAGGGCAAAGCCGCCTTCGAATTGGACATTCTCGCCGAAGTGAAAGGCAACACGGTCGCCAATCACCTCTTCATAGAAAGTGATGGCTTTCTCCATATCGGAAACCACCAACAATGGGCATTTGAATTTCAGCATAGTATTTGAGTTTTGATACGGCAAAAATAAGAAAAGCCTCGCATCTGCTGACACGAGGCTTCAACTTTTTATCCATTTAGGTGTTATTTCTTTTCCTTGGGCAGCACAGCGAACTTATAGATACAAAGTTGGTGGTACTCCTCGCCGGGATTCAGAATCGGCACGGGAGTCAAAGTCTCATGGTTGATGGCATCGGGGAAGAACTGGGGCTCAAGAGCCAGACCTTCGCGGTATTTCAGAGCCTTACCGCACTTACCCATGCCCTTGCCATTAAAGAAGTTGCCACTATAGAACTGCAGACCCACCTGGTCGCTCCACACCTGCATCTCGCGACCGCTATGAGGTTCGGTCAAGGTAGCGTTCCAGGTGTAGGCTTTGACATCGTTCTTGTCGACAATCCAGTTGTGGTCATAACCCTTCGCGTTCTTGATCTGCTCGTCATCGGCAGCGATATTGTCGCCAATGCAGTGCTTCTCGCGGAAGTCAAACGGGGTTTCCTTCACGCCCGAGAACTTACCATCAGGAATCAGTTGGTCGTTGATGGTAGTCATGTAGCGTGAGTTAATTTGCAACTCGTGGTCAAGGATGGTGCCATTGCCTTCGCCCTTCAAATTGAAGAAGGAGTGGTGCGAGAAGTTGCACAGCGTGGGAGCATCGGTCGTGGCTGCATAACGAATCTGCAACTGGTTGTCGTGGGTCAAGGTGTAGCTCATCGTCACGTCAAGATTGCCCGGAAAACCATCTTCGCCATCGGCAAACACGGTGTGCATCGAGATGACGCTATCGTTGGCCGAAGTCACATCCCATACACGCTTGTCGGCACCGATAAGGCCGCCATGCAAGGTATTCTCACCATCGTTCTTGGTCAGTTGATACTCAACATCGTTCAATGTGAAAGTAGCATTGGAGATGCGGTTGGCGCAACGGCCCACCACAGCGCCAAGATAACGTTCACCTTCGTTGTTCAAATACTTGTCGATATGGTCGTAACCCAACACGATATCTTCATAACTACCACGATTATCGGGCATCCAAAGGGCGACCACACGGCCACCATAGTTGGTGACTTGCATCGTCATAAAACCATTGTGCAAGGTATAAAGCGACACTTGTTTGCCTGCCACCTCTTTATTGAAGTTCTCGGCAGGAATCAATTTAACTTCCTTCTTTTGGTTGCAACCGACTAACAATAAAGCCATTGCAAAAATCGATAATGCTTTTTTCATCTTTTTCGATCTGAAATCTTCAAAAAACTGGGCTGCAAAAATACAAAAACTCTTTTTTCCGTGCAAAAACATTTTACTTACACCTTCTTGACAGCCTTACTTTGTTCTTGTTACACCTTGATAATCAACTTCTTTATGTTTGAGCAAAAAATCAATCATCATCTCTTCCGAGGTCTTGAACATGCTTTGGCCATCGTCCTCGCTCTCGATGTTCACCGTAGAGGCCATATAGCTGTTCATAGCCACCTTATAGACTTTGTTGGTTGAGAAATTCCCACCATCCATATTGACCCAAACGGACCTTTCGTCATCTCCGACAGTGTATGACATGCCAGAAACGAAGGACGGAAAACCTCCATTCTTGCGGTAAGAGTTGAGAATGAACTTCTTAACTTGGGCACCGGTCATCTTATAAACAACCACATCGTTGTTGAACGGGTCGATGCTGTAAACGTCTTTCACGGTGATAGGACCTTTATTAAGGTAGTTGATACGTACGCCTCCTGTATTTTGGAAGGCGAAGTCAGCACCACTTATCTCTCGAATGGCATCGGTCATCATACACCCCACCTCCTCTGGATTCTCAAACTTGGTTTTGGCTACGGCAAGCGCCCTATTCAGTTGGGGAGCTTTATTGAATTCATTCACCAGTTGCTTGATCTCTGGCTTCTCTTTCCTGACGCCATTGACATTCAACACCACGGCTTCCTTGTTCACCACCTTATGGTCTTTCACTTTCAGTTTCACCAAAGTGGCGTATTTGAGATGCGATCCCGATTGGGTGATGAGCACCCCATTGGTCTGGGAAGGATGGTCGATAAGGGTGTGGCTATGACCGCCGATGATCGCGTCAAGCCAAGGGTTGGCTTGGGCGAGTTCCATGTCATCCTCAAAGCCGCAATGCGATAGCAAAATGACTACATCGTTTTCGTCTCGTAAGTATTTGTATTGGGGAAGCACTATGTTGGGGCGCTTGAAACTCACTTTCGCCACATTATCGGGATGCGTGCCAGGGATGTCATCATGACGGACTTCTATTAAACCGATAACGGCCATCTTAACACCTTGACTTTCAAAAATTTCAAACGGCTCAAAGTCAAGATCAACATCATTGGGGATGGTGACGTTGGCACAAAGGAAGGGGAATTTGGCCCTTTCAACATCATCATGCAAAGCACCAATGTTGGCATCCCACTCATGGTTGCCGACAGTACAAAGGTCGAATCCCAAGCGGTTCATCAGCTCAATCATGGGATAATTGACAGGGTCGTACTGGTCATTGACGGGATTGCCTGTACGGTTGTCGCCTGCCGAAAAGAGCAGCAGGTCGGGATAGATGGTCCGCAGGCTGTCGACCATAGTCGCAAATTTGGGGAACTGGTCGATGCTGGCATGCATGTCATTCACCGATAATATGATAATCTCGCCCTCACCGGCCGAAGCAGGAGTAGCTGTTTGTCTGGTCCGATCCTGCTGTTCCGATGCATTATCTGAATGAGGACGCAGCACCAAAAACAACACAACAGCAAGCAAAGCCAGGGCCAATAGCAATTTCTTTTTGTTCATGATCATTGTTGTTATAAACTGCCGCAAAATTACGAAAAAACTCCTATCTTTGCGCCATCATGTCGAAGAAAAGGCACAACGAATACCCGAGCGGGAGCAGGACGAGTTGGAAGGTGGTCATCACCTACCTGTTCGTCATTGCCCTTTGCGCGGCTTTGTTCTACTACATCTTCAACCTGCGCAAGAGCATCGATAACCAACGCTCCAACATCAACACGCAACACGTAGCGCTCAGCTGGGTCAACGAGTTCACCAAGAACGTCCATGGTGCACAAAACGCAGCCAACCTGTTTGCCTTCACTGAACAGCAGAAATACAAACGCGAATTCAACAACTATCGCGACGAAATCAACATGCTGACCGACTCGCTTTTGAAGTTCGAAATCAGCGAAGAAAACAAATTGATGGTCAATGAGATAGAAGACCTCATTAAAAGTAAAGGTCGAATCAGTAACGAGCTGTCAAAACAGTTCCACGACTTCAACCCATTAGCCGAATTCGACCGTACCATCGATGAATACACGCCACCACAACCCGAAGAAGAAATCGTCATCACCACGGTTTCCAAAGACACCGTCCTCCATGTGCCAAAGAAACAGGAGAAGAAAGGTTTCTGGCAACGTGTCGGCAAAGTGTTTAGCCCTGACGAAGAACAGGAAGACAGCCTCGTATACATCAGCATCGAACGTTCCGACACACTGCGCATCCAACAACAACGCGCCGACACAGTCGACATCCTGGCTGACCTGCGCGTCCTTTCCGACAGGGCCAAGGCTGAATACTGGAACAAGATAGAACAATACGAGAAGAAGACCCAGGAGCTGGTCAAAGCCGACAACCAACTCTCCGAGCAAATTTCCTCCTTATTAATACGACTCAATCAAGAGATCCTCGACAGCACAGTCGCCGAAATCGAGAAGAGTGAGGAGATCATCAAGGAGAACACGAAAACCTCCATTCTAATTGGCGCTGCCACACTTGCCCTTATCATCATTTTTATTATCCTGATTATCAGCGATGTAAACAAGGGTTACCGAGCTCGCCGCGCCGCCGAGGAAGCCAAGAGGAAGACAGAGGAAATCATGGAAAGCCGCCATAAATTGCTGCTCTCTGTCTCGCATGACATCAAGGCGCCTCTGACCTCCATCATGGGGCATGTGGAACTCATGGACAAGACTGAAAACGAGAAAGATATCGTATCGATTAAGCAGTCGGCCGACCATATCCTCAACCTCCTTAACAACCTTTTGGAGTACTCCAGCCTCGAACAAGGCAAGCTGCAAATCAACATGGAGACCTTTGACATCGGGCAGCTCTGCGAGGAGATTACCGAGATGTTTGCTCCCATTGCCAAACACAAGAACCTGCAGTTCCATTTCGAAAACGACATCGAGCCCAAGACCCTTCTCAAAACCGACAAACTGAAAATCAGGCAGATACTGACCAATATCATCTCCAACGGCATCAAATACACTTTGGAAGGCAGTGTCACCTTCAAGGCGAGACTAGGCCGCAGTCTCGTCGTCTTCGACATCATCGACACTGGTGTAGGCATTCCTCAGGACAAGCTGGAAGAAGTGTTCAAACCCTTCGTCCGCATCGAGACCTACAACCAATTCGCGGAAGGCAGCGGCTATGGCATGTCGGTTGTCAAAGGTCTTGTCGACCTGCTCGGCGGAGAGATCCACACCGAGTCGGAAGTGGGCAAAGGCTCGCACTTCGAGATCCGAATCCCAGTTGAGGAAGTGGAGCAAACTCTTGAAGAAAAGAATGAAGTAGAAGAAATTAAGAAAAAGAGCCTCAATATTTTAGTCTTTGACGATGACAACACCCTACTCTCCGTTATCGACAACATGCTGCACCGTCTCGGTCACCAAGCCATCCCATGCCGATCGATGAACGACTTGGACAACGCCTTGCAGCAAATTCAAGACTATGACTACATCCTCACCGACCGCGAGATGGGAGCGGTCACGGGCAACGATGTCCTCTTCCTGATCAAGGAGGTCGACCCGCAGAAACCCATCATCTTGATGACGGGCCGCATCGAATACACTACCGAGAAGGCCAAAGAGGAAGGCTTTGATGGTTTCTTGCAGAAACCATTTAATTTAAAGCAGTTAGAGAACTTGTTCGGAAGTGTTGCTTTAAGTGAAGATGAGGCTGAAACGGCCTATCCCGACTTCCCAGCCTTCAGTGAGATGATGGGCAATGACAAGGAAGCCATGACGGCGATTCTCAATGTCTTCGTACAGTCGACCGCCGACGATTTAGTTGCAATGAACACTTTAATTGAAGAGTCTGATTTCGTTGGCATGCAGAGTCTTTGCCATAAGATGTTACCCATGTTTACCCAACTGGAGCGCGACACCACCTTCCTGGCCAAGATGAATGCCATGCGCGGCACAGAAAAGAAAGAGAAACACTACCGTAAATGGAAAGACGACGCCCGTCAATTCATGGCGCAAACCGACGAATTGATGGACCTGCTGGCCGAAAAGTACGGAATAGGATAAACGGCTTACTTTGCATGCCAAAAGCCATGGCAATCATGCCACAAATCAATAATACTCTATTTCTCATGGTAGTTACTTATTAAGATTATAGTTCGATACCGTACAGATGCATCTTGTTGTACAAGGTCTTACGGTCAATCTGCAACAGTTTGGCTGCCACGGTCTTGTTGCCCCTTGCCTTCTGCAAGGCGGCCTCGATCTGTTCCTTCTCGTGTTCGGGACGCAATGCCCAGTCATCTTCAACTGTTGTAATCAGGGTCTTCTTATTAGGCGGACTAAACACCGGCAGGTCGTCCATCTCGATGTTTTCGCTTTCGGCGAAAAGCACGCAACGACGCAACACATTGCGCAGCTCACGCAGGTTGCCGTTCCAGCGTTGTTCCTTCATGCGCTGCAGGGCATCATCAGAGATACCTTTCACATTCTTGCCCAGCTCCTCGTTGGCCTGACGGATGAAGAACGCCGTCAGCTCGTCGAAGTCCTCGAGGCGGTCGCGCAAGGGTGGCACCTCGATGGCAAACTCGTTGATACGGTGGAACAGGTCTTGACGGAAACGCCCCTCTTCGATGGCTTGCTCGAGATTTTCGTTGGTGGCAGCGAGGATGCGTACATCGACATGGATGTCGGTGGCCGAGCCCACGGGTCTCACCTTCTGTTCCTGTAAGGCGCGTAAAAGTTGCATCTGCACCTCATAGGGCAGGTTGCCTACCTCGTCGAGAAACACGGTGCCGCCCTTGGCTTGTTCGAAGACACCCTTCTTGTCGGCAATGGCGGAGGTAAACGAGCCTTTCAGATGGCCAAACAACTCACTGGGAGCCAACTCCTTAGAGAGGCTGCCGCAGTCGACGGGGATAAAGGGACCATCCTTGTATTGGCTGTGGTCATGGATCATGCGGGCGATATACTCCTTCCCCGTGCCACTCTCGCCGAGGATGAGCACCGAGAACTTGGTAGGGGCCACCAGCTCCACATGTTTGTAGAGCCGTTGCATGGCGGGACTCTCCCCTCGCACCCACTGCTTGCTGGAGGGCAAGAACGGCTCCGCCGCCTCTTCCTCTGTAGAAGACAGCGCAGCGGAGATTTTCTCTTCAAGCACACTGGGGTTGATGGGTTTCTTGAGGTAGTCGAAAGCGCCGAGTTTCATGGCCGACACAGCGGTCTGGACCTCAGCATAGCCCGTCATCACGATGATGGGCACCTTGCTCTTCAGCTTCTCACGCACCCAGGTCATCAGTAGGATTCCGTCGCCGTCGGGAAGACGCAAATCGGTAAGAATCAAATTGAAAGCCCCGTTGGAGATCTCAATCTTGGCCTGCTCGTAACGAGAGGCCAGCACCGCCTCATAGCCGTTCTTCTTCAGCCACGACTGGATCATCAGGCCGAAGGAGGCATCGTCTTCCACAACTAGAATTCTACATTTCATGGTGCAAAGATAACATTATTTTGTTGATTCCACAAAATTACACACAAAAAAAAAGCCCCACATTGGGGAAATGTGAGGCGTTTTTAAAAAAATTGAAAACGAGCAGTTCCGTTATTCACGGATTTTTATTTGATGGATACTACCAAATAATTCGAAATACTCCAGAAAGATTCTTTGTCGAGGATTTCAAGCACCTTGTTGCCGCCTTCGACTTCTACAATCTGATAGCTGCTTTCCGGATGGCTGGTCATAATAGTGGGTTTCTTGGTATTGAGCGGGATGGACTCGACCTCACGCTTGTCAATCTCGGCGAATTGGCTCTTGTCATATCCCTGCTTTGTGAGTTCGCTGGACTTGAAGAGGCCACCCTTGCTGAGGATGCCCTTATCTACCAATGTCTGTTGGGGAGCGACGCACACCCACACCGTGTTGAGCATGGCATCTTGGTTTTCGATGGTAGCCTGTTGTGCGGCATTCTGAACGGTCATCACATCAAGGTTGCTGTTCAGCTCGTTGATATTGTTGCTCAAATCAGTGACCTGGTCGTTCAATGTTGCAATTTGCGCTTTACTTTGCTGCAACTCATCTTTCAGGCTGGCAATATAGGTGTCTTTCTCTTCCAGCTGCTTCTTCAAGCGACTCACGGTTTGGTTGAGAGCCTTCGAAGTGGCACCCTGTTCGGCCAATTGTTTCTCTAAGTTCTCAATCTTCTGGCGGTTCTCCTGCAAGGTCTGCTGGATGGCATTGATCTCCGAGACGGCCTTGTTGGTGTTGCCCTCTTGGTTCTCCATCATGATGATGTTCTCCTGGGCGCGGACCGATTCCAAAGCGCTCTCAATCTCATTGATCGTATTCAAGGCTTGGTCGAAGCCACCTTTTGCGGCCACGGCCTCGGTGTACAACGAATCACGCTCTGCAAGCAAGGCCTGGTATTTATCCGAACGCTCAACATTGCAAGAGGTGACGAACAACAAAGCGCCAAATGCGCATACGATTGATATTTTGGTTCTCATCGCATTAAAATTTTACTTTTCCATAGCATATTTCATACCTAAAATAAATATTCGACTTACTACATTGAATATCAATGCATTATAACAATTCCACAAAAACAAAAAGTTGTAGAAAGTTGTGGAATTCTGCGATTATTGTCCTATACTTAATGCGGAATTGTGTGGACTCAAAGGTAGACAAACCCTGTACACTTGTGGCGCGGCAAAGCAAAAACGGAGGTAGCGGAAGAAAGCCGTACATGTTTCTTGTGGAACTGTTGGTAGAGGCACTGCAAGGCTCGGTCAGGGGTATTATTGTTCTCGCTGAGGTGGCAAAGCATGATGTTCTTGATCTCCGGATGATACATCTCGGCAAGGAAGCGAGCCGACTCGATATTGCTCAAATGCCCAAAAGGTCCTGATATCCTTTGCTTTAAGACATAGGGGTAAGAGCCTTTTTCGAGCATCTCTACATCATAGTTGGACTCGATAACGATATTGTCGGCCTGACGGATCTTTTCCTTCACCACATTATCAAGCATCCCTATGTCTGTGGCGATGGTCAAGGTATGGCCTTCGTATTCAAAGCAATACCCCATAGCTCCTCTCCCATCGTGCATGACGGGATAGGCCTCGATGTGGATACCGCAAATCTCAAACGGGCTGAAAGGCTCCACCTCGTTGAAAAGAATCGGGTCGACGCCTTTCGTGGCCTTGCCTTCCACAATGCCTTGAAGGCAATCGGAATGAGCATAGATGGGAATGGCTGCCTTATGGGTCAGCACTTCCAGCCCCTTCACATGGTCGATATGGTCATGTGTGACCAGAATAGCCTTGACGCTGCTCATGGGCAAGTCGTTTTGCGCCAGGCATTTGACAATTTGCAATGCGCTGATGCCCGCGTCGACGAGCACACCCTCGTCCTGCTTCCCCACAAAATAGCAATTGCCGCTACTGCCCGAGGCAAAGCTGCAAAAGACGAAGGGGGAAAGGAAGGAGAACAGGTCCATCGCAAATCATTTTGGGCGCAAAAGTAGAAATTTAATCGGTTTTTTCCTTATTTTTGGCCCCAAATTTATCAACAATGGAAAACAATTTTGACCCCAATGCAGCAGCCGTTGCCGACTCAGGCATCTACGGCCTTCCCTGCTCTGCCGAAGAGGCACAAATCATCATCATACCCGTCGAATGGGAACTCACCACCAGCTACAACCGCGGCACCGTCGACGGCCCGGCCGCCATCATGGAGGCTTCCTTGCAGGTCGACCTCTGCCACCACGACTACCCGGACCTATGGCAGAAAGGCATCTGGATGGATGAATTCCCCAAGGAACTCCGCGAACTGCACGACGAGTTGGCTCCGTTGAGCGAAGACATCATTAACGCGTTATATGAAGGCACCATCGATGACGAGCCCGAGAAATACAACGCACTCTACGCCCGCATCGAAACCGCCACAGAGAAGAAAAACGCATGGCTGCGCGAGCGCATCGCCTATTGGAAGCAACAAGGCAAGGTGGTGGGCCTTTTGGGCGGCGACCACAGCTGTCCCCTCGCCTATCACCAATACCTTAATGAAAAAGGTGTGGAATACGGCATCTTGCACGCCGATGCCCACTGCGACCTGCGCGACGCCTTCGAAGGCTTCAAATACTCGCACGCCTCTATCTTCTTCAACACATTGAAATTCAGCAATGTGAAGAAACTCGTGCAAGTCGGCATCCGCGACTACTGCCATCAGGAGAAAGCTTTGGCTGAAAGCCAACCCAACAGAATAAAGGTTTTCTTCGACCGCGACTGCCGTCGCCGCATGTATGAAGGCGCGACATGGAAGAACATTGTGGACGAAATGGTGGCAGCCTTGCCCGAGAAGGTCTATCTCTCCATCGACATCGACGCCCTCGACCCGAAGCTCTGCCCCAACACGGGTACGCCCGTGCCAGGTGGCTTGGAATACGAGGAACTGATGTACCTCCTCAATCGCATCCGCGAGGCTGGCAAGGACATTATCGGCTTCGACCTCTGCGAGGTCTCGCCCGCTCCCGACGGCGGCGACTGGGACGGCAATGTAGGCGCCCGTGTGCTGTTCCATCTCTGTGGTGTGGCAATGAAATAATGGACTGCCAATTTCCGGGTTTTTGTCAGCATAGATAGCTCACCTGAAGATTCGGTATGACATGCTGACAAAAGCCGAAGCGAATCTATGCGCAACTGAAACACTAACACCATGAGCACCCCTTACTTTGGTGAGATTATCGCCCTCATCGTAGCCTTCTCGTGGACGGCCACGGCCTTGTTTGCCGAGACTGCCAGCAAGCGTCTGGGTTCGCTGCCGCTCAACCTCATCCGCATGGTGCTGTCGTGGGCTTTCCTATCTGTCATGTTGTGGATTGTCACGGGCGCGCCCTACCCCATGCATGCCAACGGCAAGGCTTGGTTTTGGCTTGCAATGTCCGGGTTGGTGGGCTATGTCTTCGGCGATTGGTGCCTCTTCAATTCCTACATCGTCTTCGGCTCACGCTACGGTCAGCTCTTCATGACCCTTGCCCCACCCATGGCAGGCATCGCAGGTTGGCTGATGTTGGGCGAGTCGATGTCGTGGCGCTCTTGGTTGGCTATGCTCGTCACCCTGACGGGTATCGCCATCTCCATTTTGGCGCGTGGTGGCGAAAACCATAAGATTACGCTCAAACTCCCGTTGAAAGGCGTATTGTTCGGCATCGGTGCCGGTGTGGGACAAGGTGTCGGCTTGGTGCTCAGCAAGATAGGTTTGGACCATTATGCCCTTTCCATCCCCGCCGACGCACCACAAGCCATCGCGAAGATGATGCCTTTCGCAGGCACCTATATCCGTGCCGTGGCTGGCTTTGTGGGTTTCTTCCTTATCTTGGCTTTAACGAAGCAGTTACACTTGGTCGGCAAGGGACTCCACGACCGCAAAGGCATGACCTTTGCCGCCCTCACCACCTTCTTTGGCCCCTTCCTAGGCGTGTCGCTCTCGCTCATGGCGGTACAATACGCCAAGGCCGGCATCGCCTCCACGCTGATGGCACTCACACCCGTGCTCATCATCGTGCCTTACGCCATCATCCACAAGCAGAAGATCTCCGTCAAGGAAGTGATAGGCACCTTGATCACTATGGTTGGTGTGGCCTTGTTTTTCTTGCTGTAACCAGTGCCTCAAAACCGATACACCAGCATTCCTTTCAGCATCCAATCGTGGAAGATGCCGCGGAATCCGATGTCATCCACATAATCAGGCAGATTCAACTGATTGACATTAACGGCATCACGGCTACGGAAATAGAAGCGGTTATAAGTGAACTGTGCCGTGAAGAAGAACCGACTCCATGTAAGGCTAGCAGCCGCGCTACCGATATAGTTGGGCATGGGATAGCACCACACTTTGGAGATCCTTTCACCTGTATGATGGCCTTCCACGTCATAAGAATATGAAGTGGTTTTCAAATAATTGGCCAAGGTAATCACGGGCATGGCGGTCAGGTTGAGGGTGACATTGCGCAGCCCTTGGTCGCGCAAGCCCGTCGGGTCTTTGTGCCAAAGCACGAAATTGACCGAATAGCCGCCGCCTATTGACGCCTGCATAGTGGAGAAACAGTCAAGAAGGTTGTATGTGCCAAGAACCACCTCCGGGCTATTGTACAAGCTGCCTTGCATATAACGAGCCGTAACCAACCACGAGCCAGCTGTGTGACGCTGAACCAACCCAATCTTATATGAGGCCGGATAGGCAAAGCGTTTGTTGTTGAATACATAATAACCGTCAAGTGTGAAATTCTTTAGTAGTGCGTTCTCTTCCGTGGTCCATTGGTCTTCCCAATAGCCCTCTTCTCCCTCCTCTCCTATCGTCAAGCCAGTGGTAAACGGGTTGCTAATGCTGAAGTATTCAACATGCGCACCCCACGACTTCCCTTTGATGTTCAGGCCCAAGGAACGTTTCTTTTGGGCACTTCGTGGGCCCACCTCCAAACCGTAGCCGAAACCGACATTGCCATAGCCCAAATCAATGCCGACCTTCTTGCACAGGTTCTCCGAGAGGCTATAAGTCGACACGCAAGGCAAGGTGGTGCCGTCAGCGTATTTCACTTTGAAATCGACATCCACATCGAACCCCGCCTTCTGTCCCGTGCTGAACAAGCCCAATGAAAAACCCGCTTTTGGCTGATAAACAAAGGCCGTGTCGACCACTGCAGGCTTGGTCAGGAAAGCGTTGACCTTATTCCAAAATCCTATCTCTTGTGCATGTGCCGACATAGCGGCAAACAGAAAAGCTATAGCGATGAGTTTTTTCATTGTTCCCTTAATCATTAGTATTCAGGTTGCAAAAATACTTTTTTTTATTTTATAAGGTGAAAAAGAAAAGAATCCAAAAGATTCCTTATCTTTGCCCCATAATTCCAAAACCATTCCGGAAAATGGCACTGAATAACTTATTCACGAGGGAGAAACGCGAGAAGCACTTCTTCCCCACTTACCTCAAGCAGGCCGAGACAGCGCAGATTGCCGCCAAATACCTCAAGGAACTGGTCAAAAGCGACGACCCCGAAGAACGCCGTTTGCTCACCCGCATGATCAAAAAGCAGGAGACCACCGGCGACGAGTTGTTACGAGAGTTCTATATCGAGCTCAACGAAGCCTTTATCACGCCTTTCGACCGCGAAGACATGAACGCCTTGGCCATGAACCTCGACATGTTCCTCGACTTCATCAACCACTCGGCCAAGACCATCCTGATGTACAACCCCAAGAAGATCGACAAGCAAATCAAGGAAATCGTTGACAATATCCACGAAGACGCCTCCATCATTATGGATGTGTTCGGACTTCTGGACGAACTCAGCAAGAACCATCAGCAGATCAGCGAGTTGTGCCAAAAGGTAACGCTCATCGAGCATGCCGTCGACGACATCTATGGCGACTACATCTCCTACCTCTTCGAGAACGAAAAAGACGAGATCGAGCTGTTGAAATACAAGGAGATCGCCCAGGTGGTGGAAGACACCACCGACCGCGCCAAGGAAGTGACCAGTACCGTGAAAAGTCTTATCATAAAAGAATCGTGATGAACCTCCTCACCATAGCCGTCATCCTGTCGATCCTGCTGGCCTTCGTCTTCACCTTCCTCAACGGCATGAACGACGCGGCCAACTCCATCTCGACCATCATCGCCACCAAGGTGATGACGCCCATGCAGGCCATCCTTTGGGCCTCGTTCTGGGAGTTCACCGCCTTCATCATCATCCGGTTGGTGTTCAACCAACAGTTCGCCGTGGGTAACACCATGGCCAACTTCGCCGACCAAAATGTCATCGATCCCTACCTGATCCTGTCGGCATTGGTGGGCGCCGCCATCTGGGTGGCCATCTGCACCCGCAACGGCATGCCCATCTCCACCTCGCATGCCCTCATCGGCGGCATCATCGGCGCAGCCTGGTTCGTCAACGGCAGCGCAGTGCTGCACATGAAGCCTATCTTGCTCACATTGGCCTTCATCGTCCTGTCGCCGCTCATTGGGTTGTTCTTGGGATTCTTCCTCGAATGCATCTTCTTGAGGCTTTTCAAGAACAGCTCGCGCAAGCGCGTCGACAAAATCTTCAAGGTGCTGCAGCATTTCTCTACAGCGGCGTTCTGCATCGGTCACGGCTCCAACGACGCGCCCAAGACCATGGGTATCATCGCCGTGCTGATGGCCAGCGTCTTCACCACCGAAGGCGTCGGACAAGGCATGCAAGACTTCATCAGCAACTTTTACGATAGCAGCCAAGCCTTCCATATCCCCGACACTTTGGCCGTCATCTGCTATGTCATCATGTCGTTGGGCATCCTGATTGGCGGCAAGAACGTCATCAAGACCATGGGCGGCGGCTTGGCCAAAATCACGCCTGTGCGCGGCTTCTCGGCCGAGTTTGCCGGTGCCACCACCTTGATCGCCACCTCGTTCATGGGCATCCCTGTCAGCACGACGCACACCATCACTGGCGGCGTCATCGGCGTGGGTCTCACCGATGGCGTGAAGTCGGTGAAATGGGTCACCGCCAAGCGCATCGTCCTGTCGTGGATCCTCACCATCCCCGTGCCTCTGGCCATCGCCGGGTTGCTTAACATGTTGTTCCACCTCTTACCCATCTGATTGCCATGAGTCTCAACAGTTTCTTCCAGTTTTTCGTCCCCAAGGAAAAGAAGTTCTACCCGCTCTACCAACAGCAGGCAGCATACATCGACAAGGCGGCCACGCTTTTGAGGCAGATGCTCTTGGAGACCGATCTTGACCAGCTCGAAGCTTTGAGAAAAGACATCAAAGTCTGTGAGACTAAAGGCGACGAGGTGCTCCGCGACTTCTACAGCCAGCTCTTCAGCACCGTGCTGACGCCTTTTGACCGCGACGATGTGCACGAACTCGCCGAGATGATGGACACCTTCCTCGACCGCATCGACGACTCGGCCAACATCGTACTCACCCGTCGTTTCCTCGATGTCGACCCTGACCTAACCACCATGGCGGAAAACATCACGTTTGCCGCCGAGAACCTCAGCACCATTATCGGCAACCTGGAATATTTGGACAACAACGGCAAGGGGAAGGAGATTGTTCGCTTGTGCCACGAAATCAAGGCCTTGGAAAACGAGAATGACGTGCTCTACGGAAACTACATCAGCAAATTGTTCAATAACAACTATTCACTCACGGAAATCATCAAACGCAAAGACTTGGTGCAGGTGCTGGAGAACACGACGAATTCTGTGAAGTATATATCAGATAAGATTAGGAGTATTATTAGTAAGTTATGAATTAAATGGCTTCTGGCCTTTGGCCTCTGGCTTCTGGCAGCCCTTCCATGCGGCGTCATTGCGGACTTGATCCGCAATCTCATACAGCCAGAGGAGTTGCCAAAAGCCAGTAGCCAATAGCTACATAAAAACAAACCACCATGCGACAAATCATCACCAGCCTATTAGACAACGACCTCTACACTTTCAGCGTGTGCTACGCCTACCTGCAGAAATTCCCTCGCGCCATGGGACAATACACCTTTGTCGACCGCAACAACACAGTCTATCCCAAGGGCTTTGCCGAGAAATTGCGCGAACAGTTCGACCTTTACGGCAACATCAAAATCACCGACGAGGAAGTGCGTTTCATGAAACGGAAATGCTATTACTTCCCGCTGTGGTTCTTCACCTTCCTGAAAGGTTTCCACATGCGTCCCTCCGAGGTTGAGGTGAGCCAAGACGAGGAAGGCCATCTCCACATCCAGGTGACCGGTCTGCTGTGGCGCACCGTGTTTTGGGAGATGCCCATCCTGGCCACTGTCTCCGAACTCATGCATGAGCTGAAAGGCGAGTTTGAGACTTACGATGCCGAAAAAGAATACCAGAAGTCCTATGCCAAGGGCATCCGTCTCATCGGCAACGGCGTCAAGTTCAGCGACTTCGGCACACGTCGCCGTTTCTCCTTCGAACATCAGGACCTTGTCATCCGCAGCTTCATCGAGGCACAGAAGCAGTTCACCAAGACCTGTTTCGTGGGTACCTCAAACGTGCTGCTGGCCATGAAGTACAACCTCACCCCCATCGGCACCATGAGCCACCAGTTCATCGAGACTTGTTCCTTGTATGGCTACAACGAGGCCAACTACCTTGCCATGGACTACTGGCAGGACGTGTATGCCGGCAGCTTGGGTGTGTTCCTCTATGACACCTACACGCGCAAGGCCTTCTTCCAGAACTTCACCCAACTGCACGCCAAACTGTTTGACGGCTTGCGTGTCGACAGTGGCGACAACTACGAAGCCTTGGAGGAAATCATCGAGAAATACAAGGAACTCGGCGTTGACCCGGCCCAGAAGTCCATCATCTTCAGCAACGGCTTGAATGTGGACGAGGCCATCGCCATCCACGAGGCGGTCGCTGGCCGGATGCAAGACTCCTTCGGTATCGGCACCCACCTCACCTGCGATGTCGACAACGTGAAGGCCATGAACATCGTGGTGAAGCTCACGGCAGCCAAGATCACCGAGAAACGCACATGGAAGAAGGTGGTCAAGCTCAGCGACGACCTCGGCAAGTACACCGGCGACCCCGGCGAGATCGAGATCTGCAAGAAGACCTTGGAGATTGAATGATTCCGCATGTGGAGACGCGATTAACTCCGTAGAATTATCATTTCATAGCGTTTCCAATGCATTTTTGAGACAAGACAAATCGGCGTTTGGAGATATTATCGTTGGTTTCTAGACGCGACAAATCGGTATCTCTACACTACCCCTCTTATGAGGGCGAACTTGATCATGTCGGTGATGGAATTGAGGTTGAACTTACGATAGATGTTTTCCCTATGCCTTTCAACGGTTCGCAGACTGACACATAACTCATTGGCGATTTGTTTCGCGCTTTTCCCTTGCACGAAAAGACGCATGACTTCGGCTTCGCGTGGTGTCAGGTCGAGGTCTTCGTCATCATTGGGACTGTTCCGCATACGATTGAATCCGAAACAATACTCGTCATTCATGATCGACAAAATGATATTGCCCAAATCCGACGACTCGACCTCCTTGCCAATGACACCATGTATGCCTTGACCAGCTAGTCGAACCACCTCGGGAGCATCGGTGGCGCTGGTAACAACCAACACTTTCACGTTTGAGCCGTGCTTCTTTAGGGCCTCGATGACATCATTTCCATTGCCGTCAGGAAGGAAAAAGTCGAGCATGACAAGGTCTATCCCATCGGGATGGCTCTCTATGAATGAGACAGCCTCTTGCACATTGGCCGTGGAGGCCACAACGATACAATCAATGCCTGAAAACGAAAGCGCCAATTGCAATCCTTCGCGGTAAATCGGATGATCCTCAACGAGCAATATCCTAATTGGTTTATTGAATTGCTTTGTCATATAATCATTTCTTTAGAGAGAATCTTACAGTAGTGCCTTTGTCTTCCTCGCTCTGTATGTCGATTTTTTCGCCATTGAGTTCCAACAAATCCTTACATAACGCCAAACCAATACCCGACCCACCATTGCCTTGCGCCCTTGACTTGGGTGAAACAGGTTCGTTCGACAGTCTTTCTAGATGGTCTCGCTTCATCCCCTTGCCTTGGTCAGCCACGACGAGCCAAATGCGTCCGTTTCCCTCTTCGGCCCAAATGCGGATGGTACCGTCGGGCAACGAAAACTTGACCGCATTGTTGATAAGATTACGCAAGATGAGCCTCGTCAAATCGACATCGTCGCACGCTGCGAAGCCCTCTTCCACATCATTGATGATGTGCAAACGCTTCTTTGACACGTCGATCCATTGAGATTCGACACTCTCCTCAACCAATGTCCGCACATTGAAACCACTCTTCTTGCCGATGCCACCACCCATCTCCATTTTCATCCATTCTATCATATTGAGCATGTTCTCTTTCAGCATGTCCGACGAGGTCTTCAGTGTCGACACCTTTTCCTTAATGCCACTGGGCTGCATTTCGTCGAAATGCTTCTCCATCACGTCAAGCAAAAGGTTTTGCGACAGCACAGAGGTCTTGAAGTCATGCGAGACTATGGAGAAAACGCGGTCTTTGACCCAACTGTTTTGTTCAAGGGCTTTGTTTTTAAGCTTTCTTGCCCTGCTGATATACATACCCATGGCAAAAAGAATAAGCAATAATAGTGCAAGGACAGTCAACAATATGATTATCATCTTATTAGACTCATTCTGTGCCGTTTGAAAGGCGATTTGGTGTTCCTTTTCGGCGAGGTCATATTTCACCTGATAGTCACGGATAAGTTGTTGTTGCCTTTCGTTGAAAACAGAGTCCTTTATGGCAGTATATTGCTCAAAATAGTCTAAAGCCAATCCTTTGTCGAAATGCCTTGCTACTGTGCAGGCACTCTTGAGGAAGTCTATTTGAAGCTCGTCGAAGTGGTTTTCGGTGGCCAAATCCAAAGCTTGTCGAAGATGGCCTTCAGCAATTTTGTTCTGACCCAAATCGGCTTCACAACCTCCCAAAACGGCATATGCTTCGGCTAACAAATAGGGGTCGTCGACAAGCTCAGCCGATGCAAGTGCTTCTTGAGCCACAGCCAATGCTTCATCAGTCCGTCCTGCGGCACGGTAGGCCTGTGCCAACATCACAACCTTAGTCACCCGCTTGAACGGCAACACATCATATTGTTCGGACAACGCCACTGACCGCTCGGCGTAATCTACTGATGCCTGCAAGAAGGTAGCCTTCTCCTCGCCCACTTCGCCCTTTGCCTGCTTCATGTACACCTCTGAAAGATTCTGCCAATAAGTGGCCAAGTCTTGGAAGTCGATGGTGTCAATGGGGTCACCAAGCATTTGGATACAATCAAGATAGAGTTTCTCTGCTTGGTCAAACTCCTCCATCACTAGAAACACCTTAGCCATATTGTTGCGCGTGTAGCGGATGTTCTTATCGTAGAACCGCGCTGTCTGCTTCTGTTCTTTTTCGCCCTCGCCAGCCTTCAGTTGCTCCATCACATCAGCGCAATGTTCGTAGTTCTCGATAGATTCTTCGAAGCGCCCAAGTCGCTGATAGGCCACGCCAAGCACGTTGTAGCAGCCCGCCATTTCGAGAAGGTCGCCTTCGGCCTCATAAACGGTGAGGGCTTCTTTGCCGAAACGCACCACTTCCTCGAACTCCGACCGGTCATAATGGTAAAAGACACGTTCTTTCAACGACATGGTCGTGTCGGAATCTTGTGCCTTTGCTGCAATCGCATTCAACACAAGCAGGAATATGATGACAATTCTCTTCATAATCGATGCAAATATAATTGTTTTTCTTTTGGCAGCACAAAAAACCACAATCTCGTAACGAAATACGGGATTGTGGTTGAATGAATCGTTTTAAACCAATTATCACAAGGCTTTCACAAAACGAGCCGTCTTATTGCCGCAACGCAAGAAGTACAAGCCATCGTTCAGTGCACTGATGTCGATTTCCTGTTTGTCCCCAACGCGAACTGTCATGACTCGCTCACCAAGCATGTTGTAGATGTACACCTCACTATCGGCATCAAGGCCATTGATGCGGATGCTAGCATTGGCCGGATTAGGACTAACAGCAAACGCATCTTCGTATTCTTCACTCACACTGACAGGGCTTTGATCCACCAACACATTGTCAATAAACCATGTGTGTCCATTTTCCCCTCCATACTCGAAAGCAATGTAGATGTCTTCACATTCATAGGCGGATAAGTCAATCTTGACCTCTTTCCATTCGTTGGATGGGTTCTCTTGGCTCCAAATGGGATTGAAATCACCTGCATTGTTGCCTGTAGTGGAGATCAGGACTGTTTCAATGTAAAGATCACCAGGATACTGTTCCCTAGTTTGGAAGGTCAGATACGACTCTTCAGCACCACACTGTAGATGAATTTGCGGAGTAATGAGTACGCCATGTTGATAGTCTTCACCAAACCGATGCCTGGCGCAGTAATCGCCTTGGTAAGGATCGTCGTTGCTATTTCCGAAGCGCATCCAATAGGAAGGCACTTCATAGCCAATATTACCGCTCCAATAGGAATAATTGTTATCATCGACGTCTATCTTTTCCCAACAGGCCCAGTCGGTGTCCCCCAACTCAAAACCCTCAAAATAGGGCGTATTTTGTATATTCGTCGTTCCACATTCCACCTTCTCGACACATAGGTCATACAAGTAGTCGCAATTCTCGGGTGCATAGAGTTGTGTTCCATCCTTATAAATGTACCCTGTATAGTTATTGCTTGATGGACCTTTTACAACAGCATAGTACACACCGTTCTCGTTCACGGCAACGCTCCTGATGTTGGTTGGGTAACCGCTATTATCGATGTACAAGGGCTCTCCGTTCTTCCAGATGCAGAGCGGCGCACGCGATGTGCCCCATCCGCACACATAGACATCGCCATCCACTACCTTAATCTTCCATGCCCGAGCATCCTCAGAAGCATCGGTCAAGGTGTAAAGTTCGTTGGCGTTTTTCCAAACCTTGGCCACATATTTGTTGCTGATGATTTCACATCCAACAGTATAGATATCGCCCAAGTAATAGTCGAGACCATAGGCATAGCCGTAATAATCGCCGAGTTCGTAGAGCACTTCGTCGTTTTTCCATACGGTTGGGACGGGGCTACCTCCGCCCTCTGAATGCTGGGCATAGCCGCAGTAGTATCGTGCATAGGCTTCGCCGCTGTGATCAATCTCTTCTAGCGTCACGCAAATGCCGTAGGCTTCCGACTCGTAGTAACTCATATAGTCTGGAGAAAACAAGGGAATGCTTGACGTTCCAATCCAAACCGTGGCATACTTTCGGTTATCTGTTCCCATCCGATAACCAGCAGAATACAAACGACTAGGCATCGGTTGATAGTTGCTGCCGTCATCATACCAAAACATGTTGTGGATGTAAGCATCATCAATAGCTACAGCTTGCTGTCTGTTACAATAGATAGCGGCTTTGTATGGAGTACCGCTTTGTGAACTGCAGTTCGACCAATACACATCGCCGTTGGTGGGGTCTTGCACCACACTGGTCGCAACGTTTGTTATACCTGGATAATAGGCATAATGGTACATTTGGTCGTTCTTATAAATGGCAGCCTTCTGGTTGCCTTCTTCATTGAAATAGCCCACCGACCATACATCCTGGGCCAATGTCGCGCCAGCCATGGCTAGCGTCAAAGCGAGTGTAAGCAAATACTTTTTCATAGCGTTACGATTTTAAAGGTTAAACAATTTCACGCCACAAAAATATAGTAAAAAAATCGAATTAATGTGGGTGTAAACACCCATTTTTATCAGATTGTCTAAAAAAATTGTCTTTCACCTCCTATTTCATGTTCCTCGGTTCCAAACCAAAACAAAAAAGCAGGTCACTTATGTGGCCTGCTTTTTCAACAGATAGCGTCTTTGGCTTAATTATGATAATCCCGATAATAAACGCAGTTGGATAACACCGCCTGGTGATAGGAGGTGCCTGCATATTGGTCGAACTCGTTGAGCTGTGCGTGCGGTATAACCATTTGTTGATCCCATGTGTCGACATGATCCTCCATCACCTGCTGGGCATTCTTGGCCTGGGCATAAACGATGTGGGCTTTCAACTCACGGTCTTCCGCCGACTTCTTGGCTTTTTCCAAATAGGCACTCGACAGATCCAATGTGTTCTTATAGACATTAGCATCAGGACCATACTTCCAATAACTGAAGCCGTTGTTGTTATCGAAGCGGAGATACTGACGATAGTATCCCGTTCTGCTGACATTGTAGAAGAAATTGGCAATCAGATAGTTGGCCTTCGCCGATTCGTCACCTTTCTCTTTCTTGCCAATCTTGTCGAGTTGCATCAAGGCATCAGCCACCTCAACCTCGGTCATATTGTCATGGATGAACGAGAAGTCGGCGATGTAGTCGTCACGCATGATGTCTTTTTCATCACCGCTATAGTACACCTCGATGTTATGGCCAAAGAGTCGGCGCGACATCTTAAGGCGCGTCTGCTTCTCGAAGAGGCCCTTCGCCGTCTTGAAGTCACCCTCGGTCAGGCGCAACACGCCCTTTACATAGGCAAGGTAGTTGTTGGTATTGGCCATTTCAGTCGTGCTGGTAGCAGCGATGTATTCCTCTAGCTGGGTTTTCTTCTTCTTGTTCAGGAACGACTGGATGTCGTCGAGCAAACTCTCTTCAGGGTTGTCTTCAATGGCTTTCACATGACGAAGCATCAAGAACGACTTGGCCTTCTCGCCTTGCAGTCCATAACGGTTGGAGAGCACCATACCAATGAAAGAGTTATCGGCCATGTTGAGGCTATAGCTTTCCTCTCCTTTGATCATATTGGCGTAATTGTCATAGAGATAGCGTTCAGTATTGGCATCGATTTTGGGTTGACGGCAGATGTCGATGTAGGCAGTCAGGTTCTTCACCATAGCCATATAGTCGGCATCGGTCGACTTCACATTGCCGAGGCAGTTGTTAGCGAGTTCGAAGTCCTTGTTCAGGAAATGCAAATAGGATGAGGCAAGATTCCAGAAGTTCTTGTCTGAAGCCTTGTCGCGCTGCATATCGCTCACCCTGAGGGCTTGGTTGAAGAAAGCCCTGCCTTCAGTGTCATCCTGGCCTAGGTAAGGATAACGCGACCTGTCGTCACCTTCTCCCCATGGAACATAAGAGAGAAGCATGCGACGCTCGAGCATGTTGATGGCACGCACCATCAGCACCTTGGCTTGGATGGCGTTGGGGTCGGTGACCACGATCTTCTCAATCTCGTTGACGGGGTTGTTGAAGTCGCTGTAACCCATCATGAAGAAAATGTCATTGCGCTCGTTGTTGTCGGCAGCACCAGCCACGAAGTCGGCGAAGTTGATTTCATTATCCCAACCCATGGTCAGTGAGGTGTAAGCCATGGTCTTCAAGTCATAAGAGTTGGCGAAAACACGGATGAAATCGCGGTTGGCTCGTTGGGTCTCGCCCATACCACGCAGGGCACCGGCTTTCTGAGCCAAAGCGTAGTAATACATCTCGGTGCGCATCTTCAGCGGCTCCACATATTGTTCGAACAGCTGTACTGCCTCTTGGTAACGACGGGTGTAATGTGCCAGTCGCACCAGCTGATAACCATAGCGCAACTTCAGTTCATTGTCGCTCTCGGCATTCCAGCTCTTGGTGAGCACGGTCTTCACCTTTTCATAGTCCAGATCGCCGGCGTTGTGCTCATATTCGGGCAAGTCCCAATAGAAATCGGTATCTTCGCCAGGGATGATGCGCATGTAAGGCTCCAGGTATTTGGCATAGGCCAGATAGAGCAGCGCCTGCTTTTGGTTCTTCATGAAGTCAGCCGAGGCAAACGAGAGGTTTTCGTCGACCGCTCTCTTGCCCTTGGAGAGGTTCTGAAGGTCGCTACGCGAAGCCTTGAAGACCAGATACTTCGTTTCGTCATAACTCAATCCGAGATACTGGCGCCACTCTTCGATGTTGCCATTTCGGAGCGTGTCGTTGGTGTAATAGCGACTACCGTAAATCAGCAGAAAAGGCCGATAGCGCTCGTCGCTCATGATCTCCTGGTTGAAGAGGTTGTAGTAATACCAATCCCCTTCGTCCCAGCCACAGGCAAAAGACTTGCCCCATAATGCCGTCAGCATGACGGCCACGAGTAAGAGTTTTTTACGCATATTCATAATGGTTTATTTTAGATCTTCTATGGTGAATCGGTTCAGGAAGCCCTGACTGAGGTGGAAATAGACCCACGGGAAGTCGCGGTCGATCTGTCGGTCAAGGTATTGTTTCGCCTCGGCAAGGAGCTCAGGCGTAATCGTCTCAATCTTAATGGTGAAGCCCGCGTTGACATAGAGGCTCTGCACGAAGCCATCTTCTTTCACAAGGTAGAGGTTGTTGTCCTGTTTCTCGAACATGGTCGTCTGCAGGTCTGCCTCGGTGAGACCGTTGACGAGCTTCACCTGGCCGAGATGGTTGGTAACGATGCCCCACGAATAGATAGGCAGGATGACATCGAAGTCGAGCGGATAGTCGTTGATGTTGTTAGTATAGGCCTTCAGCAGTTCCATGTCGAGGATGGAGTTACGCGACATCCCTTCCATGGGGCTGGAAGTGGCATAGCACATCAAGCTGCCGCGTACGACGGGTGGCACGCCGGTCTTCTCCGGCTCATGAATCTGATGCAGTCGCAAGGTGCAGCTGATGTCTTGCCCTGAAAGGTCGGCGAGTCTCTTCAGAAAACGGAAATAAGGGTCACAGGTACGCTCTGTCCAGTCGCAGTCGATCTGGATCTCTTCGTAGGCCACCTCCGCCTTCTCCATGACATGGCTGACGGCCTTACTGACATTGGACGCCAGCATTTCGATGTCATCATCACTGACATAGTTCAAAAACGTCTGGTTGGTGATAAACACCACGGGAATCACCCTGATGCTGTCGCCCGGAAGCTGGTCGTTGTCGAAGCCTTGTATCTGTCCCACAGGCCTGGCCACGCCGCCTTCCATGTCCACGTCGAAAAGCCTGACGAACAGCCGTTGGCCCTTCAGTTGGCCGAAATACTGCCGTTCCTTCTCCCCTATCGCACACTTCGACTTCCAGTAATAGAAATCCACATCGTGGCTGCGCTTGGAGGTGCAGGCGGAGAACACAATGGCAAAGAAGGCTACTATCAACAACGAACGTTTCATATCAGACAACCATAAGAAATCGCATCGGCCATAAGGTCTTACGGACATTTGCTTCTCGTTGTCGTATGTTACGCCCATAATTATTGTTTTTCAAGTGCAAAGATACAAAAAACCATAAAAGAGTTGTAAGAAGACGCTAGAGATTGAATAAATAAGCAGCTTTAATAATCAAAATCTACCGAAAAAGGCTTATGGTTTTCCGCTTGGATTGCATACATCACAAGCCTCACGGTTTTGTCTGAAAGATTACCTTTGAACAATTGGCTCAAACCAATGCGAGCGACTTCCCTATCATAAGGCTGGTAAAATACTATGTCATCACCAACTCGTTTAATGTGTAAGAAAGCTTGGTGCTTTGAAGGAAATCCCAAGAAAACTGAACAAATGGGATAATCCTTACCATTGACGACAAATCTATATATGACATACTCGGTGGCACGGCTGTACTTGAACACAACGGCATCTGCATGGTTTTCTCCATCCGCCCAAACGCATACTCCCGCCTCATCTCCAACATGCATATTATGAGGTGTAACCCGAAAGCTCACATCCAGTTCATCAAGATTCTGCTCGATTATTATATGATTTGGGAAAAGCAGGGTGTCATTTTCCTCAAGGACGCCACTCGTCAAAGTTTGATGATGTTGGAATTCATAGGTTGTTGTCTTTGAAGACGACGCACATGAACAAACCGTCATTGCCGCACCTAACAATAGAAGGAACAACGTCTTACGGCAGCACAATAATTCATGAAAATTCATAATACTGATTTGTCTTATGTTAATACCATTACATTCAAAACGCCTTCCGCCATCCACAACCCTTCCGCCACTCGGAACAGCCATAAGCCGCCTTGCCTTTGATGACATAGCCTTTGCCACACAACGGACAGGGTTGCCCGATAATGGCGTCGGGATCGGCATCAGCGGGTGATGCCGAAGCCTCGGAAGGCATAGATCCCCGCCCACGCACTTCCTTAGGCTGGGATGACATACCTTCCGAGGCTTTCTTAGGTTTAGCTGTCGTGCTCTTCTTGGATGTTGCCTTCTTCGGTTTCTGCTCGACCACGGCAGCAGCCACCCGCCGATTGCTGTTGTCCAGCATCACCGTGGTGACAATCTCCGTCACCATCTGCTTGAGCTCGTCGAGGAACTGTCGCGCCTCGTATTTGTGCTGCTCGATCTCACGGAGTTTCTTCTCCCAGATGCCCGTCAGCTCTGCGCTCTTCAACAGGTCCTCATGGATAAGACCGATGAGCTCGATGCCCGTCGGCGTGGGCTCCAGGCTCTTGCGCACTTTTCTGATATAGTTGCGCTTGAACAAGGTCTCGATGATGGCTGCACGCGTGGAAGGTCGACCGATGCCGTTCTCTTTCATCACCTCGCGCAGCGATTCATCATCAACGAGCTTGCCAGCCGTCTCCATGGCACGAAGCAGCGTGGCTTCGGTATAAGGTTTCGGCGGCGAGGTCCACTTCTCGGCCAGCTGCGGCTGGTGCGGTCCGTGCTCACCCTTCTCGAAGATGGGCAAGGTCTTCTCCTCATCCTCCCCTTCTTTGGTCCCTGAGCCCGTCGAAGGGTTCTCTTCTTCCTGTTTCACCGGCTTGATGACCTCTCGCCAGCCTGGCACCAGGATCTGCTTGCCCGAGGTCTTGAACTCCACATCTTCCACCTTGCCCAAAACGGTTGTTGTAGCAAACTGACAATCAGGATAAAACACAGCAATGAAATGACGGCACACCTCGTCATAGACCTGCTGCTCTGCAAAACTCAATCCCGTCGGCACCACACCCGTCGGGATGATGGCATGGTGGTCGGTGACCTTGCTGTTGTCGAACACCTTCTTGCTTTTGGGCAGTTTCTTGCCCGCCAAAGGCGCGGTGTATTCAGCATAATTGGTCAGCCTCGCCAAGATGTCGGGACATTTGGGATAGATGTCATCACTCAAATAGGTGGTATCCACACGCGGATAGGTGGTGTATTTCTTCTCGTAGAGGCTCTGGATGGTCTGCAAGGTCTGGTCGGCCGACATGTTGTATTTCTTGTTGCATTCCACCTGCAACGAAGTTAAGTCATACAGCCTTGGTGGGGCTTCGGTGCCTTTCTTGGTGGAGATGTCGGTCACGGTGAACTCCTTCCCTTCCACGCTCTGCAAGTCTTTTTGTCCGTCTTCCACAGAGCCATATTTGCCCTTGGTGGCGGTGAAAGTCGTATCCCTATAAATCGTTGATAGCACCCAATACGCCTCTGGCTTAAAGTTCACAATTTCGTGGTAGCGATTGACAATCAGCGCCAAAGTGGGTGTCTGCACCCTGCCAATGGACAACACCTGCCGGTTTTGTCCATATTTCAAGGTGTAAAGCCGCGTGGCATTCATGCCCAGCAGCCAGTCGCCGATGGCACGCGAGAGACCCGCCTCATAAAGCAACTGGTATTCCGATTGGTCTTTCAGGTTCTTAAATCCCTCCCGAATAGACTCTTCTGTCAAAGAAGAGATCCACAGACGCTTCACGGGACACTTTACGGCAGCCTTTTGCATCACCCAGCGCTGGATGAGCTCACCCTCCTGTCCTGCATCACCGCAGTTCACGATTTCGTCGGCCTTTTGGAATAAGGATTCAATGGTCTTAAACTGCTTCTCCACACCTTTATCCGCAATGAGCTTGATGCCAAAACGCGGTGGTATCATCGGCAGACGGCTCAACGCCCATGCCTTCCACTGGTCGGTGTAGTCGTGCGGCTCTTTGAGGGTGCAAAGATGGCCAAAAGTCCATGTCACCTGATAGCCGTTGCCTTCCATGTAACCTTCATGGGTGGCATTGGCGCCCAACACCTTGGCGATGTCGCGTGCGACGCTTGGCTTTTCGGCAATACAGACGATCATTAGTTGAGAGTCTAGGGTTTAGAGTTGGGGAATTCAGATTTCAGGTCTGCCGCATGTAACTTCATCAGGTATTCTGCCTTGTCTTTTTGCGCCACAAACCACAACAAATCAGCGGCTTGGAAAGTAATCCTGGCCGAGGGGTTCAGGATGAACTGTCCGTCACGCTCGATGGCAATCACCATGGCATCGTACTTGTCGGCAAAGCCGGAATCCTTCAATGCCACGCCAATCAAAGGGCTGTCAGGCTCAACCTCCACCTTGTAAAGGTCCACCTCACCCTCTTCATGCTCATGGATCAACGCGTCGTCAAAGACCTCCACCTTGGGCAACAGCAGCCGCAGATGGTCCTCATGGCCTACAAAGGTGATCTTGTCGAAGGGAAACAGCTGGAAATCAGATTTGGGCAACTCAAAGATCTGTTTGCCTCTTTCCACACTCACCACACTCACATTGTAGTTGTCGCGGAAGTCGGTGTCCTTGATGATGATTCCTGAATAGGGACTGTCGGGACTCAAGGTCATCTTCTGCAAGTGGCAGTTTTCCTGCAAGATTTCAGGGATGGCAAACACTTGCACCGACTGACGCTTATTGAGGTTGTCCATAAAGCGTCCTTCAATGCGCTTATAGAACTTCATCGCCGGACTCAACGCCTTAAGCATAATGGTGTAAATCAAGGCGAATCCGATATTGATCAAATGATACCAAGGCGAACCTACACCAAGATTGGACCAGAACAGGCCATTCAGGAAGTGCTGGATGATGACATAAGCCGACACCCAGACAATGATGGTGCGCAAGAGGAAAACAATGAGAATCAAAGTCCTGTTAAACTTACTGGCATCCATGAGCTTATGCGTGGTCTTCACCAGCGTATGCTTGAAACCCATCGCCCAAAGGAAAGGTGCCGTAAGAATCAGCGACAAGGCCGTGCTGATGGCCGCATTCCACGGACGCGGGACATATTTGATGATGAACGAGCAGATGAAGAACGAAATCAGCACTACTGCAATCACAATGGCGGAGTAGATCACGATGTTTTTGAGCTGTCGCATCATAAAACTTGCCATGTTGACCTTTTTACCACTCTTCACCTTGATGCCCGACTCGTTGTTTTCCAACTTCTTAAGCCATCTTTCAGGGAAATGCTTCGTCACCCAATGATAGGTGGGCAAGGCCGCCTTGATGGCATAGGGCGTGATGAATGTGGTGATGATCGACACCGAGACGATGATGGGATACAGAAACTCGTCGATGACACCGAAACTCATGCCCAAGGTGGCGATGATAAACGAGAACTCACCGATTTGACTGAAACAGAATCCACCTTGCAAAGCCTGCTTCAAGCCCAGACCGGCAATCAGACGACCTGCCACATTACTCAAAGGCTTGAAGAACAACAGCACCACGGTGATGACCAGAATCTGCCACCAGTAGTTGACCAAGATCTGCGGGTCGACCATCATGCCCACCGACACGAAAAACACAGCACCAAACAAATTCTTGATGGGAGTCGTGACTTTATGGATCGCTTCTGCCTCAAGTGTTTCGGCCAAAATGGAGCCCATGATGAACGCGCCCAATGCCGACGAGAATCCCGCCAAATTAGCCAGCACAACCATCAGGAAGCACAGACCCACCGAAAACACCGTCAGTGTCTCCTCAGACATAAACTTCCTTGCCCAACGCAAGATGGTAGGCACCAAAAAGATGCCACCCAAGAACCACACCAACAAGAAGAACACCAGTTTCAACATGCTGGAAACCAATTGCATCCCATCGAAGGTCTTGCTCACGGCAAGCGTAGATAGGATAACCATCAAAAGGACGGCCTCAAGGTCCTCCACCACCAACTCGCCGATGACATTGCCGCTGAATTTCTCGCGATGCAACTTCATGTCATCGAAAGCCTTAGCAATAATCGTCGTCGAAGAAATAGAGAGCATGGCGCCAAGAAAGATGCAGTCCATCTGGCTCCAGCCTAAGGCCTTTCCAAGCAAGAAACCGACCACACACATGGTCACCAATTCGGTCAACGCCGTCACGCCGACCGTCCCTCCCACCTTCTTCAGCTTCTTGAAGCTAAACTCCAATCCAATACCAAAGAGCATGAACACCATACCGATTTCGCTCCATGTCTCCACACTCGTGTGGTCTTTGATGACAGGAAACCACTCGAAATTGGGGCCAATCAAGAATCCTGCGATGATATAGCCCAACACAACGGGTTGTTTCATCCACTTGAAAATCACCGTGGTGAGACCAGCCGTAACCAATATCAGAGCGAGGTCGGAAAACAGTGCAGGTAGGGATTCCATAGTTATCAGTTATCAGTTGTCGGTTGTTCAGTTTCGTAGGCGTATTGCATCAATGCCTTGGCGTTGGTTTCGGTGGAGACAAACCAAACCGTATCGCCTTGTTGGAACACAAACGAGGCTGCTGGATTAAGGAAGAATTCCTTGTCGCGTTCAATGGCAATCACCATGGCATTGAAGCGATTGAGTATGTCGGAATCATGAAGTGAAACCCCTACAAAACGGCTGTTAGGACCCACAACCGAGTTATGGATATTGACATCACTCTCGGGTCGTTCCTTGATAAGCACATCATCTTCCACCTCGATGAACGGTCGGAGTTTGGCCAGTTGCTCTTCGGTACCTATGAAAGTCACCTCGTCGTCGGGATATAATATGAAGTCGCGGCGGGGCAGGTCGATGAACTCATCGGCTCGGTCAACACACACTACACTGGTCCCATAGGTTTGACGGAAGTCCGTCTCGCGTATGCGTTGGCCCACATATTGGCTCTTTGGGCTCAAGGCCATCTTCTCCATAGCGAAATTCTCCTGCAACACCTCGGGCAACACGAACGATTTCATGGTCTCGCGTTTATTCATGTTTTCAAGGAATCGACGCTCGATGGTCTCATACCAATGCATGATTGGCGTAATCACACGGAGAACGACGACATAAAAAGCCGCCAGACCCATGGCAATCAGGTGGTAAGGCATATTCAGGCCAAGACTTGCCCAAAAATCGGCACCCAAAAAATGGTTGTGGATGTTGACCGCAACACCCCAAACAAGGAGGATGCGTATGATGAATATCAACCTAACGGATTTCTTGTTGAACTGACTCTTTGCCATCAGTTTTCTAGTCGTTTTTAGCATGCCGTGCTTGAAGGCCACCGCCCATAGGAAGGGCGACATGACCAGCAGGGTGACGGCCAACGAAACCAAGCCACTAACAGGTTGAGGCACATAGTCTTGGATAAACTTACAGAGCGAGAAGCAAATCAGCATCAAGGCGACGATGATGGAAGCATATAGCACCAAGTTCTTTAGTTGACTCAAGATATAAGCCTTCATCGTCATTTCCTCACCATTCGCCGATTTCACGGCTTTTTCCTGGCTTCCAAAACCGTTTTTCCAACTATCAGGCACTTTCTTCTCAATCCAATGGAATAGCGGCTCACCGCCTTTAATCATATAAGGAGTGAGGAAGGTGGTGATGATGGACACAGAGACGATGATGGGATACAGGAAATCGTCGATGACACCAAAACTCATACCCACCGTAGCAATGATGAACGAGAACTCACCGATTTGGCCAAAACACATGCCCGCACGAACAGCGTTGTGGAGGTTATCGCCCGAAAACAGCATACCCAGACCCGAGCTCAAGGATTTCAGCACGACCACAACCACGGTGATGACCAGAATCTGCCACCAATATTGCACCAAGATGGCAGGATTAACCATCATGCCGACCGAAACGAAGAACACAGCTCCAAACAGGTTCTTGATGGGAGCGGTGAGTTTGTGAATCATCTCGGCCTCAAGTGTTTCGGCCAAGATGGAACCCATAATGAAGGCGCCCAAAGCCGACGAGAAACCCGCTTTGTTGGCGAGCCAAACCATGAAGAAACAAAGACCGACGGCAAACACCGTCAAGGTCTCTTCCGACATGAACTTACGGACCCATTTGAGGATGGTCGGGATGAGGAACACGCCACCGACATACCACACCAATAGGAAGAAAATAAGTCGGACCACGCTCATCACCAGCTCCTTCCCATCCAAGGTCGCGCTGACCGCCATGGTGGAAAGTACCACCATCATCAGGATGGCCGCCAGGTCTTCAACCACCAGAACGCCAATAACACTCCCCGTGAAGCGTTCCCCTTTCATCTTCAAGTCATCGAAAGCCTTGGCGATGATGGTCGTGGACGACATGGAAAGCATGGCTCCCAGGAAGATGCTGTCCATCTGCGACCAACCCATCAGTTTGCCTAGGATAAAACCTATAAGACACATCGACACCAGTTCCGTCAAGGCCGTGATGCCCACCGTACCGGCCTGTTTCTTCAGCTTCTTGAAACTGAATTCCAGACCGATGGCAAACAGCAAGAACACCATTCCAATTTCGCTCCATATCTCAACACTTTCATGGTCGTTGATGACGGGGAACCAAGGAAAATAGGGTCCAATGAGCAGACCTGCAATGATATAGCCCAATACCAAGGGCTGTTTCAACCATTTAAAAAGAACTGTCGTGACACCTGCCGTAACCAATATCAAGGCAAGGTCGGAAAATAAAGCGGGTAAAGACTCCATAACATTGCTTTTGTTGCTGCAAAAATACAAACAAAATCAATAACTAGCAAAACCAAAAAACATCAAAACCAAATCTCATCATTTATTCTTGCCTCGACCTCGTCTTCAATCTTATCGGGAAGCGAGAAGAAAAAAATCGATATGCGTCAGCGCCTCAATCTCGTCGATGGTCATGGCATATGACTTCATAGGTTCCTCAAGGCTCTTGACATGAGCACAAGAGAACTGCAAAGCCACGAACAATACGGTAATTATGCGTAACAAGTCCCCCATTTGCCATTTAACATTTGTAGCGAAAACCAGTTCAAGGCTGCAAAAATAGCAAAAAAGCTTTATTCCGCAAACATCCCGTCGATAAGGTCTTTGTAGTGTTCCGCAATGATCTTACGGCGAATCTTGAGGCTCGGCGTCATCTCTCCGTCGTCGATGGTCCACTCGTGGTCCAGAAGCTCGAAGCGCTTGATTTTCTCATAGTCACCGAAGAACCTGTTGTAGGCGTCCACCTCCTTGCGATAACGGTCGTTGACAGCTTTCTGCTTGATTATTTCAGCGTTGGTGCTATAAGGGATATGGTTCTCCTCGCACCATACCTTCAAATGCTCGAAGTTAGGCACAATCAAGGCCGCGGCGAACTTCTGGTTTTCGCCCACCACCATGATGCTGCTGATGAACGGCGACTCCGTAAAACGGTTCTCAATGAGTGCGGGCGAGATGTACTTACCCATCGAATCCTTAAAGATTTCCTTCATACGACCCGTGATCTTCAGCAAGCCGTCTTCATCGAACTCACCGATGTCGCCCGTATGGAAGTAGCCCTCTTCGTCGATGGCGATACGGGTCTGCTCCTCATCTTTGTAATAGCCCTTCATCACTGGCGAGCCCTTCACAAGAATCTCTCCCGACTCCGGGTCGATCTTGAACTGCACGCTGCTGCATGGTACGCCCACCGTTCCTGCCTTGATGACACCCAAGGCGAGGCTGTTGGTGGCAATCACGGGCGAGGTCTCGGTCAGACCGTAGCCCTCGACAATCGGGATGTTCATGGCGGCAAACAAGCGCACCAAACGGGGCTGCAAGCTGGCGCCACCCGAAATGATGAACTCCAAACGACCACCAAACGCCTTCCTCACATCCTTGAACACCAAACTATTGGCGATATGCAACTTAAAACGATAGGCACGGTTGATTTTCTTCTCCGTCTCGTCGTAACGCTCGGCCAACTGGAAAGCCCAATAGAAGATCCGTTTCTTCAGTCCTTTCAGTTTGTCGCCTTTACGGACAATGCCATTATAAACCTTCTCGATGACACGAGGCACCGTGGTGAAGTGTTCAGGCTTGATTTCGGCGATATCGCGCATGATGGTGCCGAAGTTCTCCACATAATAGGTCGAGTTGCCGAGATAGAGGTGCGTGAACAACACCGAACGCTCGTAGATGTGCGACAACGGCAAGAAACTCACCACTTTGTGTGAGCTGGGAACAGGATAATGCGGTCCATAGTGGGCAACACAACTCATCAGGTTGTAATGCGTCAGCATGACACCCTTGGGGGTGCCCAGCGTGCCTGAAGTGTAAATGATGGTTGCCACATCATCGGGGGCAACGGCATCTTTAGCCGCCTGAAGCCTGGCAAGGCTCTTTTTGTCCACCTTCACCGAGACCATCAAGCCACGCAGGGTCATCATACCCTCCACGGGATTGAAGGCAAACTCTTTCGGACGGACAGGCATGGCGTCAAGGACGCCTTTGATTTTATTGTGAAGCAACGAACCTTCAACGAAGACAATCTTGGGGTCGGCATGGTTGAGGATATGCTCGAAATCGCTCTGACGCACCGTGGGATAAATGGGCACCAAGATGGCGCCAATCTGCTGCACGGCGAAGTCCACCATGTTCCACTGCGGGCAGTTGTTGGAGACCACGGCAACGCGGTCGCCTTTACCCACGCCCAAGCCGATCAACCCTTGGCTGATGGTATCGGTCATCTTCACGAAGTCACGGCTGATATATTTCTTCCATTCACCGTCGACCTTGCAGGCAAACATGACCTTCTTTTTGCCATATTTCTCCACGAACCTCGGCAACAGGTCGAAAGTGCGCGGAGGTATGTCAGCATAAGGCTGAACGGTTTTCTTTTTGTTTTTATTCTTTTCCATATCCACTGAATAATCGTTGCGAAAATAGGATTAATTTTCATCTTCTCGTCATTTTATCCAAACGAAAGTGCTTTTTCTGAACAAACGAGGGGATTTTGTCACCGAAATTATTTTTGCAACCATTTGTATAAGAATAACTATATTTGCATCGAGATAAAACGAACATGATCTCCATTTTCGACGATATGGCCCAAGTCACCGAATCCGAAGTGAGACGGATGCTGCCTTTAGTGGATGAGCAACGCCGCGAAGAAGCCCTTCGCTACAAGCATCTCTTTGGTCAGTTCGCTTGCCTGAAGTCTTGGTTGATGCTGCAAGACCTTTTGAAGCCATTGGGAATCAAAGATCTAGAAATGGTTTATAACGACCATGGCAAGCCTTTCTTGGTCCATTACCCCGAGGTGTATTTCAACCTCAGCCATTGCAAGAATGGCATCGCCGTGGCGGTCGACTTCTCCCCTATCGGCATCGACATCGAGAGCTTCCGAAGCAGCAACCTCGCCCTCTTAAGCAAGACGATGAATGCCCCCGAGACGGAATGGATACTCGCCTCTGCCGACCCGGTGGAGACCTTCACGCAATATTGGACCAAAAAAGAAGCGGTGGTGAAAATGCGCGGCACGGGCATCATCGACGACTTGCACCATGTGCTCGACGGTGAAGGCTACCGACTGGAGACGCATATTAATAGAGAAAAACGCTACGCGTTCAGCATAGCGTTTTCCCAAATTCCCTGATGTTACAGGTTATGCAATAATTCTCGTACCACATGTCGGGTCGCCGAGTCTTGTGGCCTCGGTGATGATGGCCTCATGACCCGTGGCTTCCACGAAGAGGATGGCGGCACGCACCTTGGGCGCCATGCTGCCCTCGGTGAACTGACCGTCGGCCAGGTGTTTCTTGGCCTCGGCAACGGTGATGGTATCCAAAGCCTGCTCGTTGTCCTTGCGGAAGTTGATGTAGACCTTCGGCACATCGGTGAGGATGTAGAACTCGTCGGCACCGATATTGATGGCGGTCATGGCCGATGCGAGGTCCTTGTCGATGACGGCCTCAACACCACCCAAGCTACCGTCGGGCTTCTCGATGACGGGGATGCCACCACCGCCCACGGTGATGACGATGTTGCCCTGTTCAGCCAGCTGCTTCACGAGGTCGACATTTTGGATGGCGATAGGTTTCGGAGAAGCCACCACCTTACGCCAACCGCGACCTTTGGGGTCTTCCTTGTAGATGGCACCCGTCTCGGCAGCGTACTTTTCAGCCTCTTCCTTGGAGTAATAAGGACCGACAGGCTTGGTGGGGTTTTGGAACATCGGGTCGTTCTTGTCGACCACCACCTGCGTCACCAGGGTGACCACATTGCGCTTCAGGCCTTCCTTGGCGAAGGTTTTGCCCAAACCCATCTCAATCATGAAACCGATGAGGCCTTGGGTCTCGGCCACGCAGAAGTCGATAGGCATTCCCGGCACACCAAACTGATGGTGACCAGCCTCGTGCTGCAACATCACATTGCCCACTTGAGGACCATTGCCGTGACCGATGACCAGGTTATAATCGTTTTTCAAGAACGGAAGCAGCGAGTGGCATGTCTCGGTGACATTCTCCATCTGTTCCCTATAGGTTCCTTTTTGACCGCCTCTCAACAGGGCGTTTCCGCCAAAGGCGATGACTGCTAGTTTCTTCATTATTAGGTATTTAAGGTTATTTTCTTATATATTGCTTCTGGCTACTGGCTCTTGGCATTTGGCTTGTTTGGCATTTAGCCAGTTGCCAGAGGCCAGAAGCCAGAGTATTTACTTCCTATGATATGTTACAGTATAACCGTCTTGTCCGATGACCAAAAGGCTATCGCTGAGCGAGATAATGTTGTTGGTATCGGCGAAGCTGGTCGGGTTGGTGCCATTCGTCGTTCCGTTGAGGATCAGTTTGTCACCGACCTTCTCCCAGGTCTGATATTCCCTAAAGCCCGTGTTGATGGATTTGACTTCGCCATTTTCAAGCAAAGTGAAGCCCACTTCTCCCAGCAGACTGCCCTCGGCAGCGGGTTCAACCCAGGTTCCGACGATGGAAGGACGCGAACATGAAGCGAAAGCCAAGCCCATAAGTCCGCATAATGCAATGATAATCAAATTTTTATTCATTTCTAACTCCTATTTGATTTGGAGCGGCAAAGATACGAACTTTTCTTTCACAAAATCAAGACTATCCTTTGTTTTTCCTGCTTTTCATCTTTCTTGCCCATCGCACCAACTCTCCGACCCAAAGAATGAGTGATGTCCCAACGATGATACGCACCCAGTCACCAAACGGCAACGGCACCACATTGAACATCTCACCACCAAAGGTGACAATGAGTATTTGACCCAAGAAGATGATCAACAAGGTAAGTCCAAAACCTCTACGCACATCCTTGTTGAGGAATCCCCGCAACGCCGACTGATGCGAATGATAGGCCTTGGCGTTGAAGATGTTCCAGAACTGCATGAAGACGAAAATGGTAAAGAACATCGAAAGTTCCTTCGGCGTAAACCCGCCCACATGATGGAAATTGAAATAGTTGGCGAAATAATCGCGGAGCGAAAAGTCGGCCAGCGTCTCCACGCCGCTATGCATGAAGTACTGGATGAAACCAAACAGCACGATCACGAAGAACAATCCCACGCCGAAGATGCGTTTCATCATACCCTTGGTGATAATGAAGGCGAAACGCGAACGAGGCTTGTCCTTGAGGACATCGCGATCGGGTGGCAACGAGGCCAACGCCATGGCGGCGAAGGTGTCCATGATGAGGTTAATCCACAGCATCTGTGTCACGGTGAGCGGCGACTCGGTGCCCAACATAGCACCGATCAACACGATGAGACAGGCAGCCACATTGATGGTCATCTGGAACAGGATGAAACGCTGGATGTTGAGGTACAGTGAACGGCCCCACATCACGGCACGCGCGATGCTCTTGAACGAGTTATCCAAGATGGTGATGTCGCTGGCTTCCTTGGCCACCGAGGTGCCGTCGCCCATCGAGAGGCCAATCTGGGCTCGGTTCAAGGCAGGTGCGTCGTTGGTGCCGTCACCCGTGACGGCCACGACCTCACCCTTTTCCTGGAGCAGGCGCACAAGACGCTCCTTGTCGGAAGGCCGCGCACGCGACATGATCTTCAGGTCGCCCACACGCTCACGTAGCTCATCGTCAGTCAGCAAGTTGAATTCCTTGCCCGTGATCATCTGCCGTTCAGGGTCGTCAGTGTCGTTCCAAAGTCCCACCTGTCGACCAATCTCACGCGCCGTACCTGGCGTGTCACCCGTCACAATCTTGATGCTGATGCCAGCATTCAAGCAGTCCTTAACGGAATCTGCCACATCGTCGCGGATGGGGTCGATGATGCCCACAACGCCCAAGAAACACAGGTCCTCAACGGTCAACTTGCCGTTGACAAACACCGTCTTGACCTCTTCTTCGGTGATGTATTTATAGGCGAAGCCCAGGGTGCGCATGGCTTTGTTCTGGTATTCCAACAGTTTGCGTTCCACTTCGTCCTTGGCCCACTGGATACTCGCCTCACGGTCGGCCAATTTCACCGTCGTGCTGCGTTTCAGCATGATTTCCGGCGCACCTTTTACATAGAGGATATACTCGTCCGACAATGTCGACTTGACCACCGTGGCCATGTACTTGTATTTCGTCGTAAACGGCAGCTGACTGACAATCACGCCATCATCACGCATCTTGACAAAATCGATATTATTATCGAACAGCCACAGTAGCAGTGCGCCTTCGGTAGGATTACCGATAACTTTCACCTTCTGCGGATCGTTGAAGTCAAGAAACGCCGTCGAATTGAGCGCGATGCCCTCTGCCATAAGATGTCCGGCTTCCGAGTCATCAAGACAACCGTCTTTCAATCCGTATATCAGGCTGTCACCGAGACTCATACGGTTTTTGGTAAGCGTTCCCGTTTTATCAGAGCAAATCACCGTGGCAGCGCCCATGGTCTCGCAGGCATGCATCTTACGTACCAAGTTATTGGTTTCCAACATTCGTTTCATGCTCATTGCCAAACTCAATGTCACGCTCATCGGCAAACCTTCGGGCACAGCTACTACGATTAAGGTAACGGCAATCATCAAGCTGTTGAGCACATAACGCACCAAGTCCATCCAATCCAGCGGCACATCGTCGCGATAAATGAAATACATGATCATGCGCAGCACGACAATCAATCCGGCGATGACATAACTGGCTATGGTGATGCCGTTCCCGAGCTTGTCGAGTTGTTGGTTGAGCGGCGTCTTCACCTTATTGTCGATCTGCGCTCCACGATACACCTTGCCCCACTCCGTGGCATCGCCCACCTTCTCTACAATAAAGACGCCATGACCATCCATCACCGAGCTACCACGGCAGACATAGTTGGAGGGATAGGTGGCCTCCTTCTTGAATTCCGCCTTGTTCGTCGTCTTGCTACAAGAAGGTTCACCCGTCAGGTCCGACTCATTGACCCTCATGGAGACGGCCTCCACCAAGCGTCCGTCGGCAGGCACCTCGTCTCCCGTGTTGAGCACTACGACATCGCCCACCACCACATCCTTGCGCTCGATGCGTTGGATTTTGCCACTACGAAACACCGTCACCATCTTCTCATCTTCAGCCTGGTTCAGGATCTCGAACTTCTTGTTGGCGCTCTGCTCAAACAAGAAACCCACCGTGGTGGCCAGCATCACCGCCACGAAGATGCCCAAAGGCTCAAACAACACCGAAGCGGTTTTGGTGCCCGTAAACAATTGGTACAGCGAAACAGCCACCGAAAGCAACAAGGCAATCAACAATATGCGTATGATGGGATCGGAGAACTTCTCCAAAAACTGTTTCCAAATTGGTTCTTTCTCTGGGGGTGTCAGCACATTGTCGCCATGTTTGCGGCGGCTCTCCTCCACTTGCTTTTGCGTCAAACCATTCCTATAATCTCTGGCCATTTTTCAACAATTTTACTCGTTTTTCAATTTTATGACTATCTTTGCGATGTAAAACGGCGCAAAAATACAATCTCGTATACAACCGACGCAAGGTTGCAAGGTTACAACCCAAAAATTGATACCGTAACGCAATGAAATTCAAGGAACAACATAAAACCGCCTTGGCGAAGGTTCTTTCCGACCTCGTGCAGTGCGACGGCATCGTCAACCAAGGCGAGATTGACTTCCTGCAGCGCGCCTATGCCGTTTTCCGCATCACCACCACCAGCCGCAAGAAAGCCACGCGCCTCAGCCTCGCCGAGGCGGTCAGGATGCTGAAAGCCCTGGGGGACGAAGAGAAAAACGCCATTCTCCGCGTGTTGCAGATGCTTTCGATGTCGGACGACGACCTGGCCCAAAGCGAGTCGCAGTTCATCACCGCGCTGCTGCTTTCCATAGGACTGCGCCTGCCCGAAACCGAGGGTATTAAGGCCGAATTCGTCTCCATCCCGAACCTCGGATTCGACACGCGTAACGCGGTGCTTTATGTCGAGCCAAGCTACGACAAAAAAGTCAACGCCCGCATCAAACGCGACTACGACGCCATCTGCGATGTCTTAGACTCCATGGGCCGCGAATTCTTTTATCTGCCCCATTTTGTCAGCGACCTCGACAGCAAGAAAGACACCTTCCGCAACACGCTCAGTTATCTCGAACCGTCGCTCTCGACCGAACAACTCGACCATATCGACCGCAACCTAGCCCAACTCAACAGTGTGTTTTTCTCCAAGGAAATCTTTCTCAACCACCTCAACGCCAATGGGTTGAATATTGAGAAGCCTGCCTATTTCCTTAAGATCGACACCCCCATGGTGGGGCATGGCCATGACTTTCTCATCATCGAAATCGACGGCGACCCTTTGGACACGATAAGCCGTGTGGCATGGCTTAAATCCAACATCCTGAACATCAACCCGCCTGCCTGTAGCCCAAGGGAAACGCGCCTCATCGAGAAATTCAAGGCTTGCGATGGCGCTACCACCCACGACGAGCTCCAATACACGGGGCTGCACAAGATCATCATCGACACCGTACTCAAATACAACATCTCGCAACAAGTCAGCCGACTCTACATCACCCATAATGGCGACATTTTCCTCACCGACCGAAACAACACCGAGGTGAAGATGCCCGCCCTCTGCAAGGCGCTCTACATCTTCTTCCTACTCCACGAGGAAGGGATGTCGCTGACTTACTTAAACGACCACAAGACTGAGCTGTACAACATCTATCGCTGCATCTCGACCTATGGCGACGATGAGCTGCTCCGGACCGCCATTGACAACCTCACCGATTTCATCGGCTCGACGATGAACGCCAACCTCTCGCGCATCCGCAAGGCCTTCCGCGACATCTTGGGCGACGAGGCCAGCATCTACCTCATCAAAGGCGAAAAAGGTGGACGGAAATCCATCCACCTCGACCGCAGCCTCGTGGTCTTCGAGGACCGCAAGGCATTTGAGTAAAGCAAATCTTTCTAATCACAATGAGATTCCCTGCGGGAATGGCACGAAGTCGCTGCGTTAAAAGCGGCGGCAAAAAGAACTCAAGAAACGCAAGCTCCTCAAGCCGCCGCAATAAATAAAAAACGCACCTCCATTCCCGAAGGGAATCTCTTTAAAAGGTGTTTGTTTTATTACGCGTTCTGCCCTCCCAACAGGAAAGTCACATCGGAATTCGGATCGATCTCAACCGAGTCCTTGCCGTAGCGCATCACAATCATCTTCTTGCCGCCTTTAAGCATCATCTTGCCGTCGGTCACCCAGAGTGCAGTGGCCTCGCGCAAGCCCACCACTGTCATGTCTTGGTTGACGGCAAGGTACTCGTTGATACGGTCTTGTCGCGTCTCCCCTCCATGTTTGATCATCTTGTCGATTTCGGGATGCGGGTCAAGATAGTGCGGGTTGATTTGGAACGGCACCAGATTGAGGCACTTGAACGAAGCGGGCTGTACGATGGGCATGTCGTTGGTGGTGCACAGCGTCGGGCAAGCCACATTGGAGCCGGCGCTCCAGCCCATGTAGGGCACACCAGCGAGGGCGCGTTCGCGGATGGCATCCATCAGGCCGTAGCGGTGCATCTCGGCCACCAGGTGGAAGGTATTGCCGCCGCCCACCACGATGCAGTCGGCCTCCTTGACGGCCTTCACCTTGTCATCGTAATGGTGCACGGAGGTGAAATTCTCCAAGCCGAACTTGGTGCGGAACACATTCCTCACCTTCGACTCATAGGCGTCGTAGCTCTCGGGATAGACCATCCCACCGATATTGACACCGGCAAAGGGGATAAAGATGATGCGGCTGTCCTTATTAATATGGTTCTCCAAGCAGAAAAGCTCGATTTGGGTCGTGGCCCAAGCCAGATAATTCTCGCCAAAGTTGGTCGAATTGCTAATCAGTAGTAGTCTCATGATGTAAAAAGTTGGTTAACGATGGTGCAAAAATAGCAAAAAAGCGATTGCAATTGCAAGAAGACGCAAAAAACGGGCGCATCCTTGAAAAAATATCCATTTGATAATCAAAGTGTTGTAAAAAACTGCAAAAATTTTCCCGTTTTTTTGATCACATAATTGAAAAAAGCTGTACTTTTGCGGTGTCAAAACGACTGGACTAGTAGCTCAATTGGATAGAGTCCCTGACTACGGATCAGGCGGTTGTGGGTTCGACTCCCGCCTAGTTCACTTAAAAGGTTCCGCAAAAAGAACCTTTTTTTGGCCCATTCGACTAGAGGCTAGGTCGTCAGATTCTCACTCTGGAAACAGCGGTTCGATTCCGCTATGGGCTACCAAATCAACCCCTAACTTGTTAAAAATCAGGTTAGGGGTTTTTCATTTGCGACAGAAGGCTTAACACTGTTCTAGCTTTGCCTAAACGACACAATCGCATCACTTTTGTGATTTGGATTTACCTGGATTTACTACTCCATTTACCGCACAGATAATAGACTCAAGGGTCTTGACAGGCTTGCCCTTCCTTGTAAGCCAATTCCTCTTTGCGTATTCCTCATATATAGTCTCAGCATCAAGGTTAAACTTCTCTTTCCTAATGAACTCGTCAATCATACCTATCGTAGGTATACCTATTTCAATACCTTTGTAAGTCATTTTTGGCTTTTTTCTGCAAAAATATAAATTATCGGATTATCACAAGCGTTATCCAATGAGTCTTCATGTCATGAAACAACCTTAAAAACAAGAAAATCCCAGCCGAAGCCAGGATTTTCAAGAACCAAAAACCAAAATTTATGAAACCTTTTACTTGCAGCCATTTGCATGGCCACAGGTCTTAATGATAAGAACCGCTGCAAAAATATATTTTTTTGGAAACATACATGCTTTTTTTGGAAAACAAATCCATTTTTTCTTGACAGCTACATTTTTTCTTCTTATATTTGCAACCCTAAACACAAAAAAAGCACTGCACTATGGAAAAATTCATGGACAAACTCACCGAAGCCATCATCAAGAACGACGGCCTCTCCGAAACCGAAGCCAAAGCCAAACTCAACCTCATCTATATCAAGATGGGGCAATCAGAAATCAAGCAGTTCGTCGACGAATTCATCGACTGGCTCATGACCGAAAAGAAGCTGAACTACAAGGCCATCCTCCAAACGCCCGACACCCAGCTTCACGACATGTTCGTTGCCGAGTTCAAGCACTAATACTCCAGCTGACGCACGTCAAAGTGACGCATCTCATATAGGTCATCCAAGTGCTTCTTTAGCCTGCGCGCCATAGGACGGAAGGTGTAGTATGTAATGGTGGCCGAGATAGGCGCGCCCACCAAGGGCAACACTTTGCCCGCCCCCTTCGCAAAGCCCTCTTTCGTCATGTTGATGCCAATCCACTGCGCTATCTTGATGGCATATTTCGCCATGAGGGTCTCCGAAATCTTAATGCTCGCTTTCTTCGATGCCTGTGCCACAATCTTACCTAAGGCCTCGATAGCCAACTTGTTCCCCATCATCACACCCACAAACAGCGTCATGATGTTGAGCGACTCGTCGTCCAACTGGTTGTTGATGTCGGTCAGCGGCGGCCAGCCATAGAGATACATCAGCTTCTGCATCAACGACAAGACATGTCCATAGAACTGCGCCAGGTCCGTGGGAATGGTACCTGCCATCCACCAGCCGCCCGGCAACCCCATCAACGCCGAGGTGCCGCACACCATGGTCAGATGATAACTGATGCACTGGTTGGCCAGCTTGTCGATTTCTTTCTTGGTCAACACCTTGGTAGGACTCTCATTGACAGCGGTAATCACCTCCATGGGCGTGCAGAATTTGGTCAGTTCCTTGGTCAGGAACTCGTCGCGGTCGACCTTCACAAAAGGCAACTTCACACTGGTAGAGAGCACCCTGTTCCACAAGGCAAGGCTCTGCGTGTTTTTTTCATTGGTTTCTTCGCTCATTGTTTTTTGTTGTTTTTACGGACGCATGCGATGCGTCTCATTAACGGACGCATGCGATGCGTCCCTACATGGTTAATAACCGTATTTCTCCTTCCATTTCTCCCTCAAATTCTTGCGCAGCTCACGCTCGCGAGGGTTGTCTTGTGGTACATACAAAACCGTGCCAGAAATTTCAGCTGGCATAAATTCTTGCTCCACAAAGTTGCCCTCGTAGGCATGGGCATACTTGTATCCATCATGATAACCAAGGTCTTTCATCAATTTTGTCGGGGCGTTGCGCAAGTGCAAAGGCACAGGCAAGTCGCCCGTCTCACGCACCAAGGCCTGTGCCGCGTCGATGGCCGCCACGGCAGCGTTGCTCTTGGGCGACGAGGCCAGATACGTCACCGTCTGCGAAAGGATGATACGGCTCTCCGGCCACCCAATCTTGTTGACGGCATCGAAGCAAGCGTTTGCCAGCAACAAGGCATTGGGATTGGCGTTGCCGATGTCCTCCGAAGAAAGAATCAGCATCCTTCGGGCGATGAAGAGCGGGTCCTCCCCTGCCTCGATCATGCGGGCAAGATAATACAAGGCCGCATTGGGGTCGCTGCCGCGCATCGACTTGATGAAGGCCGAGATGATGTCATAGTGCATCTCGCCCTGCTTGTCGTATTTCACGAGGTTGCTCTGGATGCAGTTGGTGGTGAAGTCATTTGTAACAACCAGTTCCTCTGCAGCCATGTCCAAGTCATTCAATGAAGTGACGACCAGCTCAATGGCATTCAACAGCTTACGGCCGTCGCCACCACTGATTTTCATCAAAGCCTCAGGCTCCTTGACGGTGATTTTCTTGCCAAAGTCATATTCCAAAGCCTTCACGGCCTTCGCCAAAAGGATCTGCAAGTCCTCTTTCTCCAACGACTTGAGCACATACACCTGACAGCGTGACAGCAAAGGCGAGATGACCTCAAACGAGGGATTCTCCGTCGTGGCACCGATAAGCGTAACCAAGCCTTTTTCAACGGCACCGAGCAACGAGTCTTGTTGCGACTTGCTGAAACGGTGGATTTCGTCGATAAACAGAATAGGTGCCTCTGGTGCCATGCGCGCGCGGTCGATGACCTCGCGCACTTCCTTGACGCCACTGCTGACCGCACTCAACTGAAAGAACTGCCGCTTAACCTGCTTGGAGATGATGTAAGCCAAAGTAGTCTTGCCCACGCCAGGTGGTCCCCAGAAGATCATGGACGGCACACGTCCACTCTCGATGGCACGGCGCAACACGGCATTTTCACCGATGATGTGCTTCTGCCCGATGTAGTCATCAAGTGTCGTGGGCCGCAGGCGTTCCGCTAATGGAATGGTGGATTGCATTGCTGGATTTATTTCTTATCGATACTACTTTTGAATAGGATTGGAACTTTTCTCATCTTCCAACTTCTGGTGCAAAACCTTAATTATCCTATCATCACTCCTCTCAAGGCCTCCGTTTCTTTTCTTCCCTCACCATTCTTTGAATATTACCAAAGTTATAATACTCGTACAAAGCCTTTATTGCTGTATTAGGGAATGACCTTCTTAACAAATTCAAAGGCTCGTTTTCCGATTCATTCAGCTGCACATTGATGGAATCCACTTGCACTTCTTCCCATGACTCCGGCATTTCGATATTCAAAGGCACCCAATCAGATCCAACGCCAATTGGCCTATACATTAAATCATCTTCATGACCTATTATTGTAGCATCAAGGCACAACAGCTTGACATGTTTCAGCCCTTCAATCTGCTCAAAGACATTGCCATTTTTTACATGAGCAACCCAACCGTCCCCAGTATTAAAGTACCAAGCATTATCCAAGGTGACATCATCAAAATGTTGCAACAGATTACGCCGTTCTTCCTCGCTTATTTTTCCTTTTACCCTCAACTGCTCAATGTTTAAATCCCAAAACCATTCGGGGAAATACGGTTTTTCCCTAAAATCGATCTCAAGTTTCCGAATGGGAATGGTATCAAATTGGCGCAAGGCAACAGGAAGATTCTGGACAAAAAGCAAAGAATAGCCTTCTTCATTTTCCATTTTCAGCCTTTGGAACTCGTTACCAACATCCTTCTTTCGCACCATCCAGCCCATCTTGGGGGTTAGCATATAATTCTCGTTGTTTTGTGCAAGTCCCACAAAACCAGCCCACAACTCCACGAGTGTATCCTCTCCTGTCATCTCGTTGAATACTCTGACATCCACTTTAACCATCTCATCAGGCAAACGATCTATATCATCCAAATACAACGTATCCATCGGCAGTCTTTCTTCATAACGATTATATGGGTAAAACTTGGCCATCCAACCATTGAGGCATTCCGGACTGCCATACACATCCTTGGTATGTATCCGAAACATATTCATCCAGAAACTATTGTCAATTATACCTTTTGAAGAAGCAACAATCTGACTAAGAACAGGTTCAAGCTCATCAATCCACCAGCCCAAGTCATAATCCCTCAATCGCATCGCTTTGTCATACACTCGCTGCCAGTCATCCGGCGTCCCCTCCAAAACGACATACGGTATGCCACAGCCCGCCATAGACACCGTGAACACAAAATAATCTTTTACCGCGCTCATAAGAGTGATTTCCGAAGCGATTCTTTCGACCTGTGTCGTGGTGGAGAAATCCGCTTTGATGATTTCTGCGATATCACCCTTGGTATTCTCCGCTATCTTTACCGAAAATGAATCAACGGCCTTTTCCCAGTCAATCTGCTCAATAGACGCCACATCGAACTCACATACCAACTCTTTTTTTTCTTTAAAATCAACTATGCGGTTGCGCAAAGCCTCGGCATTGGCATTCACATGATGCGAAAAGCCTTGGGCTATCAAAACCCAAATCATATCAGGCGACAAAGTCACTGGGCGATGGTTCCAATACGCTTCACGCATGCCTGAAATAAAAGAATGACTTCCAAATGTAACAAGGCTATCTGCATCGACTTTTAACGCCAACAGGCCGTAATCCATACGAAAGTCATTTTCTTCTATGTCATACTTGGTCACTCCTGCATCTTCTTCAATAAAAGTCTTGAAAATCTCCTCGGGAGATTCAACGGGCAAAAAGGAGTCGGGCGCTGACAATTTCTCAATCTTAATGGTAACTTGGGCTCGCATAGGAAAAACGATCCCTAATAATACCAACAACACAAACGAAATTTGTTTTTTCATCGGATTTATTTTTTTGCAAAAATAACAATTTCAAACGACTTTTTGTCATCAGGCCATAAAAATAGTATTTTTGCCACAAAAGTGTTTCACCAATGAAAAGTATCAAAACCCTTCTTATTATCGTCCTGCTTACCGCTTTTGGACAATCGCAGGCTTGCACCAACTTCTTGATCACCAAAGGCGCCAGCGTCGACGGTTCCAACTTCATCAGCTACTGCGCCGACTCGCACATCCGATATGGCGAGCTCTACTTCACCCCTGCCGCCGACTGGCCGGCGGGCAGCATGCGCGTGTGCTACGACCGTGGCACCAACGCGCCGCGTGGCAGCGTTCCGCAACCGCCTCACACTTACCAAGTGGTGGGCTATATCAACGAGAACCAAGTGGCCCTCGGCGAGACCACCTTCGGTGGTCGCGAGGAGCTGATGGACCCGACGGGCATTGTGGATTACGGCAGCCTCATGTTCATCGCCTTGGAGCGCAGCACCTCTGCCCGCGAAGCCATCAAAATCATGGCCGACTTGGTGGAAGCCTACGGCTACGGCTCTGACGGTGAGTCGTTCAGCATCAGCGATGCCAACGAGGTTTGGTACATGGAAATCATGCCAAAGGGCTACACCCCACAGGTGACCAAGACTGGCGACACCATCAATGCCGACCGTGGTGCGGTGTGGGTGGCCATCCGCATCCCCGACGGTTATGTAAGCGGTCACGCCAATGCAGCGCGCATCACCACCTTCCCTTTGCGCAACGGCAAGACCTCCATCACCGACAAGGACTGGAAAAAACTTTATAACGAGCAAGTTGAGGTAATTTACAAGCATGACATCATCGACTTTGCCCGTCGCAAGGGCTACTTCAGCGGCAAGGACAAGGACTTCGACTTCTCGGCCGCCTACGCTCCCGTCGATTTCAGTGCCGCCCGCGTGTGCGACCTGCGCGTGTGGACCATGTTCAACAAGGTCTGCGACGGCATGGACGCGTATTGGGACTATGTCACAGGAAAAGACCTCACCCACCGCATGCCGCTCTATGTCAAGCCCAACCGCAAGATCAGCCTATCCGACATGATGGCCTTCCAGCGCGACCACTTCCAAGGCACTGAATTGGACAAAACCCAAGACGTGGGCGCAGGTCCCTTCGGCTCACCTTTCCGTTACAACCCTTTGTATTGGGAATATGAAGGCAAGCCCTACCTCAACGAGCGCAGCATCGAAGTCGTTCAAACAGGATTTTCTTTCATCGCCCAAAGCCGTTCCTGGCTGCCTAATCCCATCGGTGGCATCATCTGGTTCGGCGTGGACGACACCAACTCCACCGTTTACACGCCCTTCTACTGCTCCATCAGCGAGGTGCCGATTGAATACCGCGTGGGCAACGGCGACATGCTGACCTACAGCGAAAACGCCGCTTTCTGGGTCTTCAACCGCTTGGCGCACTTCAAATACCTCTTCTATAACCGCGTCATCGGTGACATCCAAGCCGTGCAGAACGAGCTGGAAACTGGCTATCAGGAGCAGGTCAACTATGCCGACAACGAAGCCTTGGCCCTATACGCGCAAGACCCACAAAAAGCCATCGCCTACCTCACCGACTTCTCCAACCAAGCGGGTCACAACACCGTGTCCACATGGAAAGAGCTGGACAATTACCTTTTGGTGAAATACCTGGACAGCAATGTCAAGCAGGAAGAAAACGGTCAGTTCAAACGCAACGGCTATGGCTATCCCGCCAAGCCGAAGCAACCTGGCTATCCCGATTCTTGGAAAAAGGCCGTGATCGAGCAGACGGGGGACCGTTTCAGAAGACCAAATTAAGTCCATATAACACAATTATTTAGGTATTATACAAAAAAACGCCTCGCCTTGAAACACATTAACGATTAATTACATATTTTTGCCGCGTTGTTTCCGAAGCGCTGAAAATTTCATGACATTTTCGGCAATTCGCCAACTATTTTCATACAAAAAAAGACATGTCCGGGGCGTCTCACCAGGGACATGTCAGAAAAAAAGGATCTAAAATGACCTGCCGAAAATGCAATTAAAAGGCAGGTTTTCTTTTTTATAAATGATGATGGAAGATTACTTCGTTCAAAGTATCGAAGAATGTCATGCCGAAATGGGTCCCTATGTTGGCAAAAAGTACAGCATCCATATTGCTCTGCTTGAATACACACTCAAGTTCCGAAACTTCCATACCCGTCTTTTCCGCTAGCCACTCGATTGTGCAAACGCTACGTTCGAGCGACTCCTTCAAGAACTGTCCTGCATGAAAACAATAGATTTTATGATTTGCTTTTTCTTCCATAGGACTTATTGTTTTTATCATTTCATAACAACCTAAACACATCAATTCGCTTCCCTGATCAGGCGGACGGCATAGCCGGTACGCTTTACTGACGAATTTAGCAATTGCAATTCACTATAATCCCAATTGGCAATTAAGTTTAGACGTATGGCACTGGCTGTTTGGGGGCCAGTGGTCCAATAAAAACCATTCGCAGCTGTATAAACAGATGTTCCAGAACGAGAGTACGTGGCCGGTAAGATTACCGCGCCCTGCTGCTCAAGAAGCGACCATTGCGCTTCCGTCCATGCAATATTCCCATTGGAATTGTTGTAATTCGCACCTGCATCGAAGACTACCGGATAGCAGTTAAGATAGGTTGAGGGCCATGTGAAAGCATCAGGAAACAACAATAAAGCAATGAATTCCACATTATTCCTAACATTAATCCTAATACCAGCACAACGGGCATTCGGCACTCCATTGACGGTAGAAGCAGAGCGCTCGAACATCAAATATCGATATTCACTTTCGTAAACATCCTGCCCATTAATTCTGCCCAGCCATTCTGCTCGAATGGTACGCCAACGCCCAGGAGTGTTGCCTCCATTACTTATGGCGTTGTATACGCCCCAGTCATATTTGGCGTAAGCGCCCTCCAAACTGGGATAGGATGTGCCCACCTTTGAGGGACCATAACCAAATGCATTAGGATGGGTTTGACTACCATTGGAATAATCTCTAGTGGAAGTAGACCATGGATTATAATACAGGTTATACGTGTCGCAAGGGTCATGATAGCCGCTAGTAGCCCAGCCGAAGAGATCTATCCAACCAGCATAGTTTTCGTCGATTAGCTTGTTGTCGCATTTCATTCCCACATTACCGCTTGGAAACATTCCGCCTGTATATACCAAGCCTTTGTTACCATATCCCACTTGTTCGAACTGATATTCGGCAAAGCGCCATGTGCCGGCAGCCGTGCCGCCTCCGGCAACCGCATGCGTTGTTGGGGCGCTGCCGCCGCCAGTGGCGCTCCACTGTAAGTTACCCATCGAGAAGTATATCTGTTTGGTAGGTGAGACCGAGAAACGCGAAGGTATCATTCCACCATAGTCGTTGGCATAGTCCTTGCGAGTGGCAAAAGGAATAGGTTCGCCATAAAAAGCCGTCCCATCGCTGTTTGTAGCATAGGCACGCACCACATAAACACGATCTGGCAACAGGCCAGTCATGGCTTCAGTGTTAAAGTCGCGCCAACTGCTTGAAGAAGTGAAGTTATTGTCTATCTTTCCTACATTGTTATTGTCAACTATTAGGTTGGCCTTCGCATCTTCCATGAAGTCTTCATAACTAGTCCTTACCGACAAATCATCGGCCAAGGCATACAAGATACCATACCCTGTTGCCGGTGCTCCACTCGCTGTGCCACCATTGTAGGCCGACGAATAGCTTATGAATGTAGGGCTTTTGGTGGTTACCTCAATCATTTCCAGTTTGTGGTCCACCTTCTTGATTACACTGCGAGGGATGAATCCATCGACAGGGTTGTCCGTCCAGTCGGAAGTCTCTTCATAGATTACCGTCGTTCCACTGTAGACGGTAATGGTGAAGCCGCTTTCAAGCGTACCGGGAGGCACCATGAAGTAGAAATCGGAAGTATTCACATTAACAAATACTTTGTTACAATTGAGCGTAACGCTATTGCTGCCCCCGCTCACATGTGTCGGCATGGGATTCGTCGATGCGCAATCGGCGGTGAATACACCCCAAAGTTTGTCATTGGGGTCCAACGATGTCAACCTAATGCTGTCTATTGAAAACCCTCCTGTAAGCGGAATGCAGATGCCGCCAAACACATTGTAGAAATCCAGTCTTTGCCTGCTTGAGTTTGCCACCATTGGCATAGTGCCTTCACCAAACGACTTTTCCTTGAATATTTGGGTGGAGGGTATGTTGAAGGTGGCCGTCGTGCCGCTGATGGTGTTTGCAACACCCTTGGCGTTTGCCACAGGGTAGATGGCTACGTAGTCGGGCACGAAGAATCCGTCGTTCTGCTCACCTGTATAAAAGGTGCCGTTCGTCGTGTTTTCACCTTCGGTCAGCTGGAAGGTCAGCGTGCTGCCGTTGCCGCCTTGGTTCGCTACCTTGATGAGGTCGTTTTCGGTCCAAAACACGCTGGTTTCCGTTTGGGTGTTCCAATTTGGGTTGATATGGGTCCTCTCCCCTTTCCCATTGCCTTTGTCAGGTTGTACAATTGTAGCACGGAAGCCGTTTTCGGGCACCGTACCTTCCTTATTGCAAGAGGTCATTGAGCCCCAGAGTAGTCCGATTATGACTAGTCCATAAATTATTTTCTTCATATTATATTGATTTAAAAACTGTTTATACTTTTTACTATTATTACAAATCGACAATTACGACAACATATTTCATTCGATGGTATTCAAATCCATCAATTGCCTCATGTTCTCTTCAAGATCTTGAAGCATTTTGCTTCTAGGTGTTTCTTCTTGTTGGCTCTTTTCTTGCTGGTCATCAGAGTTCTCGCTTTCCCCAAGGTCTTCTTGTTGTTCTAAAGACATTGGAGTTTCAGTTCTGACAGTTATTTTCTCCACCCATTCGTGTTCATCACTGCCATCTTGGTGGTCCCGTCCAATGTAAGCCACCAATCCAATAATGACAGCCAACAAGAAGAGCAAGGTTACTACTGGTCCTTCGATACCACCTCTTCTCATGGAACACCACAAAATGATTACGGGAAAATAAAATAATCAAGCCCAACAGACTCTGTACTATTGCCTTGAATTCCAGATGAACAAAAAACTACTGGCGCGCTGATTTCAATAATTTGAGCCTTGGGAGCCTCATAGGTTCGCCCCTTGGGGCAGTCTGCTACATTTTTCATCTTTCGATGTTGCTTTGTTTGTTATGCCCCTGTTCCCAAAGGGCTTCTTTTTGAAACGAGATGCGGGAACAAGCCGATACACGGCCACATCTCTTTTGTCGAAAACAAACAAAGAAGCGTGGATTGTATGTTCACACCTAACTTGAAGGTTGTAGCAGAGACCCGTAATAAAGGGTGTATAACAACCCACGCTATTGGGATGGGGCGTTACGTTATACAATCTCCTTTATTACGTGGCTCTTGAAAACTGCTACATTCTCAAGTTAAATGAAGCATAATCATGCTTCGATGATTGTATCTGGCGTCCTCTCGATTGCGAAATGACGGTGCAAAAATAGACAAATTTCTTGAAATAACAAGCAAATCCATGAAAAAAAACACCTCTGACTGCTTTTTGTCGCTTTTATGCGTCTTATTGCCCATGTTTTACATCATAACCTGCCAACCATTTTTGTATATTATGCCTAAAAGCCAACAAAAGAAGACCGCCACAAGAAAACCCTGTGGCGGTCACGTGAAAACCTATCGTATTTGCGCTGTATAACCCGTAACGGTTATTTTTCAACATCATAATCGTATAAGAATCTGACGAAACTACCTTCTTCTGACAACACGATACTTATGGATGGGCCTACTATTTCATATCCGGGAAAATCTGTATCTATTGACCGATAATTATAACCATAAATATCTACGGCTCTTATTGTTATAGTTTCTCCAACATAGCCATATATCTCCGTTGGAGGGCCTAATTCTTCCCAAGTATTAATATCTAAGTAAGAAACATCAACCCGCACTTCCATTGGTTCTTTTTCATAATAGAAGATGAACTCATTCAAGTACGGATTCTCGGAAAGAACGAGGGTCATCTCACTGGGTGCCAAATACATGTAGCCAGGAACAACTACTGCACATTCCGTTATTTCAGAGCCAGCCTCGCAACCGGTAGCCACTTTTCCCGGAAAGAGCGGCTCTCCTGTATCAATATCCAAATATGAAACCGTATAGTACGTATAGTGGGCCATGGGGACCACCTCCATTGCAGTCTGCACCTTGCTCAATCGGCTGCGGACGATGAAGTCGGGCATTTGCCCGCTGTTCCATGCGACAGACATCTCGTAGATTGTCTCGTCTGTCAAGTTGAAATAAGATGGCCAAGACACATCGCCGACGACTTTCACCGTGAAGCCGTTCTCGAGCGTTCCGGCGGGCACCATGATGGTGAAGTCGATTACCGCGTCCCTGGAAAGCTCCACGCCATCAGGACCGCAGTCGAGGGTGATGATGTGCTTGTTGGGCGCGTTGTTGGCCACCGTGCTGTTGAGCGTGGCCTCGCCGTCGAGGCCGCTGATGGTGGTGGTGCAGCTGCCCCAAAGCACGTCGTTGGGGTTGTTGGAAGTGATCACCACACTTTTCACCTTATAGATGTGCCTATCGTCGTATTGCGAGCAGGTCAGCGGGAACACCACGCCGCCCAGCACGTTCTTGAACTCAAGGTCTTCATCAGTCGAGCATGCCATCATAGGCATGGCCTTGGTGCCGAACGAGTTGGCCCTGTAGGTCTGGACAGCGGGCAGGTCGAAGGTGGCGGTTGTGGCCGAGGTGATGGTGTTGGCCGTTCCGGCGGTGCTGGTGGCGGGATAGATGGCTGTGTAGTTGGGGCTGAAGAAGCCAGCGCTCACCTCGCTCGAACGGAACGTGCCGTAGGAGGTGTTGGCGCCTTCGTCAAGGTCGAAGCCGAGGGCCTGGCCTTTGGTGTTGCGCACGACGATTTGGTCGTTTTCGTCCCATTTGACGGCTGAGCCGTCGAGGTAGGTCCTGCTGCCGTCGCCGCTGCCTTGCTCGGCTATGGCGTGGAAGCCGCGGCCGCTGGTTGTGCCGTTATCCTTGCCGCATGAGGAAAGGAAGCCGATTGCCACGAGGCATACTCCCACGAGGCGGAGGGTTTGTTTTCTGTTTCTCATTTTTCTTGTAGTTTTGTTGTGTTTTGTCTTTTTTATTGCTGTACGCTTTATTGTTGCACGCTAACTAAAAGTACATTACTCGGCTGGACAAACAAGTCGCACCGCAGTCCCATAATGTCGTGAATGTGATGTGTTAGGCCTAAGAATTGCTCTGTAGAAATACAAATAGTGGGCAAGATAACTATTATAATAATAGGTGGATGACCAGTAGCGTGCGTCAGAGTTCGTATTGCTGACATTAGTACTACCATCACGCCAGCCAGAACACGACAGGAAGATAGCACCTGCTTGCTCTAGCAGAGACCACTGGGCCTCCGTGAGTTTGCTATTTTCCCAATAATCCGTAGTGTTATAGGGTGTGACAAAATCCAGATGGTCCGAAGGCCAAGAGAAATCATCAGGATAAATAATAAGTCCATTAACACCAGTCCCACATGCAAGAACGCCATTCACTGTACTAACTTGGTTGTTGCTTGTGCCTCTAACAACCAATGCCGCCCTTGAATACCTATAAGTGCAGGTCCTATTGTTTAAAAGGTAGGCCCATTCGGATGAATTACCGCCTCTCGGAGTGCGCCATTGGATGCGGCCAGAAACGTTGCCGTCTTGGTTGCCGCCATTCAAAATGGCATTATAGCCCCAGTCAGCCTTACCTGAATTGCTGTACAGCTGGGTATAACTTGAGCCATAAGGATTATAATGATTAGCATCCCGGCTTGTCGACCAAGGCTGCCAACATGTGGCAATGGGCGCATAGTCGTTGATACCGCTAGTGCCCCAACCGAACAGGTCAATCCAACCAGCGTAATCTTCGGCAATAAAATAGTTGTTGCATCTCGTTCCTCCTTCATACACAAAGCCGTAATCATAATTGCCAACAAAATCAAACTGGCAGTCGGCAAAACGCCATGTGTTCGTCGAAGCTTGGTATTGCAGGTTACCCATCGAAAAGCGCACTTGTGTACCATCACCACGAACCGTGAAAACACTTCTGCTCCTGCCATTATTGGAATTGCTATAATAGTCGAAACGGGTGGCAAAGGGAATTGGAGTTCCATAAAACACCGTTCCAGCCTCGTTGGCAGCCCATGCGCGGACGAAATAGACTTCGTCTTCCTCTAGGCCGACAAGGTCAGCATCAAAACGTTTGGTTGACAGTATGTTGTTTGAGACGCAATTGGTCACATTGGCGCCGCCAATGACGAGGTCGTCGGCAGGTGTGGCAAGATTGCTGGCCTTGGCATAAAGAATGCCGTATGAAACAGGAGTATTGTCAACCAAACCAAGGCCCAAGGCCGAGTTTTTGGTGATGAAAGTCGGACTTATCGTGGTCACCACCAGTGGCGTCACCACGATCTGAAGACTTTGATTAACTTTCATGACCACGCTGCGCGGGATGAAACCGCTGCCTGGGGAAGAGCTTGTCGACTTCTCATAGATCTTGTTGTTACCATTGTAGGCCTCCACCTTGAATCCACTTTCCAACGTCCCCGGGGGCACCATGAAATAGAAGTCGGTCGGGACGGTGGCATCCAGGGCGACGCCTCCGCTGCACTCGAGCGTCAAGGTGTTGTCGCCTCCGCTCACATGCGCGGGCACTGGATTGGAAGAGGTGCAGTCGGCAGTGAACACGCCCCATAGCTTCCGTTGCGAAAATCGAGTGTCTGCGTACTCGAGCTCGCCACCATGGGCATGGCGCCTTCGTCGAAGGTGTTGGCCTTGAACGACTGTGTGGAGAGCATGCTGAACGTGGCAGTGCTGCCGCTGATGGGGGTTGCAGTACCTTCGGCATTGGCCGCGGGATAGGCTGCCATGTAGTCGGGTTCGAAGAAGCCCTCGTTCGGGTCACCTGTATAGAAGGTGCCGTACATGGTGTTCTCGCCCTCCGTGAGTTGGAAGGTCAGCGTGCTTCCGTTGCCGCCTTGGTTGGCCACCTTGATATGGTCGCATGCCGACCAGTAAACGCCTGTCCCGTTTTCATTGCCCCATTCGGGGTTGATGTGGGTCCTCTCCCCTTTCGATCCGCCGCCTTTCGTCTGCTCGATTTTGGCGCGGAAGCCGTTCTCGGGCACATCGTCGCCCGTGTTGCCGTTCTTCTTGCACGAGGCAACCAAGGCCAGGCACAAAATCCATAGGGCTATTCTACTTGTTTTCATCATTCTTTGTAGTTGTGTTTGTTTTCTTTTTGCCTTTACTATTCTATTGTCTGCAAATCCAAGACCCGTGTCAAATGATGTTCGTACTCTTTTTTCCATTGTCTCTCGGGGTTTCTTCTTGGCTTTCAATGTTTTCAGAACTTTCAAAAACCACCTTCGTTTCCGTACTATCTGCTACCATCGTTGCAGTCTCTTCCCATTCAGGCACACCATAATCATCCTCAAGATTGTCTCGTCCAACATAGGCGACCAATCCAATAATGACAGCCAACAGACACGAGACAACGGGACTATTGTTTGTGACTATGACAATGACCACCTCAACCCAACGCAGAAACTTTAGCATGTCCATGAAAGCTGTCATGGTCAATGGCCAGGTCAAATAGTCTCAAAGTCCCGTGTCACGCGTCAAAAACCATAAAGTCAAAAAACCATAAAAACTTAAATATGAGATGTTATTGGCATACTCTACCTTTCCAATCTTACCGGCATCAATTCGCATCGCGCACAAGGCGGACGGGGAAGCCAGTACAACGCATATACCCCCCGATCCAAGGTTCAATCTTCCGTTGGCCAAAACGCATGAGTCGTACACTGGCTGAATTGTGGACTGCTGTTGATGAATAAAAGGTTCTATCATACTTAGAAGAGTTTGTATCCTCCCCAAAGATCACCTCTTTTACTTCACGCCTACCAGTAGCCGGCAGGAAAACGCAACCCGCCCGCTCCAAAACAGACCACTCCGCTTCAGATAATGGTCTATATGAAAGGTTACTAGTAATGTTGTTTATATAGCTTAACGTACGTATTCCTTCTTCAGGGAGAGTAAACGAGTCGGGGAATATGACCAAGCCATTGACTGTATTGCCGCAAAACCAATGATCGTATCCGTCATAATTGATTTTTGTAACCGATTGGTTCACATTGCCATTCACATACAATTTAGCTCTCCAGACACGATAGTTTGGGCGATTCGGGGTTACGGGTTGAATCAGGTAAGCCCATTCCGTAATCTCGGAAGTACCATAATTGTTAGGTTGAGAGTACTGATTCAGCAAAGCACGCCATTGTCCAGGGGCATTGCCGCCGTTGCTGATGGCGTTGTAGACCCCCCAGTCGTAATTTGCATACTCGCCAATTAAGTCGTAATTAGTATAATTTTGAAAGCCATGTTTTACTGAAGAAGGACCGTAGCCGTATTCATTAACATCATTTTCAATTCTATCGTTTTCCCAAGAGTAGGGATAATAGCGTCTGACATGAGGATCATTAAGGTCGCGATAACCACTTGTTGCCCATCCGAAAAGGTCGATCCATCCGCCATAGCTTGACGAAATCAAGGCATTGTCGCACTTCACACCGTTTTCATAGACGGTTCCCTTTTCTGCATCGCCCACAAAGTCCCATTGGTGTTCGGCGAAGCGCCACGTGCCTGGCGCGGTGGTGCCGTCGGCCCTGTTGTGGCTGCCCATGGCGGCATTGAATTGCAGGTTGCCTGCCGAGAACCATACCTTTCTGGTGGGCGACACGGAATATTCATAAGGGTTGCCACTCGGGTCAACCAATACGCCGGGATACGGACCTTCGAAATAGTCCATAAGCGTGGTGAAGAGGACGGGAGCGCCGTAATAGGGTATGCCCGCCGAGTTGGTGGCGAAGGCGCAAACATAATACTTGGTGTCTTCGTCGAGGCCTTCATACAGATTGCCATAGCATACGGTGCCTTGCACCACGTCGGTGGTCACGAGCACGTTGGTGTTGGCGCTATTTAAGACGAGATCGGCGGCCGGGTTGCTCGGGTCAGTGATTTTGTCGTATCTAATAAAGAGCAGGCCTCGGGTGGTCGGTGTACCGGACGTCACTTGACCCAGTCCAAAGGCACTGTTCTTGGTGATGGACGTCGGGTTGACAGTGCGAACCTCCAGCGGCTCGACGACAATTTGCAGGCTGGTGTTCACTTTCATGACCACGCTGCGCGGGATGAAACCTGTAACAGGCGTTGCCGTCCAATTCGCAGTCTCATTGTAAATCATTGCAGTGCCATTGTAGGCCGTCACGGTGAATCCGCTCTCCAACGTCCCCGGGGGCACCATGAAATAGAAATCAGTTGGAGTGGTGGCGTTGAGTGCGACACCCCCGCTGCACTCGAGCGTCAAGGTGTTGTCGCCTCCGCTCACATGCGCGGGCACTGGATTGGAAGAGGTGCAGTCGGCAGTGAACACGCCCCATAGCTTCGTCGAAGGTGTTGGCCTTGTACGACTGCGTAGAGAGCATGCTGAACGTGGCAGTGCTGCCGCTGATGGTGGTTGCAGTGCCTTCTGCGTTGGCCGCGGGATAGGCTGCCATGTAGTCGGGCTCGAAAAAGCCGTCGTTCTGCTCGCCCGTGTAGAAGGTCCCATACATGGTGTTCTCGCCCTCCGTGAGTTGGAAGGTCAGCGTGTTGCCGCTTTGGTTAGACACCTTGATATGGTCGCCTGCCGACCAGTAAATACCAGTCTCTTCTTCATTGCCCCAGTCGGGGTTGATGTGGGTCCTCTCCCCTTTCGAACCGCCACCTTTCGTCTGCTCGATGGTGGCGCGGAATCCGTTTTCAGGTACGTCGTTGCCCGTGTTGCCGTTCTTCTTGCACGAGGCAACCAAGGCCAGACACAAGATCCATAGTGCTATTCTACTTGTTTTCATCATTTTTGTTTTTTGTTTGTTTTATTCTTGCCTTTACTATTCTATTGTCTGCAAATCCAAGACCCGTGTCAAATGTTGTTCGTACTCTTTTTTCCATTTGTCTCTCGGGGTTTCTTCTTGGCTTTCAATGTTTTCAGGACTTTCAAAAATCACCTTCGCTTCCGTACTATCTGCTACAATCGTTGCAGTCTCTTCCCATTCAGGCACATCATAATCATCCTCAAGATTGTCTCGTCCAACATAGGCAACCAATCCAATAATGACAGCCAAAATGAAGAGCGAGGTTACTACTGGTCCTCCAACACCTTCTCTTCTCATGGAACACCACAAAATGATTACGGGAAAATAAAATAATCAAGCCCAACAGACTCTGTACTATTGCCTTGAATTCCTGAAGAACAAAAAACTACTGGCGCGCTGATTTCAATAATTTGGGCCCTGGGAGCCTCATAGGTTTGCCCCTTGGGGCGGTCTGCTACATTTTTCATCCTACGATGTCTTCTTTTTAGTTGTCGTCCTGCCTCCGTTCCCAAAAGGCAAACATTACCAAAACATTGAGATACAGGAACGAGCCTAACATAGCCGCATCTCTTCCTTTTGTCGAAAACAAACAAAGAAGCGTGAGAGCAAGCTCACATCTAACTTGAAGGCTGTAGCAGAGGCCCGTAATAAAGGATGTATAACTAACTACTCACGCTATTGGGTGGGCGTCGTTATACAATCTCCTTTATTACCTGGCTGAAAACTGCTACATTCTCAAGTTAATCGAAGCAACCCTTGCTTCCTAGATTGTAATCTAGCGTCCTCTCGATGGCGAAATGACGGGGCAAAAATAGACAAAAAATTGTTTTAGCAAGCAAAAACAAGAAAAAAAACGTTTTTCATTGAAAAAAGCCATGATTGAGGAATCGGGTGATCGTTTCAGAAGACCTGAATGATTGTTTGAATTTATGTTTGTAGGGCTGCCAAACCATGGCAGCCGCTTGGGGAATTACCCTGCGGCTGCCACGATGTGACAGCCCTACAAACATTTTGATTTTCTACTATTTTTATAGGATTAATACAGTGTCTGGGCCCCCAGCTTTTCCAAGGGCTCATCGGGCAAATCCGACCAAGTCTCGGTGGGTTTCACATTGTCGTCCATCATGCTGAATGTCGTCGTCAGCTGCTTTTTGGTGAGATAATTGTTGCTCACGTTTTCCGCTTCGCCCGACATGCGTGAATACGATTGCACTTCAGAGCCGATCAGATAAAAGTCACCGTCCTGATACCTGTAGAGATAACTGTTCTGATCAACAGCCGAACTGCCCGCTGAATAAAACCACTCGATATCGAACTTCAAATCGCCCTCATCAGTGGTTTCAGAACCCACCGTAACAAAGCCAAATTCGTCTTCCGCCCCAGGTATCGTGTTCGGATATTCCTTGAAAAGCGAATACGTTTCGTCTCCTTTGCCGAAATATATGGCCAAAACAGGCTCGTTGAAGTTGTATTCATAGCCATCGTCACGAACCATCATGTTCTCCGGATTACGGGGTGTTGCACAAATAACCAAATCCTGGATACCGTCTTTGTTCAGATCACCTTGTTGGAGGCAAACCGTGTCGCAATTGTTCGGAAACAAGTCTTTGGCAGTGCCTTCTGGTTTGAATAATGCCGCATCACCGATGTCCGTTGGTGTATCAACGGTTTGTTCATTTTGTTTTGGGGTCGATTCCCCATTGTTTTTGTTGTTTCCGTTTCCATCGCACGAACACAGTGCAAATGAAATGACAGCAAGTAGGATAAATACTTTTTTCATAACTAACTATTTAGGTTTAGGATTATACTTCAAATTCTTTTTATTCCGGATTGTTATTCCATAATAAAATGCTCGATTTCATCCATGTTGCCGAAATGGATTTCCTCAAAGACCAGATTGCGTTTGGGGATATCGACAGTGGTGGCAGGCTTGTCGTCCTCCTGCTCCGTCCTTTTGCCATTGACGAAATCGATCAACTGATAATACGAGCCGCCGCCATCGGGCCATACCATCGACTGCTCAAACTCCAGGAGACGATAATAGCCATAGCCGTTGTCGCGGAATGTATAGGACTTTTCTGACTCCGTAGTAGCATTGACGATTAGGTTCCCTTCTTCGATGTAGGCATAGGTTTCGGTGTCTCTGTCGAAACTTTTGCCCTGGAACATCATGTTGTAGGAGCCGAAACTATCCCCATAATAAACCGCGAAGGTCGAATTGAGGGCATTGACGACCAAGTCGAGAACACCGTCATTGTTGAGATCGCCCTCTTCGTAGGTCGGATTATGCTCTGAAGCGCATAGTTCTTCCTTGGTCTTTCCCGACACCTCAAAGATGTTCAAGCCGTCATCTTCAACATATTCGTCAAAAGTGCATACCTCGTCGCCGATCTTGAAATCCGAAAGTTTCTTCAAAGGAACATCTTTCATTTCGTAGGTATCGGTCCTGTGATGATTGATGTCTGTATCCATTTCGTGCCAATCGACACTCACGATCACTTCCTTGTTGACCACATCGAAAACGAGGGCATTGTCGTCGTCAACGCCATAAGTGGTACTAAATGAATTTAGATAGAAGTCGTCATCCATATACTTCAGATAGTAATTCTGGACCACTTCCCCATCGGTGGCGTATCCTTCTTGAATAAATAGCAGACCATCATCGCCGATAGCCATATTAATCCAATTGGCATACAAATCATCAGGATGCGTGTTGACGGCATATTTCTTGAACAAAGTGTACTTGCCATCGGCATCGCCGAAATAGATTCTCAACCCGTCGCCTTGCACGGGTTCGATTCCCTCATCTTGATTGCGGTACACTTCATTTCTTGCAACAATGGCCAAATCCTTGATGCCGTCATTGTTGAGGTCGCCCACAGCGAAAAAGTCATCCACCTCATTCGAGACGAGGTCGTCGAAAGCAACCGAAGCAGCCTCTTCAACAACTTCAGTGACAGGTTGTTCCAATTTGCTTTGGTTTTGTTCTTGAGGCTGATTGTTGCCTATGCCACACGAGCACAATGCCAATGCTACAGCTGCGGAAATGATCGTTGTTTTTTTCATTTTGAATGCATTTTCGTTTTTATGCTGCAAAGATAAGACAAGAACGCTTTTTGTACAAACTTTTTTTTTGAAAACACCCCAACCGAAGGCCATTCCTCCCTCAATATGACTGTTCAAAAAACGCCTTAATTTCGTCCTCCTGCATGTCGCGAAGCCCACACTCCTTAACCACTTCGCCGTTTTCCATTAAGACAATCGTGGGCAGATTGCCACTGACGGCTTTCAGCATACGGGAGTCAGGATAAATCACCTCACGATAACGCTCCGACTCTGAAAGCTCGTAAAACCTGGAGACCTCCGCTTCGCCCCCCATGAAGAGATAGGTGACCCTTTCTCGCGGGAAGCCATGAAACTGCTGCATCAGCGAGAGTTTGCGCGCCGCCGTCTGGCAGTATTCGCACCCCGTGGAGAAGAAACACACGATCTGTTTCCCTTCATCCAAATGCAGGCTATCCAACGGCGCCTCATCCAACATTTCTTCAAACAGTTCTATTTGGAGGTTGTGGGCAGGATCCGAATTGGCCAAGTTGTCGGGCGGCGAAGCCACAAAAACACCGATGCTCGACGCCATGATAGCTATGATGAGAATCAGCCAACGGAACGGTGTTCTCCAACTACCCATCTTGTAAACCAGGAGGAAAAGCACCAGCAATACCCCATTTTTGACGAGGCTCTGCTTGGGATCGAGCTGCAGAAAATCACCGAAACAATGGCAGCTATCGGTGCGCCCGAGGGTCATGGCATATATTAATAATAAGGAGTAGCCGCCCAACATGGACACGCTGCCCCACCAATAGAGCTTGTGCATGGTTTGCGACAACAGACCGATGCCCAACACCAACTCCAAGATGATGGCGGCACGCGCTACAAAAAAAGAAAAGTTAAGGTTGAAGAAATGATAGCTGTAGACATAAATCTCAAAGCGGTCCATGTCGAAGACCTTCAGGACGGCCGAGACGATGAACACGAGGCCCAAAAGGACCTTCAAGGCCGATTTGCCCAAGGAATTGGCCAAACCTATTGTTTCGGTTTGAAATTGTTGATCAGGTTCTCCCACCAGCTGGGGTTCTCGCCCGTCACTTCATATTCCGAGACTTCAGTGCAGATGACCTGGCCCCAGCCCACGATCTCTTTCGACTTGTCGGAACACGAAGAGCCGTCCTCTGTGGTGTAATAGTCTTCACCCAAATTCACCACTTCCTCATTCTGGATGGTGGTGCAACGGCAATAGCGCGTCTTCTTGCACGAAGGCAAGGCCATGATGGCCAAGGCGAGTATGACAAACAATAACTTTTTCATCCTCATTTCATTTTTCACTGCAAAATTACAACTTTTTTCCTTGTCTTGTAAAAACGCGAAAAAATTAGTATTATTGCAGTCGAGAAACAAGACCTTAACCCATAAAACATAAAGCATATGAAAAAGACTTTACAAATCACGCTTTTCCTTGCGCTATTGCTCTCGGGCAGCCTCTATGCCCAACATAGCGCAGTCAAGACAACGACCGACCCCAACACCGGTGCCCAACTCGAATATGGCATCGCCAATACGATGGCTGACAGGTCCGAAATGGATGACCCCACCATCCTCTGGCAGAAATACGAGAGTGGTGCCACACCCGACGATGTGTTCTACATCGAAGCCACAGGCGACTACCTTGTGTATTACGGCCTGAACGACAAACGCCTCTCCCTCTTCGACTCACAAGGCACAGTGAAATGGGAGAAGCCCATCTCTTCCGGCGGTCGCGCCGCCATCTCCCTCATGGGCAACACCATCGCCTATTCCGACAGCAACGAACTATTTGTTGTCAATCTGGAGGGTACGGAAGTCTTCCATGAGACCTTCGACTATCCCGTCTCACACTTCAAACTCGACTCGGATGGCACCAGGATCTTTGTCACCTATGGCCGTTACGAGGACAGCTACTATGCCGTGGCCTGCTACAGCATTGGCGTCACAAAGAGCGACCCGATTTGGGTCATCGGCGACCTTACCGTCAACCCAGTGGGCATCAGTCTCTCGAAAGACAATTCCCGACTCGTGGTCGCCTTCGCACAAGGCTACAAGCAGATCTGGGTCATCGACCCGCTGACGGGCGACATCCTACAGAACGACCTTTATTATTACGACAACTCCCCCAGCCAAGACCCCGCCTTGAGTGCCAACGGCGACTACCTCGCCTACGCCGACTTCAGCGGCATGGCCTACCTCTACCATTGGAACGGCGAGCGTTACGAGAGCGTATGGACCGCTAGCATCGCCGGTCCGGGTGCCTCCTCCACCTGGGGCTGCGCCAACGCCATCTCCGACGACGGCAGCCTCATCGCCATCGGCACCCTCGACTTCGTCAGTTCAGGCTACGACGGCTGTTGCTACCTCTTCAACAACTACTCCAACGAACCCATCTGGACCTATACGGGCTGCGGTGACGAGGTGACCCAAGCCGCCATGAGCGACGACGGTAGCATCATCGGCTTCGTCACCTGGGGACCCATGGATCACTCCACGCCCGACTTCTTCCTCTTCCGCAAACAAAGCGGCACTCCAATCGCCGAACTCACCACGCCTGGCTCGATGGAGCACATCGACATCTCGTCCACTGGACAATACGCCATCATTGGCGGCAAGGCCGTCCACTGCCGTGAGATGGGCAGCGGCAGCCGCGTCTACGCCATCCAATGCCTCACCGACGACATGGGTACGTTGAACGGCACCGTCAACCTCATCGGCAACGACAACAACGGCGGCGTCAGCGTCAGCATCAACGAGTTGGAAGACTATTTCGAGATGACGGCCGAAGATGGCAGCTTCACCCTACGTGCCATACCAGAAGGACATTACTCGCTCACCGCAAGAATCCCTGGCTACCTTACGCAAAACGTTGAGTTTGACATCATTGGAGGACAAACCACCACACTCGAAATCGAGATGGAAGCCGTCGGCACACCCATCTCCGACCTCTACGCATCGCAAGGCGCTTATGATTATGTGGAGCTGACTTGGAGCGAGCAAGATGGCGCCACTGGCTACAACATCTACCGCAAAAACACCCTCAACGCACCCTTCGGCGAGCCCATGGCCACCATCGGCACGGGTGAAGGCTATTTTGAGGATCACACCGCCATCCCGACGCAACAATACTATTACACCGTCACGGCACAACTTGATGAAGAATTGCAGACCCCTTATTCCAATGTCTGCCTTGGCTATGCCACCACGGCCTACATCACCCACACCATCGACGTCTATGACGGCACCGTCCCAAACATCGACGGCATCATGAGCGATGGCGAATGGAACGACGCCTTCCGCGTCGATGTGAGCAACTACCTCCTGCCCGTCGAGATGGGCAGCGTCACCCTGCACCTCAAGATGGACGACAACTACCTCTACGTCTGCTCCGAGAACCGCATGGACTCCGAGTGGACCAACAACGACGGCGTGGCCTTCTACATCGACGACAACAACGACGGTACCTACCCGCCACAAGGCGACGACAGCGAAGGCAACTACTGGATGTACTACGGCACGCCCAATACTGTGCGCTATCGTCCCATCTACGAGACCGGCGGCGTGGGCACCGTCATCAACCTGCCCGAGGAGATCATCGCATGCGACATGAGCCAAGGCTATGAGACTATCGAGTTCGCCCTGCCCTTGGGCAACGACGAGACCTGGAAGCTGAACACCGACAACGGCAGCAGCGGCCTCTACCTCTTCGTGCGCGATGCGGCCACGGCCACCATGTTCGGCAAGTGGCCCACCGAGAACAACGAGACCTTCGCTCCGACCTACTACGGCGTGATGAACTATCACGTAGAGAATGCCGTGCCCGAGCCACCCACCAACCTCCGCATCGACGAGGCGGTGAACGCGCAAGGCGTCTACACGCCCATCATGTGGGACATGCCCGTGATGAACGACTTCGACCACTTCAACCTCTATTTCGTAGGCTATCCGGACCAACACGAGGAAGTCTATGGCACGCAATGGATCTTTGAGGTTGACGACGAGGAGGAAGTGAGCCTCTACGTCACCACCGTCGACCAGGCGGGACAAGAGTCAGTGCCTTCGGAGACCCTGACCTTCCGTCCCGGCACCGAGAATGTGGCCGAAAACGGACAGGCCAGCCTCAATCTCTACCCCATCCCGACCCACAACGTGCTCAACCTAAATGCCGACCTGCAAGGCCGCACCGAGGTGATGGTCCTCGACATGAACGGCAGGACCGTGAAGCACTTCGTCGTCAACGGGCTCAACGAGATGCGCCTCAACGTGAGCGACTTGCAGAGCGGCGTGTATTTCATCCGCGTGAGCAATGAGACGACGAATGCCGTGAGCAAATTCGTCGTTGAATAAACCATCCGGGTCTGGTAGAGACGCGATTAATCGCGTCTCTACCAGCCAGATACCATGCAACAGCACCGCCAAACTTTGGCGGTGCTTTTTGTATTACATCGTTTTTTTCTATTTTTGCAAGCGTGAAAACAAAGTGCTTGGTCATAGGAATAGTGATGGGGATAGCCTTTGCTGCCTGCTCACCCTCGGTTAAGGTCCCTGAGCCTGAGGTTGCTGAGCAAAGTCGAAGCATCGAAGGGCCGTCCCTTGAATTGTCTGCCATCGACAGCCTGATGTGGCGACAACCCGACAGTGCCTTGGCACAGTTGCAGAGGTTTGCGATAAGCCCAGCAGCCGACAGCCTTGATGAGTTTAATGGGCATTATTGTCAGCTGTTGGTTTCGGAACTGCTGTATAAGAATTATAAACCTCAAAGCAATCGGGATGAGCTATTACAAGCAGTGGATTATTTTGATTCTATTGTGGCGGCGGATGAGGCGGACACGCACAAAGCGGACAAACGCGGTGCGTCCCTACGGGAACGGAATGTGTTTTTAGATGCGCGGGCACATTATATTAATGGTGCGGGCTATTATGACCAGGGCGACGTAATGAACGCTTGTGCGGAATATTTGAAGGCATTGGAGTTAATGGAGGGGTGTTATGAAGGAAAAGCGCTAATTGGTAAAAGGGCTCAGTTTATGGCGAATACCTGTAATCGTCTTGGAGACCTGTTTTCAGAACAGTTTATGATGGAATCTTCCATCACTTGCTATGAGAATGCGCTTGTATACTGCAAAATATCGCCTACTTCGCCCACTGGCGTTTCCAACATCCTGTATCGAATAGGCAAGCAGTATGACAAGATGAATGAGATCGAAAAAGCGCAAAGTTATTATGACCAAGCTTTAGAAAACATGGCGGTTACAGATAATATGGTTTATAGAAATATCGTTGCAAGCAAAGCTCTTTGTGACTATAAAATGAAAGAAGACGTAACCCATGCTTTGGATGAACTTAACCATGTTCTTATTCAGGCGAATACTGAAAATGAACGATTAAACCGGTCTTTGACCATTGGCGGAATATTCTTCTATGAGAATAATTACGATTCCGCGTTAAAATATTTGGAACCAGTCTATGAGAATCTCAAAGCTGGGCTTCAAAAACAAGCGGCTAGTTATTTGTATATTATTTATGATCTACAAGGAAACAGGAAACAAGCAGATTCCCTTATGCGTTTTTTAACAAACTGCAAGAAACCCGAGGGGGAGAACAAGGCTTTGGTCTCGAAACTCGAGGATATGTATAAGGGGTACCAAAACCAAAAACAAGAAAAACAGGCTGAAGCATCTCGAAAAAAAGCCGTGAAGAAAATTGTGGGCGTAATATTTTTCATGGTTATTGCAGTTGCTTTGGTCATATTCTTTATCATGAGAGTTAAGAATAAGAAAATGATGGAGCTGCAGCAAACCGAAGTCGCGAAAAAGATGGAGGAAAAAGACAAAGCACATAAAGAAGAAGTCGAGCGGATTCGTTTGGAAACCGACAAGACAATGAAAGAGAAGGAAAAACAGATAGAAAGGGAGAAACAAACTCGACAACGTGAAAAAGAGAAATTGCAACAGGGGCTGCAACAGCGTGAAGCACAAGTGAATGCTTTGGAGAAAGCGTTGAACCTACAGCGCGAAGAAATGGAGCTGCGGCGTGCGGCTTTCTTGAAAGAGTCGATATGCCAAAAGATTAATGATTGTATAAGGAGCCAGAACATCACCGTGCGAAATAGTGCAAAGCACAACATAGTATTTACTGAAGAAGATGCAGCAGCATTGAAGGCTAGTGTTTTAAGACATTATCCTAATTTTGAGTCTGTATTGTTAAGCAAGGATCCCAAAATGAGCGGGGATGATTTGCAACTTTGCCAATTGTATTTGTTGGGATTGGATGAACGACAGATTGCCGTATTGCAGTACAAGTCCTATTCGGCCATCAAGAAGCGAGCCAATATGCTGAAAGCTTTGTTGGGTATAGAGGAAAGTCTTCAGACCTATATTTTAAAATCTTCCATTTTTCAATAGGTAAGGTGAATTAATAAATGGAGAATAAAAAGGTTTAACGGGAAAAAACCTAAATATAAAGACAAAGTGAGTCTTGTTTTATAGTACTTTTTGGCTTATTTACTCTCTTTTGGAATTGTTTAAACAATTGATTATCAATAAATAATATCTCAATCATAATAATTCCAACATTATTCCAACACTTGACCGTTATTGTTTTAGGGTGAAGCTCTATTTTTGTTGTCGAAACAAACAAAAGTGACAACATTAAAAGAAAACAAGCTATGAGTAAATTCAAGAAGACAATTCTGATGCTTTACTTGACCCTTTTGGGAATGTTCTGCTACGCCAGTGGAGTATATGGAACAGAAAATGAAAGAGATGGACGTCCGGTTTCTATTGAGTTGACAGAAAGTACAGGGTGTGGCGGTTCGGATAGGAGCAGTTCTATCAATCCTATTATTAATGGCCACGTGCTTTTTGTGGCGTTTATTGAAAATCTCGGACAGGTCACCGTGGAGATTTCTACAGCTGCAGGTGCCATTGTGGGATACACTTCTGTGCTTACGCCGAACGGCCTGCAAATCTACATCCCCAACGCAGGGAATTACATTGTCACCTTTACACTTTCCAATGGGGACGTGTATGCTGGTGAGTTTACGGTAACGGATTAAAAAACACTGAAACGATGAAGGAGAAGACCAAGTTCATTCGATAAAGCCTCCGAAGTGAGGCTATATATAATAAGGTGCTTGAAGAGCAAAAGCTTTTGTGGAAGATCGCACTGCTGGTCAAGCACCCGAAGCAAAACGAACTACGTTAACTGCGGGCCAATGCCAGCGGTATCCCCTGCCCGTTTTTGCGCTGCAAAGATAGGGATTCCATGCGAGACGGGCGGAAAAAAAGAATCAAACAACAACAATTTCAAATTAAAGACACAACAAAATGAAAAGATTCTCCAAAACCCTGGCTGCAGCATTGATCATTGTTGCAACAGCGGCAGCCTTCATGGTTGGTTGTAAGAAAGAACAGATGCCCCAAGCCATTGAAGCAAGGGAAGACGAGGCCACGCTTGCCCGCATCATGGACTTCAAGTGCCAGCTGGAAGCTGTCGAAGCAACACCCAACGAAAAGACGGCCGCATATATGAGCGTTGCCGATGCCGTATGGAACATCGAGGCCCTGTTCAACTACACCTATGCCTATCCTGGCTATTCCTATGGGCAGACGATATGCTGCGACACCACGCTATACATGCCAGTATGCACCAATGACTCTGTATCGCTTGCCGACCTGTATGTTTTCAACTGCCAGATGTACGATGCTGTACTAATGCTATACCAAGCCGCTTTGTTGGACAACAAGCAGTTCATCATCCTTGATGTGGAGGCGGGCGAGCGCAATGGCAATCACCTAGCCATCGAGATACACACTCTTCAGGGAAGCATGAAGGGTGAACAGCCCGACCCCGACCAGCCGCACCCTTGGAGGCCTTTTATGGACGATGGTGTACTGTGGTACTACGGTGAAGATTATGAGAACAGCAATGGTTTTCCAGCTGATGCGGCGGACACGTTGACGGGGATGCTGAATGCGAATCTGGTATCTATAGCTCCAGAGGGATATGAATATGTCTATATCGGGGTTATGAACAAATATACTGTATTGGGCGAGAACCATCCAAATCCGACTTCAGGATACACCAGTGTCAGTCCACGCTACTGCGAGTTCTTCAAGGAAAATCCCACGGCGCAAGACTACTGGCTGAATTCGGATCAAATGAACTACTATTATTTTGGGGAGCGTCACCTTGTGTTGAACATCCTGCCCAATAGGGGCACTCTTCCCGTACCATCTGACCATTGCTTGTTCCGAGTTGTTGTAAGTGACGGGAAAGACAACACTTCGATAGGACATTATACTACAGCATTCTACGGGATTCCGCTTCTAGTCTCCCAAGAAAGTCTCCACAAAGAGATCTTCCAATAACAAAACATTTTGTCGCTATGAAAAGGAAACTTGTCATAATAATGGTCTTGCTGATCCTGTGCCAAAGCCTCTTCTCCCAGGAATGGACGGTCCAGATAGAGACGGGAAACACATGGGCCCTCAATGATGTCATATCGGTTGACGATGGCGAGTCGGCACTTTGCATGGGTTGTACGTCCAACAAACATGGGCTGTTGGTGAAAGTCGACAAGGACGGCGAGCACATCGACAGGCTAGTACACCCACAGGGCATGATACTCAACTATTTCAGCGCCGTGGAGCTTAACGATGGAAACTACATGGTATTCGGCGTGTGCGATGACAGCCTATGTGACCCACACTACCAAAGATATATCCGCGTGGATGTCTTCGACAGCGAATTGGAGCCGATAAACTCGAGAACTTTCAGTGTTGAGGACGAAGCTTTCGATTGCTTTTATGTCATTTCAGGGATGTTGCTGAATTCCATCCTGTCCCCTTCGGGCACAGTCATCCTTGCCGCCGCACCTGCCTACTATACCGAGCAGGAGTATTATCAGCGAGCCTTGCAGCTATACGAATTGGACGAAGAACTCAACATACTTGTCATGAAGTCGCTTCCGACCTATTATGCCAGTTCCATCGAGGAAATCACCTACGAGCCGCATTCCGACAACTTGTTGATGGCTGTGGAAGGAGGTAATTTCCTGAGCTCCACAGGTGCGCCAGGGATATATGTGGTCGACATGAGTCTTGAGGTCATATCAAGGAAACATCTGAATAAGGTGCAAGGCGGATATGGATACGAAGTGGATCCCATTTATGAAATCTCCACCGACGGCAATTGGATAGACGACGACCGTTTGATACTTCACGCCAATAAAGTCCAGCTTAATCGCCGGACTACTTTCTATTACTCTTCCCTATACGTCATCGATTCGGCATTGAACGTGTACGGAGAATTGCGACTGCCACCCTACGACTCGACTGCATGGATGCCACGGGGTACCAGCACGGCCTACATCGACGACACCACCATCTTTGCAATCACCTATTGTGCCGAATGGCTATATTCAGACATCTATCAGGCCAATGTGATCCTTGTGGACAAGCATCTCAACCTTTTGGGGCGTAAGGCATTCAGGGATGACGAGTTCCTGTTCCGCCCAGGACAGCCCGCGGCTTTCAACGACGGCGGGTGCCTTGTGCCGATGCTCAAGCGGAGAGGGACGAATGAACCTGGTGACCCGGAGTTTCAAGGGATGCTGATGAAGTTCAGAAGGGAGGACATCGAGATCACCTGGGACGTGGTTCAGGAAAACACCGCAACATCACTACTTTCGCCCTATCCCACCTTATTACCGTGGACACACATACCCTTGATGCGGGCCTGTATGTCTACAAGCTGCTTGACGGCAACCGTGAGGTGGCCAATGGGAAATTCGTAAAGGAATAAAGGAAACAGCATTAATACCAAGACTCATAATATCGTCACCTCAAATAATTTGCAGAATTTGTCGTATGGTTACGATAATTTTGGTAATTTAGCCAGCCGGAAGGACAACCTCCGTAACCTTGAGGAGACCTTCCACTACGACAAGATGAACCGTTTGACCGACATATACCTTGGCACGACGCACAGCCAGATCGTCTATGACCCGCTGGGCCGAATGACCACGAAGCAGGCCGACGGGGAGACCGTGTTTGCCAATGCCGCATTCGCCGCAGCCCAAGGGCAGCCCGCCCGTCTTGGCCACCCAAGAGATCACCTACACGGGCTTCGATAAGGTGAAGACCATCACCGAAGGCAACAACACGCTGGAATACGCGTATGGCTACGACCGGCAGCGCATCCGCATGGTGGAGAACGTAGGAGACATAACGCGAACAAAGGACTATGTGGGCGTCTGCGAGTACATTGCCGAGGACGACGGGGAAAACACCACAGAAAAGACGCTTACTTACCTTGTAGGCCCCTATGGCGTGTTCGCCGTAGTAGAACAACTGAACAGCGAGGAAAGCATGCACTACATACTGAAAGACCACCTTGGCTCGTGGACCACGATAACCGATGCGGAAGGCAACGTGGAGCAGGAGCTGAGCTTCGACGCATGGGGCAACCTGCGCAACCCCGCGACATGGAGCGGTGGTTTCTCTGGCGCGCCCATGTTCGACCGCGGCTTCACGGGCCATGAGCACATGACGGCCTTCGGCCTCATCAACATGAACGGTCGATGCTACGATCCTTTGACCAGCAGTTTCCTCTCGGTGGATGCCTACGTGCAGGACCCGACCAGTGCCCAGGCGTTCAACAGATATGCCTACTGTGCTCACAACCCGCTTCGCTACACCGACCCGACAGGATGGTACGCCGACGGATATGGTCGCCAACCCCAGCCGCAGTGCTACGACCCCACGACCCGATACCATTCCGACGACCCCAACGACATGCTTTGGGGAAGGAGCGTGCATCCTTGGGGAAATAGTTCTTCGGGGGTTGTCAATGGAACGGCCGTGACGGAAACGGGGTATACACAGGGAAATAATCCAAGCAATGAATACGGTGGAGTAGGCGGTTGGGTACAAAACAAAAAAACAGGAGAGATTTATTATGATGAAAGGGCGACTGTTTCTACCTCAGGTTTTCTTGGAGTGACCTATGTTTCTGGTAATGATTATTATGGTTTGTTGGGTGACCATTACTCACTTGATACAGAACAAGGTAGATTTTGGAAAGACATCTATGATGCCTTAATTAAATTTGTTGAAGATTCAAGAGTATACGACCCTTGGAATCCTAATGTTGCACCTAATAGTACAGTTGATTTTTCCAATGTGACTTCCTGGATTAGTATTAATGGAGTTATTGAACAAAGTCAAAATCTGCATATTTACAAAAACAATAATACGCATTTAACTATAGATGATGTGTTAGGAATACTTACTTCATGTAATGTTGGTAGACTAGATGATTATGGTCAACTAAATAATGAAAAAGCGATGCAAGCTAGTTTCGGAGGTTGGGGTACTGCATATCCCTACTATGGCAAATCATACTTCACAGATGATCCTATCCCTATTCGTTCAATAGGCAGTAATCTTCCTAAAGGATACCCTTTAAACTTTAGTCATAATGGATTTGCCGTTGCTTATGTTCATTTTCTAAATAAGGAGTCTAGAGAATACACAAAAATACAATGGTGTAGAATTTTCGGCTATACATATCGACCAAATAAACCATAATTAGTTAAACTTGTAACAATAAAGATAGTATGAATAGAAATGTCATGTTTTTGATTTTATCATTCATGGTCAGCTCTTTATTTGGCGGGTGTTCAGTAAGCCATTCCGCCATTAATCCTATAATAAGAGCCACATTAAGTAAGTTAATACAAAGCAGGTATGATAATACTTGTAATTATCCAAAGACAATCGACGAGTTTGTTTCTTACACTGAAAAACATGACAGTTGGAAATACCAGCCAATAAAAGACAGCCTTCAAACCACTTTGACATTTTTTAAGGAAGAAAGAAAAAACATCACATGGAATTTCAGTTACCCTACTGTAACGGCAATGGATTTAACCATACTCTATTATGATGACACCATTTATAGAAAAACAGACAAATTACTCTTCCCTGGTCTTGATGTTTCTTTGTATTCATATAATTGGTATCACCTTGAATATCCAGACTCTATCGAGGAATTAATTGCTTATGATTCATTGTCTCATTGTTTGCATCAAGGATTCTTTCAATGCTGCGATGAAACATTTGATTACCTTTTGAAAAACAAGGACAAAATAGTATGGAGGAAAGGAGATGGAGATATTTTGATTATGGCTGGTGATGATACTATCGCTTTTCAAGGTGATGATTCTCAGATTCAGTATTGTGACGATTCAGTTTTTTCTAATAAAACAGTTTTCCGTTTTTTTGATGTATCTGGAAAATATGCCTATTCTGAAGAATTAGAAAAAAACTTAAAAACAAGACTGACAATTCTTAGAGAGAAATATATAAATGCTTCACAAGAAGAAACTAATTGGCATATTTTGGAATACTATCCAGAAATCGGTTTGCGACCATTTTGTAAAAATGACGATATTCAATTGGATACCAAATGGTTCCAAGAAATTGAAACTCTTCTTTATCAGTTCTGTTCTGAATATGATTTTGGGAAGGTGGTTTTTGTAGTCCCCCGCATACAATAATTGAAAAACCATAAATGTGAAAAAATTATCAACATGAACCGCCTGACCGACATATACCTTGGCACGACGCACAGCCAGATTGTCTATGACCCGCTGGGCCGAATGACCACGAAGCAGGCCGACGGGGAGACCGTGTTTGCCAATGCCGCATTCGCCGCAGCCCAAGGGCAGCCCGCCCGTGCCGAGACGGCCGAGGGCGTGTTCCCCTCGGCCACCCAAGAGATCACCTACACGGGCTTCGACAAGGTGAAGACCATCGCCGAAGGCGGCAACACGCTGGCCTACACCTACGGCTACGACCGCCAACGCATCTTCATGGAAGAACACGCCAACGGTGTGGAACGTTCCATGCGATATGTTGGTGGATGTGAGTTATAATGTATAACCAGAATTGGGAGCATGAGTTAAGGTGAAAAATGAGGTAGCATGATTTTTGTAGGGTTTTGGCATTGAATACGATGTTTACGCTAAACTGGTAGAGACACGATTAACCGCGTCTCTAACAGCCCGATACCGCACAGCAGAACCGTCAAACCTTGGCGGTGCTTTTTATTTGTCTTCCAAGAATTCAGGATGCAACTGGAAAAATTTCCGGTCGTATTGCCTGATGCGGCTCAATGAACGACGCGTCCACACGAGACGCACGGCATCGCGTTCTTCTTCCGTGAGGTGCCAGTCAATGTCAGTGGAGGCATGAAGACGATTCGTCAACGAATACAGCAACAAGGCTGCCGAAACGCTGATGTTGTAGCTCTCCGTGAAGCCATACATCGGGATGCGCACATGCATGTCGGCATGCTCGACGGCATAATCGGAAAGGCCAAGCTTCTCAGTACCGAAGACCAAAGCGATAGGTTGGTCTAAAGGAAGTGTTTCGGGCGTGAAATCGTCGCGATGCGGACAGGTGGCCACAATCTTATAGCCTTGCTCATGAAGACGTTCGTAGGCTTCCGGCGTGTTGAACGCATTACTCTCGTAATAATTCAAGTTCAGCCACTTGGTGCTGCCCAACACCACATCCGGATTGACATCGTAATGGTTGTTGTTTTCGACGATGTGGATGTCCTGTATGCCACGAAGGTCGCAAGTACGCAACACCGCGCTGGCGTTGTGCGGCTGGAAGATATCCTCCAAAACGACCGTGATATGCCGAGTACGGTATTCGAGAATCTCTTCAAAACGCTGCCTTCGCTCGTCGGTAATGAAGGGCGTCAGGAACTCAAGCATGGCGGCATCGCGGGCGGCATCCTGCTGCAATTCAATGTCCTGAGTCTCTCTTCCGTCGTATACTATAGACTTCTTCATGAAGATTGTATTAAGGAACTGTTCAAAACTAAACTTCAATATCATTTGACGCGGGACACGGGACTTTTTACCCTGACCACTGACCCAAACCCTGACCACCCCACCTTGGGTGAAACGGGTCATGGTCATGGTCAGTGGTCATGGTCAAATAATAGTCTCGCGTCAATATGCAAGCCAAATATGCTCATTTACTTATTATAACGGAATGCAAAAATACGAAAAAAGAAAAAATTGCAAAAATTTGGTCAAAGGTATGCCGAAAAAGCGTACTTTTGCAGCCAAATTTTGAATCGATATGGCAAAACAGAACACAAAACAAGGAGACGAAAGACTCGAAAACGTCGAATCAGCATTAAGCAAAACCGAACTTTGGATTGAAAACAACCAGAAGATCCTGTGGATCATCCTTATCGCCCTGTTGGTTATCGGTGTGGGCATTTTCTTCATCAACAAATACAAGAAGGAGCGCAACGAGAAGGCCATGAACCAAAGCTTCCCCCAAGAGATTGCCTTTGAAGAGCAGGCCACCAAAGCTGTTGACTTCGCCTCATATTATGTAGAGAATGAAAACTACGCCACCGCTTTGAACGGCGACGGAGAGAATGTCGGCCTCCTCGACATCGTCAACACCTACGGCTCGACGAAGGCTGGCAAGCTGGCTGCCTACTATGCTGGCGTGTGCTATGTGAAGCAAGGCAACTACAATGAAGCCATCGAGTATCTGAAGAAATACACCAACGACGACAAAGTGTTGGCCCCCATGGCCTTGGGGCTTATCGGCGACTGCTACATGCAACTAGGCGACCAAGACAATGCCGTTTCCTACTACGAGAAGTCGACCAAGAAGAACCCCAACGAGTTCACCACTCCTATGTTCCTTCAAAAGTTGGGTATGACTTACGAAATCATGGGCAACAACGCCAAAGCCTTGGAGACCTACAAGTCTCTGAAGAAAGACTTCCCGAACAGCAACGAGGCCTTCGAGATCAGCAAGAATATCGCTTACCTCGAGCAGAAGATGAAATAAGGACAACCAAACAAGACAACATAACATCCTGGCTCTTCGGGGTCAGGATTTTTTTTGACAGCCATGGAAAACAACATCAGAATCGCCTATTTCGGCACACCCGAATTCGCTGCCTCGCAGCTTGAAGCCATCCTCAAAGCCGGCTATGAGGTCCCTGTCGTCGTCACCATGCCCGACAAACCTGCCGGGCGGGGACGCCAGATACAGTATTCCGACGTCAAGAAGACCGCGTTGGAGCATGGACTCCCCCTGCTGCAACCCGAGAAGCTGAAAGACCCGCTGTTTTTGGAGCAGTTGGCTTCCTACCAAGCCAATCTGTTTGTCGTGGTGGCGTTCAGGATGTTGCCTGCCGTGGTATGGCAGATGCCCGAGTTGGGTACCTTCAACCTCCATGCCTCGTTGCTGCCACAGTATCGTGGCGCGGCACCCATCAACTTCGCCATCATCAACGGAGAGACTGAGACAGGCCTGACCACCTTTTTCCTCAACGAGGAAATCGACATGGGTGCCGTCATCATGCGCGAGAAAGTTGGCATCCGTCCCGACGAGACAGCAGGTGAACTTCATGACGAGCTGATGGTGCTGGGCAACAAACTCGTGGTAGAGACCATCAAAAAGGTAGAGCAAGGTACCGTTGATCCCTTACCGCAAAAGCAACTAGCCGAAGGCCAATCACTAAAGCCTGCACCAAAAATCTCGAAAGAATTCTGCAACATCGACTGGAGCCAAGACCGTCTGACCATTTACAACCACATCCGCGGCCTCTCACCCTATCCTGCAGCGCACACCCAACTCATCTCGGAAATGGGAGAACGCATTGAAATGAAAGTCTTTAGCTCCGAAATGGAGGCCTGCCATCCCGACATGCCTGTTGGGAGCGTTGTCACCGACAACAAGAAGTTCCTCAAAATAGCCATAAAAGACGGTTTCATCCACCTGACCCAAGTGCAGCAAGCCGGCAAAAAGGCCATGCCGATTTCAGATTTTTTGAGGGGAACTCGCCTAGATGGGCTTTGGAAAACGGTCACGAAATGAGCAAAATAGGCAGTTTTTCCCTTTTTTGTCCATTTTTTCGATAAAAATAATGCTTTTTTTCTCAAAAATGCTTGCATTATTCAAAAATACATTATTTTTGTCGGGTAAAAGTTAAACCCTAATTTAAAATTACTATGAATAAAGTAGAATTAATCGCTGCCGTGGCCGAAAAGGCTGGCATGACCAAAGTCGACGCAAGAAAGGCCGTCGATGCCATCGTCGAAGTTTCAAAAGCCGAACTGAAGAAGGACGGTAAGATCGCTCTCGTTGGTTTCGGTACCATGGGTGTGACCAAGCGTCCCGCCAGACAAGGCCGTAACCCCAGAACGGGCAAGACCATTAAGATTGCCGCCAAGAAGGTCGTCAGATTCAAACCCGCAAAAGACATTCTGAAATAATACAACTCATTTCAGGATCTAAAAAGAGCCGTCGTCAACGACGGCTTTTTTTGTTGTCATTCCGTTTCACCATGCCGTCATCCTCCACTTGCAGCACCCCATTGTCGACAAGGAAACGGATAGCATCGAGCACCTGCGACTCGTCGAACTCGTCACATCGAGAAAGCACCTCCTTCACAGGCAGTTCCTCCTCTCCCATCACGGTCCGCAGTTTCTCCTCAATACTGTCATACGGGACCACCGCTTGTAGTTGGCACACATCGCAGCGACCACAGGTCTTTTTAGTCTTCTCGTTGAAATAGCGCAACAGCTGCACACTGCGGCATTCGCGGTCGTTGTTGACGAAATCAACAACGGCCTTCACGCGTTCCTCGGCGTCTTTCTTACGGTCGTAATAGTTTTCCTTGGAAAGACCGAAATGCTTGGTATCGACAAACTCGGAAAGGAAGAGGATTTGAGGCTTGTCGTTACGCGGCGCATAGGAAAGAAAGTTATAGGACTCCAACTTCTTCAGCTGTTCCTGGACTTTTTCCGCTGTCAAACCCGTTTTCTTGGCCAGAGTCTCTTCGTTGATCTTCACGAAATCCGTCATCACTCCAGGCAAACTTCTCAACATGCACTTGATCAGTTCACCATATTGCGGGTTGTTGACTTGGAAGCCATAGATGTCGTCGCGCGAGGCCTTTACCATCACTTTTGACGGCTCATCGAAGCTGTCGGAAAGCACAAGGAAGCCCTCTTTTTCAAGGATCTTCAAAGTGTGGAACACCTCTACTACATTGAAGCCATAGCGATTGGCAAAGTCAGTAAGGACAAAGGGATAGGAGACATTCTCCCCTGCCCCGACAGGGATTTTGAAGTAATTGCCCAAGGCGTTATAGATCAATTTGATGCGGTCAAGTTCGGGGAACGACTGCGTCAAGTTGTCCTGCAGTTTCTGGATATCGGCAGGCGAAACAAGCAGGAAAGCCTCGGAAGGCTTTAAGTCACGGCCTGCACGGCCAGCCTCCTGAAAATAGGCTTCGATGCTGTCGGGCAAGTCCATGTGGATGACGAGGCGCACATCGGGCTTGTCGATGCCCATGCCGAAGGCGTTGGTGGCCGCGATGACCTTCACCCTGCCCTTCATCCAGAGGTCTTGGCGCTGGTCACGCGTCTTGGCATCCAAACCGGCATGATAGAAGGTGGCGCTGATACCCACCGAGTTGAGCCAGTCGGCGATGACTTGGGTGCGCTTGCGGTTGCGAACATATACGATGGCACTGCCTTCTTTCATGGCCTCCAACTTACGCCGCAACACGCCGTATTTGTCGGCCTCGCGGACCACATTATAGGTCACATTCTTGCGTTCGAAACTGCTTTGGAAGACATTCTTCTCCTTGAAGCCGAGACGCACTTGTATGTCGTCGACCACCTTGGCAGTAGCCGTGGCGGTCAAAGCCAACACTGGGGTCTTAGGCATATAAGGACGGATATCGGCGATCTTCAGATAAGGCGGACGGAAGTCATAACCCCATTGCGAAATACAGTGCGACTCGTCGACAGCCAAGAGGCAGACCTTCATCCGGCGCAAGGCTTCGATGAACTGGTTGGTCTGAAGGCGTTCGGGCGAGACATAGAGGAACTTCAGCCGGCCAAAGGCCGCTTGGTTATAGGCCAGTTCCAAGGCATCGGGGTGCATGCCGGAATAGATGGTTGCGGCGTGTATCCCTTTTGCCACAAGATGCGCCACCTGGTCCTTCATCAAGGCAATGAGCGGTGTGATGACCAGACAGAGGCCCTCCATCGCCATGGCCGGCACCTGGAAACAGATGCTCTTGCCGCCACCCGTGGGCAGCAACGCGAGCGTGTCCTTCCCGGCCATCACCGAGTCCACGATGTCTTCCTGGAGCGGACGAAAACTGGGATAGCCCCAATACTGCTGTAGTATGGCTCGGGTGGCGGCGGACATAATTACTGCATTTTCTCAATCTCAATCTGCAACTGGAGCATTTCATCCCTGAATTTGGCTGCTGCCAAGAAGTCCATCTCCTTGACGGCTTTCTCCATATTCTTCTTGGCCTGTTGGATGGCTCTCTGGAGTTGCTCCTTCGACCTATATTCGGCTCGACCTTCGGCAGCCATTGTGGCATCACCAGATTGCGAATACGCTGTCGGTGCAGGCTGGCCTTTCATGGTGCCTAACGAGTTGTCGATAGCCTTGACGATGGTCTTCGGCACGATGCCATGGGCTTCGTTGTAGGCCATCTGCTTGGCACGACGGCGAGCCGTCTCATCGATGGTCTTGCGCATGGAATCGGTGATGGTGTCGGCATACATGATGACCTTGCTCTCCGCATTACGGGCGGCACGGCCTGCCGTCTGCACCAAGGAACGCTCCGAACGAAGGAAGCCCTCCTTGTCGGCATCGAGAATGGCCACCAAACTGACCTCCGGCAGGTCCAAGCCTTCGCGCAAGAGGTTCACGCCGACCAACACATCGAAGTCGCCCAGGCGCAGGCCTTGCAATATCTCCACACGCTCCATGGTGTCCACATCGGAGTGGATATAGCGCGTCTTGATTTTCAGGTTATTCAAATAGGTTTTCAGCTCCTCGGCCATGCGTTTCGTCAAGGTGGTGACGAGCACGCGCTGGTTCTTTTCCACCACCTTGTGGATCTCGTCAATGAGGTCGTCGACTTGATTCAAGCTAGGACGGACCTCAATCACCGGGTCGAGCAGACCCGTAGGACGAATCAGCTGCTCCACATACACGCCTTCGCTCTGCTGCAACTCGAAGTCGGCAGGCGTGGCACTGACATAGATGGTCTGGCCTGTGAGTGCCTCAAACTCATCAAACTGCAGGGGACGGTTGTCCAAGGCCGAAGGCAGGCGGAAACCATACTCCACCAAGGTCTGCTTGCGCGAGCGGTCGCCGCCATGCATGCCACGAATCTGCGGGATGGTGACATGGCTCTCGTCGATAATGGTGATGAAATCGTCGGGGAAATAGTCGAGGAGGCAGAAAGGTCTCGTGCCCGGACTGCGTCCGTCAAAGTAGCGCGAGTAGTTCTCGATGCCCGAGCAATAGCCCAGCTCCTTCATCATCTCGATGTCATAGTTGACGCGGTCTTCCAAGCGTTTGGCTTCAAGGTTTTTCCCTATCTCACGGAAATACTCTGCCTGCTTGAACATATCGTCTTGAATCTCGGTCACAGCAGCATTGAGTTTGGACTGCGAGGTCACGAAGATGTTGGCAGGAAAGATCGTCACTTCCGACAGGTCTTCCATCTTGCGCCCCGTCACGGGATTGAGCATCTCCAGACCGTCGATTTCATCATCCCAAAACACAATGCGGTAGGCATAGTCGGCATAGGCGGGGAACACATCCATCGTCTCCCCTTTCACCCTGAACTTGCCTTGCGTGAATTCAATCTCGTTGCGCACATACAATGCACCCACCAAGGCCTTGGCTACCTCGTCACGGCTGATTTTCATGCCGCGTTCAAGGAAAATCACATTCTTGCCGAAATCATCGGGGTTGCCAATGCCATAGAGGCATGACACCGAGGAGACCACGATGATGTCGCGCCTTCCCGAAAGCAAGGCTGAAGTCGTGGCCAGTCGCATCTTGTCGATGTCGGAGTTGATGGCGAGGTCCTTTTCTATATAGGTGTTGGTGGCGGGGATAAAGGCCTCGGGCTGGTAGTAGTCGTAATAAGACACAAAATAGTTCACAGCGTTCTCGGGGAAGAACTGCTTGAACTCGCCATAGAGCTGTGCCGCAAGGGTCTTGTTATGGCTCAACACCAAGGCTGGTCGGTTGAGTTGCGCCAGTACATTGGCGATGGTGAAGGTCTTGCCCGAGCCCGTCACGCCTAATAGCGTCTGGGCGCGATCGCCACGCTTCAGGCCGTCCACCAATTGTTGGATGGCTTCGGGCTGGTCGCCGGTGGGCTGGAATTCAGAAACGAGTTTAAAGTTCATGGAATCTATAGCCTGTATTTCGATTAGGCAATAGCAATACCCGTACTCATGACATCGTCATACAAAGGTGACGGGAATCTTTGATCAATCAAAACAGGTTCAATTAAATAATTAATTTGTGGAGCAATCAACCACAAAATGGTAGAAACATCCAACCAATCGTCATTTACAGCAGGTACGACAACAGCGACATCTATATCACTATCAGGACCTGCGGTACCTTTACTATAAGAGCCATAGAGATAAACTTTTGCATCGCTTATCTGCTTGATTATAGCATCTTTATACTGTCTAACAACCTCGATTACTTGTTCCTTATCCATTGCTGTAATGCTTTTGTGTCGTCAATCAACTTACGGCAGAAATCTTCTGTCAGTCGCTTTAACAATTGCTCTTTATACTCAGGATAACGAGCTTCAATGTTCATTGGCATTAAAACCGCTATGATAAGCTTCTGTTCTGGCGTCATTTGTTCATACAATTCACTACGAATTGACAACTGCGCAAGGTTGTGAATATATGGGGGATCATCATCTCTCGTCTTACACCAATAGGCTTTAAGTGTCTTTTCGATGACTTGATGACACATAAAGCCCACATATAACCAACGCTTGACAACATACAATCCTTCCGCAGTCTCTAAATCATAGTCTGCCAAATCCAACCAATATGTGACCTTTTCTTCTTGAGTCATAGAGTGCAAAAATAAACATTTTTGGCAATACTCATATGAGCCCACAAAAAAAAATCCCGCCTAAGCGGGATTTTCCTTGTTATCATAACAATAACGCGATTTACTTCACCTGGTCGACGATGGCCTTGAAAGCCTCGGGATTGTTGAGGGCGAGGTCGGCAAGGACCTTGCGGTTGATCTCGATACCCGACTTGGTGAGCTTGTCCATGAATTGGCTGTAGTTCATGCCATATTCACGCACGGCGGCGTTGATACGGACGATCCACAGGCTGCGGAATTCGCGCTTCTTGTTTCTTCTGTCGCGATAAGCGTAGGTTTGACCCTTTTCGTAAGAGTTCTTCGCCACAGTCCACACGTTCTTTCTCGTGCCGAACTGACCTTTGGTCTTCTTCAGGATTTTCTTTCTTCTGGCTCTTGAAGCCACTGCATTGACTGATCTTGTCATTTCTTTTGATTTTTTCGTCCAGCGCCTCGCTCCTTTCGAGAACTTTTCTGCTGAGACAAATTACACATTTTGTTAATTACATGAGAAGCATCTGTTTCACGACTTTCTCATCAGCACGCTCGACGAGGGCGGTGTGATCGAGATTACGTTTTCTCTTCTGGCTCTTCTTAGTCAGGATGTGACCATGATAAGCGTGCTTTCTCTTCAGATGGCCGCCGCCGGTTACTTGGAAACGCTTCTTGGCAGCGGACTTGGTCTTCATTTTAGGCATTTTACAATTAGTTTTAAAGGTATTAAGTTACTCTATTTATTTCTTTTATTATTGGCTTTCAGCTTTAAGCCGTCAGCTATCAGCTCATCAGCTTCCCTGCTTACAGCTTACGGCTTATAGCTTACAGCTTTTACTTCTTCGTTGACTTAGGAGCTATCATCATCTGCATGCGCTTGCCTTCCAACTTGGGCATCATCTCCACCTTTCCGAACTCTTCCAACTCCTGCGCAAACTTCAGCAACATGATCTCGCCTTGTTCCTTGTAGACAATGGAACGGCCTCTGAAAAAGACTTCCACCTTGACCTTTGAGCCTTCCTGCAAGAAGCGCTTGGCGTGGTTCAGCTTGAACTCGAAGTCGTGGTCGTCGGTTTGGGGTCCGAGGCGGATTTCCTTGATGACGACCTTGGTGGCTTTGGCTTTCTGTTCCTTCAGGCGTTTCTTCTGGTCGAAGACGAACTTCTTGTAGTCCATCGCCTTGCAGACGGGCGGGTTGGCATCGGGTTGGATCTCGACGAGGTCGACACCCAATTCTTCTACGATTCTCAAAGCTTCGCGCAAGGGATAGATGTTGGGTTCCACTCCCTCACCCACCAAACGCACCATAGGGGCTTTCACCTGTTCATTGATGCGGTGGTTGAATCCGTCCTTGTCTTTGTTCGGCTTTTGTCCAGGCCTACCTTTTTGTGGGATCTGTGCTATAGTTGTAGTCTCCTATATTAAGTTTATATTCTGTTAGTTGTTTATCTCTTGTTCTGTTCCTCCTCGACTTGCTTTCTGATCATAGCGGCGAAGTCATCGGTGGGCATCGTGCCCAGGTCGACTTGACCGTGCTTTCTCACAGACACTTGATTTTCAGCCGCTTCCTTCTCGCCCACGATGAGCATGTAAGGATATTTCTTCATCTCGGCATCACGGATCTTACGGCCGATCTTCTCGTTACGCTCGTCAATGAGGGCGCGAATATCGGACTTTTTCAGATACGATTGCAAATTTTTCGCAAAATCGAGGTATTTTTCACTGACCGGGAGGATAATCACCTGGTCGGGAGCCAGCCACAGCGGGAACTCACCGGCGCAGTGTTCAAGCAACACGGCCACGAAACGCTCCATGGAGCCGAAGGGGGCTCGGTGCACCATCACGGGACGATGTTTCTCGTTGTCGGCACCGATGTAGCTCAGGTCGAAGCGCTCGGGCAGGTTGTAGTCCACCTGGATGGTACCCAGCTGCCACTTACGGCCGAGGGCGTCTTTCACCATGAAGTCGAGCTTGGGACCATAGAAAGCGGCTTCGCCGTATTCCACATGGGCGGGCAGGCCCTTCTCGGCGCAGGCCTCCTGGATGGCGGCTTCGGCCTTGGCCCAGTTCTCGTCCGTACCCACATACTTCTCATGGTCGTTGGGGTCGCGGAGCGATATCTGTGCTTCAAAGTTCTTGAAGTCAAGAGCCTTGAAGATGATTTCGATGTTTCCATCACGCGGATGAACTCTTCCTTCACCTGGTCGGGACGGCAGAAGATGTGGGCGTCATCTTGGGTGAACGAACGCACACGCGTCAAGCCGTGGAGCTCGCCGCTCTGCTCATAGCGGTACACCGTGCCGAATTCAGCGCAGCGGAAAGGCAGGTCTTTATAGGAACGCGGCTTCCACTTGAAGATCATGCAGTGGTGGGGGCAGTTCATCGGCTTCAGCAGGTACTCCTCGCCTTCCTCGGGCGTGGTGATCGGACGGAAACTGTCTTCACCGTAGTGATCCCAGTGACCGGAAGTGACATAGAGTTGCTTGCCACCGATATGGGGCGTGATGACTTGTTCATAACCATACTCCTTCTGGATCTTGGTCAGGTACTCCTGCAGGCGGAGGCGCAGCTCGGTGCCTTTGGGCAACCAGATCGGCAGACCCTTACCCACGGTGTCGCTGAACATGAAGAGTTCGAGCTCACGACCCAGCTTGCGGTGGTCGCGCTTCTTAGCTTCTTCGAGAAGCACGAGGTACTCTTCGAGTTCCTTCTGCTTCGGGAAGGTGATGCCATAGACGCGGGTCAGCTGCTTGCGCTTCTCGTCGCCACGCCAGTAGGCGCCAGCCAGTGAGGTCAGCTTCACAGCCTTAATGAAGCCCGTGTTCGGGATATGGGGACCGCGGCAGAGGTCGGTGAAATTACCACATTTATAATAGGTAATGGTGCCGTCTTCCAGCTCGCTGATCAGTTCTTCCTTGTATTCATCGCCTTTCTCGGTGAAGTATTTCATGGCTTCGGCCTTGCTCACATCGACGCGCTCGAAGGTCTGCTTCTCGCGGGCCAGCTCGAGCATCTTCTTCTCGATGGCAACGAGGTCGGCCTCGGTCAGGGTGAGGTCACCCGTGTCGATGTCATAATAGAAACCGGCATCCACGGCGGGGCCGATGCCGAACTTCACACCTTTGTAGAGGGCCTCGATGGCCTCGGCCATAAGGTGGGCCGACGAGTGCCAGAAGGTAGCCTTACCTTCGGGGTCGTCCCAGGTGAAGAGTTGGATGGTGGCGTCCTCGTTGACGGGGCGCATGGCATCCCACATCTTACCGTTCACCTTGGCGGACAGCACGTTACGCGCCAAACCCTCGCTCAAACTCTTGGCGATATCCAGCGGCGTTACACCGGCTTCAAATTGTCTGACACTATTGTCAGGGAAGGTTATGTTAATCATAGATATAGGTCTTTTTGAAAGCGGCTGCAAAAGTACACATTTTTTCCTTACGAAACGCAGATTCAATGCGTTTGAAGAGAAATTTTTCACCTTAATAAGAAAAACGTTACATTTGCACCAAAATTTAAGTCATGAAAAAGAGTTTTATCCTATTGTTATTCACCACCATGTCATTCTTCGGCTATTCCCAAGACTGGTTCGGCCTCAATCGCTATCAGGCCGACAATGAGCGCATTATCGCGAGCGGCGACTACCCCGAGGTGGTCTTTATGGGCAACTCCATCACCGAAATCTGGACCATCTACCATCCCGAGTTCTTCAGCAGCCACAACTTCTGCGGCAGGGGCATCGGCGGTCAGACCTCGTCGCAGATGCTGGTGCGCTTCACCACCGATGTCATCGACCTGCATCCCAAAGCCGTGGTCATCATGGCCGGCACCAACGATGTGGCGCACAATGACTATTGGGTGGCACCCGACAAGGTGATCGACAACATCATCGCCATGTGCCAAATCGCACAAGCCAACGGCATCATCCCCATCATCAGCTCCATCCCACCCTGCTCGAAGTTCCCGTGGAGAGAAGAGATCATTAACCCTGGCCAGACCATCGTCGACATCAACAAGAGTCTGAAGGCATACGCCGAAGCTAATGACCTCGTCTACATCGACTATCACACCGCTCTCGCCGACGAGAACCTCGGACTCCCCGAGTCAATCAGCGAAGACGGCTGCCACCCCAACCCCGACACCTATTTCACCATGGAAGAAATGGCATTAGAATCCATTCGGGTGGCACTCAAAAGATAAATCCTTACATTTGCGGCAAAATTTCGGTATATGAAAAAACTATATCTCGTACTATTATTGGTCATAGCCACCATCACCCAAGCATTTCCCCAAACCGCCAAGCAGGTCGACGAATCGTTGGCCCGCCAAACCGCGCAAGCCTTCGTCAATACGCAGTTGGCATCCAAGGGTCTGGATTTGAGTTTGGTCTCAAGCGAAGGTAACTATATCTACAACATTGGCAACCAAGGCTTTGTCATCATCGCAGGCAATACCGTATTGCCACCCGTGTTGGCTTGGTCTGACCAAGGCACCTTTCCCGACATGGAGGAGGCTCCCGAAAACTTCGCCTCTTGGATCGCACATTACTCCGAGATGATAGACTTCGCCCTTGCCAACGGCATACAACCCGAAGCCAAGGTGCAACGCCAATGGGAAGAGGCTTCTCATGGCATCTTCAGGACACGCAATGCCACAACCGTTGACCCTTTGGTCAGCACACACTGGAACCAGGACTGCTACTATAATGAATACTGTCCAGCCACTGGCAGTTGGTGGTGGGGCGGTCCCTGCGGACACTGCTATGCCGGCTGCGTGGCCACCGCCATGGCCCAGGTGATGAAATATTGGGACTATCCCGAGACGGGCTTCGGCTCACACAGCTATGTCCACAGTGAATACGGCGAGCAGAGCGCCAACTTCGGCGCCACCACCTACCACTGGAGCCAGATGCCCAACGAGATATGGAGTCATAACGATGCCGTGGCCACCCTGCTTTATCACTGCGGCGTGAGCGTCAATATGAACTATGGACCGGACGGCAGCGGTGCACAGAGTGCCGATGTGGAGACGGCCCTCCGCTCCTATTTCGGCTACTGTGGCGCGAAATACCGCATGAAGAGCAGCTATCAAGACGATGCTTGGATCGCCATGCTCAAGGCCGACCTCGACCAGTCGCATCCCATCTATTATTCCGGGGCCAACGGCAACAGCGGTCACGCCTTCGTGTGCGACGGCTACGACAGCAACGACCTCATGCACTTCAACTTCGGCTGGAGCGGCAGCGGCGACGCCTACTATTCCACTTACGATGTCAACGGCTTCAACCAAGGCCAGGCCGTGGTGAGCAACATCTTCCCCGTCAGCATCCAAGCCGACGCCAACGGCATCATCTATGTCAGTGCCGACGGTACGGGTGACGGCTCTTCGTGGGCCAACGCCACCGATAAGCTACAGTTCGCCTCTGCCCTCTCGAACGGCGGCAACACCAAGGTCTGGGTGAAGGCCGGCACCTATTACGGCGACATCACCGACACGGAAGGCGCGTTCTATGTCACCGCCTACAACCGCGTCTACGGCGGTTTCGAAGGCATCGAAGGCCCCGACTACGACCTCTCGCTGCGCGACTTCGACAAAAACGCCACCATCCTCGACGGCCAAAACCAACGGCGCGTGCTGTTGCAGAACGAAGCCTTCACTTCGGCCTCGATGCCCATCTGGGACGGCTTCACCATCCAAAACGGAAGCATCGGCAGCGGCGCGGGTGCCTATCTCAACAATTATGTCACGCTAAACAACTGTAACATCATCAACAATACCGCCACCATGTACGGCGGTGGTGTCTACATCAACTCGACGGGCGGCACGGCCCATGTCACACTACACAACTGCCGCATCATGGACAACAGCGCCTCAATGGGCGGAGGCGTGTGCGACCGCGTCGGCGCCGACTATACCAACTGCCGCATCAGCAACAACATCGCCTCCACCAAGGGCGGTGGCATTTACCTCTACAACAGTGCCGAACCGACACTGAAAAACTGCATCATCAACAACAATACCGCCAACAACGCTGGCGGCATGTATGCCCGCGGCCAGTTCACCGCCTACAACTGCGACTTTGTGATGAACCTCGCCACAGAAAGCGTCGGCGGCATCTACCACGAGAACAGCCACAACAAATACTACAACTGCATCGTGTGGGGCAATGTGGCCAACGGCCTACCCAACCAGTTCGCCGGCTTAAGCGACTTCGACCACTGCGCCGTCAGTGGCATCGTCAATGGATCGGACAACTATGACATCCCCAACGAGAACAACGGCGACGAGCCTGGCGTCTATGTCCGCTTCAACCATCCCGCGAGTGGTGCCGGTGCATCACATCACCGTGAAGATTGGAGTTTGAGATCGCGCAGCATCTGCCTCAATGCAGGCAAGCCCAACACCACGGGTCTGGGCAACACCGACATCGCCGGTAACCCGCGCCTGCAGAAAGGGCGTATCGACATCGGGGCTTACGAGAGCTGTGCTTCGCTCACCCAGATTGAGGATGCGTTTTATGAAAGCGATAGCCCTTATTGGTTCTTCAGCCGCCCGCTGACCGAGCCAGGCTACTACACCCAAGTCCTCGACGGTCCTGACTGTGACAGCGTTATCGGGCTTACCTTGATGGTTTTGGAGGGCTTGACTGAAACTTCTGAAAATTCCATACAGGTATGGCCGAATCCCACAAAAGACCTGCTGCACATCGAAGCGCAAGACATTGACGAACTAGAAATCCGCAATCTTTTAGGGCAGTTGGTAT